>CALLMF010000016.1 GCA_938006335.1 uncultured Granulosicoccaceae bacterium | reverse complement strand
TTGATCAGCATGGTCTGGTGCTGCACCCAGCTGTCCCAGGCTTCCTTGGAAATATTGAGGTAGATGCGCTTGCCGAGGTCCCCTGGATAGGTCGGGCGCTCGAGCCCGGGGGCTTCCTTGTCCAGCTTGACGCACTGCACCATCCGACTCACGGGGCTTCTCCACTCGTATCAAATTTCAGGGTCTGCAGAAGACGCATGACCGGTGCGGCCATGCCCCCCGGCATGTCCCCGCCGTTGTACCACACGTACCGGTCACTCTCCATCACCAGGGCATCGATTCCACGCACGCTGGCACCGCGCACATCGGCGTTGAGCCGGAAATGACTGAAGGTGTGCGTGAGGCGGGCGACGGGGGGCTCATCCCAGTCCACAGCCGCTTCCAGCGCCTCCTGCAAGGCCCCGGCACCGGAGCCGAGCGTGTTCCTGCCGGTGTCGACATCGGTGCTGACTATCGGCAGGCAGTAGAGCCCGCCCCAGAGCCCCGTTGGCGGGCGGCGCTCCAGCAGGATCTGGCCGTCGTGTTCCAGGTACAGCAGCGTGGCATGGCGCTCCGGGTTTTCCTTCTTCGGCTTCTTGCCGGGGTAGCGCGTGGGCTCGCCGCTTGCGAGTGCGGCGCAGGTGTCTGCCAATGGGCAGCGGTCGCAGGCAGGCCGGCTACGCGTACAGAGGGTTGCGCCAAGATCCATCATCGCCTGGTTGAAGTGGCCGACCCGCTTGGCAGGCGTCACTGCCTCAGCGAGCTCCCACAGCTCCTTCTGCACTGCTGTCTTCCCGGGCCAGCCTTCGATACCGGCGTAGCGGCCCAGCACGCGCTTGACGTTGCCGTCGAGTATCGGGTGATGCTGGCCGAGGGCCAGGCTCAGGATGGCGCCAGCAGTCGAGCGCCCGATACCGGGTAGCGCCACCAGCGCATCAATGTCGTGTGGAAGGTCACCCCCGTGCTGCTCGACGCACGCAACCGCCGTCTTGTGGAGGTTCCGCCCGCGCGCGTAGTAGCCGAGACCGGACCAGTGCTCCAGCACCTCGTCCACGTCGGCGGCAGCGAGATCCGGCAGGCTCGCAAAGCGCTGCATGAAGCGCTCGTAGTACGGGATGACGGTGGCGACCTGCGTCTGCTGAAGCATGATCTCCGAGACCCACACCCGATACGGCGTCGGGTCCTGCTGCCAGGGCAAGTGGGTGCGACCGTGAGCATCGAACCAGGCGAGCACTGCCTGGGAGAACGCACGGCCGTCCGCATCGGACAGCCGCGTCACTGAATAAGTTGAAAGCGACTCATGGGGTCCAAGCGTGGACCAGGTCTAGCCGCCAAACAAGCCCTTCAGGCCTTCTTTCAGCTGATCCTTCTTGTCGTCGTCAATCACACCGTCGAGCTGCTGCTTCAACTGGTCCTTGGTCTCTTCATCAACAACACCGTCGAGCTTCTCGTTCAGCTGTTGCTTGAGCTCGTCTTCCTTCTCCTTCAAGCGCGCTTCGGCCTCTGCACGTGCTTCATCGGCCTTGGCTTGCGCGGCTGCCTTCAGCTCTGCTGCCTTGGCTTCTGCCGCTGCCTTGGCGTTGCCCTTCAGCGCATCGGTGTAGCTCGTGGAGATACCGCTGAGCAGCACCTTGGCAGGGTTGGCTGCGAGTTCATCAAAGGTTGCGTCGACGTTGACACTGAGATCGAGCCCGCTGAGCTCCTCTGCGGCACTGCCGCCCTGACCTTCTATGGACCCCGTGACAAGAATGCCGAGGGTGTAGTCAATGACTTCCGCAGGTAACCCGACGGTGCCATCACCACTGAGACGCAACAAGGGTGCACGCATGTCCAGATCGTTACTGGTCAGCACGCCGTTGTTGAACACACCACTGACAGAGAGCGACGAGAAGTCGGTCTTGGCGACTTCGGCTTCTGCCGGGAGTGTCTGCAGTGCAAGGGCCGCCTTGGCGCGACGTATCTGGTAGCCGATGTTGATGCCGTTGACAGAACCATCGGTAAACGCACTCGAGAAATTACCGTTGAGCGCGGACTTCATCGCATTGACGGTGTCGCCACCGGTGGTGATATCCATGGCGAAGTTGCCACCACCAGAAAGTGGTGAGTTCTTCTTCAACAGGTCGCCCAACAAGGGCTCCGCTTGAATGCCAGACAAGTCGGCAGCGGCCGCATATCGCGGGGCACCACTGGAGACATCGACATTGGCGGTTGCATTGACCGCGCCCTGATACAAGGATGCAGTGACGTTCTGCACGCCTACCTTACCGCCCGATGCTTTGACCGGAATCACGATGTCGCGGGTAGTGAGGTTACTGACGATCAGCTCACCGGCCTTGAACGTGCCATCGATATCGAGCGACTGCAGTATTTCGGTGGGCAGGACAATCGGCGTATCGCCGCTGTCGCCACCACCGCTGGTCTCGGGTTCTGTGGACTCACCGCCCGCATCACCTTCCGCTGACGGTGGCAGGTAGCGATCCACGTTGATTGAATCCATGGCAAGGTCAAAGCGCACCGGAGGTACTGCGCCCTGCAGTGACGGTACGGATAGCGTGCCGGTGAAGTTGGTGTCATCAAGCTTCAGGGCAATGTCCCTGACATTGACCGCAGAAGGCGTCGCCGTGAAGCCAAAGCCGACCGCGGCATCACCCAACACGGAGGCATCAGAGGTGACGGGCGCTTCTATCGCAAGCTTCTCGAACAGCTCGCGCGGTGAGAAGTTGTCGCTTGCAAGCGTACCGACGACGGTGGGCTCGGCATCCAGTCCTGTTATATCGATCTCACCTTTCAAAACCATACCGAGCGTGTCGAGCGCGAGTGCATCGATGGTGACTTCCTGCTCGCCTAGGGCGGCCACGACATCGGCGCCGAGGCTTGCTACCAGTGCGCCACCCGGAAAGGAGGCACCCTTGGCATCGGTGTTCACGGTAAATCCCGTGAGCGAGTAGGTCTGCTGTTCGAGATCGATCATCACATCGCTCTTGGCGTCGATGTCTGCAGCGAGTCCCATGCTGTTGCTGGCAACCGCAAAGTCGGTTTCCAGGGAGAAGGGCTTGGCAAGTTCGATCGTGTCGGTCTTCAGGTTGAAGTCGGAGAGCACGGCATCAAGTCCTGCCTGTGCATCGGTCCAACGTACCGTTGCGTTGGAGATGTTGATACCGCCGACAGAGAGCGCTGCAATGGTTGCGGTGCTGCCTTCCACTTCGGTAGTGACTTCACCTTCAGCAGCTGTCTCTTCTGTTGTCGTGGTCGTGGTTGTACCCGCGACCAGGTCGTCCCAGTTGGTGGTGCCATCGGCTGCGCGTTGCAGGTCGATCTCAAGACCGTCCAGCTCGACAGTGCGAATGTTGACCGTGCGCCGCAGCAGCGGCAGCAGCTCGACCTTGACGTCGGCGCCGTTCATGCGTGCGAAGGCGGCGTCACCGAAACCTTCGGCATTCGAAATCGAGATCTCGCCGATCGAGATCCCTGCCCAGGGAAAGACAGACGGGCTCAGGTCTCCGGCGATGACGAGGTCACGCCCCGTCTGGGTCTTCACCAACGACTGTATGCGCTCCTTCTGACTGTTCCAGTCGATGAGATACACCAGCGCGCCAATGCCGATTCCCACCACCAGCACCAGTACGACCAGTACGATCGCCAACCACTTGAATAATTTCATTGCCGAGTCCAGATAGACGCTCGCTTGCAATCAAGACAAGCGCGCGCTGATTGTATCGTGTGAACTTCGTCACATAGACGCACCCCGACAAGGGTTGTTCAGTCACCGGGCCACGCAAACGCACGCCACCTAAGCTCTTGACGGCACATTGCGGCTCACGTTCAGTCGCGCGCCGGAAAACTGTCGAGTACTGCAGGCTAATTAACGGCTCTGTAACTATTCCGGGGCAGTCCAACTGCCCGACTTGCCGCCGTGCTTCTCCAGCACACGCACCGCGTCGATGACCATGCCGCGGTCCACCGCCTTGCACATGTCATAGATGGTGGCAAGCGTCGCCTGCAGCGCAACAAGGGCTTCCATCTCCACGCCCGTCTGTGAGCGCGTCTCGGTCGTCACCCGGCACTCGATGGCGCATGCCTCGGCGTCGGTATCAAAACTTACCGCCACACGGGTCAGCCCGATGGGATGGCAGAGCGGAATCAGATCGCTGGTGCGCTTGGCCGCCATGATGCCCGCCACCCGGGCGATACCCAACACATCCCCCTTCTTGTGCGTACCGGCGGTGACCATGGCATGCGTCTCCGGCAACATGCGGATGAGGCCGGCGGCAACGGCGATGCGATGCGTTGTGTCCTTGTCGCCGACATCGACCATGTGCGCCTCGCCTGCGGCGTTGAAATGCGTGAGTTCTGACATGCCTTGCCTGAGAGTCAAGTGGGGGGTGATTTAGCGTGCTAGCGCGGCCCGAGCGGTATGATCGGGACCATGGAAGCCTACCGGACCGATCGATGTCCATCAGTGTGAAGTTCTTTGCCAGTCTCAAGGAGCAAGTGCCCGACGCCCCTGCGCGGGTAGACAACGCCACCACCGTCGCCGAGGTCTGGCGCCTGGCCACCGGCGATCAGCCGATGCCGGAACACGTGCTGTGCTCGGTCAATCTGGAACACCGCCAGGCAGCCGATGCCGTGGCAGACGGGGACGAAGTCGCCTTCTTCCCACCCGTCACCGGCGGCTGACTCATGCCAGCGCGCGTCATAGAAGAAGCTTTTGACCCTGCTCGGGAACTCGATACCTTCGAGGCTGCGCAAGCCATCGGCGAGGTCGGAGCCACGGCAAGCTTTGTCGGACGCATGCGCAACCACAACGAAGGCGATGCAGTCGTTGGCATGACGCTGGAGCACTACCCGGCCATGACGCAACGCGAGCTGGACCGCATCATTGTCGATGCCAAAGAACGTTGGCCACTGATCGATGCCTTGATCGTGCACCGCGTCGGGGACATCACACCAGGCGAGGCGATCGTACTGACCGCCGTGTGTTCTGCACATCGCGCCGCCGCTTTCGAGGCATGCCGCTACCTGATGGAAGCACTCAAGAGCCGCGCACCCTTCTGGAAGAAGGAAGCGCTCGCGGGCGGTGGCAGCCGCTGGGTAGAAAAGAACACACCCGGCTAAGGCGCAATGCCAGTCGTTCAGCGTCCGAGTTGAACGTAGCGCGTTGACCTGCCCCGCTGGATCAGTAACAACACCGAATCCGGTGACTGCTCAGCCACCTGCTCCAGCTGCTCGACGGTGGCTACCGGTGTGCGATTGACACTCAACACCAGATCCCCTCGCGACACACCTGCCTGACCGAGAGGACTGTCGGGATCCACGGCATCGATAGCAACATAGCGGCGGCCATTGCGCGACTGCCCATCAATGAAATCCGCACCATCAAGCAAGGCGTTGGCGACCTGAATCTCGTCGATGACTGCATCCAGCTCGATGAGCTTGCCTGCGCGAACCACGCGCAACTGCAAGCGCTGCCCCACACGAACAAGACCGATACGGTTCCTGACGTCCTGCACGCTACTGATGACGCGACCGCCGACTTCCGTGATCACATCCCCCACCTGAAGGCCCGCGATGTTCGCTGGAGAACCCTCCCTGATACTCGCGATGACAACGCCCGAGTCCACATCCGCTTCAAGCGCCGCGGCCAGTTGAGGCGTCAAGGTCTGCGCGGTGATCCCCAACTCCCCTCGCCTGACGCGCCCGTTCTCGATGATCTGCTGCACGAGATCCTGAGCAAGGTTTGCAGGGATGGCAAAGCCAATACCCACGTTGCCACCGCCGGGTGCCACGATCGCGGTGTTGATACCGATCAGGCGACCATCAAGGGACACCAGTGCACCACCACTGTTACCGGGGTTGATGGACGCATCCGTCTGGATGAAGTCCTCGAACATCTGGATACCCAGACCACTACGCCCCAGTGCGGACACGATGCCGGAAGTCACGGTCTGGCCAAGACCAAACGGGTTACCGATAGCCACGCAGAAGTCCCCGACACGCAATGCCGAAGAATCCGCCCACTCCAGGGCCGACAACTTCACCGGCTGAATCTTGAGCACGGCGATATCCGCATCCGGATCACTACCGAGAAGATCTGCATTGAACTCACGCCCGTCAGCGAGCGTCACCATGATCGTGTCGGCATCGCTGATTACATGGTCGTTGGTGACGACAATGCCTTGCTCGGCATCCACGATGACACCGGAGCCGAGACTCTGCTGCTCGCTCGAGCCGTTGCGCTCGCGCTCGAAGTAACGACGAAAGAACGGATCGTTCATGAAGGGGTTGAGATCCCGCGCCCGTGTCACGGTAGAGATATTGACCACCGCCGGCGTTACCGACTCGAGCATGGGTGCCAGGCTCGGCAACGGTGTGCCATTGACACTGTCCGGTAGCACGGCCCCCGCCGCGCCCAATGTCAGTAGCGACAACAACAGCGTGCCAACGAGGCGACGGGTTCTGGTCAGCCGGGCACGCAGCGCGAGCCTGGGCCACTCAACGGTGAATGAGACAGTCATGACGGTGCAAGATGTGTACGAGATACTCATGATTCCACAAACCTGCCAGTGAAATAAACAGCGTCCGACGCACTCCTGGACGCGTACTAGACAACCTATGCGCACTCCGCTGGACGACATCGATTTTGTAAGACTGACGCAGGCACACGCCGAGGAAGCGTTCGCCGTGACCTGCGATGTGTTCGCGAACTCCAGCGTCTTGCACCAGGCGATGGATGTGGGCCTCGCCGAGTATCGACACTACCTGCGCGCGTCATTCGATGCCATATGGCGACAGAATCTCTCGCTGGTCGCCATTGACCGTCAGTACGATCATGTTGTCGGCTGCGTTGTTGCGTGTGACTATTTCGCGCAACCGGACTATCCGTGTGATGCGCCCGATAGCCTCAAGCCGATCAAGGCCCTGTTGCGACAGCTGGAAGCTCTTGCCGCAGACAGTCGACAACGCGATGCCGGGCACACCCTGCTGGTGGACATGGCGATCGTGAAACCGGAGTACCGCGGACGCGGCATTTACCGAACCCTGCGCGAGCGGGTCCACGAGTCTGGCTACAACGCAGGGTTCACTCGCGTCCTTGGTGAACTCTCTTCTACTGCCGCGCAACGCACGTGCATTGAGCACTTCGGTCACACGGTAGTGGCCGAGATCAAGTTTGCTGAGTTCGAGTACGAGGGCTGCAAACCCTTTGCTTGCATCACGGACCCACCGAGTCTGGTGCTCGTTGAAGGTCCATTGACCGGACCGACAACGGCACACCGCTGACACGCGCTACAGCAGCTCTACCACTAGCACGTGTGCGTCACTCTCGTCGAGCTCTGCAGGCAGATCATCGGTACCGGCTGGCAGTACGACCTGAATCACATCACCGAGCGAACGCCCCAGCAACGACTTGGCCAGATAGTCCGGCACCGGTTGTGATTCCGAGTCACCGGCAAGCACGGTGCGCGCAACGTTGTACTGCTCGGAAGAATCCACCAACGCACCATCACTCCAACGGAACATGTCGTACTTGAGCGTCACGACATCACCGAAAGACAGCGCTTCTCCCGATCCCTGACTGACCGTGCGTCGGCTGGCGACGGCCGGAGCGGGTCCTGCCGGAATACTCATGCTGAGCATATTCGTGTCACCGGAGAGTGCCGGCAAGGCATAGTCGGTTTCATTGGCCTCAATGACACCGCCTGTGGTCTTGGTGGCGGCGGTGATGAGTGCGGCCTCGCCGACATCAACGTCAGTCACCACCTCCGGGCTGGTAGCGTCGACGTTGGACGAGTCACCTGATCCGCCGCCCCCGCTGCACCCAGCTATGGACAAGGCAAGCAGGGTCATGGCGGGGAGTCGAGCTGTGTTTTTGAGCGTGAACATGATGTGTTGAGCCTCTATTCGATTCTGACGCGAAGGTTTCTCTGAGCTGAGCTGCCAAGCCACTAGCGCTGGGCGCTGGTGACAGGCGACATCGGAAACCACAGGTCACGCATCAACAGGGTCTTGCCGTTGGAGAGTCGGGCCCGTGCGACATCCTTGTAGGCGTCGGTGCCAAGGGCTTCGATGCCGTACTGCTCGAGCGTGTGCAACTCACCATCGTCGAGCGCGGCGTTGCCATTCACATCGATCCAGAGAGCAATGCCGTCGAGCTCTTCTCCGGATACCCAGTTGTTACCGTCAAGATCATGCGTTGCAAGCGCTGCGAAGCCGTCAGTGAACTCACCACCACGGTCACCAAAGAGGTGCTCACCGCCAAGTGCGCCTTCAGCCTCACCTGCGTGAACAAGAATGCCGTCTCCCGGTCCGAACCACTCGGCAAGCTGGTCTGGGGTGCCGTCAGAATCAGCATCGAAGGAGACGTTGCCGGCAACGGTTTCAACCTGCCCGTCCTGATCGAGATCCAGCGCGATCGGCGTCACGTTCCGGGTGACACACTCGGTCAGCGGTGACTGCAATTCATTCTCGAGCGCTGCAACAAATCCGATGTCTTCCGCGCTGATGCCGTTGCCGTTCTTCTTGAAGTGCACGGACCAGCGGTTACCGCGATCGACGGGTCCCTTGGCCGCATCTGCCGTGGTGAGCTCATAGACCATCTCACCATCAGGATCAAAGAAACGGTACGCAGACGCAAAGGCATCAGCAGTCTCACCCGCTTGCGTGAACACATCCAGGTGCTCGTTCGGATTCTCTGCTGTCAGCTTGCCGACAGAGGCGTAGCAGAACGCCGGAGCGTCCGGTCCGCCGACCGGTGGTACCGGTACGTCTTCGAGAACCACCACGATGTTGGCCGTGTCATAGGAACCGCAGGCGCCACGAATGCCGTATTCGATATGGTAGGTGCCGGGCTCAGTCAGTTCAGACAACTGGAATGCTTGCGCCTGGCCGTCGTAGCTGACAAGGCCCGGTACGTTGTGCCCGATCAGATCGACGTCAACAACCTCCGCGTCACAGGCCTCATCGTTGGCAAGAAACTCGACCAGATATTCCTCACCGACGAAACCATTGAACGTATCGTCTTGCGCCAGAGTGGGCTCAAGCGCCACGACGGTGGGCATGATGCCGGCATTCACGAAACGCATGGTGCACGCCCCGTTCGGCTGTGCATTGGAATCTGCCGGGATATTGAAGCCCGGTGTCATGCCGTCAGTACCAGCGAATGTGCCATCAGCACTGAGGGTTGATCCCGAGGTAATAAACTCGTAGCCGGTCGGTGCGTTGAATGACACCTTGTAGTCGCCGGCAATCAGATCGGTGAAGGCAAAACCGCCATCGGCCCTGGTGGTTTCGACGGCGAACTCACCGGTTGTGATTCGCTCGAGCGTAACTTCTATTCCGGACAGATTGCCGACAAGGCTGTCGTCTTCAAACGCCAGCGCATGTCCGCATACGGCGTAATCATTGGGCGGGACCACAACCGGTACGGGCGAGAATCCCGCGTCGATATCTATAACATTCGGGACGGCTTCAGTCGGGCAGATCTCATTGGTAAAACCGTCCGCTGACACGACATCATTGTCCCCGCCCACCAGCGTGTACTCGAGCGTGGTGTCCGCGCTCAGAAAACGCACGGTGTAGCAGTGATCGACGGCGAGGCTGCCGAAGTAGTACGCGCCAGCCGCGTCTGTCTGAACTTCCTCGAGCAGCTTCGTGCCTGAATACAACTGCACACTACTGTTGGCAATCGGTCCTTCGCCAGTGCCGTTCACGCCATCGCGCTCGAGATCCGCCCAGACCATGCCGGCAATGGAACCGTCAACCGGCTCCGCTACCGGAGTCGTCGAAAACAAGGTGCAGTCCTGAAATCCAGAGCCCTCCAGTCCGTAGATGCCAACTGCCCCGACCGTTGCATCAGCCGGTGCTGTGAGCGTTACCGAGTAGGGGGCGCCGTTGACGTCCTCGAAGATGTCCTGGGTCTCGGTCGCCAGCGTTTCACCCTGATCGTTGAGAAACGCGAGCGTGATACTCGAATACTTGAACGAAGAGACACCACAAGTCAGCTTGTACTCCTCACCGGCCTCTATCGCTGTCTCGCGAAACGCACACCCCGAACCGTCAAGATGGCCGGGATCGAACTGGTCAGCTTCCGACACAAGGTCCGAGCCCGTGCAGTCCTGCCACTCGGTCGTATCCGAGCTGATGGTCAGCAAGTCATTGGCCACGATGGACTGAGCGCCTGCAATACCCGGCACCGCCAGAAGTGTTGCGAGCGAAACCGAGACGCTGTGTTTGCGTGAGATGGAAGCCATCCGTCGTGCACCTTATATGAGCCTGACTGGAGTAGCGTCTTGTCTCGAAAGTCCTCAAGGCATGTGTGGCACTTAATCTCGGGATGGCGCTCGTCATTTCGTGACTTTGGGACGTTGCGGCGCGTTTCCGGCGAAAGAAACACTTTTAAACAATTGGCTACGGCACTGGTGATAACGGGGCATGCAGCCCGGACCGAGCCATACACAAACGTAAGGTCCCGCCAAGGCAACGGAAAAGATGAGTCCCGATACTAGATCCATCAAAACAGCACATAGCTTGTTTCGACCGGACGACCACACTCACTCATCTACAGGAATCCAATCTCATGAAAACCCAAAACTTCACCGCTGCTCTCGCGCTTGTTGCCGCTACCGCTTTCGCCACCCCTGCTTTCGCTGTCACCAGCGGCAGCGTGTTTCAGGACGTGCAATCTGCCGTCAGCGGTTCTGGCCACGTCAGCGTCCAAGTGGACGGTAACACGGCAACCCTCTTCGGCTTCTCGGAGAAGACTGACAGCCTGGCCGCAGAGCGTGCAGCACTCGCCGCCCCCGGCATTGATCAGGTGATCAACAACATCGACAGCAACAACTCGTAGGTCCTTTGCGCGTCAACAAGGGCGGTCGCAACAGCTTTCGCGACCGCCCTTTTTTGTGCTCGTAGATATGGAGCTGCTGAAAACGAGCCAGCGCAAGAATGTTACTGCGCCAAATTCCGGCCGCTCACCTAGTGGGCCACCACGAACTCCACGGCCTCACTGATGGTATCCGCCGACCAGATGATTCTTCTATGGCCCTTGCCCGGAATCTCCTTCAAGACCACGTGATCATTGCTTGCAGCAATACTTTGTGACTCCGAAAATGGCACTTCCTTGTCATCTGGCGCATGCAGGAGCAACGTAGGTGAACTGATCAACCGCATCTGATCACTCACAACAAACGCCTCGGGCTCACGCCCTGAAAGCGCCTTGACGTTGGACATGAACACGTCAGATGCCTTACCCCGCAAGCCGATGAACTTTATGAACTCCGCGAACAATCGCGGGACGGAGTTGGGAGCGCTGACCATGACAACCCGGCTGACGGCAACCTCACTCACATCGTTTGTCATCGTGCCAGCCAACAAGGTGCTCGTCACTACACACCCGAGCGAATGAGAAATTGGAGTTCCCCCGATTTTATAGAAACCGGGTTAAGCCGCTAGGGCCGTTGTTGCATTGTACTCTCGATACTCGATCGGTGTCATGTAGTCCAATGACGAATGCCTTCGAACGCGGTTGTAGAAGTGTTCAACATACTCGAAGATCGCGGTGGTCGCCTCGGCCCGAGTCGC
>CALLMF010000015.1 GCA_938006335.1 uncultured Granulosicoccaceae bacterium | reverse complement strand
GTATCGGCTGCATCGTCTTTGTTGCCGCCGACCAGGCTCAGGATGATCCAGGCGAGGATCAGGATGCCGACAATCGGCAGTATTTTCTTCCACATGGACGTGCTTTCTCCGGTAGATGGGGAACTTGATTGGGTAGTGCCGCTATCAGCGGCGGTACGTGTTGGCGAGTGGGTGATCGACCCTGCGTTGACCGCAGAGGCCGGGTGTTGAGCCTGCGCAGGTGCAGTGCGATTCACCCCTCCAGATTGCGTTGACTCTTCGAGTTCAGACGGCTGCTGCCGGCTGGAATCGTTCTTCCGTGAGGGCGAAGCGGTTGATGTTGAAAGGAATCCGTTGGTTTCGAGGGAGTCTACTAGGCCTGACCCCGAGCCTGCACGCACGGCTCCTTCCTGACTGATAAGAATTGTGGCGAGCCCGTCTGGGCTGAGCGAGGAGCCTTCGATCTCGGCGTGAAGCGTTTCCAGTACCGCGCTGACCGCGTGCGGCGTGTGGTCAGCGACTTCCGACGCTGGCCGATTTGTGGCCTCGGCCACACTGCGCTCCAGTGCGGAGACGCCATCCGGGCCGAACAGCTTGACCGCGCTTTCAGCGCCGTTGGCGCGACCGGCACCGCTGCTCGCAATCGCATGCACGGTCTGCCGACCACCATCGGTCGAGGCCAGACGCACGACACCTGCGAGTACCGCGGTGCACGCGGTTTCCAACACGATGGGAGCATTCTGGTGGCCTTGGCCCGGGTTCGAACTGGCCGAGGACTGGGGCGCGTTGCCGGCGTGGAGCCGCTCTCGCAACTGCTCTAGTAAATCAGTGGACATCTAGACAAAGCGGTTACATCGATCCGGGCGGATGGGTGCGCGAGCGTGCAAAGGCGCGTTGTGAGCGCGCAGTCTACTCACTGTTGGCCCGTCACGGCAGTGTTGCGACGATTTTCGCCCAGTTGGCGCAGCAACGCGGCCCGTCTCGGCCAGTTGTCGTGTGGACTGCTTCACGCTTGTCCCGCTCGCGGACGTCAAGAAACGTGAACTTGCAGTTCCACAAAAGCTCTGGCATAGTCGATCAATATATAAACATATCTTTATGTAAATGGATCTTCTTCTCGCCAGTTTGCGCGCCGCAGGTGAGCCTACGCGGCTCCGGTTGCTCGCCTTGTGCGCCCATGCGGAATTAAGCGTCGGTGAGCTCGTGCAGATTCTCGGTCAGAGTCAGCCACGCATCTCGCGTCATCTCAAGCTTCTCGTCGAAGCCGGCCTGCTCGTGCGATTCCGGGAGGGCGTGCAGGTGTTCTATCGGGTCAACGATCATGGCGTGCAGGGTGCTCTATCGCGCACCCTTGTCGATCTGATCCCACAACACGAGGGTGATATCGCTCGCGATCTGACGCGGCTCGAGCAAATCCGCGCACAGCGAGCGGAGGCTGCCGACGCGTACTTCGAAGCCAATGCGGCGCAGTGGGATAAGATTCGACAACTACACGTGCCGGAGGAAGAACTCGAGGATCGCCTGCGCAGCGTCGTGGGCTCCGACCCGTTTGGCACCTTGCTCGATGTCGGCACCGGCACTGGCCGGATGCTGGAGCTCTTTGCCGAACAGATTGAACGCGGTGTGGGCATCGATTCCAGCACCGGCATGCTGAGCGTGGCGCGCGCACGGCTCGAGAAGCTCGGCGCGCGTCATCTGCAGGTGCGCAAGGGCGACATGTATGCCCTGTCGGTGGAGGACGACAGCGTGGATGTGGCCACCATGCATCTGGTACTCCACTACAGCGACTCGCCCCAGCGTGTGATCAACGAAGTCGCGCGTACGCTCGCGGTAGGTGGCCGATTGTTGATCGTCGATTTCGCGCCGCATGCAGAGACCAGCCTGCGCGACGAACACCGTCATCGCTGGCTCGGTTTCGAGTCCGACACGATCAAGGACGCGCTCAGTGTTGCGGGCCTCGAGCCGGGCCCGGTCGAGAGCCTGGTCGGGGATCCCTTGACCGTGAACATCTGGCAGGGCGTCCGACAGCCTGCCCCTCAACGTTCGTCTGTACATTGAAGGTAACGCCACCATGACTGCACCGAACCTGTCTTTCGAATTCTTCCCGCCCAAGACCGAGGCGCAGCAGAGACAACTCTGGCGAACCTACGGCACGCTGGAAACTCTGAATCCGAGCTTTGTCTCGGTCACCTGGGGCGCGCTCGGTGCGGAGAGCCAACCCAGCCTCGACCTGGTAGGCGCGCTGACGCGGGAAACCTCGATACCGGTGGTCGCGCACCTCGCGTGTTCCGGCATGACCGAGGCAGACGCGCACCGCGCGCTCGACCAATTGGGTGCCATGGGCGTGAAGCGAATTCTCGCCTTGCGAGGCGATGCGGACAGTGCCGATGCCGCGGGAAAGCCACGGCAGCTCAGGCACGCGACCGATCTGATGGAGCTGATCGCGCGCCGAGGAGACTTCAAGATGTCGGTGGCGGCCTACCCGGAAGTGCATCCAGAGTCCGACAGCGTTGAAGATGACATCGAGTGGCTGGCACGCAAGGCCGAGCTCGGTGCGACCGATGCGGTCACGCAGTTCTTCTTTGACACCGATGGATTCCTGCGGTGGCGCGATGCGGTCACACGTCGTGGCGTGGACTTGAAGATCGTGCCCGGCATCCTGCCGATCGGCGATATCGAAAAGGTGTGCCGGTTTGCAAGCTCCTGCGGGGCGAATGTGCCGGACGCGATGATCAAGCGATTCCACGAGGTCGAGAATCACGCAGACAGGACGCGACTGGCGATCGACGTGGCGGCAGAGATGTGCACGCGCCTGCATGCTGAAGGCATCGAGCAATTCCACATCTACACGCTCAATCGATCGGGATTGACCTTTGCGCTGGCAAACGCACTCGGCGTGACGCGAGAAGTCAATCCGGCGGCTGCGCCCATCGCCGCGTAAGCGTGTACAAGGCCGGTGGGTCGTGAGGCCGGATATACTGGCCGGCCTGGTTTGCCGACGGCAAGCCTTTCACTGCCTACCTTGCCTTGATGTCCACCGAGCCCGACCCGCGCGTCACGCCTCCCACCGTCGGCTTTGTGAGCCTGGGGTGCCCCAAGGCGCTGGTGGATTCCGAGCGAATCCTCACGCAGCTTCGCACCGACGGCTACTCGGTTGTGCCGACCTACGATCAGGCGGACATCGTGGTCGTCAATACCTGCGGCTTCATCGATGCCGCGGTAGAAGAGTCCCTGCAGTCGATCGGCGAAGCGCTTGACGAGAATGGCCGAGTCATCGTGACCGGGTGCCTCGGCGTGAAGCCGGAAGAGATCAGAGCCAAGTATCCGCAGGTGCTCGCGATTACCGGACCTCAGCAATACGAGTCGGTGGTGTCAGCCGTGCACGAGCATGCACCGAACCGAGCGCCACACAATCCCCTGATCGACCTGGTGCCGCAGCAAGGCATCAAGCTGACGCCGCGTCACTACGCATATCTCAAGATCTCCGAAGGCTGCGATCACAAGTGCACCTTCTGCATCATTCCCTCGATGCGGGGCAAGCTGGTCAGTCGGGACATCGGCGACGTACTTGCCGAAGCCGAGCGCCTGCGCGACGCCGGCGTGCGCGAGTTGTTGGTGATTTCACAGGACACGTCGGCGTACGGCGTGGATGTCAAATACAAGCTCGGTTTCCACGGTGGCAAGCCGGTGAAGACCAAGTTTCTGGACCTCTGCAAGGCACTCGGCGAACTCGGTATCTGGGTGCGTCTGCACTACGTCTATCCTTACCCGCATGTGGATGACGTGCTTCCGCTGATGGCGCAAGAGAAGCTGTTGCCGTATTTGGACATTCCGTTCCAGCATGCCTCGCGCAAGGTGCTCAAGGACATGCGCAGGCCCGCAGCCGCCGAGAATACGCTGAAAAGAATACAAGCCTGGCGACAGCAGGTGCCCAACCTCGCCATCCGCAGCACCTTTATCGCAGGCTTTCCGGGCGAGACAGAAGCGGATTTTCAGGAACTGCTCGACTGGCTCGAGGAAGCACAGCTCGATCGGGTCGGGTGTTTTACCTACTCACCGGTTGAAGGGGCCGTTGCCAATGCACTGCCGGACCATGTCCCGGCAGAGCTCGCTGAAGAACGACGCGCGTGTTTCATGGAGGTGCAAGCGCGCATCAGTACCGCGCGTCTTGCGGCACGTGTTGGCGGCAAGGAGGTCGTGATCGTCGATGAAGTCGATCATGAACAGGGGCAGGTGATTGCTCGCAGCAGTGCCGATGCGCCGGAGATTGATGGGCTTGTGCATCTGCCGCTGGAGGATTGGGACTTGTCGGCGGGGGATCTGGTTGAGGTCGAGATTGTTGGGGCGGATGCGCATGATTTGGAGGCGCGGGTTTCGGCGTAATTACTGTTTTGATGCACGCGTCGTGACGGTTGGCTGATATGGTTTTCTTGTTTCTTCGTTGTCATGTTCGCCATTTGACGTCCGAGCCTACTATCCATCTGCCAGCTAGCGTTTGCAGTGTACGGTGGTCCCAGGACAGGCGTCAGCTTGAGGGAAATAGGCTTCTAGCGTCACGATTGCGCAACGTCATATCCACATCGTCCCGTTTGTGAGAGTGATGAGTTGATGCTTGGATTGTTGGCTGCCGCAGCGGTATGTGGTTACCTCGCGTTCGCTTTCGTCAGCGAATGCGTGAATCCATTTGCCATGCCCAGCTCGCATGTTGCGCGTCGTCGATATCGGCGCGGTCGGTTTGCCGGTGTAGTTGCCTCTAGTGTCATCGTCGCGCTACTCGCTTGGTTACTGGTCGGCGATGCGCTCGGCGCATCAATATCGGTGATAGCAGGTCTGCTTGCGACTATATTGTTGGTTGTTGCGAGCGTCTCCAAGCTGTTTAGAGTCATGAGCAGGAATCGTCCTGATTCTGACGCGCCGCAGACTGTCAGGGTAAGCAAGCCCGAGCGTCGTTCCCCAGTGAAGGTGTCGACCAGTCGACTGACGAATACTCCCGTTGATATCGTTCTCGACCCGGACCCGTTGCCTGCGAATCGACGATCCAGGAAAAGATCTGCCCGCCCGGCATGACCAAAGATGTCAGCCCATCGTGAAATCACGTTTGGCGGTCGAGATGGTCACCGTGAATCCGGATACGACATCAGTGAAGGCCATCAGCGTCAGTATCAGGAAAGTGGTGTTGCCCACTTGTTCCACAATCAGGAATTCGACGAGGTAGATCACGAACACCACCAGTGACAGCGCGTGGTCCACGATCGATGCCACTGAAGTTCTTGTTGCCTTGAAGACCTCCACCCAGAGGCTGACGACGCCGCCGAGAATAAGCAGGTCCGCGACTGTGACATAGACGGTCCGGTCGGACGGCAAGGTCATTTCATGCACAATGATGTTGACGTGCGGGTACTCGGCGCTCCCGCCTAGCATGGCGAGGTTCGCAGCGACGAGCAGCCAGGCGAACCATGGGATGGCGAGGAGGATTTTCAAAGTCGGATAGGCTCAGAAACGACGGGCACCTTGCGTGGTTAGTTGTCGGTATGTCGTTTGTCAACGTTTCTGCGCCGCAGCACGCACAAACTGGTAACACAACTCCTGAAAAGCGCGCGCTAGGCTCTTTGAAATGAGATCTCGAAGTCTTTTTCTATCAGTTCTTGGACTCTCGTTGCTGATCGGTAAGGCGGCTGGCGCGGGCGCAGCCCATCTCGACACCCTGATGACCGACAGTGATCGCATTCACCTGCTATCGCGCACAGGGTTCGGTGCCTCGCCAATGGAACGCTTTGCGCTCGACGGCCTGACCCGACAGCAGGGTATTGATCACATCATTGATGGTCTTCGTGATACGCCTTCGCTTGCCATGCCCGCTTGGACGCGACACTCGCTGCCGCACCACCACCGTCGGGGATCGCTGCCGCAAGCGCAGCGCGGCGCCTTCGATCAGGCGCGCGATCGTGAAATCGCGTCTTTGCGCAACTGGTGGGCCACAGAAATGCTGCAGACCGATTCGCCCGCGACCGAGCGGCTGGTGTTGCTGTGGCACGATCTGGTGCCGACCGCCTATCGCGCCATTGCTCACCATTCGCTTGCGATGGCACGTCAAAACGCGCTGTTTCGAACTTCCATTCAAGGTGATTGGGATGTATTGCTCAAGTCCTTGATCCGTGATCCTGCATTGCTGCGTTACCTCAATGGTGATCGCAATCGGAGAGAGCATCCCAACGAGAATTTGGCGAGAGAACTGCTGGAACTCTTCACACTCGGTGTGGGCAACTACGATGAAGCGACGGTACGCCAGGCAGCACGCTCGCTGACAGGACATGGTGTCGACGAGCTCACCGACCTGTCTTTCGTGCTGCGTCCTAATCAAAAAGATTGGGACAGAAAGACCCTGTTCGGTTTCGTCGGTAATTTTGATGGGGACGATCTAATCGATCGTATTCTGGAACAGCCTGCGGCTGCGCGGCATCTCGCTCGGGTGTACTGGGGTCACTTCATTAGTGATCGTAAGCCGAACGCTGATGAGCTCGATGCGCTTGCCGTGCCGTTCCGCGAGTCCGGGCATTCGTTGGCGGTTCTCTACAGAACGGTTCTTGAGAGTGATGCCTTTTGGGATCCGCGGCAACGTGCCACCCTCGTGAAGTCTCCGGTCGACATTGCCACGGGACTTGCCCGGTCGCTCGAGTACCCGAAGGCGCACTGGGCGGTGCTGCCAGCGCTGCAGGCATCCATGGGTCTGGATTTTTTTGATCCGCCGAATGTTGCCGGTTGGTCCGAGGGTGATGCCTGGCTAGCGCCGGGCAGATTGCTGGCACGGTTCGACGCGGCTGCCGTGCTGGTCGATGCAGGCGGCGAATTGACCGTAACTTCGGCGGATCCGGTGGCCGGGATGAGTAGCGGCATGATGGCAACAGACACCACGCTTGGTGACGCGCCGGTCAAGGGTCCCAGGTTGACCCTGGATGTTGCAAGCGAGGCGTATATGGGACCGGTTCAGTTGAAGGTCGCGCTACTCGATGCCGGTGGAGCTTCGATCTGGGAGAGCGCCGTGCAGTCCTTGTCCAAAGGGCGTGACACCGAGCGACTTGGCCGTATGGACAACCCGACGGATCTGCCGCGCGAGCGGCTGCAATTTGCTGTGTCGCCTCAACAGTTTCGTCAGGCCGAGGCCGTTCGTGTGGAGTACCTTAGCGATGCGGCTGGTCCGGATGGTGACCGAAATCTCTACATCGAGCGCGTGAGACTCGGCGAGCGAGAAGCACTGCCGCAGGGTGCGCTTCAGCAGAGCGGTTGCCCGCCACAGGACGAGGCAAGCGCGGGTCACTTGTGGTGTCAGGGTACGGTGACCATGGCATTTACACGCGGCTATGACGTGGACGTTGATGCCCGGCCTGAAACACTCACCGAGGGCGAGGACTATCTATGGTCAGCGTCCGCGGTGCGCGTGATGGGGGCCAATCGTGATCTCGGCAAGGACACCGTGGTCATCACGCTGATGTTGGAGCATCTCGCCGGCCCCGAAGAGTTCGCTGCGGAGCTTGTGCAGATACGTGTCGTGCGCTCGGCAGATGGTCGTGCCGACCTGCGCCTTGGCAGCTTCGACTGCCGGCCAAGTGACGCCTGCGTGCCTGAATGGCCAAAATGCGCCTGGAGCCATCCCCGGTACGCGCCGCTCAAGCAGCTGTCGATGCGTGTGGATGAGCGTGGTGACGTGGCGCAGGGTTGTGCGCCAGCGGATTTGCCCACCGTGTCGCAAGACCTTTTGAGAGGTGTGGC
Source organism: uncultured Granulosicoccaceae bacterium (assembly GCA_938006335.1). Taxonomy (GTDB): domain Bacteria; phylum Pseudomonadota; class Gammaproteobacteria; order Granulosicoccales; family Granulosicoccaceae; genus Granulosicoccus. The sequence goes on along the minus strand of CALLMF010000015.1, from coordinate 12,555 downwards.
CGACGCCTTGCCGCAATTGTTGGAGCATGTCTCGCAGGACCCACAGCGCCAAGACTGGCTCGCATTCATCGAAGAGGTGAAGTCTGGCATCGAAGCGGCTGAGCAGACCGCTACTGCAACGGCCAATGCCGGCAGTCGTCCCCATGTGGCATGGCGCATTGACCCCGCATTGAGGCCGTCTACACCGTTACCGGAAGCGGTTGCACTGGTGCATCCGGAAGTCACCGAGCCGCTAGCGCTGCAAGCGGCTGCAGAGGCTCACGGTCTCGATCCTGTTGCCGCGCTGCTTCCCGGAGTCGACGGTCTGGTGGACATCATTGCACCGGCTGAATTGGCCATTAACGAGCGGCTGCGGTTAGTGCTTGCGCACCCTGCTTTTCAGCTTCATTGATTCGAGGCGAGGTCTTCCATGCGACGACGTGATTGGCTCCTGGGCTCTGCGGCATTTCCGCTTGCTGCCGCCCCTCTGACAGCTCTGGCGCGGGCGCTGGCCGCTACACCTCCAGGTGCCGCCGCAGCCGCCCTTGATACCGCTGCCCACCCGCTGGCGTCGAGCGGGAGCATACGGCGACTCGTGCTCGTGGAGCTCTCCGGCGCCAACGATGGCTTGAACACGGTCGTACCGTGGCGTGACGACAATTATCGCCAGCTACGTCCGACCCTAAGTCTGGGGCGCAAGGATCTGATCGATATCAACGACGAGATTGGACTGAACCGTTCGCTGGCGCCGCTAGTGCCCTTGCTGGATAACGGCGAACTGGCCGTACTTCAGGGATTGGGCTACCCCCGGTCTAACCGGTCGCACTTCGCATCGATTGCCTTGTGGGAGACTGGTGGCGACGGTGAGGCCGGGCCGGGGCGCGAGGGGTGGATCGTTCACGACATCGAGCACCTTACGGCTCAGCGGGTGTTTGCGGATCCCCACGGGCTATCCCTGGCCGGGCCCATCGGCCCGTTCTCGAGTGACGGTGGGCGTTGGCTCACGGTGTCTTCGGTGGCGCAGTTGGCCGCTTTGAGTGTGCCTACAGAGGCTCCGCAGGCGGCCGCTTCGGTGCTGGAGTCTGGTGCGGATTCTGCGCTCGCCCGCGTGGCAGCACGTGTAGGTGAGCTGGACAAGGCCCTCGGCGTACTGACCGATCGAATGGAGCGTGCTCCAGAGGTCGGGCAGCTGGGACGCGGGTTGATCGGCAAGCAGCTGAGCGAGGTCACACGATTTGTAGCTGCAGGGCTCGACACGCCGGTGTACCGGGTTCGCCATGCGGGCTACGATACACACAATGGTCAGAGCACACGACACCCACGGCTGCTCAGTGAGCTAGCGACTAGTCTTGCAGGCTTTCGTGATGCGATGCGGGACATGGGTGAGTGGGATGACACGCTTGTATTGACCTACTCGGAGTTTGGTCGACGCGCCGGTGAGAACCGTTCCGGTGGTACTGACCACGGTACGGCGGCCCCGCATTTTTTGCTGGGTGGCCGACTGGATCCTGAACTCGCCACATCTCCGCTGCGGGGGCAGCAACCGTCGATGGCCGAGCTGATCGATGGGGACCCGCTGCCCACGATGGACTACCGGGCCGTGTACGACCGGGTACTGCTCGATGGGTTTGGGGTGTTCGAGAATCGTTTTTCGAGCTGGCGTGATGACCGGTTAAATGGGCTGCTATCGGATGGCGCCTGACTGTGCCGCCTCGTCGCAATACCGATACATCCGTCGGCGCCGATCTCGAACTGGAACCAATGCGCGATAACACGCGCGCGATGAACGGGACACCATACGGTCTCACTGAAGATGTCTTGGCAGAAGCTATCCGTTTGTATATCTTGCGCTGCTGTCGCTGATCCCAGATTATTAACTGAGAACTAGTTCGTTTCTGAACAAATCTGTGGCCTCAGCTTTTGACGACGTGGCAATCCGGAGAATCTGTTGATAGTCGGTCGTTATAACTAGGCGCAACGCCCGTCAACAGAGTGCTTGTACGATGCTTATATTGACCCTCGCCGCAGCAGCCATGGCCTACGCTGTGTTCGCGTTCATCGCAGAAAGACTAGCTTTGTTTCCACTACCGCCGTCACGCGTGGCACGTCAACGCTACAGGCGTGGGCGGCGAGCAGGCTCTCTGGCTTTCTTTCTCGTCGCTGCTTTTTTTGGCTGGGTGGTGCCTGGTGGGCTGGTTGGACTCACGATATCCACTGGCGCGACCGCAATTGCCGTACCGATGTTGCTCTGGACCGCCTGTCGGAAGCTGCGTATTCTATTTTTCGGTACTACCATGCCAGTTCCGGGAAAGACCGGCAGCCGGTAGTTGAGCTTTTCTTTCGGCGAGCGCCTTGGCGTCAGCCGACATTTGGCAGGATCGGCCGAGCGAAAGGCAAAGCCCGAGACAACGTCAGTGAATGTCGTCTACGTCAGTCGTGGACTCGTGGTGCTGCCCAATCCCTTACCGATCAAGGATCAAAATGATCATATTACGTTCACACTAAGCAATAAGATGTAGTCGACTGGGGGGCGGCCGAACGCGCGTCGTAAGCGTACCCACAAGCTATCCACGCTGTCTAGTATTGACAGTTCGTCAAAATAGTGATCTTCACGAGTCGCGCGGACGGCAACGAGATTTCATGAACGACCGTGGTGATGTCGAGAAATCCGCGCACCCGGTGACCCGTCGACAATGGCTAGATTTCTGGCGACCAGCAGCGGAGCGTGCCTTTGAATGGCAACGGGTTCACAGGAGCCACCGGTACGTTGAGGGTAGCTCGACGCTCTGATTAGTGCTTCAGCGTCACGTCTGCAATCGCGATGCCGAACTGCGGTAATTGGTACCTTGCAGAAGAATCGTGGGTTGGTCGACACTCCTTTAGGGGACGTCGCGAAGCACTCGACACTTGAGCTGTCCGATAGTCGCATTTCTCCAAGCCCATGTGCGGTGAAGCTGATCGGTCAGCTAACATTGGAACGAAATTCTGACGCCAAGTGCGTGATACGTCAGATCAAGCTATGCCAGGTTGTTTTTAACAGGAGTTTTACGTGCCCTCGCTGATCCCCCAATTCGAGTCCTTCCAGAGCTTCTCACGGACACTTGATGCTCTTGTGGGCAACCTTGCGAATACGGGCCGCGGGCGTAAGCAGGCGGTGAGTATGGCGGTCGACGCGTCGCTCGGCGTGGTTTGTCTATGGGCTGCGTACACGCTCCGCCATGGGCAGCCGTTCAGCGATTTTCGGAGTACATGGCACCTCTTCGTGGTGCTGCCGGCCCTTACAGTGCTCGCCTACAGCAGCCTGGGCATCTACCGTTGGGCCATCAGATCTACCAATCAGCTGCTGTTCCGTCAGATCGTCAAGGGCGCGTTGTTGTCCGCTTTTGGCTTAGTCCTTCTTGCCTTCCTCGTACCTCCGGATAGAGCCACACCGCGTTCTTTATTCGTCATTTACGGCGTTATGCTCGTTTTGGGCTGCTGTTCGGTTCGTGCGCTTTGGCAGAGCCTTTTTGGCATGGACCGCGAGGGGCAGCCTATCGCTATCTATGGAGGCGGTGCGACCGGGCAGCGGCTGGTCTCATTGCTTAGTTCCGGGGCGGAATTCCGTCCGGTCGCTCTGATAGACGATGATCCGCGACTTGCGGGTTCGCGTGTAGCCGGGCTGCCGGTGTTTTACGGGCAATCAAATGATCTTCGCGCGGAATTGGCGCGACTCGAAGTGGGGCTCGCCGTACTCGCGATCCCCTCGCTCTCACGGCAATCGTTCGATGAGAAGCTCGCGAGATTCGAAAGGATTTCGCTGCCGCTAAAAACTATGCCGAGCGTGCAGGACATGGTTTCCGGATCATTCTCCGCTGGAGAAATCAGGGATGTGGCTATCAACGACATTCTGGGACGTAACGAAGTCGCGCCAGATATGACAGTGATCGGTCAGCGTGTTACGGGCAAGTCGGTGCTGGTCACCGGTGGTGGAGGTTCAATCGGCTCTGAGCTTTCGCGACAGATTGCGACGCTAGCACCCACGCGTCTAGTGGTGCTCGATAGTTGCGAAGAGAACCTCTACGAGATTACCGAGGAGATGAGGCGCTGTCCGGCTCTCGATGCAGCACAGTTTGTGCCTTGTCTAGGGTCGGTTCGCCAACGCGATCAGCTTGATGGCGTAATGAAAAAACACAAAATTGACACTGTCTTCCATGCAGCAGCCTACAAGCATGTGCCCATTATCGAAGCGCAGCCGGAGGAGGGGGTGGAGACCAACATCTTTGGGACGAAGGCCGTATTGAGGTCCGCGATTGCTCACGGGGTTTCAGATTTCGTACTAATTTCGACGGACAAGGCGGTGCGCCCGACTAACGCCATGGGAGCGAGTAAGCGCGCAGCTGAATTGGTTCTACAGGCTGCAGCTCGTGAGCCTCACGGCACGTGTATTTCTATGGTCCGTTTTGGCAATGTTCTTGGTTCTTCAGGTTCTGTAGTGCCAAAATTCAAGCGTCAGATACTAGCAGGTGGACCAGTCACAATTACGCATCGTGATATCACGCGATACTTCATGACCATTCCGGAGGCTGCTCAACTTGTATTGCAAGCCAGCGCGATAGCCCGCGGTGGGGATGTATTTGTATTGGACATGGGAGAACCTGTGCGCATCATTGACTTGGCGAGAACAATGATCCGGCTATATGGCAAGACAGTGAAAGATGCGGATAACCCTCGCGGAGATATTGCTATCGTGGAAGAGGGATTGCGGCCTGGAGAGAAAATGTACGAAGAACTGTTCCTCAACGACTCGCACGTCGGCACTTCGGTTGACAAGGTATTCACTGCCGATGAAGCATGGGTGCCGGCCGCGCAGCTTGAGGCACACCTCAATGAGATCCGCATCTCAATCACATCGGGTGATGCGCAACAGATAAAGGAAAAGCTCCTCGCACTCGCACACGCAGCCGATTCACCACCCATTGGCGCTTCGGATTCGCAGCGTTCTTTGACGCACAACGATGAGAAAGCTGTGTTCGAACTCGCAACTGCCAATTGACGAGGTGTAGTTCGGCCCCAACTTCTGCCGGCTAGCACGGATTGTCGTCGCTCCAGCAGTGTGTTCGTCAGTCGCGGTTGCATCTTCATCCAGCACGTTTTGTCTGTTTGCGAAAGCCCTGACCTCCATGATCGTAGCCAGTGTAGACGTTCGCTTACGGCACTCCGCCATGTGTCACGAGAAAATTAAGTTCGGATGGATTTTTGGTCGCTTACAGGCCTTCCCCTCGAACTGATAGTGCGCGTTGCACTCGCTGCGCGAACCTGTGCGTGAGGTACTGATCACTCTGTCGACGGATTTCAGCAAGTTACAAAGCAACCGACGCCAATTTCCCCGGTGTGGTGAGTGTCGCGTTGTCACGGTCGCGTGCGTCTAGCTCCTGGTCAGGAAATCCGATCGAAATCAGTGCTTGTCCGATGCTCGCCTCGCTCACCTTTGTTGTCTCTAGCATCGCGACGACTCTTTCGCGAGAACCTCCGGCGATCCGTGAGTCGGATTGAAAACGGTTATCAGATGACTTTCTTTCGGGCTCTGAATCCCGGTCGACAAGATTTTTTCTTGATGTTCTCAGTCATTCCCGTACTGCAATGGACACTACAAGACGGCAGCATCGCCGTCTGAGAGACTATCGCACTACGTTCAGGCATGGAGAGTTCGCAGCGGAATTCGTCGCGGTTCATTGTTGAACGTTGAAGTGCGACTCCCGGACAGTAGCTGAACTATCCGTTCACAGTGTAAGCGTGATACAGCCACAACTCCTAGTTGCTGACATCTTACGCTTTCCGAAAACAGATTTTTCTGAGCAATTTGCGATGCCAGTTTGCCCGTCGGCTTTGATCAAAATACACAAGCCCATAGCGTTGTGCAAGTTGCGACCGACAACGCATGAAATGAGATATGACTTAACGTCCCACAGGCCAAGGGTAGTTGATGTCGTATCCTAGTCATTTGGATAGTTTGCATGCAAATTTGAAATACTGCTTCGGAAATCGAAGCGGTATTAGTCTTCAGATTTAGTGGCACGTATACCGATGCATGTTGTGTATGTCGAAAAAATGAGTTCCCCCGTTCAGAGGTATCAGTGGGAAACCGCTACTGAAAGAGATCTTGCTACTGCCGCAACTTATCGTTCTATCAGTGTGAAGCGCTGACCGGCCCCGGAGCAGTTGCTCTTTCGGCGGTTGTGTGGAAGGTGCTCTGTCGGCCCCAATCTAAATCATGAAATATCGGTATGGAAATGTTTCTTTCGAAGACTTGCAGTTTCGTCGCGATTAATTTGTTTGCCGTATTGCTGTCCGCCTGCTCAGGAGCAGGTAGTCAGTCGGCAGTAACTACGGACTCATCAGATGAATCCACGTCAAGCCTCGTTGTTCCCACGACAGAAGCTAACTTGTCTTTCAACCCAGAACAGGAAGCGGTTGAAGTCAGCTCGCCCAGGCCAGACGGCGATCAGTCAGTCGCTGACATAAGTAACTTCGCCGTCGTAAACGTGGTGACGGGGTCTGATCCAGTCGTAGAAATTGTGGGAGCGGATGGAAATCCTACCCAGATACCTTCAGATCAACTACACGCCGGTATGACGGAAGACGGCGCGATTTTACTCGCGTGGTCTGACGTGGTGGAGAGGCAGATGTTCTTGCCTAGGTACGCCGTATACCGTCGTGAATTGACAGAATCGCAGTTTGCACTTCAAGACGAGACCATGTCAAACGAGAGCACTGATAGTCAATACGTCATGGAAAATTGGTACGAGTACATTGTTGTACGTAATTCAGGCGGCCCATCCCCAATAAATTATTCGGTGTCTGATCTGGAGGACCCAGTGCTTCTCGCCGTCCGCGTTGTAAGCCATTCGGGTACATTAAAGACAGAGATGCAACACGTTGATACAGATGACTTTGGCTCGGTTGAGGCTAGTATCAGTGAAGTGTCTGCTACCGAACTCTTCGATCCAGCGGCTGCGACACCTAACCCAGCAATAAGTGTGGGCATCACGTCGGCCGCGTCCGAGCCGGAAGTGGAAGCAAGCGTCGAGGCAGAGACAGTACCCGATGACGTTTTGGCAGAATCTTCAAATAACGAACCGCCGCTTGATGAAGGCGCTTCTAATGAACCCGTGACCGCTGTGGGGCAAGATAATGACGAGCCGATCGAGCAGACCAGTCAATACGTGGAGCCAGGGATGACTACCGAAGCGGTAGCGGTAGCTCACGAGCAGTCCGAGGTGGAATCTGTTTTCGTCGATAGCGATGCCGCGGATACAGTTAGCACTGCTGGTGCATCGTCCGAGGAACTCGAGCTCGTTGACGGGCTTGGCGATGTTTCACCGACAAGTGAAGCTAGTGATGAATCGAATTCAGAACTGCCACGCGACTCAGAGAGCGATTCATTTGAGGGTAACTCCGCATGGGACAATACTCTGAAGCCACCAATGCTGGAGAACCCGCAGTGTTTCATTGGCGCAGATAGTTTGCCCGTTGTTACTAAACGAGCGGAAAACGACGCTGCCTGTGAGGGCAAGATGTACGCGATTGTGTCTGAGCCTGATGAAGATGTGTTTGTCGACCTCCAGGGCGAAACGCTCACAATCCCGCTGGTAACCATGGGTGGTCGAAATGTGATTGTCATGAACGGAACTATCGATCTTGAGGTGCAGCCTGGGTGTGATGTAGGCGATCTCGAATATTGGCCCAAGTCTCCCTCGCTTGGGAAAAACATCATGCCAAGACCACCGTCAAGCCGAATGCTAGGTTTTGGCAACTATCAAACAAGTTGGGTGGAAGGTATGTTGTTTCTTGCAAACGGTCATCAAACTGATGTTATTGTGGCTAATTCAGGAAACGGCTTTGCCCAAACTGCAGAGGACTCGCTTTTACGCCGAGAACATGTTGTCGTTAACAGTCGAGCAGAAGGATGGGAAGGTACCAAGGAATACCTTCACGGCGATTTTATTCAAAGCCAAAAACGTATTGAGAAAGCGCTGAGAATTGAAAACGTAACAGCACTGTCTGCACACCAGTGGATTACTTTTGGTAGTAACGAGGTATGGGTTAGAAACTACTATGCCGATGTTGACCCCGTCTATGGGTATGATAACCCGGAATCGGACATTGGACCCGGTCTCGTTAATTACATGACTGGAGTAAATACAAACGCGCCAATCGAACATTATGAAAACATACACTTTCGGCAACCGAATGGAGGTGTGTACGGAACAGGAAATTTTGGTCCGAACCCCAATCGATTCGATCCACGAGCGCCTGAAGGACATGATCCTAACGCGGTCCCAGACATGGAATTACACTGGTATGCAGGTAACGCAGCTGACTATCAAGGTAACCCACCCCCAATAGCCGAAGCAGATTTTGCACCGCGATCGCGCGTAGGAAGTGGCTATGAGTCACCGTTCACGTATGAATACTGTCTGTGACTGTCGTCGGTATGCGCTGTTCGGGCAATTTCTGATTTCTCTGAGCTGAGGTTGAATTTGGCGACAACGGATGATGGAGTCTGGGCGGTGTGGTTGCTTGATTGACAGTTACTCAAAAGACCAACAACTGTATCGGAAGCTGTCTGCCAAACTAGTACGTCGGCTGCTGCTTGTCATTCAGGCGGTTTTTGTTGGTTCCCTTCGCTCGTTTCGACGGGAGATGGGTCCGGACCTTCAACCTAATCGACCAGCGCAATCGGCAAGGTCTGGCGACCAACGCGGACTTGGTTCCTGGCGATGTGCAGCTTTTGTGTCGACGCATATCACCAAGGCGTCACAACAAACCAAGCGCCTACCTCTCCGCTGCATCGCTGCCAAGGCAACTGCAGTAGAATCCGTGGAGACGTGAGCGTGCCAGTCAATGCAGCAAGAACAGGTGGCGAAACAATGAATCTACCGACCTAGCCCGCGAAATAGGATTTCCTCTTACCCTGCGTAGATCTGCTCGGCATCTTAAAATGACACGCTCCATCAAACATTTCTACGTGAACGCCCGCGACGTATGAAGCCCAAACATCCAGTTCTGATTACAGGGGCGTCTGGCTTCATAGGTAAGGCATTGGTACGCTCGCTCAACGCTTCAGAGTTTGATCCGATCCCGGTGTACAGGAGATCGACTACGAATGAGTCATCACTCACGGGTGTTTATGTAGATCGCCTCCACTGTAGTTCCGATTGGGACCGTGTCATGAAAGCGACTCGCCCGCTCAGTGTCGTCCATTTGGCGGCTCGCACACACGTGGTGCGTGAGCAAGCTGATAACCCAGCCAACGAATTCGAGACAATAAACGTGATTGCTACTGAGCGACTCGCGACGTCTGCGGCTGCTCACGGAGTTAAAAGGTTTGTTTTCTTGAGCTCGATAAAGGTTAACGGCGAGACCACGGCCAAGGGTGGTCAGTTCCATTCTGAAGACATTCCAGCACCCGAGGACGAGTATGGTAGGTCTAAGCTTGAGGCGGAGAGGCGACTGCGCGACATCGCAGAAAAGTCTGGAATGGAATTTGTGATTGTTAGGCCTCCCTTGGTGTACGGCCCGGGTGTAAAAGCAAACTTCCGCAGCCTCATCGCTCTCTGCGATACAAGTCTGCCCTTACCGTTCTACAACTTGTCCAGTAAGCGAAGCTTAGTTTTCTTGGGTAACTTGATCGATCTACTCCAGACCTGCTTACGCCACGATGATGCGCCGGGAAACATTATTCTCGTCAGTGACGGTGAGGCGGTTTCAGTTTGTCAATTAATCCGCTCTCTTCGAGAGGCTCTAGGCCGCGACTCGAGACTCGTGCCTTTTCCAAGGTTCTTGCTTCGGTATGCTGCAGTGCTTACAAATAATGTGTCGGGTTTAACTAAGCTTACCCAGCCGTTGGAGGTTAACATTGCTCAAACAAGGCAGATACTTGGCTGGCGTCCCCCCGTTGATTTTCTAGACGCGCTGCAAGTCACCGTTGATGCCTATCATGATGAAAAGAACCGTTGACTTGGTGCTGGTTGCACTTCTCATTCCTTTTTTACTGCCGGCGTTTTTTGCCATCGCTGTTGCCGTGCGTGCTACCAGCCGAGGGCCGGTTTTATACTGGTCCGAACGAATCGGCAAAGACAATACCCCCTTCAACATGCCAAAGTTTCGCACCATGGTGCTCAATACACCTCCAGTTGCGACACACCTACTACAACAGCCCGACAAATATCTCACTTCGATAGGTAGTTTTTTACGAAAAAGTAGCTTGGACGAAATTCCACAGGTACTTTGCGTCTTGCGTGGCGAGATGAGTTTTGTTGGTCCACGCCCCGCGTTGTTCAACCAGCACGATCTTATAAGAATGCGCACTGAAAATGGGGTGCATAGACTTCTTCCAGGAATAACTGGTTTAGCTCAAATTACCGGGCGTGACGAGCTCAGTGTCGAAGCGAAAGTAAAGTGTGACGAAAGCTATCTTGTAAACCGGTCACTCGGACTCGATTTAAAAATACTGTGTAAGACCGGGTTATCGGTGTTAACCCGAAAAAATGTGGTTCATTGATTAGTGCGAGAGCAGTCCCTTGATCAGGTCGCCAATTCAGTTGATCTTACGACTCGGTTGCCGCGAGTATCATGCGTGGGTATCAGTTGGACTCAGACTCCTGATAAACGCGGATGTAGTCGATATCAAGCGATGCGGGCAAATCAGTCGTGATTTCCGAACTCACGAAGTCACCGCCGACGGCAAGATTGGCAACTACATACATAACTTGATAGGCGACATCGTCCCCGGTGTACGTATGAACCATTTCACCGTCAATGTACCAATCAATACGATTGTATCTCCAGCGCAACCCATACGTGTGGAAATCCCCGGAGTAGCCAACCGTAGCGTCTGTACTAGTTGTGGTGGCCGAGTTCTGTGGCATCTGCACGCCTGCATCGTTCCTGCGGTGGTAGCTGTGTACAATCTGGTGAGGATTCTCTCCACGCACTTCCATGATTTCTATTTCAGGCTGTTGCCCAACGTAGTAGCCGTTAAGTAAGCGGAACGCCGGCGACAGGCCTGAGCCAGCCGGAATTCGCGCCCGCATTTCTGCGTAGCCTCCCGAGAATTTGAAGGCATCGTAAGACGTAATGACACCAGAGGTATAGTATCGCTCGGAATACTGCCCGGATTTTAAAAACGTAGAGTACTCGTCCCAAATTGGGTCGTTTTCAGGTGGAATTCGGGCTGGAGGTTCAAAACCACTGTGGGCTGCAGCATCCACCGAGCGCGCAGCAATCGACAGAACGCCGTCCTCTACGGTGAATGGAGAATATCCGGCATACCTGTCGACGCCAAGTGCGTCAACGTAGTATTGACGCTCGCCGTTGACTACGTGATACGGCCCCCAGATGAAATGAGTATTCCACTTGGTGTCGTCCAGCGTGGTTCCATTGAACTCATCACTGAATCTGAGCTGATAATCAACGTCTAGATTTATCGGGTCTGCCACACGCTTTTTGTACGCTCGGATGTAGTCAATCTCAAACGACTTGTCGCCTAGTGTTTTGTTGGCCTCTGAGTTGGTCAGTATTTGTGACCAATTACCACCAACAGCAAGATTCGCGATTAGGTACATGGCCTGGTTCGATATCTTGTAGGTGTCATCTGAGCCCGGAATAGGATCGCCTTCGTTTATTTCGTGCACTTTTCTCCCGTCGACATACCATATAATTTTGGTAGGGGACCAGGAGAGGCCGTAGGTATGGAAACCTGTAGACCAGTCAGCACTATAGTTTTCGAATGACGGAGACGAAATTTTACGCCAGTTGTCTGCAGGGTCGAAGTAGTGGTAGGTGTTGTAAAGCGTATTGACGTCGTGCCCTAGAAACTCCATAACATCGATCTCCGGGCTCTGCTCGACATAGTGCATGTTCAGCAGCCAAAACGCAGGCCATAGACCGGACCCGGCAGGTACTTTCGCCCTCGCTTCTACGTAACCGTGTGTCATCTGGAAGCTGCCGTAAGAGGTGATGATGCCTGAAAGGAAGTCAACTTCTTCAGGTCGATAGCCAATGTTTGAACCCTCAGGCCCGTTGTACTGAAACTCAGCCCACCGATATGGGCGCCAGGTAGACGGATATGGTGGGTAACCCGCCGGCATTTCTGGACGCGGTGGCGGTCGTAGTGACATTGAGGTTGGCCTCGAAGTGATTTTCAAGGTGCCATTGGACACGTCGAAGGGATTAAAGTCGGTAAAGCCGGAGTGCATTCCCAATGTATCTATGTAAAGCTGCTGCTCGTTGTTAATCGGTAGATACGGCCCCCATAAGAGGGCAGTCGACCATTTGGTGGCATCGAGCGTGTCGCCGTCAAAATCATCGCCCCACACGTACTCGTATTTGTCTAGGTTGATATCAGCTGTGTGAAGAGATGACACCGATACCATGACTTCGTTGACTGAAGTTGCTTCGGCATCGTCACTGACGGTGAGAGTGATGTTGATATCGCCAAGGACCTCTGGGGTCCATTCGAAAACGCTGGAGGTGCTGATGGTCGCACCATCGATAGACCACCGATAGCTGACAATGGAGCCATCGGGATCG
>CALLMF010000014.1 GCA_938006335.1 uncultured Granulosicoccaceae bacterium | reverse complement strand
GTCAGGCACGGAGATGGTGATGCCGGGCGACAACGTGAAGATCACGGTGGGTCTGATCAATCCGATTGCGATGGAAGAAGGGTTGCGTTTTGCGATCCGCGAAGGTGGCCGAACCGTCGGCGCCGGCGTTGTTGCCAAGATTCTCGAGTAAGCAGCTATGGCTACCAGTCAAACCATCCGTATCCGTCTCAAGGCGTTCGATCATCGTCTGATCGATCGCTCTGCGAAGGAGATCCTGGAAACGGCTCGTCGCACCGGTGCGCGCGTTCTGGGTCCCATTCCGTTGCCGACCAAAAAAGAGCGATTCACCGTTCTGATCTCGCCGCACGTGAACAAGGATGCTCGTGATCAGTACGAATTGCGTACGCACAAGCGTCTGATGGACATCGTCGATCCGACAGAAAAGACCGTTGATGCACTCATGAAGCTCGACCTCGCCGCCGGCGTGGACGTGCAGATCAAGCTCAACTGAGTCTCGCCCTTGCTGTGCGGCCTCTGGCCGTGCAGCCTGGTAAAGCAGTCCCCAAAGCCCGCCCGGTTGGTAGACAACCGGGCGGGCTTTGTCGTTAGGAGCCGATGATTTTGAGCTGAACGAACTGATGTCTCGTTGGATCGCGAATCTGATGTTGCTGGGGGCCGGAGCGGTCTGGGGTATGGGCTTCATTGCGCAGAGTACGGCGATGGATCACATCGGTCCCTTGAGCTTTGTCGCGTTTCGATTCCTCATCGCTGCCATTGTGCTGCTCCCGTTTGCCTGGCGTGAGAGCAAGCGTACCGACGTGCCCGCGATCGATGCAGGTGTGTTGCTTCGTTTCGGATTGATCGGTGCGGCCATGTTCGGCGGCATGGCCACTCAGCAGGTGGGGCTCGTGACAACAACCGTGTCCAATTCGGGCTTTCTGACTGGCTTGTATGTCGTGCTCACTCCATTGGTTGCGATCGTGTTGTTCCGTGAGTATCCACCGTTGGTCGTCTGGCCGGGAGCCGCTCTCGCCTTGCTGGGAATCTTTCTGTTGAGTGGAGGAGATTTGGCTGCACTCAGCAAGGGCGATGTGCTGACGATTGTCAGCGCGGTCTTCTGGGCGCTGCAAGTCGTGCTGATTGCGCGCTTCGTGGTCAGCTCAGGTCGGCCCTTCCTGCTCGCTGCCGCGCAGTTTACGGTCGTGGCGGTGCTGGCAGCGATGCTGATTCCTTTTTCGGGAGAAACCGTCCAGCTCGAATCAATGCTATCGGCACTGCCGCATCTGATCTACGCGGGCGTGTTTGCCGGCGCGCTCGCGTTTACACTACAGATCGTGGCCCAGCGGTACACGACATCGTCGCAGGCGGCGATTTTCCTGTCATCAGAAGCCCCGTTCGCAGCACTGCTCGGCGCTGTGATCCTGGGTGAGCGATTGGGCACCCTCGGGCTGCTAGGGTGCGCCGCGATACTCGCTTCGATGCTGTTGGTTGAGCTGGCACCGGATCGCAACCGGAAACTCGAGCCGCCTCGCGCTGACGCGTAAGGCGGCGCAAGTACTGGCGAACCGCTAGGCGGCTTCTGTTTCGCGCTGGTGGTTCTCCTCAGCGCTCTTTGCGGTTGCCGGGGTGCCACCGTCTCTGCCGGTCGTTGTCGTACCTGGCTCGCCACGGAGGGCGCTAACGAGTGCATCTACCGGTGCGGGCATATAATCGGGAACAGGTGCACCCACTGCTGCAAGGACCGATGAGGTTACCGCGCACAGATCATCAGTACCTTCATGCGAAGAGTGTGCGGACAGGTCTTCGGCGGGATTCAGTGCAATGCAGATGCCTTCGGGAACATGCTGCGCGGTCGAGCCGGCAAAGTCATCGATGGACTCGATCTTCAGCCCTGTTTCGCCGAGAGGAATCTGCTGACCGTCCAGAGTGACGTGATCAAAGTCGATGTTGTATTGATCCACGAGCAGCGCGCACTGAATGTCATTGACTCGCTTGCAGTAAGGCGTCGACCCGTTGATATCCATGCGTTTGCAGGCAGCGTCGAAGGCATCCAGCCCGGCAGCGTCGTTGAACGCCAAGGGGTACTCAGGCTCCATGCCCGGCCGTCGCTCGTAGCTGTCACTTTCAAAGCCCAGCAGACTCATGAAGCGAGCCATGTCATCAACCACCAATTGGTTGCGGGTCACTTCGTGAGCAATGCCTTCCTGACCCATGCTACCGACGAGCAGTACCGTGGTTCCCGGAACATCGGCGGCGGCTTTCAGCAAGCGCTTCAACATGTCGTCGGCGACGAGCATTGCCGCATCAATCTCGTCAGCGTAGGTGTCACGCCAATCCTGGGGCATGTTGTTGACGTCGTAGTCGTCGGGGAAGGCGGCCGCCCAGTATCGATGCATCGCTGCAGCCACGTGGTTGCCGAACAAGGTGGCGAGCTTGGGTGTTGTGCGCTTCCACTGGTGCAGACACACGTCAAAGCTCATCAGCGCCTGGATGTTGCGACGGCGCACGGCACGCGTACGATCGCGGCGTTCATCGATCAGCTGACGCACGACCGACAGGCAGGTGGCAGGCCGGATGCCCAGTGCTGGCAATTTGCAGAGGAAATCGGTGGCAACTTTCTTGTCAAGACCGCCCCCGCGCACATTGCGGCTCGAGCGGGCAACCGCTGCCGTATTGAAACGCTGGAAGGCGTCAAGGGTAGACGGGATGGACTCCGGGGAAGGCGCAAACGGATCGGCCATCCAGAAGCTGACGTTCTGCTTTTGTTCCGGGATGGGCCACGAGCCGATGGACGCGCCGCACCCAACGCTCAAACCCGCGTCGCGGGCGATTTCCAGAAACGTCGGGTTGGTGTCACGACCCGGTGCCTCGATCTGGTTGTATTCCTTGTATCCGTGGACATGGTCCGGCACGCCGCGGTGGAACGTCTGCCAGCTGATCTTCGGGTGCAGCTGTCCGGTATCAGGCAGGTAGGACGTGCGGCATGATGCTCGAGGCAGGACCTCGGCAAACGTCGAGTTGGGGTGGTCGGTGACGAACCGATCGATGACCTGGTAAGGGACTTCGTTGAGTTCAAAAACGACGAGGCGACGGTCCATCTTGGTTTGGGCTCCTGAAAAAGGTATGGAAACGGTACAGAAGAGAGACCCGAGCGCACCAGTGGGTAGCAACGCTCGAACAACCGTCAGTATCGGCGCATTGTACGTACACCGAGATTGCTCAGTCTTCGAGAAATTCGCTTAACAGTTCGAGATTGTGACCATAAATCCAAAGAAAGTCGATATATAAATATATCTTTATGTATTTTTGCATTTGCGGTAGGCTAGTGGCCCCCTTGCAATGCCAGCCATCACGTGAGTCCAGACCTGACCAGTGCGCGTTCGGCCAAACCGTCCTCACTTCTTTCGGCGCTCAATCAGCGCATTCTGCTGCTCGACGGCGCCATGGGCACGATGATTCAGCAGGAGTCCCTCAAGGAAGCGGATTTTCGCGGTGACCGATTTGCCGACTGGCCTGAGCTCCTCAAGGGCAACAACGATCTCCTGACGCTGACGCGACCCGCGCTCATCAGTCGAATCCATCGCGACTATCTGGACGCCGGCGCAGACATTGTCGAAACGAACACCTTCAACGCCAATCGCGTTTCCATGGCGGATTACGGCATGGAGGAGCTGGTTGCAGAGCTCAACCTCGAAGCGGCCCGGATCGCTCGCCACGAGGCGGATGCGGCGCAAGCTCGGGATGGCAAGCCCCGCTATGTCGCTGGCGTACTGGGTCCGACCAACAGCACGGCATCGATGTCGCCCGATGTAGAGGATCCGGGGTTCAGGAACATCGATTTCGACACGCTTGACGAGTGCTACACCGAAGCGGCGGTTGCCTTGCTCGACGGAGGGGCGGATTTCCTGCTGATCGAGACCGTCTTCGACACCCTGAACGCGAAGGCCGCCATTCATGCCGTTGATCGGCTTGGGGAATGGCGGGGTCACGCGATCCCGGTGATGATCTCCGGCACGATTACCGACGCGTCTGGCCGGACCCTGTCGGGTCAAACCCTCGCCGCCTTCTGGCATTCGGTGCGTCACGCCCGGCCGGTGGCCATCGGCCTGAATTGCGCCCTCGGTCCTGAGCAGCTGCGGGCGCATGTCGAGGAGCTGTCGGAGATCGCGGACGTGGCTGTCAGCGTTCATCCCAACGCCGGTCTCCCCAACGCCTTTGGCGAGTACGACGAAACGCCGGAAGCCATGGCTGAAGCCATTGCGCAGTGGGCGCAGGAGGGCTGGGTCAATATTGTTGGTGGCTGTTGCGGAACCACGCCGCAACACATCAAGGCCTTTGCATCGGCGCTCGAGGGCGTGCCGCCACGGCGCCCACCGGAACTGCCGATGGCCATGCGATTGTCCGGACTCGAGGCCGTTACGCTCGACGCGTCGTCCTTGTTTGTGAACGTCGGGGAACGAACGAATGTAACGGGGTCCGCACGCTTCAGGAAGCTGGTCAAGGAGGGCGATCTTGAAGCCGCTCTCGCGGTGGCCCGCCAACAGGTGGACGACGGTGCACAGATCATCGACGTGAACATGGACGAGGGTCTTATCGATTCGGCAGACGTCATGCGCCGGTTCCTGAACCTGGTTGCGGTCGAACCGGATATTGCCCGTGTGCCGGTAATGATCGACTCGTCCAGTTGGCCGGTCATTGAAGCCGGGCTCAAGTGTGTACAAGGCAAGTGTCTGATCAATTCGATCAGTCTCAAGGAGGGCGAAGAGGAGTTCCTGCGTCATGCACGATTGGCACAGCGCCACGGCGCCGCTGTCGTGATCATGGCGTTTGATGAGCAGGGGCAGGCAGACACCCGTGAGCGCAAGATCGAGATTTGCACACGGGCCTACGAACTGCTGCGCGAGCGGCTTGACTTCGAACCTGCCGATATCGTGTTCGACCCGAACATCTTTGCCGTTGCCACGGGCATACCCGAGCACAACGACTACGGACGTGCGTTCATCGACGCTGTGCGCGACATTCGACAGAACCTGCCGGGCGCAAGAGTCAGCGGTGGTGTGTCGAACATCTCGTTCTCGTTCCGCGGCAACGACACGGTGCGTGAGGCGATCCATTCGGTGTTCCTCTATCACGCGATTCAGGCGGGTATGGACATGGGTATCGTCAATGCCGGTCAGTTGGCCGTGTATGAGGAACTACCCGACGAACTGCGCGACGCGGTCGAGGCAGTCGTTCTGAATACCTCGCCCGATGCCACCGACAGTTTGCTCGAGCTCGCAGAGCGCTACCGGTCGGAGCGTGGTGACGTGAAGGCCGATGACGAAGCCTGGCGTGAGCTGCCGGTGGCGGAGCGCCTTGAACATGCCCTTGTCAAGGGATTGGATGCATTCATCGAATCGGATGTGGAGGAGGCTCGCCAATCCGCGGAACGTTCGCTCGATGTGATTGAAGGTCCCCTGATGGACGGGATGAATCGAGTGGGAGACCTGTTTGGAGCGGGCAAGATGTTCTTGCCGCAGGTGGTCAAGTCTGCGCGGGTCATGAAAAAAGCGGTGGCCATCCTGTTGCCGTACATGGAGCTTGAGAAAACCGGGGATACCACCTCCGCAGGACGTGTGCTGATGGCGACGGTCAAGGGTGATGTCCACGACATCGGCAAGAACATCGTCGGGGTCGTACTGCAATGCAATGGCTTCGAGGTCGTGGACCTTGGAGTGATGGTGCCGACCAGCCGCATCGTCGAGGAAGCAAAGACACACGGCGTTGACCTGATCGGCTTGTCAGGTCTGATAACCCCGTCACTCGAAGAGATGCAGCAGGTGGTCTCCGAGCTCAAGCGACAAGGCATGACGCAGCCGGTACTGATTGGTGGGGCGACAACATCGCGCCTGCACACTGCGGTGAAAATCGCGCCGAAGGGAGACGTACCGGTGGTGCACGTCAACGACGCTTCGCGAGCGGTCGGTGTCGCGAGCGCCTTGCTTTCGGCAAATCGACGCTCTGCGTTTGTCGCAGAACTGGACGAGGACTACCGGCGCTACTGCAAACGCTTTGCCGACAAGCAGCGCGACACGGACTTGCTGAGTCTGAGACAAGCACGAGCCAATCGTTTCCAGCCCGACTGGGCGAATGCGCCTATCGCGCGCCCCAATCAGCCGGGCATTACCGTCCTCGACGATGTGCCGCTAGAGGCACTTGTGCCGTTCATTGACTGGACTCCGTTCTTTCATACCTGGGAATTGCGCGGCAAGTATCCGCGCATTCTCGATGACGCAACGGTGGGTCAGGAAGCACGGAAACTGATGGCGGATGCAGAAGCCATGTTGGCCGACTGGGTTGCCAACAAGCAGGTGGGCGCCAATGCGGTACTCGGCTTGTTTCCCGCCAACGCGCGAGCAGACGACATCGTGATCTGGAGTGATGAGTCGCGTACCGACGAGCGCTGTGTGCTGCATTGTCTGCGTCAGCAGCGGCGGTTTCCGGAAGGTCGTCACAACCTGTCGCTGGCGGACTTTGTGGCACCGGAAGAGGCGGATCGGCTTGACTGGATCGGGACCTTCGCCGTGACAGCGGGTACCGGGCTCGACAAGTTGCTCGAGGAGTACGACGCTTCAAATGATCTGTATGGCAGCATCATGGCCAAGGCGCTGGCAGACCGCCTGGCAGAAGCCTTTGCCGAGTACCTGCACCGTGAAGTGCGTACGTCGCTGTGGGGCTATGCTACCGACGAGGCCCTGGACAACGACCAGCTCATCAAGGAGCGCTACCGCGGTGTTCGACCGGCGCCCGGTTACCCGGCCAACCCCGACCACCGACAGAAGGAGGTGATCTGGGATTTGCTGCGCCCTGATGAAGTCGCGGGCATCAGCCTCACCGAAAGTCTGGCGATGCTGCCGGCTTCGTCGGTATCGGGCTTGTATTTTTCACACCCCGATAGTCGCTACTTCGGACTCGGCAAGCTTTCTCGGGAGCAAATCGAGGATTATGTCGAGCGGCGCGAAGAGTCTGTCGAGGAGTCCGAGCGTTGGCTGGCAAGTTCCTTGTCGTATGCTTGAGTACACTTGATAGATGACTACATCCGAGACGACCTTGTGGGTCGATGCTGATGCCTGCCCACTATCCACGCGTGGCATTCTGAACAAGGCCGCGCGTCGCACCGGCGTATCGTTGGTGTACGTCGCCAATCACGCTATTCCGGTGCCGGCCGACCGCAACATCACCTGCCTGCAGGTGTCTTCGGGTTTCGATGTGGCCGACAACGAGATCGTCGAGCGCGCGCGCGCCGGGGATCTTGTCATTACCTCTGATATCCCCTTGGCAGCCGAAGTGGTCGCCAAGGGCGCCAATGCAATAAGCGCCCGCGGCGAGTCCCATGATCCCGATACCATCGGACAGAGACTCAACCTTCGCGATTTCATGGACACGATGCGCGGCAGCAACCTCAAAGGTCAGCAGGGAGTGCTGGGAGGAGGGCCGGCCGCTATGGGGCCCAAGGAAAAACAGGCCTTCGCCAATCTGCTGGATCGATGGCTGCGGACCGTCGCGCCCTGACAGGCGCCTGGCCGATCCTCTAGTGCAGATCGTTGCTGTCGCGGACGTCCGATGTCGGCGGATGATCCGGAGACTCGCTGACCACGCCGGCGGTTGGCCGGCGCGAGCCCGTCAGCAACGCTCGGGGCGTTTCAGGGTGGGTCGCTTCAAAGCCGCTCTGGCAGCGTCGACGTGGGCCCGGGACGAGCACGCTTCGATATGGTCGTTGACCAGGCCCAAGGCCTGCATCAGGGCGTACATTCCCGTCGGACCAACGAATTGCCAGCCGCGTGACTTCAGAGCGGCTGCCAGCCGGGTTGACGATGGACTGATCGGGTTCTGTTCCAGCCATTCACTAGTCACGTGTTGTGGTCGTTCTTCGGCTGGAGGCTCGAATTGCCAGAAGAAGGCTGCCAATGAGCCTGCTTCGTCGCGTAACTCGCGCACGCGCCGCGCGTTGTTGATCGCCGCTTCGATCTTGCGGCGGTTCCGAATCATGCCTTTTGCGCCCAGCAGCCTCGTGACATCCGCTTCTTTGTAAGACGCGATGGCCTCAGGGTCGAAGTCGTCGAAGGCTGCTCGCAAGTGCTCGCGGCGAAACAATATCGTCGACCATGACAGGCCTGCCTGAAAGCCCTCGAGGCAGACCTTCTCGTAGATGCGCTGATCGTCGATCACCGGCAAGCCCCATTCGCTGTCGTGATAGTGCAAGAACCGGGGGTCCTTGCTTGGCAGCGGACAACGCGAAAAAAGGCCGCTCATGCGGTAGTACATCTCATCGTTTGTTGCTATAGTTGCGAGCTACCCAGCGCCGGGGGCAGTTTTCCCGCGCAAGGGTGGTGACCTGGCTGTCTTTCCACGCGTCTGTCCCCGTTAGTGTAGGGGTCTGGACGTTTCGTCCCGAGTCGTATTGCGGCAACGGGCGACCGGATACCGCACCGTGTCGGCTCGAGCCCGTTGAGGACCTGTATCGGTCCGTGCCGGGGACCTTGTCCGCTCAGTGCCGTGCCGGGGTGTCAGTCGGGTTATACGACTGTACTTTTTGGGTCGGTCTATTGACTGGCCGACGTTCTGGAGAATCCCCTAAAATGGCTCTTGGTGTGGTTGGCCGCAAGGTCGGCATGACGCGCGTGTTCGATGAGGCCGGGGTGTCAACCCCCGTGACTGTCATTGAGGTGCCCAAGAACCGCATTACCGCGGTCAAGAGCGCTGATTCGGACGGCTACGAGTCGGTTCAGGTAACGGCGGGCGCCAAGAAGACCAGCAGGCTGTCCAAGGCCGAGGCTGGCGTCTTCGCCAAGGCCGGTGTCGAGGCGGGGCGTGGTCTATGGGAGTTCCGGCTTGAGGCTGCTGATGAGGCCCTCGCGGTAGGTACGGAAGTCGGCCTGGAAATCTTCGAAGCCGGTCAGAAGGTGGACGTCACGGGTACGAGCATCGGTAAGGGCTTCGCTGGCGGTGTCAAGCGCCACAACTTCACCATGCAGGACGCCACTCACGGCAACTCGTTGTCGCACCGTGCTCCGGGCTCCATTGGACAGAATCAGACACCTGGTCGGGTTTTCAAGGGCAAGAAGATGGCGGGCCATCTCGGCAACGCCCGCGTCACAACGCAGAATCTCAGTGTTGTCCGGATTGACGAAGAGCGTGAGGTCATCCTGATCCGGGGCGCAGTCCCCGGGCCAGAGGGCGGCGACGTGGTCATCCGTCCAGCAATCAAGCAACGCAGCAAGAACTGATCATGGATCTCGCGACTCATGGCGGCGGGTCGGTGTCGGTCAACGACGCCGTATTCGGCAAGCCTTACAACGAAGGTCTGGTTCACCAGATCGTAACGGCCTACCTTGCGGGTGGCCGACAGGGCACGAAGGCGCAAAAGACACGTTCTGACGTGTCCGGTGGTGGTGCAAAGCCCTGGCGGCAGAAAGGTACTGGCCGGGCACGTTCCGGAACCATTCGCAGTCCGATCTGGACCGGTGGTGGTGTGACCTTCGCGGCACGCCCGCGCGACTACACACAGAAGGTGAACAAGAAGCAGTATCGCGCAGCGTTGCGTTCGATCCTGTCCAATGTTGCGGCCAACGGTAGTCTCGTCATCCTCGATTCGTTCGATGTTGCCGAGCCCAAGACAAGCGCGTTTGTCGCCAAGCTCAACGAGCTCGGTGCCGACAAGGGTGCACTCATCCTGGTTGACGAGGTCAGTGACAACCTGTGGCTGGCTGCCCGCAACGTACCGCGCGTACAGGTGCTGGACGTGGACGGTATCGATCCGGTCAGTCTGGTGCGTAGCGACAAGATCGTCACCACGACGGCAGCCATTCGTCGGCTTGAGGAGCGCCTGGCATGAACGATCAACGCCTCTATTCCGTGCTGCTCGCGCCGCACATCAGCGAGAAGACGGCCATGGCCGCCGAGACCGCTGACCGTCACACCTTCCGTGTGGCCACCACTGCGACCAAGCTCGACGTGCGTCGCGCGGTAGAGAAGCTCTTTGACGTGAAGGTCAAGAGCGTCCAGATCGTCAACGTACGTGGCAAGAACAAGCGCTTCGGCCAGACCATGGGCAAGCGCTCGGACTGGAAGAAGGCTGTGGTACGACTCGTCGAGGGGCATGACCTCGACTACATGAGCCTTTCCTGAGCAAGGACTGAAGAGACATGGCACTCGTCAAATCCAGGCCGACCTCTCCCGGCAAGCGTTTTCAGGTTCGCGTACAGAATCGCGAACTCTCGAAGGAGGGCCCCTATGAGCCGCTCGTCGAGAAGCTTGGCAAGTCCGGTGGTCGTAACAACAAGGGGCGCATCACCCAGCGTCATATCGGTGGCGGTCACAAGCAGCGTTACCGGATCATTGACTTCCGTCGCAACAAGGATGGCATTCCGGCTGTCGTCGAGCGTCTGGAGTACGACCCCAACCGTACCGCCAACATCGCTCTGCTGAAATACGCCGACGGTGAGCGCCGTTACATCATTGCCCCCAAGGGTGTGAGTGCTGGCGACAAGTTGCTCAGCGGTCGTGAGTCCCCGATTCGTGCGGGCAACTGCTTGCCCTTGAGCAACGTTCCGGTCGGTACCACGGTTCACTGCATCGAGCTGAAGCCAGGTCGCGGCGCCCAGATGGCGCGCACCGCGGGTGCTGCCGTGCAGGTGGTGGCTCGCGAAGGCCAGTACGCGACGCTGCGTCTACGTTCTGGCGAGATGCGGCGCGTGTTGTCAGACTGCCGCGCGACGGTAGGTGAAGTGGGTAACGCTGAGCATGCATTGCAGAAGCTTGGCAAGGCTGGCGCCAAACGCTGGCGTGGCGTGCGTCCCACCGTTCGGGGTGTCGCGATGAATCCGGTCGATCACCCGCACGGCGGTGGTGAAGGCCGAACCTCGGGTGGTCGCCACCCGGTCAGTCCTTGGGGTACACCTACCAAGGGTCACAAGACTCGTTCGAACAAGCGCACCGACAGCATGATCGTGCGCCGTCGTAGTCGCAGGAAATAAGGGGTCCAGACGATGCCACGTTCACTGAAGAAGGGCCCGTTTGTCGATCATCACCTCGTCAAGAAGGTTGATGAGGCACGCGCGGCCAACAGCAAGCGACCGATCAAGACCTGGTCGCGCCGCTCGATGATACTGCCCGACATGGTTGGTCTGACCATCGCGGTGCATAACGGCCGTGTACACGTGCCGGTGCTTGTGTCGGAAAACATGGTCGGGCACAAGCTCGGCGAATTTGCAGCAACGCGTACCTACAAAGGTCACGTTGCCGACAAGAAGTCGAGGTAGATCTCGTGCAAGTCCAATCGAAACTCAAGATGGCGCGCATCTCCGCTCAAAAGGTGCGACTGGTTGCCGACCAGATCCGCGGCCTGCCGGTCGAGCGTGCTCTGGAAGTACTGACCTTCAGCGAGAAGAAAGCTGGCGGGCTCATGAAAAAGCTCGTCGACTCCGCTATCGCGAACGCCGAGCACAACGAAGGCGCCGATATCGACGAGCTGAAGATCGCTGAAGTACAAGTCAATGAGGGCCCGACAATGAAGCGGCTCCGTGCACGTGCGAAGGGGCGAGCGAATCGCATCCTCAAACGTACCAGCCACATCACTGTCACCGTCTCGGACTAAGAGCTCATGGGTCAGAAAGTACATCCGATCGGTATTCGCCTCGGCATCAGCCAGGATTGGAACAGCACTTGGTATGCGGGGTCCGAGGACTATGCCGATTACCTCAACGACGACATCAAGATTCGTGAGTTCCTGAAAAAGGAGCTGTCGCATGCCTCGGTTTCACGTATCCAGATCCAGCGGCCTGCCAAGAGCGTGATCATCACGATCCACTCGGCGCGTCCGGGTATCGTCATCGGCAAGAAAGGCGAGGACGTTGAGCGTCTGCGCCGCAAGATCGCGCCAATGACGGGGATCAACATCAACAACGTCAAGATCAACATTGCCGAGATTCGCAAGCCTGAGCTCGACGCGCAACTGGTCGCTGAGGGTGTCGCGCAGCAGCTCGAGCGCCGCGTCATGTTCCGTCGCGCGATGAAGCGAGTGTTGACCAACACCATGCGCATTGGTGCACAGGGCGTGAAAATCGCGGTGTCTGGCCGACTCAACGGCGCGGAGATCGCACGTCGCGAGTGGTATCACGATGGTCGCGTTCCGTTGCACACGTTGCGAGCGGACATCGATTACGGCACTGCGGAAGCCAAGACGACATATGGCGTCATTGGTATCAAGGTGTGGATCTGCCACGGTGAGGTGTTTGACCTCGAAGACAAGCGTGCCAAGAGTGCGGCACCTACAGCCGGAAAGTAAGCGAAAGAAATGCTTCAACCGAAACGCACAAAATTCCGGAAGCAGCACACCGGACGCAACCGCGGACTTGCCCAGAACGGCAACCGCGTGAGCTTTGGCGAGTATGGCCTCAAGGCTGCTGACCGTGGTCGTCTGACCGCTCGTCAGATTGAAGCTGCTCGTCGTGCCATGACGCGGCACATCAAGCGTGGTGGCAAGATCTGGATCCGCATCTTTCCGGACACCCCGGTTACCAAGAAGCCCATCGAAGTTCGCATGGGTAAAGGTAAGGGTAATGTCGAATACTGGGTAGCCAAGATCCAGCCAGGCAAGATGCTCTACGAGATGGAAGGCGTGAGTGAAGAAATCGCGCGCGAAGCCTTTGCTCTTGCTGCTGCGAAACTGCCGTTCAAGACCACATTTGTTTCGAGGACGGCGGCATGAGTGACGCAAGCACCAACAAACTGGCTGCGGATCTTCGGGCGAAGTCGGCTGAAGATCTCGACAAGGAATTGTCCGGTTTGTACCGGGAGCAGTTCAATCTGCGTATGCAACGTGGCTCCGGTCAGGATGTCAAGCCGCATGATTTCAAGCGTGTGCGTCGTCAGATAGCGCGCATCAAGACCATTTTGAACGAACAGACGGCGGCGAGTGCCTGAGATGAGTACCCAGACAAGCGACGCCGCAGCAACGGCACAACACAACGGCCGCACAGCAGTGGGCCGGGTTACCAGCAACGCCATGCAGCAGACCGCTACGGTCTCTGTCGAGCGTCGGGTCAAGCACCCGGTGTATGGCAAGTACGTCCGTCGGAGCAAGAAGTTCCATGTTCATGACGAAAACAACGAGCTGAACGTGGGTGACACGGTGCAGATCCGCGAGTGCCGTCCACTCTCGAAGACCAAGTCCTGGACCCTCGACAAGGTCCTGACATCCGCGCCCGAGTAAGGTCGCAGCAAAGACTTAAATCACGCCGCGTCGGGTCTTCTGACGGGGCACATGAATAGATACAGGTAGCGCCCCGATGATCCAGATGCAGACCGTCCTGAACGTGGCGGACAACAGCGGAGCCAGACGCGTCCAGTGCATCAAGGTGCTGGGCGGCTCGCACCGTCGTTACGCCCGCGTCGGTGACGTAATCAAGGTCAGCGTCAAGGACGCTATACCGCGCGGCAAAGTCAAGAAAGGCGAGGTCTACAACGCTGTCGTGGTTCGCACCGCAAAGGCAATCCGTCGCGGCGATGGTTCGGCCATTCGTTTTGATGCGAATGCAGCAGTAATCCTGAATGCAAAACTCGAGCCGGTAGGTACGCGTATCTTCGGGCCGGTAACGCGTGAGTTGCGTTCGGAAAAATTCATGAAGATCGTGTCTCTCGCTCCGGAAGTGCTGTAGGGCATCCGAGCGATTCAGTCACACGATATTTCAGGTACATAAGACATGCAAAGAATCAGACAGGGCGACGACGTGATCGTGCTCGTCGGCAAGGACAAGGGGCGTCGCGGCAAGGTCGATTCCGTGATGGATGATCGTGTGATCGTGGACGGCATCAACCTTGTCAAGAAGCATACCAAGGGCAACCCGCAGCTGGGCGATCCCGGTGGTATCCAGGAGAAGGAAGCGTCCATCCACATCTCGAACGTTGCACTGTTCAACAGTTCAACGAGCAAGGGTGGTCGTATCGGGTACCGCGTGAACGACAGCGGCAAGAGGGAGCGGTATTTCCGCGCCGACAACTCCAGCGTGGACGTTTGACATGACCCGTTTGCAGGAAACATACAAGGGCACCATCGTCCCGGCGATGATGGAGGAACACGGCTACAAGAGCGTGATGGAAGTCCCACGGATAGAGAAGATCACCATCAACATGGGCCTCGGCGAGGCGGTGGGTGACAAGAAGGTTCTCGAAAACGCGGTGGCAGACATGACCGCCATCAGTGGCCAGAAGCCGGTAGTCACGGTCGCGCGCAAGTCGATCGCGGGATTCAAGATACGCGACGGATATCCAATCGGTGCCAAGGTAACGCTTCGTCGTGATCGAATGTACGAGTTTCTCGACCGGCTCGTTGCCGTCTCGATTCCGCGTATTCGTGACTTTCGCGGCATCAGCCCAAAGAGCTTCGACGGACGTGGAAACTACAGTCTTGGTGTGAAGGAGCAAATCATCTTCCCCGAGATCGAGTACGACAAGGTCGACGCCATGCGAGGCATGGATATCACCATCACCACTTCTGCCAAGACGGACGACGAAGCTCGTTCTCTCTTGAAGAAGTTCAACTTTCCGTTCCGGCAGTAGGGCAAGCAACATGGCCAAGAAATCGATGATTGCGCGCGAGAAAAAACGCGCCAAGCTTGTCCGGCTCCACGCCAGCAAGCGTGAGCAGTTGAAGAAGACGATTGCATCCGAGAATTCCACCTTTGAAGAGAAGATGGAAGCCTCGACTGCGCTGCAGAAGATGCCTCGTGATTCATCGGCTGCACGCCAGCGCAACCGCTGCCGAATCACCGGCCGGCCGCATGGGTACTATCGTAAATTTGGTCTTTCACGGATCAAGCTGCGCGAAGCGGCGATGCGTGGCGACGTGCCAGGCCTCGTCAAGGCGAGCTGGTAACAGACAGGCGCGAAGGAGAACAGACGCATGAGTATGTCCGACCCGATCGCCGACATGCTGACCCGTATTCGTAACGGGCAGCAGGCGAAGAAACCCTCAGTCACCATGCCGGCCGCGAAGCTGAAGTCCAGCATCGCCGACGTTCTGGTCAGCGAAGGCTACGTCCAAAGCCACAGTACTGGTGACCTGGATGGCAAGCCGACGTTGACCATCACGCTCAAGTACTTCGACGGCAAGCCTGTCATCGATACACTCAAGCGCATCAGTCGTCCTGGCCTGCGCCGGTACGTCGGGCGTGACGAGATGCCTGAAGTTCTGGGTGGTCTCGGCATCTGTGTGGTCTCCACGTCGCATGGCGTGATGACCGGTACCCACGCCAAGGCTCAGGGCTACGGCGGCGAAGTCATCTGTACGGTCAGCTAAGGCTGGCCGTCGCAACACCTTTCAATCGGGTGCAGCTCCTGCGCCTGGCTCGAGACCGGATACAAGCATGTCACGCGTCGCAAAAGAACCGATCGAAGTGCCGAAAGGCGTGGAGATCACCATCAGTGGTCAGACTGTCAGTGCCAAGGGGCCGAAGGGCCAACGCTCGGTGATTGTTCACGACGATGTCGCTATCAACCGCGAGGACGCCGTCCTCGGTGTCAGCGCGAAAAAGCCTGCGCAGGGCTCGATCGCCATGGCAGGAACGATGCGCGCATTGCTCGCCAATCTCGTCACCGGCGTGACCACCGGATTTGAAAAGAAACTTGAGCTACGGGGCGTTGGCTACCGGGCCCAGGCACAAGGCAGTTCAGTAAATCTCACGCTTGGCTTTTCGCACCCGGTGGTCCACAAGGTGCCGGATGGAATCAAGGTCGAGACGCCGAGCCAGACGGAAATCGTCATCAGTGGTATCGACAAGCAGGTTGTGGGTCAGGTTGCGGCGGATATCCGCGCCTATCGGCCGCCGGAACCTTACAAGGGCAAGGGCGTGCGTTATGTCGACGAGTATGTCGCTATGAAAGAAGCGAAAAAGAAGTAATGGACAAGAAGACAACACGACTCCGACGCTCCAAGCGATCACGCGCCAAGATTCGTGCGCAAGGTGTGGCTCGCTTGACCGTGCACCGCACCCCGCGTCATATTTACGCGCAGGTCATCGATGCCGATGGCGCGCGCGTCATCGCGGCGGCCTCGACCGTTCAGAAGGATATCCGCAGCGATGTAAAGAACGGTGGCAACGTCGACGCGGCTGTTGCCGTTGGCAAGGCCGTAGCGGCCAAGGCAACAGCTGCGGGCGTGAGTGCGGTCGCTTTTGATCGCTCCGGCTTCAAGTATCACGGGCGCATCAAGGCGCTCGCGGATGCAGCTCGCGAGGGCGGTCTGCAATTCTGAACACACGTTGCGACGGCCTCCCGATTCGGGGAGCTGATCGCGACACGCACCGACGGTTCATCAGCGCTGTCGGGGTTTCGGATTCATTGGAAGGCACATGGCACAGAACGACTACAACCAGAGCAGCGACGGCTACATCGAGAAGCTGGTCACCATCAACCGCGTAGCGAAAGTGGTGAAGGGTGGACGACAGTTCGGCTTCACCGCATTGACCGTCGTCGGCGACGGCAACGGCCGCGTCGGCTTGGGTTACGGCAAGGCGCGTGAGGTGCCGCTGGCAATCCAGAAGGCGATGGAGAAGGCGCGTCGCGACATGCGGACCGTCAACCTTGACGACGGCACCTTGCAGTACGCTTTGACCGGCCGTCATGGCGCCGCTCGCGTCTACATGCAGCCGGCTTCAGAAGGTACCGGCATCATCGCCGGTGGCGCGATGCGCGCGGTTTTCGAGGCGGTTGGCGTGCGCAATGTCCTCGCCAAGATCATCGGTACCAACAACCCGATCAACGTGGTGCGCGCGACCATCAACGGTCTTTCCGGCATGCACAGCCCGGAAGCCATCGCTGCCAAGCGTGGCAAGACGGTCGCCGAGATTCGTCCGCAGACGTCCAAGGTGGCCAGCGAGGCATCGGCATGACGATCCACTTCCCCAGCAGTGAGGCCAAGGGCGGGACACTCAAGGTGACGCTCGTAAAGAGTCTGGCAGGGCGCCTGAAAAATCATCAGGCATCTGTTCGAGGACTTGGAATCCGTCGCATCCACCAGACCGTGGAAGTAAAGGACACACCCGAGAACCGCGGCATGATCAATACCGCTCACTACCTGCTGCGCGTCGAAGACGCTGCGGCGAACTGAGTCAGATCTCGACAATGGCACTCAACACACTCAAACCTGCTCCTGGGCAGCGCCGCGCGGCCAACCGCGTCGGTCGAGGTATCGGATCCGGCAGCGGCAAGACGGCGGGACGCGGTCACAAGGGGCAGAAGTCTCGCTCCGGTGGCTGGCACAAAGTCGGCTTCGAGGGCGGTCAGATGCCCATCCAGCGTCGTCTTCCGAAGTTCGGCTTTACCTCTCGCATGGCGCGTCACTACGCGGAAGTGCGTTTGCACGAACTCGCGGCAGTCGACGGTGACGTCACCCCAGCGTCCCTGATCGCGGCCGGTGTGGTCCCGCTCGGTACCAAGACGGTCAAGATCATCCTGTCTGGCGAAGTCGCCGGCCCGGTAAAGGTACTCGGCTGCCGCGTGACCAAGGGCGCCCGTGAGGCAATCGAGAAGGCAGGTGGCAGTATCAGTGACGTGGCCCCGGCAGTCGCCGATGCCGACAGCGCTCCGTCCGCCTGACGCATCCTCGCTAGCGAACCGTTTCCGGAAGTAGCTTTATGGCAGCAGGCAACAACAATCAGGGCGTAGCAGCGCTGGGCAGTGGCATCGGCGGGTCAGCCGAGCTGCGCTCGCGCCTGCTGTTCGTGTTGCTCGCGCTGATCATCTTCCGGATCGGCTCGCACATCACCATCCCCGGGGTTGACCCGCGGGTCATGGCTGAGCTCTTCGAGCTGCAGAGCGACGGCATCCTCGGCATGCTCAACATGTTCGGAGGCGGTGCTCTGTCGCGCATGTCGCTGTTTGCACTCGGGGTCATGCCGTACATCTCCGCGTCGATCATCATGCAGTTGATGACGCACGTGATTCCGTCCCTCGAGCAACTGCGCAAGGAAGGTGAGTCAGGCCGTCGGGTCATCACGAAGTACACTCGCTATGGCACGCTGCTGCTCGCCACCATCCAGTCTGTTGGCATCGCGATCGCGTTGCAGGGCCAGGGCACGGGTGGTCAGAGCGTCGTATTCCTGACCGGACCCGGCTTCGTACTCACCGCAGCGATCACACTGATCACCGGTACGATGTTCCTGATGTGGCTCGGTGAGCAGATCACAGAGCGCGGTATCGGCAACGGTATCTCGATACTGATTTTCGCGGGCATCGTCGCGGGCCTGCCGCGTGCGATAGGCGGCACTCTGGAGCTCGCGCGCACCGGTGAGCTCGGCGCGTTCACGGTCATCCTGTTGTTCACGATGGTGGTTGCAGTGACAGCATTCGTGGTGTTTGTGGAGCGTGGCCAGCGCCGTATCACGGTGAACTACGCGAAACGCCAGCAAGGCCGCAAGACCTACGCTGCCCAGTCAAGTCACCTGCCACTGAAGCTCAACATGGCAGGTGTCATTCCTCCGATCTTCGCATCAAGCATCATCCTCTTCCCGGCGACGCTTGGCGACATCGCGACGAGTAACAGCAACTCCTGGCTGAACACCATTGTTTCGACCCTGCAGCCGGGCCAACCGCTGTACATCCTGCTGTACGCCTCCGCCATCATCTTTTTCTGCTTTTTCTATACGGCGCTGGTGTTCAACGCCAAGGAAACGGCGGATAATCTGAAGCGGTCGGGTGCTTTCATCCCGGGGATCCGTCCCGGTGAGCAGACTGCTCGCTACGTCGATGGTGTATTGACGCGTCTGACCCTGTACGGGGCGCTCTACATCACATTCGTTTGCCTGATGCCAGAATTCCTGATTCTGTTCTGGAACGTTCCCTTCTACTTCGGAGGCACATCGCTGCTGATCATCGTGGTCGTGGTAATGGACTTCGTTGGCCAGGCACAGGCACACATGATGAGCCATCAGTACGAGGGCTTGATGAAGAAGCAGGGCGGCAAGGGCGACAAGGCAGGCAGCAAGAGGGGCGGCCGCGGTTCTGGCAAGCTCACACCCAAGGGCGCTCGCTGAGCGGCCGCTGGATATCTATCTTAACCAGGGCAACAGTGCCCGGGGACACGTTATGAAAGTCAGAGCATCCGTCAAGAAGATCTGCCGCAACTGCAAGGTTGTGAAGCGCAAGGGTGTGGTCCGCGTCATCTGCACCGACACACGACACAAGCAGCGTCAGGGCTGACCCCTGCCGTTCTTCGATCACTGAACAAATACCGTTAGAGCATTCGCATGGCCCGTATTGCCGGCATCAATATCCCGGTCCAGAAGCACACCTGGATCGCACTGACCTCGATTTACGGAATCGGACGCACTCGCGCGTACCTGATTTGTGATTCGGCAGGCGTTGCACCCGACACCAAGGTGCGGAATCTGTCAGAATCCGAGGTGGAAAACCTCAGAACCGAGGTTGGCAAGTTCACCGTGGAAGGTGATCTGCGTCGTGACATCTCCATGAACATCAAGCGCCTGATGGATCTCGGCTGTTACCGGGGTATCCGTCACCGCCGCGGCCTGCCGTTGCGCGGGCAGCGTACCAAGACCAACGCGCGCACCCGGAAGGGTCCGCGTCGTCCGCTCAAGCGATAGACACGCGCTCGGGCGCACCAAAGACAACAAGACGACACCTGCATGGCTGCCAGCACCAAAAAGAAGGTCCGCCGTACCGTCACCGACGGTATCGCGCACATTCACGCTTCCTTCAACAACACGATCGTGATGATCACGGATCGCCAAGGCAATGCGCTGTCGTGGGCGACGGCCGGTGGTTCCGGCTTTCGTGGTTCGCGCAAGAGCACACCCTTTGCTGCACAGGTTGCCGCAGAGCGCGCAGGCGAGGCCGCAAAGGAGTATGGCCTCAAGAACATCGACGTGCACGTCAAGGGCCCTGGTCCAGGCCGTGACTCCGCCGTGCGTTCGCTCAACAATGTCGGCTTCAAGATCGCGAGCATCATTGACGTGACACCGATTCCGCACAACGGCTGTCGACCGCCGAAAAAGCGCCGCGTATAGGCGGTCGTCTACTGACGCCCCCGACGCACGCTTAACAGATTCAGAGAGTAAGAGAAAATGGCTCGATACATCGGCCCGAAGTGCAAGCTCAGCCGCCGCGAAGGTACGGACCTGTACCTGAAGTCCGGCATTCGTCCGCTTGAGTCCAAGTGCAACCTGGAAACACCTCCCGGGCAGCAAGGCACAGGCGCCAAGCGCGGCCGCCCGTCTGATTACTCCATCCAGCTTCGCGAGAAGCAGAAGGTGCGCCGCATGTACGGCGTACTCGAGAAGCAGTTCCGCAATTACTACAAGGCGGCAGCATCCAAGAAGGGATCGACGGGCGAAAACCTGTTGTCCATGCTCGAGCAGCGGCTCGACAACGTGGTTTACCGAATGGGCTTCGGCTCAACGCGGGCCGAAGCGCGACAGCTGGTGTCGCACAAGGCGATTCTGGTTGACGGCCAGGTCGTGAATATCGCGTCCTATCAGGTGCAGCCGAACCAGACTGTCACGGTTCGCGAAAAAGCTCGCAAGCAGGCGCGTATTGCTGACTCGCTGCAACTTGCGCAGCAGCGTGGCTTGCCAGGCTGGATCGAAGTGGATCAGAAGAAGTTCGAAGGTTTGTTCAAGGCCGTTCCGGATCGCTCAGAGCTTCCGGCCGAAATCAACGAGTCGCTCGTGGTCGAGCTGTACTCGAAGTAAGGGGACCCCAACGTTTGAACGCCATGCAAACTGAATTTCTCAAGCCCCGAATTGTCGACGTTACCGCGGCCAGTGCGAACCACGCCAAGGTAACGCTCGAGCCGCTGGAGCGCGGTTTTGGGCACACGCTGGGTAATGCCCTGCGTCGCATTCTGCTCTCTTCCATGCCCGGCGCTGCTTTTTTCGAGGCAGAGATCGAGGGTGTTCTCCATGAGTACTCCACCATGGAAGGGGTGCAGGAAGATGTTCTCGACATACTCCTGAATCTGAAGGGCGTGTCAATTATCATGCACGCCAAGGAAGAAGCCACGCTGAAGCTGGTCAAGCAAGGTCCCGCGGTGGTCACGGCTGCCGACATCATGCTTGACCATGACATCGAGCTGATCAACCCCGAGCATGTGATTTGCACGCTCACCGGCGACGTGAACCTCAACATGACCTTGCGCGCCCGTGTCGGCCGTGGCTACGAGCCGGCCTCTGCGCGCACCTTGGAGGAGGGCGAGAGCCGTCCGATAGGTACCTTGCAGATCGATTCCTCGTTCAGTCCGGTGCATCGCGTGGCCTACGTCGTGGATTCCGCTCGTGTGGAACAGCGCACCAACCTCGACAAGTTGATTGTTGACCTTGAGACCAACGGCACCATCGACCCGGAAGAGGCGATCCGCAAAGCGGCCACCATCCTGCAGGAGCAGCTTTCCGTGTTTGTCGACCTGAAGGCCGAAACAAGCCAGCAGGAAGAGGAACAGGCATCTGACATCGATCCGATCCTGTTGCGTCCGGTGGACGATCTTGAACTGACCGTTCGTTCTGCCAACTGCCTCAAGGCAGAAAACATCTACTACATCGGCGACCTGATCCAGCGTACCGAGGTGGAGCTGCTCAAGACACCCAATCTTGGCAAGAAGTCGCTGACCGAAATCAAGGACGTGCTTGCGCAGCAGGCTCTGTCACTGGGTATGCGTCTGGAGAACTGGCCGCCGCCAGAGCTGCAGAAGTCGCGCGAGCTGGGCAAGTAAAGCCCCTCACTTGCTACATTTTTCAGAGACAAGACAATGAGACACCGCAAGAGCGGGCGCAAGCTCAACCGTAATTCCAGTCACCGCGACGCCATGTTTCGCAACATGGCCACATCACTCGTGGAGCACGAATCCATCCGCACCACCTTGCCGAAAGCCAAGGAGCTGCGACGTGTTGTCGAGCCCCTCGTGACTCGCGCCAAGACCGATGATGTTGCCAATCGACGTATTGCCTTTGCACGCCTGCGTGACAAGGCTGCGGTAGGCAAGCTGTTCACGGACATCGGCCCGCGCATGGCAACCCGTCCTGGCGGCTACACGCGGATTCTGAAGTGCGGCATGCGCCCCGGCGACAATGCCCCGATGGCGATCATCGAGTTCGTGGACGCAGGTCCGTCTGACGACTGAGTCGGCATCCCGTGAGGGACGCAAACAGATGTATCGAGAAGGCCTGGCCCGGTTTCCGGACGCCAGGCCTTTTTCGTTTCTGGTGCGTGGTCATGCGGACACACCACTAGCGGTTGGCGGACATGGCGACGGAACACAGTAGCTTCGGCGCGCTGATTCGGCTGTTGCAATACGCGCGCGGGTATCGGCGCCGCATTGTCCTGGCGAGTGTCTGCTCGATGCTCAACACGTTTTTCGATGTGCTACCCGAAGTGCTCATCGGCATCGCCATCGACGTCGTGGTCAATCGTGAGGATAGTTTCCTGTCGGTGCTCGGCGTGGTGACGCCGCAGTCGCAGATTCTGGTACTGGCTGCGGTGACACTTGTGGTGTGGGGCTTCGAGTCGTTGTTTCAGTATCTGTACCTGTTGTTGTGGCGAAACCTCGCGCAGGACCTGCAGGCCGACATGCGTCAGGATGCCTACGAGCAAGTCCAGCGTCAGGACATGGGCTACTTCGAGTCTCGTTCTTCGGGTTCACTGACGGCCGTACTCAACGACGATGTGAATCAGCTCGAGCGATTTCTGGATACCGGCGCGAACGATATCCTGCAAGTCTTCATGACCGTTTTTTTCGTCAGCGCGGTGTTCTTCATCGTCAGCCCGAGCATTGCTCTGGTCGCGATCATGCCGATCCCGGTCATCGTGTGGGGCGCCTTCTTCTTCATGAAGCGCCAGTCGCCGCTCTACGCTCGAGTGCGCGAGGAAGTCGCGGGGCTTGCCAACCGCCTGGCGGCCAACATCGGTGGAATTGCCACCATCAAGGCGTTTACGGCTGAGCCACGCGAAGCGCAGCGGCTCGCGGCAGCCAGCGCCGCCTATGTTCAGGCGAACCGGGATGCGATACGCCTCAGCTCGGCCTTCGTGCCAATGATTCGCATGGCGATTCTCATCGGGTTTGTCGCTACGTTCATCCTTGGAGGGCTGCGTGCGCTCGAGGGTACCTTGAACGTTGGCCTGTACGGGATGCTGGTGTTCCTTACGCAGCGTCTGCTGTGGCCATTGACGCGACTTGCGCAAACGGTCGATCTCTATGAGCGCGCGATGGCCAGCACTCGGCGCATCCTTGGTCTCATCGAAACCGACGTCCGCGTTGCTGACACCGGTGGCGTCACACTTCAAGGTGCAGAAGCCGCCTCGCTCTCGTTTCGCGACGTGAGTTTCCGCTATACCGGCACCGAGGCGGGTCTGGACAAGGTCAGTATTGATGTGCCGCGCGGACATACGGTAGCGCTGGTCGGACAGACCGGCTCCGGCAAGTCCACGCTCATCAAGTTGTTGCTGCGGTTTTATCCGGCAGGGCAGGGGCAGATCCTGATTGATGGGCACCCGATAGAGTCCGTTTCACTCGACAGTTTGCGCGACGCCATAGGCCTCGTCAGCCAGGATGTGTTCTTGTTCGAGGGTAGCGTGCGCGACAACATCGCCTACGCAGATCCTGACGCGTCCATTGAGCGAGTGCGGGATGCGGCAATGGCCGCAGAGGCTCATGGCTTCATCGATGCACTGCCCGCGGGCTACGACACGCTGGTGGGTGAGCGTGGGGTAAAGCTCTCCGGAGGACAGCGCCAGCGACTCTCGCTGGCGCGCGCCATCCTGAAGTCGCCGCCGGTGCTGATTCTTGACGAAGCAACCAGTGCAGTCGATAACGAAACCGAAGCGGCCATTCAGCGATCGTTGGCAAGGATCTCTGCGACCCGCACGGTTGTCGTCGTCGCTCATCGCTTATCGACCGTGGTCAACGCCGATAGCATCGTCGTGCTGGATGAGGGCCGCGTGGTCGAACAAGGCACTCACGACGAGCTGGTGGCGCTGGGCGGCCAGTACGCGAGGCAGTGGGGTGTGCAGACGGGCGCCGCTCGCGAGCAAACCAACTAGAGAGCGAGAGGATGAAACCGTACGCTGATGTCGTCGTCTTTGGTGCAGGTTCCTGGGGCACGGCGCTCGCCATGCAGGCTTCCCGCGTTGCCGTCGAGCACGGCGGCCGGATAGTGCTGCATGGCCGAGATTCGGAGGCGATGAAGGCGATGGCCGAGCAGCGTGAAAACGCGCGCTATTTGCCGGGGATTGTCTTTCCTGACGCGCTCCATCCGGTGGCGAGTTTCGGCGATGCGATAGCTGCTATCGGTGACGGCACACTGGTCCTGGTGTCTGTGCCCAGCCATGCGTTTCGCGTCACGCTAGAGTCTTTGCGCGACCACTGTGGCGGTGCACTACCCGGTGGCGTGGCGTGGGCCACCAAGGGTCTTGAACTCAGCACCGGAAGTTTGACTCACGATGTGGCTGCCGATGTATTCGCAAACAGCGCAACGCCGCTCGGCGTCATGTCCGGACCCAGCTTTGCGCTTGAAGTTGCCCGTAACCTGCCAACGTCCATCACCGCTGCCTCCGCCGATGTTGCGTTTTCTCATCGGATGGCAAAAGCGTTCTCCAGCGATCGGTTTCGTGTGTACACCTCCCAGGACATGGTGGGTGTCGAGATCGGTGGTGCGGTCAAGAACATCATTGCCATCGCTGCCGGTTTTTCGGATGGGGCAGGCTTTGGTGCGAACACGCGCGTCGCGTTGATCACCCGTGGTCTGCGCGAGATGGTCCGCCTCGGCCGCGCTCTCGGCGCGCGTGAAGATACGTTTCAGGGATTGGCGTGCATGGGCGATCTCGTGCTGACTTGTACCGATGATCTGTCTCGCAACCGTCGGTTCGGACTGGCGATGGCGTCTGGAAAGTCGCCGGAACAAGCGAACGATGAGATCGGGCAGGTCGTGGAGGGTGTGCTCGCTGCGCGCGCTGTTCACGAGAAAGCGGTCGCACTCAGCATCGACATGCCGATTACGCGGGCGGTGTACGACGTGGTGCATGCGGGTTTGGCGCCACAAGCTGCGATGGCTGCTCTGATGGCCCGCCAGCCGGGTGAGGAAATCGACTGAGGCGACTCAGGCGGCTTTCACTACTCGCTGATCGATCGCGCCGAAGATCGACTGCCCTCTGTCATCAAACATCTGAATTCTCACCGTGTCTCCAAACTGCATGAATGGCGTTTGCGGCTTGCCCTGCAATAGCGTTTCCACCGTGCGCAGCTCGGCAAGACAGGAGTAACCCACACCACCTTCGGATACGGGTTTGCCGGGTCCGCCATCACGCTTGTTCGATACTGTGCCTGAGCCGATGATCGTGCCGGCAGACAGCGCCCGTGATTTGGCTGCGTGGGCGATCAGGGTGCCGAAGTCGAACGTCATGTCTACCCCGGCTTCGGCGCGACCGAGGGGCGCGCCGTTGTAGTCGACATGCAGCGGCAGGTGCAGTTTGCCATCCCGCCAGGCCGGCCCCAGCGCGTCAGGGGTGACCGCGACGGGGCTGAATGCGCTTGAAGGTTTGGACTGCATAAACCCGAATCCCTTGGCAAGCTCTTCCGGTATCAAGCCACGCAGGGACACGTCGTTGACGAGCATGACCAACGAGATCGCTGCCAGCCCTTGTTCGCGTGTCGCACCCATCGGAACGTCATCGACAACGACCGCAACCTCGCCTTCCATGTCGATACCCCAGTCGCTTGTCGGCATGACTATGGGTCCATGAGGTGCGAGGAAGGTATCCGAGGCACCCTGGTACATCAGGGGATCGGTCCAGAACGAGTCGGGCATCTCGGCGCCGCGCGCGCGTCGCACGAGTTCAACATGATTGACGTAGGCCGAGCCGTCAGCCCACTGGTAGGCTCTCGGTAAGGGAGACAAGGCCGCGGATTGATCGAAGACAGTGCCGCTACCCGATGCTGCGTCCAGTTCATCGGCCAGGGCATGAAGCGCGGGAGCCGCGCTTGTCCAGTTGTCCAGCGCGGCTTGCAGGCTGTGCGCGACCGTAGACGCTTCCATGCAGCGTGAGAGATCGCTGGACACGACAAGCAGACGGCCGTCGCGTGAGTCGGCAGAGCTGAGGGTGGCGAGCTTCATGGGCGGTACATGAATTCTGTTAGTCGGGCAGTACGCGGCTGGTCTTCTTGCGTGTAGTGATCTTCTTGCTGGCGCGCTTCTTTTTGGGTGCGGCTGATACCTTGAGCAATCGCGACAGGTAGTGTCCCGTGTGAGAGGTCGGATGGGCTGCAATCGCTTCCGGGGTGCCGGCAGCGACCACTTCTCCACCACCGGAACCCCCTTCCGGGCCCATGTCGATGATCCAGTCAGATGCCTTGATGACATCGAGATTGTGTTCGATCACGATGATGGTGTTGCCGGCATCGCGCAGGCGGGTGAGTACGTTTAAAAGCGCTGCCACATCCTCGAAATGCAAGCCTGTCGTCGGCTCGTCGAGAATGTACAGCGTCTGGCCGGTATCGCGTTTTGACAACTCCCGAGCCAGCTTGATGCGCTGCGCTTCACCGCCGGAGAGTGTTGTCGCGTTCTGTCCGAGAGTGATGTAGCTCAATCCGACATCGATCAGGGTTTCGAGTTTGCGCGCCAACATCGGTACTTGTGCAAAGAAGGTCATGGCGTCCTCAACGGTCATTTCCAGCACGTCGTGGATATTGCGCCCCTTGTATCGAATGTCCAGGGTTTCGCGGTTGTAGCGTTGCGCCTGGCAGACGTCGCACGCCACATACACGTCGGGCAGGAAGTGCATCTCCACCTTGACCAAGCCGTCTCCCTGGCAGGCTTCACAGCGACCTCCCTTGACGTTGAAGCTGAAGCGCCCGGGTTCATACCCACGGGAACGTGCCTCCTGGGTACCGGCAAACAAGTCCCTGATGGGCGAGAACAATCCGGAGTAGGTGGCCGGGTTGCTTCGTGGCGTGCGCCCGATCGCGCTCTGGTCGATGGCGACGATCTTGTCGATGCCTTGCAAGCCACTGATGGACGTGACTGACGCTGCGCGTGCCCGCGCGCGATTGATGATGGCGCTGGCCTCGATCAACAATGTGTCGTTGACCAGTGTGGATTTTCCAGATCCCGATACGCCCGTCACGCAGGTCATCAGCCCGATGGGAAAGCGCGCTTCGACCGCCTTCAGATTGTTCCCGCTGGCCCCTTGCACGATGATCCAGTCATCGCCCGGTGAGCGGCGCTTTGGGATCTCGATCTGACGCTTGCCGCTGAGGTACTGCCCGGTCACCGAGGCTGTGTTGGACATGATGTCGTCCGGTGTGCCGCTGGCCACGATCTCGCCGCCGTGAACACCTGCACCGGGCCCAATGTCAATCACGAAGTCCGCAGCGCGGATGGCATCTTCATCGTGTTCGACAACGATGACGGTATTGCCAAGATCACGCAGAAACGTGAGCGTACCGATCAGGCGATCGTTGTCGCGCTGATGCAGTCCTATGGAAGGCTCGTCCAGAACGTACATCACTCCTTGCAGGCCAGCACCGATCTGACTTGCCAGACGAATTCTTTGTGCCTCGCCGCCGGAGAGCGTGCCGCTACTCCGGTCCAGCGACAGATAGTCGAGTCCGACGTTGACCAGAAAGGTGAGTCGTTGCTTGATCTCCTTGGTGATCTTGTCACCGATTTCCTGGCGTGCGCCCTGCAGATCCAGCGTGTCGATCAGATTCAACGCGACATCGATAGAGGCAGCGGTGACGTCGGGCAGGGTGCGGCCACCGACGGTCACATGACGTGACGCTTCGCTGAGTCTTGCGCCTTCGCAGCTCGGGCAGATGCGACTGGAGGCCAGCTTGGAGAGCTCCTCGCGCACGTGGTTGGACTCTGTTTCGCGAAAGCGGCGCTCGAGGTTGGGAATCACGCCTTCGAAGGGGTGCACACTTTCGCGGGCAGTACCGCCTTGCTCGGCGTCGCGTGCGGTCATGTGGCTGAAGCGGATGGGCTCTTCGCCGCTGCCGAAGAGGACAGCATCGCGTACCTGCTGTGGCAGTTCGTCCCACACTGTGTCGACATCGAACGTGTAGTGACGGGCGAGTGATTGCAGCATCTGGAAATACCAGCCGTTGCGACGGTCCCATCCGCGAACAGCGCCATCGGCGAGGCTCAAGCTGGCATCCGTAACAATGTGCTCCGGGTCGAAGTACTGGCTTACGCCAAGGCCATCGCAGTCGGGGCAAGCGCCCTGGGGTGCATTGAAGGAAAACGAGCGGGGCTCCAGCGGTGGCATCGAGTAGCCACACAATCGACACGCGTAGCGCGTCGAGAACACCAGATCGTCACCGCTGCCATCGAGCGCGGCGACATAGGCTGCGCCTTCCCCGATGTGGGTTGCGGTTTCAAACGACTCGGCGAGCCGAAGTGACAGATCGGCGCGCACCTTGAAGCGATCCACGACCACATCGATGGTGTGCTTGCGTCGTGCGTCGAGCTTGATTTCGCCGTCGAGCTCGGTGAGGGTGCCGTCGACACGTGCGCGCAGGTAGCCCTGGGCACGCAAGCGGTCGAAGACCGTTGCGTGGTCCCCCTTGCGGTCCTTGACCACGGGCGCGAGCAGCGCCATCGCGCCGCCTTCAGGCAGCGCCAGCACGGCATCCACCATCTGACTGATCGTTTGCGCATCGAGGGCCTCGCCATGCGTCGGGCAGTGCGGGGTCCCCACACGTGCGAACAACAGGCGCAGGTAGTCATGTACCTCGGTGATGGTGCCAACGGTGGATCTTGGGTTGTGCGAGGTGGACTTCTGCTCGATGGAGATGGACGGCGAGAGTCCGTCGATCAGATCCACATCGGGTTTTTCCATCACCGACAGGAACTGGCGCGCATAGGCTGACAAGGACTCGACGTAACGACGCTGACCTTCGGCGAACAGGGTGTCGAAGGCGAGTGAGGACTTGCCGCTGCCCGACAGGCCGGTAATCACGATCAGGGCGTCGCGCGGAAGATCGATATCGATGCCCTTGAGATTGTGCGTTCGCGCGCCGCGAATGCGGATGCTGTCCATCTGACGTCGGGTGTCGGTAGCTGGCTTGAAGAGCGGGACCTGCGCGCGGGAGTCTGCGAAACTGCCCGCTGCGCATACTCGCCGTCCCCGGATGGTACCGTGACGATCGCACCTGGGTGAGGACCCTGACTTGAGCCGTGACAATGCCGACCCGGTCGGGAGCCCCGAGCCGTCGCCTGCAGACACTGCTGTCGGCATGAACGCCATCGAGCGTCGGGCCGCCTGGTCGCTGGGACTCATCTACATCATCAGGATGCTGGGGCTGTTCCTGATCCTGCCCGTGTTCTCGCTGTTGGCCGAGGGCTATGTTGCCAGTACGCCACTTCTGGTTGGTTTTGCGATCGGAATCTATGGTTTGTTGCAGGCCGCGCTGCAGATCCCCTTTGGCATGCTCAGCGACCGAGTGGGTCGCAAGCCGGTGATTGCCCTGGGGTTGGTGTTGCTCCTGACCGGTAGCGTCGTGGCAGCAATGGCCGATCACATCCACGTCGTGATCATCGGACGGGCCTTGCAAGGTGCGGGTGCAATTGCTGCGGCACTCACCGCGCTCGCGGCCGACCTGACTCGTGAGGAGCAACGCACCAAGGTGATGGCGTTGCTCGGCGCGAGCATCGGATTCTCGTTTGTGCTCGCCTTGATCATCGGCCCGGTGCTGGTTGCCTGGTATTCGATCGATGTGCTCTTCTGGCTGA
This sequence comes from uncultured Granulosicoccaceae bacterium, assembly GCA_938006335.1. Taxonomy (GTDB): domain Bacteria; phylum Pseudomonadota; class Gammaproteobacteria; order Granulosicoccales; family Granulosicoccaceae; genus Granulosicoccus. The sequence goes on along the minus strand of CALLMF010000014.1, from coordinate 23,114 downwards.
CCGCGGCGTGTTCGCTGGTCGCGATTCTTCTGTTGTTCTTTATCGTGCCAAACCCGGTGCGCTGTCACTACAACTCGGATACGGGTGCCAACCTCGCGACCATGAAACGCCTGCTTGCCCATCGCGATCTGCTCCGTCTGGATCTGAGCATCTTCATGTTGCATGTGTTGATCACAGCGACCTTCTTCGCAATACCCTTGTCACTGGCAGACGCGGGTGTGGACAACACGCGTCAATGGCTGGTGTATGCCCCGACCGTGTTGATCTCCTTGCTGATCATGGTGCCCGCCGTGATCGTCGCGGAGAAGCGCGCCATGCGCGGGGCTCTGCTGATGTGTATTGGCGGACTCGCTGTCGTGCAGGTGTACTTCGCCGTATTGCCGGCGCAGCTGTTCGTGCTGGCCGTCGGAATTACCCTGTTCTTCGGGTTCTTCAATTCCCTTGAAGCGCTGTTGCCATCGCTGGTGTCTCGCCTGGCGCCTGCGGCTGCCAAGGGCAGTGCCATGGGCATCTACTCGAGCAGCCAGTTTCTGGGTGCGTTTGTCGGTGGGCTCGGTGCCGGTTGGTTGTACGGCAGTTTTGGACCTCGCACCTTGTTCCTCGTTCTTGCCGTGTTGTGTGGTGTGTGGCTGGTGCTGGTTTCCGGCTTTTCCGCGCCTCGCAAGCTCGCTACCTTGCGTGAGCCACTCAGCGATGCGGATCGCGCTGCGCCCGACGGTGCGATTGCGCGACTGTCCGCTCTACCCGGTGTAGAAGAAGTTGCAGTAGCGATCGACGAAGGGGTGGCCTACCTCAAGGTGGACCGCAATCAATACGTATCCGCTGGAGACAATCACTGATGGATACCATTCTTGTCACGGGTGCGAACCGAGGTATTGGCCTTGAGCTCGTGCGTTGCTTTCTTGCTGCAGGGCACCGCGTCATCGGCGGCTGTCGTGAGCCATCGTCAGCCGATGCGCTTGCAGGACTCGCTGAAGGAAACTCACTGACCGTATGTGCGCTCGATGTGACCGACGCTGACTCAGTGTCCCGTCTTGCCTCTGAACTCAATGGGCAATGCATTGATGTTGTCGTCAACAATGCGGGCTTCATGGTCCGCGAGTCGAGTGTCGACGATGTCGACTACGAGGCGTGGGCAACCACGTTCCAGGTCAACTCGATGGCACCCTTGCGTGTTGCCACGGCGTTCAAGTCACAACTGCAGTTGAGTCAACGGCCTCGCCTTGTGACCGTGTCCAGCCAGATGGGCTCGATCACGCGAGCGAGCGCGGGATGTGTCAGCTACCGGTCCTCGAAGGCAGCGGTCAACATGGTCATGGCGACACTCGCGCAGGAGTGGCGTGACGATGGCATTACCGTGTGTTCAGTGCATCCGGGTTGGGTTCGCACGGATATGGGAGGGGGCGAGGCAGACCTTGCGCCTGAGAAGAGCGCCGGGGATCTCGCGCGGCTGATCGAGGGTCTCGACACCTCGAATACGGGTCAGTTCTTCAATCACGATGGCAGCGCGATGCCCTGGTAGGTAACCGGGGTAGGTATCCGGGGTAGGTATCCGGCCGGCTTCGTCGCGTGCTGGCTGCTGATATAATAATCAGTAGTGCCGGGGGTAGTCGTCGTCTGGTTTCAAATTCGTGGCTCTCTCCCACGCGGTTTGCCATCGCGGGCTGAACCATGAGATAGACTGCACACTTGGGCATCTGACGGTTGCTTGACGCGCATTGGCCGGCCAGATGAACCCTCACGCAGTTACGTCCAACAGGTGAATCGCACGGACAGCGATTCCACGATATCCGGAGAGGAGCAAACCATGTCACGTGGTGTCAACAAGGTCATTCTGGTAGGAACCCTCGGCGCAGATCCCGAGGTCCGGCACATGCCCAGTGGTGGGGCAGTCACCAATCTCAGCCTCGCGACCAACGAGCAGTGGACCGATAAGCAATCGGGGCAAAAGCAGGAACGCACCGAGTGGCATCGCGTCACACTGTTCAATCGCCTCGCGGAAATTGCCGGTGAGTATCTGAAGAAGGGCCGACAGGTCTATATCGAAGGCTCGCTGCGCACCGAGAAGTACCAGGACAAGCAAACCGGGCAGGACCGCTGGTCGACCTCGATCATCGCGCAGAACATGCAGCTGCTCGGAGGTGGTGGAGAGGCAACGGGTGGCGGTAGCTACAACGACAATCGTGCCCAGCAAGGTGGTGCGCCGGCTGCCGGGCAGGCGGCACCGGAGCCTGCCGCGGCGGGCGATGTGTTTGACGACGACATTCCTTTCTAGTCTGTTTCAAACAGAAGGTCAGTTGGCCGCGAAAGCCCTGAGCGTCGCGGCCAGCTGCGTGGCCTGACCGGCGATCCGGTCGTCACTATCATGTGGATACACCACTAAACTCGCGGGCATGATGAAACTCATCTCCTTCGTCCGCGCACGTCGGCACGCTGTCAGGTCTTGTTCGGCGCTTGCGATGGCCACGTGGCTGAGTGCCTGTGGTGGCTTCGACTCGGCGACGCGCCTGGAGGCCGGCGCCAGCGCACGAATCATCACCGCCGACGCGCAAGTCATGACGCCTGAGCAGCGTTGGTCGCCACTCGCGACTGATGCTGGCTCCATGTGTCCAGGTGCAGTGACGGACACCAGGAACGTGCAGGTGCCCCGCCTGGCAAAGCCTGCGTACCTTGCGCCGTACACGGATCCGGCACTGGGTGGACAGGTGCAACGTATCACCAATGCACGGTCTGGCGAGGTCTTCAAGCCCGTCTACAGCTCGATGCAGGCCTGGAACGCTGACGAGTCCCTGCTGCTGCTTTATCGAGGTGGCGTCAATCCGTCCCATGTGCTCCTTGATGGGCATGACTACGGGTTTGTAGAACAGCTGGACATCCTTCCATCGGATGTCGAGGAAGTGTGGTGGAGTCACAACGATCCGCGTTCACTCTTCTATGTCAGCAAGAGTCCGCGCACGTTCGGGCACTTTCGCCGCTATGACACGGCAACGGGACGCAGTGAAACGCTGCGGGAGTTTGACGAGGTGTGCGGGTCGGCGCTTCCCACAGCAGGTGGGGATGTACAGATGCAATCACTTGATGACGATCTGTTCGGTTTTCGCTGCCGGATCAACGACGACAAGACCCTCATGTTTACCTGGCGCCGTAGTACCGATCAGGTGGCTGTTGCCGAGATTGGTGAAGGAACGGTCTGGCATCCCTGGACGGCGCCCGTGCCTGCGCCATCCGGTGATCGAGTCTGGTTGCAAGGCTACGTACTCGACGACTCGCTGACTCAGGTCTATCTGAGGCAGGATCTGGCAAAACCCGGAGAACATGCCAACATCGGCACCACTCACGATGGTTATCCCGCGTTTTTCAGTACGGTCTTTGATCCGTCTCCCAACGGCTGTAGCGCCGATGGCGCCGATGGCGTGGGGCATCTGGTGCAACATCGCATGGACGACGGCAGCTGCACTCCGATCATCAATGAAGCCATGGGGTATCCGTACACGACGTCCGGTACCCATGTGTCAGCGCGGGCTACAGGGCGGCCGGGCGTCATCGCACTCTCCAGCATCGGCTACGGCAGCTTCGACGTGTTCGATGCCGATACGCCAGCGCCTGCGCTCTTCTCGGAAATTTATGTCGCTGATACACGACCGGGCTCACAGGCTGTATGCCGGCTGGCGCACCATAGGTCTTTTGGCAAGAGTGCTGGCAACGGCTCATACAACGGATACTTCGGTGAACCTCACGCCACCATCAGCCCGAGCGGAACACGCGTGGTGTTCGGGTCGGACTGGTATGACTCGGGTTCGGTCGACACGTATGTCGTCGAGTTGCCCGACTACAAGCGCGCGCGAGCGTTGAGCGGTGGCCCGGCGCGTTAGCGCGTGAGCCAACAGCAGCATCAAAGCGGCGAGCGCGGCACCACCGCCGCCTTGCTTGGCGGATGACTCGGTTGTGGTGGTCGTCGCTGCGGGCTCACTTCCTTCGCCGGTTTCCTCGGGAGTCTCGTCGGCAGCGCCAAGTTCCGGCGCCGCTGATTCGCTGTGGGGATCGACCGCTGCCACTGCCGCTGCCGGTTGGACAACTGGCTCTGGCTCTGGCGTCACATCGTCCAGGCGGGCGAGGTGGACAAACCAATCGGCGGTCGTGTCGCCTGGAGCCTCGCCAATAGATAGTGTCGAGCCTGCCCTGATGACCGGCTCGCTGACGGCGTTTCCTGTCAGTGGCTCGTACCACTGCACGGACCACCGTCCCGTTGGGTCATCGCCAAGATCGATGTTGCGATCGCCTCGGCCGTCGGGTAGCCACGCGACCAGCGAGGTGTTGATGTCGCCGAAGACCTGGTCCTCAACAGTGCCACCAGACAGCAACTGGTCAAGCGGTTCGGCGCGGTCCAGGTCGAGATGCCGTTGCAGAAAGTCGCGTGCGATACGCATGTAGCGATACATCGGCTCACGCGGTCGGAAGTCCTCGGTTTCCAGATCGCCGCCTAGCGGCAGTCGATGCCGTCCGAAATACCATTCGATGTTGCCGCCGCTGAAGTAGACCGGATAGAGCACGTCAAGGCGCAGGGTGTCGATGTTGGTGTCTGACAGTCCGACTCCTGCAGGGCCGACTTCATCAAGATCGATCACCCAAGGCAGTCCGGCTTCCTGGGTACGCGTGCGCCAGGTCTCCGTGATGTCTTCGGCGTTCTCGGCGCTGAACTGTATCGAGGTGGCGTCGAAATCAATGCTGCCGAGCAGGGGCTCGTAACGTGCGGCAACCTTGTCCTTGTTCGTGTGTACGGCGATCGGGTGGTTGGCCCAGTCAAGCGTTCTGAGCTGCTGTGCCATCTGCATTTCCAGATCACTGCCAAAGCGGCTTTCTTCAGAGAGATTCCACTTGATGCCATTGAGGTAGGCAAATCTTGCGACCAGCTCGCGGAAGTAGAGCTTGCGCTGAGTGCCCAGCTCCCCGTTATCGAGCCACTCGGTGTTCTCGGTCTCTTGTTCTGCCAACACGATGTGCGCAGCGATACCGCGCTCCTGCATGTGGTTCAACACCTGGTTCCATTGGTGAAGCTTGGAGATGTCGTAGTGCGTATTGTCGAAGTCGCTACCTGATGGTCCGACAAACGGATAGGTTTCCTGCCCGTCACCTCCCAGGTTCATGGGCAGGAAGTAGATCGAGTTGACGCCTTGGGCTGACAGGTAATTGATAGCACCCACGATGCCGCGAGAGTCAACGCCGGTGGTGGCGCTGGTGAACTCGGGGTCGCCGCTGCGCCAGTCGTCTACGTGGGCATCGTAGCGGTGCACCCCATCGACAAGATCGCGGGTGATGATGCCGCCGGGCTGGTCGAGCGTATTGTCAAAGCCTGCGTAGCCGAAGAAATTTTCGGGACTATCGACACCGCCCTTTATCCAGTAATCGCCATCGGCCTGCTTGAGATAGTGCTCGCCGACGTACTCGAGGCGACCGTCGGCAAGAAAGCCGGGCGCCGTGTCGTCACGCTCTGCGACTTCGATGTCACCCGTGGCTCCGTGTTCGCTGACCGGGCTTGCATTGACGATTTCACCAGGCTCCGCCACGGCGATATCGGGTGCTGTCACAAAGCTCACGCTCCAGCGCCAGGTGCCGGGTTCGTCCGGTGTGAAGCGGCTACGCCAGATATTGCCGGTACCAAAGCCTCGACCGTTGCCAGCGAAGAACCCGGGTACGACGTATGCGTTGCCCGTTGGGGACGTAAACGTCACATCCAGACGGTAGTCGAGAAACGGGTGTGGGCTCAGATCGCTCTCTGACGCGGCAGGACCTGCCACATCGATCACGAGAGGTTGCCACTGAGTGGCAGACGGGGGCAGATGTGCTGCCGCTGCAGCCGCGCTGAAGCTGCTGAAGAGCGCTGCCACGACTGCGCGGTGGTGGATGCGCCCAATGCGCTGTGGGGCTTGCCGAATCGATCGAGGCATGTGAAGGAGTCCTCGCTGCGACCACGCTGGGCCTGAATACCTCGGCGAAGATGTGCCGGGGACAGCTCAGGTATCGACTCCGCCAGGTGTGGATTTCACGGCCGGAGCCTTGCGATCCGGCAAGTTCAGGCGAGAAGAATGTGTGACTCGGCGCCCGTTGCTGAATAGAACTGATGAGCTTATATAAACAAATCTTTATGTTTTTATGCTTACAATGCGCGTCTAACCACGGCAGCAGCGACATGGCACAGGACTACATCTTCACTTCCGAATCGGTGTCCGAAGGACATCCCGACAAAATGGCCGATCAGATCTCTGATGCGGTCCTGGACGCGATCCTTGCCAAGGACAAGGGCGCTCGCGTGGCGTGTGAAACACTCGTGAAAACCGGCCTGGTCATCGTCGCTGGCGAAATCACCACCAGCGCCTACATCGACCTCGAGGACCTGGTTCGCAAGACGGTCAAGGACATCGGCTACGACAGTTCCGATGTGGGCTTCGATGGCGAGACCTGTGCGGTGCTCAATGGCATCGGCAAGCAGTCGCCGGATATCGCTCAGGGCGTGGATCGCACCGCACCGGAAGAGCAGGGAGCGGGCGATCAGGGCCTGATGTTCGGATACGCGACCAACGAAACCGACGTGCTGATGCCGGCTCCTATCAGCTATGCGCATCGCCTCGTCGAGCAGCAGTCGCGCCAGCGCCGCAGCGGCAGCCTGCCGTGGTTGCGTCCGGATGCGAAGAGCCAGGTCACATTGCGTTATCAGGAAGGCAAGCCTGTCGGTCTCGAGGCGGTCGTGCTCTCTACCCAGCACGACCCCGATATCTCCTTGTCCGACCTGCGTGAAGCCGTGATGGAGAACGTGCTCAAGCCGGTGTTGCCCGCCGGCTGGCTGGAGTCGTGCCCCGCTGACAAGATTCACATCAACCCGACCGGTAACTTCGTGATCGGCGGTCCCGTCGGCGACTGTGGCCTGACAGGTCGCAAGATCATCGTTGATACCTACGGTGGCATGGCACGACATGGTGGCGGCGCCTTCTCGGGCAAGGACCCCTCCAAGGTCGATCGCTCGGCGGCGTACGCCGGACGATATGTCGCAAAGAACGTTGTGGCAGCAGGTCTTGCCGAGCGTTGCGAGATTCAGGTCAGCTATGCCATCGGTGTCGCTGAACCCACCAGCATCAGCATCGAGACCTTCGGTACCGGTACCGTGGACGACCGTCGCATCGAAGCCATCGTTGCCGATGTGTTCGACCTGCGTCCCTACGGCATCGTGCGCATGCTCGACCTGATCCGGCCGATCTATCAGCAGTCGGCTGCGTACGGCCACTTTGGTCGTGAACTCGACGATTTCACCTGGGAGAAGACGGATCGCGTCGATGCCCTCAAGCAAGCTGCGGGCATTGCCTGAACCTCTTTTCTCCTTGACTGACACCTAAGCGCATGAACGCATCAGTAGACACAATGCAGGGCGACTACAAAGTCGCCGATATCAGCCTTGCCGACTTTGGTCGCAAGGAAATCCGCATGGCCGAGCACGAGATGCCTGGGCTCATGGCTCTGCGCGCGGAATACGCGGGCAAGAAGCCGTTGGCAGGAGCGCGTATCGCCGGCTGCCTGCACATGACCATCCAGACTGCCGTACTCATCGAGACACTCGCTGAACTCGGTGCGGAACTGCGTTGGAGCTCGTGCAACATCTTCTCGACCCAGGATCACGCCGCAGCGGCGATCGCAGCCGCGGGTATTCCCGTATTTGCCTGGAAAGGCGAAACCGAAGAAGAAGCCGAGTGGTGCATTCACCAGACCATCAAGGGTCCGAACGGCTGGGTACCCAACCTGATTCTCGATGACGGTGGAGATCTCACCGTGATGATGCACGAGGACTATCCCGAGCTGATGGCGGGTGTGAAGGGTCTCTCGGAAGAAACCACCACAGGCGTTCACCGTCTTGTGGAAATGGCGGCCAAGGGCACACTCAAGGTGCCGGCAATCAATGTCAACGACTCGGTGACCAAGAGCAAGTTCGATAACCTCTACGGCTGTCGCGAATCATTGCTCGATGGCATCAAGCGCGCGACTGACGTCATGGTTGCAGGCAAGATCGCTGTGGTACTCGGATACGGTGACGTCGGCAAGGGTTGCGCTCAGGCCTTCCGTGGCATGGGCGCCACCGTATGGGTCACCGAGATCGATCCGATCAACGCACTGCAGGCGGCAATGGAAGGCTTTCGTGTCGTACGCATGGACGACGTGGCTGATCAGGTCGACATCGTGGTCACCGCTACGGGCAACGTCAACGTGGTCACTCACGACCACATGCAGCAGCTCAAGAACGAGTCCATCGTCTGCAACATCGGCCACTTCGACAACGAGATCGATGTCGCCGGTCTGCGCCAGTACACCTGGGAGAACGTCAAGCCCCAGGTCGATCAGGTCATCTTCCCTGACGGCAAGCGCATCACGCTGCTCGCCGAAGGCCGACTGGTCAACCTCGGTTGCGGCACCGGACACCCGAGCTTCGTCATGAGCGCATCGTTCACCAACCAGGTGCTCGCGCAAATCGAACTCTGGGAACGCGCGGACAACTACGACGTCGACGTGCACGTCCTGCCAAAGGCGCTCGACGAGAAGGTCGCCCGACTGCACCTCGGCAAGATCGGCGCCCAGCTCACCGAACTCTCCCCGGAGCAGTCCGACTACCTCGGCCTCGCCACCAGCGGCCCCTACAAGCCCAATCACTATCGCTACTGATCTGACTGATCTGGGGTCGGACCACGGTAAGTGATTGATTTACCGTAAATCACACCCTCTGACAGACCCATATGACCCCTTAACGCACGGTAAAAGCGGCGATAAGGGGTCATTTAGCGACGCCGTTCCGGTCCTTCGAACGGCATGGAAAAGGTTTGGTAGACCAGTAATCTACTGAAAATAAACGATTTTTTCCTTGTTTCTTAATGTGTCCTCTGGTGTTTTAGCCCTGAGTCGACCTTGCTGATCTGATAGGCTGGTGTTGTCAATGGGCAACCCGACTCGCTAGTCCAAAGAGGAGTACGCCCCTCTGAGGTCACCGGGAAACGGTGCCGCGACAGTCGCCTTGGGACGCCCTGACATGCGTGCCAGTGACTGACACATTTGTCGTAAACCACGATTTTTTCAGACCACATACGAGGAAAACGATGCAGAGCAAGCGCTATATCGCAGGAGCCATCGCGACCATCGGCCTTTTGGCCGGTAACAACGCAGCCGCGCAGGAAGAATGCGGTGAAGTCACGATCGCCAACATGAACTGGGCATCCGCCGAGGTCATCGCAGAGATCGACAAGCTCATCCTGAGTGAAGGCTACGGTTGCGACGCCACACTGGTTGCGGGCGACACCATGCCGACCTTCACCTCCATGAACGAGAAGGGCGAGCCGGATCTTGCACCGGAACTGTGGGTCAATGCAGTGCGTGCGCCGCTCGACGCTGCTGTCGCCGAGGGCGAGCTGATCATCGCTGCCGAAATTCTCGCCGACGGTGGTGAAGAAGGTTGGTGGATTCCGAAGTATCTCGCCGAAGCTCACCCGGAGATCAAGACTCCGGCAGACGCTCTCTCGCGACCGGAGCTCTTCCCCGGCTCGGAAGACGATGATCGCGGCGCGCTCTTCAACTGCCCCTCAGGTTGGAACTGCCAGATCTCCACAGGCAATCTGTTTGAAGCCTACGACGGTGAAGGTCAGGGCTTTGATCTGATCGACACCGGTTCTGCAGCTGGCCTCGACGGCTCGATTGCCAAGGCCTACGAGCAGCAGGAAGGCTGGTTGGGCTACTACTGGGCACCGACAGCCATCCTCGGCAAGTACGAGATGGTCAAGCTCGACATGGGAGAGCACGACAAGGAGCACTGGGATACCTGTACGGCGGTACTCGACTGTGAAGACCCACAGCCGAACGGTTGGGCCAAGTCCGAGGTCTACAGTGTCGTGACCAACGAGTTCGCTGAAAAAGCGGGTATCGCCATGGAGTACGTTGGCAAGCGCCAGTGGGACAACTCGACGGTGAACAAGCTGCTTGCCTGGATGGCTGATGAGCAGGCAACCGGCGAAGACGCGGCCTACTACTTCATCGAGAACTTTGAAGATGTGTGGAGCTCATGGGTCGAGCCGGACGTTGCCGAGAAGGTCAAGGCAGCTCTTTGATCCTGCCGATGTCGCAAGCTGGCACAACTAACTGATTTCCAGCCTGCGTCCGTGTTGAAGCGGTAAAGCAAGAGGCGACTTCGGTCGCCTTTTGTTTGTTCGCTTCAGCGATCGTGGCAAATAAAGCAATCTCACTGGAGTACGAGAATGGCCTGGTACGACGAGTTTCCCGCAATGGGTCGCACGGAACTTCGCGATTTGAAAAACGCGATCGACAAGGGATTTCGCGCGTGGACGCGCGAACACGGTGGCACGGTTGAGGCGATCTTCGAGCCGATCAAGGATCTGTTGATCTGGTCTGAGCGCTTGCTGTTGAACACGCCCTGGCCAATCATCCTGATTGCCATCACAGCCATCGCCTGGTTCGGTAGCCGCAAGATTCCGATCACTGTCGGTACGCTACTGACGCTCGTGCTTATCGGTTACTTTGATATGTGGGAGGACACCATGCGTACGGTGTCGATGATGTTCGTGTGCACGCTCGTCTCCATCGTGATCGGTATCCCCATTGGTATCGCGATGTCCAAATCCAATCTACTCGAGCGCATGATCACACCGGTGCTCGACATCATGCAGACGATGCCTGGTTTCGTTTACCTGATACCTGTGGTCATGCTGCTTGGAATCGGCAAGGTACCGGGCTTGCTCGCGGTGGTGGTATACGCCATTCCACCGATCATCCGCTTGACCAACCTCGGTATTCGTCTGGTCGACAAGGAGGTGCTGGAAGCGGCAGACGCCTTTGGCAGTTCGTCCTGGCAACGCTTGAAGAACGTTCAGATACCGCTCGCCATGCCCACCATCATGGCGGGCATTAATCAGACGATCATGATGGCGCTCGCGCTCGTTGTAATCGCATCCATGATTGGCGTGCAGGGTCTGGGACAGCCGGTTCTCAAGGCGATTGCCAACCAGCAGTTCACGCTGGGTGTGTTCAACGGACTTGCTATCGTCGGTATCGCGATCATCTTCGATCGCGTCAGTCAGGCTTATGGCAAGCGACTTCAGTCGCACTCGGAGGTGGTCCATGGAAACTGAGACCGCTGAAAGCATAGAGATCCGCGGCCTGTACAAGATCTTTGGCAGGCGAGCCAAGTCCTACATCGATGCCGTGAAGAACGGCATGGGCAAGCAGGAGCTGCAGGAAAAGCACGGACATGTGCTCGGTCTGCAGGACATCAATCTGACCATGCCGGCAGGTTCCATTCAGGTAGTCATGGGTTTGTCGGGTTCAGGTAAGTCCACCCTGATTCGCCACATCAATCGCCTGATTGATCCCACCGTGGGAGAGGTCCTCGTCAACGGCGAGGATGTCTGCAAGATGAACACGCGCGCGCTCAGAAATTTCAGGCGCCACAAGACCGCGATGGTATTCCAGAAGTTTGCACTGCTGCCTCACAGAACCGTCATCGACAACGTGGTCTACGGGCTTGAGATCCAAGGGGTGGACAAGGACAAGCAACAGACCGAGGCGCGACGATGGATTGATCGGGTGGGGCTGTCCGGTTTCGAGGACAACTACCCGAATCAGCTGTCGGGAGGCATGCAGCAGCGAGTGGGTCTTGCCAGGGCGCTCACCAACGACGCACCCATTCTGCTGATGGATGAAGCCTTCAGTGCGCTGGATCCCCTGATTCGCATGGACATGCAGTCGGTACTGCTGGATCTGCAGAAGGAGCTTCGCAAGACCGTTGTGTTCATCACCCACGATCTCGACGAAGCCTTGAGACTGGGCGATCGAATCGCGATCCTGCGCGATGGCGCGGTGGTACAGGAAGGCACGGGGCAGGACATCGTGTTGCGACCGGCTGACGACTACATCGAAAACTTCGTCAAGGAAGTGAATCGGGGTCGCGTGATTCTGGTTGAAAGCGTCATGAAGGAAGGGCCACCTGCGGCCAATGCGACCCTTGAGCTCGGTCGGGACACACAGCTTGAGTCCGCGGCGCGTGCCATGACCCAGTCAAACGTCAACGTGGCCAATGTCATCGACATGAATGGCGAGTGCTGCGGCCAGGTCACCATGGGCGACACGGTGGCGGCGATGGTGCGCCAGGACGACGAGTCGGAAGACGGCGAGCAAGCGCGCAGCGCTTGAGCCAGGCGATGCCGGCCGGGTCTGCGGTCGAGCTCAGTGTGGTTGTGCCTGCCTGGAACGAGGAAGCGTTCCTGGCAGGTACGCTCGCCAGCATCAAGGCCACGCTTGCCGAACTCGACACTACCAGCGAGCTGATCGTCGTTGACAACAATTCGACGGATGGCACCGCGCGTGTTGCCAGCGATGCGGGCGCTCGCGTGGTGTTCGAACCGATCAATCAGATTGCTCGCGCGCGCAACGCAGGTGCCGCTCGGTCTGCCGGTCGCTATCTGCTGTTTGTCGATGCGGACACGCAGATCACATCACAGCTCGCGCGCGGTGTTCTCGAGTACTTGCGTGATGACACCGTGGTCGGTGGAGGAGCTGTACTGCAGCCAGACGTCGAGATATCCAAACTTGCATTATCCGGATTTCGGTTCTGGTCGTGGATCAGCAAGACGTTCGGCTATGCTGCCGGCAGTTGCTTCTGGTGCCGTCGTGATGCTTTCGAGGCAGTGGGCGGTTTTCCGGAGTCCCGCTATGCGGGCGAGGAGCTGGTGTTGTCACGCACGCTCAAACGCTGGGGGCGAAAGCACGATATGCGCTTTCGCATCATCACCGACGCACCCGTGGTCACCTCGGCACGCAAGCTAGAGTGGTATGGCCCCTTGGATTTGCTGAAGCAGGTGTGCTTTGCCTTGATACCGGGCGCGCTCAACAGCAAGCGCATGATGAGCACCTGGTACGACGATGCTGGACGCCGTGCATTGCGCGAGGGCGAGGAAGAGGAAGAGTCTTCAGGTACTGCCAAGAAGCGCTAGAAGGGCCGGCCCGATGTGGGCCGACCCTGTATCAGCGATAGCGATTCGCTAGTCGAGCTCAGGCCCTTCAAGCATGCCGGCCTTGCGCAGCTCGGCAACGACGCGCTCAGCTGCCTGCTCGGCACTCATGGCGCCGGTGTCGACCAGAATCTCTGGTGATTCCGGAGCTTCGTAGGGTGAATCGATACCGGTGAAGTTCTTGAGCTCACCGCGTCGTGCCTTCTTGTACAGGCCCTTGGGATCGCGCTCTTCAGCTACGCTCAGTGGTGTCTCGACATAGGTCTCGATGAATTCACCTTCTGCGACGAGCGAGCGTGCCAGTGCACGTTCCGAGCGGAATGGCGAGATGAAGGCGGTCAGGACGATCAGGCCCGAGTCGACCATGAGTCCGGCAACCTCGCCGATACGCCGGATGTTTTCGACGCGGTCGGCATCCGTGAAGCCAAGGTCCTTGTTGAGGCCGTGACGCACGTTGTCGCCATCGAGCAGATACGTATGGTGACCGAGCGCCGCCAACTTCTTCTCCACGATGTTGGCGATGGTCGACTTGCCGGCACCCGAGAGGCCGGTGAACCAGACCACACAGGGTTTCTGGTTCTTCATCGCGGCCCTGACAGGCTTTGCGACATCGACCGCCTGCATGTGGATGTTGTCTGCACGGCGCAGTGCAAAGTGCAACATGCCAGCACCCACGGTGGCGTTCGTCAAACGATCAATCAGGATGAAGCCACCGAGGCCCTTGTTGTCTGCATACGCTTCAAATGGAATGACGCGGTCTGTCTTGATATTGCACACACCAATCGAGTTGAGTTCCAGTTGGCGTGCAGCCGCTTCTTCGAGCGTGTTGACGTTGACTTCGTGCCGGATGGACGTGACGGTCGCTGTGACCGTTTGTGTTCCGAGCTTGAGCAAGTAGGGTCTTCCTGCAAGCATCGGCTCTTCGTGCATCCAGACAATCGTGGTCTCGAATTGATCAGCGGAACCTGCAGGCTCTTCGCTGGTCGAGATCACATCACCACGTGAGGCGTCGATTTCATCAGCGAGGGTCAGCGTAACCGCGTCGCCTGCGATTGCTTCTTCCTTGTCGCCATCCATTGTGACGATGCGCGCGATGGTGCTGGTTCGCCCCGAGGGTTGTACTCGTATGGCGTCGCCCGGCTTGACCGAGCCAGCGCTGATGGTTCCGGCGTAGCCTCGAAAATCGAGGTTCGGTCGATTGACCCACTGCACGGGCATGCGAAACGGCGCTTCGAGAGCTGCCTCGTCTTCCACCTTGAGCGTCTCGAGCAAGCCGAGCAGGGTGGTGCCTCGGTACCAGGGCATGTTGGTCGACGGAGTGGTCACGTTGTCGCCTTCCAGTGCTGACATCGGAATGGCGGTGATGCTTTCGATACCCAGCCCTTGTGCGAACTCGCGGTACTCCTCGCAGATGGCGTCGAAGACGGACTCGTCCCAGCGCATCAGGTCCATCTTGTTTACCGCAAGTACGACGTGGCGTATACCCAGCAAGGAAACCAGATAGCTGTGTCGACGGGTTTGGGTCAGCAGCCCTGCACGCGCATCACACAGGATGACTGCGGCATCGGCGCTGGATGCGCCGGTAACCATGTTGCGTGTGTACTGTTCGTGTCCCGGGGTATCGGCCACGATGAACTTGCGCCGGTCCGTCGAGAAGAAGCGGTATGCAACATCGATGGTAATGCCTTGCTCGCGCTCGGCAGACAGCCCATCCACAAGCAGAGCGAAGTCTATGTTGCCGCCTTGAGTGCCGAACTTCTTGGACTCGGCAGCCACGGTATCGAGCTGATCTTCAAACAGTACCTTGGATTCGTACAGCAGCCGACCGATCAGCGTGCTCTTGCCATCATCCACGCTGCCGCAGGTAATGAAGCGCAGCAGACTCTTGTGCTCGTGGCGCTCGAGGTAGGCATCGATGTCGCCAGCGATCAGGCGGTCGGATTCGTCTTGCATGCCGCCGGTGGTCGGGGTGGTGATATTGGCACTCATCAGAAGTATCCCTCTTGCTTTTTCTTCTCCATCGAAGCGGCCGCGTCGTGGTCGATCATGCGGCCCTGTCGCTCGCTGGTGCGGGCCAGGAGCATTTCCTGAATGATTTCTGGAAGCGTGGTTGCTGTGGAATCCACCGCGCCCGTGAGCGGGTAGCAACCGAGCGTGCGAAAACGCACGCTGCGCATTTCCGGTACTTCGCCGGGATTCAACGGCATGCGGTCGTCGTCCACCATGATCATGGTGCCGTCGCGATGCACGATGGGTCGCTTGGCGGAGTAGTAGAGCGGCACGATCGGTATGTTCTCCTTGTGGATGTACTGCCAGATGTCGAGCTCGGTCCAGTTGGAAATCGGGAACACCCGGATCGATTCGCCACGGCGCTTGCGCGCGTTGTAGAGATTCCAGAGTTCCGGGCGTTGTGCCTTGGGTTCCCAACGGTGTTCAGCGGTGCGGAAACTGAAGACGCGCTCCTTGGCGCGTGACTTTTCCTCGTCGCGACGGGCGCCACCAAAGGCGATGTCGAATCCATGCTCGTTGAGCGCCTGCTTCAGACCCTCGGTCTTCATGATGTCGGTGTGCAGGGCGGATCCGTGCGTGAACGGGTTGACGCCCTGGCGGATGCCATCCGGGTTGACGTGTCGGATCAGTTCAAGCCCGTAGTCCTCGACGATGGTGTCGCGGAACTCGTACATCGCACGGAACTTCCAGGTGGTGTCGACGTGCAGCAACGGGAACGGCGGGGGCGCTGGATAGAAGGCCTTGCGCGCCAGGTGCAGCATGACGGCGCTGTCCTTGCCGACGGAGTACAGCATGACGGGCTTGTCTGCCTCGGCCACCACCTCGCGCATGATGTGCAGGCTCTCCGCCTCAAGGCGTTCGAGGTGAGTGCGTCGGGCGGGATCAATCGTCAATTCGGGAATCTCCGGAAGTGGTTGCGAGGCGGCGATGGCGGGAGCCGGGGCGGTCGTGTTGGTCGAGCCCTTCGGTCTGCCACGGGGGCCGACGGGTACTGCGTCCCAGCCGCCCTGTCGGTAGGCCTTGGTGGCAGCAGTGATGGTCGGGGCACTGAGGCCGGTGCGCGCAGCGGTGTCCTTGACCGTGGTGCCTGCCAGGCGCAATTCGACGGCCTGGCGGCGGAGTTGATTGAGTTCTTCGACGGACTGGGACACGCGAGCTTGCTCCGGACAGATGCAAAAAAGTTTATCGCACCAGAAAAATAAAAGTTTAATTTCTAATAAAACTTTTTATTGGTCTGTGCGATTTGTCACACCAGGGAAGGTGTGTCGCTGCGCGAGTGCGCGGGAAACCCGCTCCTGAACGGTCCGGCGGTGTACTCTGGCGGCTTGAACAAGCCTTGCAGGAACCCTGCCCCCGCTCAGATGACGCGAAAAGTTTTCATCAAGACCCACGGTTGTCAGATGAACGAGTACGACTCGGCCAAGATGCTGGACGTGCTCGCTGACGCAGGCCCGGTGGAGCCCACCAACGATCCTGCCGAGGCCGACATCCTGCTCCTGAACACTTGTTCCATTCGCGAGAAGGCCCAGGAAAAGGTCTTCTCGGAACTCGGGCGCTGGCGCCCTCTCAAGGAGGCGCGTGAATCGAGTGGCGGCAAGCCGGTCGTGATCGGCGTGGGAGGCTGTGTGGCCAGTCAGGAGGGTGAGGCCATTCAGCAGCGCGCCCCGTACGTCGATGTGGTGTTCGGACCGCAGACGCTGCACCGCTTGCCCGATCTCGTTGCAGAGAACGAGCGCCGGCAGCTGCCGGTGGTGGACATAAGCTTCCCCGAGATCGAGAAGTTCGACCGTCTACCGGAGCCCAAGGCGGATGGGCCGACCGCATTTGTCTCCATCATCGAAGGCTGCAGCAAGTACTGCAGTTTCTGTGTCGTGCCCTACACCCGTGGTGAGGAACTCAGCCGGCCACTCGACGATGTGCTCGATGAGTGCATGGCACTGGCGGAGCAGGGCGTGCGCGAAATCCATCTGCTGGGTCAGAACGTCAATGCCTATCGAGGTCCGACCGGAGAAGGCGACGGTGTCGCGGATCTTGCGTTCCTGATCCGATGCGTTGCCGCTATCGACGGTGTTGAGCGTATCCGCTACACGACCTCACATCCGGTGGAGTTCAGTGACGCATTGATCGAGGCTCATCGTGAGGTCCCGGAGCTTGTGAGCTTTTTGCATCTTCCGGTGCAAAGTGGCTCGGACAGGATTCTTGCTGCGATGAAGCGTGGTCATACCGCGATCGAGTACAAGGCGAAGATTCGCAAACTGATGGCGGCAGATCCGACACTGACGCTGTCGTCCGATTTCATCGTCGGTTTCCCGGGTGAAACCGATGCCGACTTTCAGGCGACCATGGACCTGATCGAGACCGTGGGTTTCGATCACTCGTTCAGCTTCATCTACAGTGCGCGGCCAGGCACCCCAGCGGCCTCACTCGTCGATGACACGCCGATGGAGGTGAAGAAGCAGCGCCTGGCCCATCTTCAGGCGACGATCACGCGTCAGGCGGCCGCTATCAGCGAGGCCATGGTCGGTACGGAAGTGCGTGTGCTGGTTGATCGCCCCTCGCGCAAGAATCCGGCTGAAATGAGCGGCCGAACCGAGAACAACCGTGTGGTCAACTTTGCCGGTGATGCTTCCCTGATCGGTGGTTTCGCCACAGTCCGGGTCACCGAAGCGCTGCCCAACTCCCTGCGTGCAGAGCTGCTGCATGCAGAAGCAAAAACACAATCGTGAGTGACACCTCTTCGATCGAGTACGTCGCAGAACCTGCCGACAATGCCCGTCTTGCCAATCTGTGTGGTCAGTTTGATGAGCACCTCAAACTGATTGCCTCCCGGCTTGGCGTGGACATCAGCCACCGTGGCAACCAGTTCAGTATCCATGGGGAGCCCGAGGCTGCCAGGCGTGCGAGCCATCTGCTTGAACATCTGTATGCGCAGACCGCCGAGTCTGCGCTGGCGCCCGATACCATTCACCTCGCCTTGCAGGAATCCGGCTTGGACGACATTCAGCACCGTGCCGATGCGACCACCGGCGATCCTTCATCCGCGTCACCCCGCAATGATCAGATCATCAAGACGCGGCGCGTCACCATACAGTGTCGCGGCCAGCGTCAAAGCGAGTACGTGGCGTCGGTCAAGGACCGCGATCTGACCTTTGGTATCGGTCCTGCGGGTACGGGCAAGACCTTCCTCGCCGTGGCGTGTGCAGTGGAAGCGCTCGAGGCGGACAGGGTGCAGAGACTCGTGCTGGTGCGCCCAGCGGTGGAAGCCGGTGAGCGTCTTGGTTTTCTGCCTGGTGACATGATGCAGAAGGTCGACCCCTATCTGCGGCCGATCTACGATGCGCTGTACGAGTTCCTTGGTATCGAGCGTGTCAGCAAACTGGTGGAGCGCAATGTCATCGAGATTGCGCCGCTCGCCTACATGCGCGGGCGTACCCTCAATCACTCCTTCGTGATCATGGACGAGGCCCAGAACACCACCGTGGAGCAGATGAAGATGTTCCTGACGCGTATCGGTTTCGGTTCGTCCGCGGTCGTCACGGGTGACACCTCCCAGGTCGATCTACCGCGGCACCAACTGAGCGGCCTGAAACACGTGCAAGGCGTGCTTGAGGGTGTTGATGGTGTGGGCTTCTGTCGTTTCACGGCATCGGATGTCGTTCGCCATCCACTTGTGCAACGGATTGTCGCTGCCTACGACCGTATCGAGGCCGATGAAGCGGACAGCCGCTGATTCGGCGTGAGCGAATCCATGGGGCTGCGCGTTGTCGCCGAGCTCTCCAGTGACATCGACCCGCCTGACGCAGTCGGGTTTCCGGACGCACCTTTCGTACAGCAATGGATCGGGCGTGTACTGCGCGACGAAGACGTGCGCCGTGGCGGTGCACTGCTCGATGATGCAACGCTTGCCCAATGTTCCGTGTCGGTCCATCTGACGGATGACAAGAGCAGTCAAACGCTCAATCGAGAGTACCGGGGTGCCGATAAGCCGACCAACGTGCTGAGCTTCCCCTCTGAACTGCCGCCGCTTGACGGAATCCTGACGCTTGGCGATCTGGTCCTGTGCCCAAGTGTGGTGAACCGAGAGGCCGCGCAACAGGGCAAGGAACCCGAGCACCACTGGGCGCATATGCTCGTTCACGGCACTTTGCACCTGCTTGGCTACGACCACATCGACGACGATACTGCCGAGCGTATGGAGTCACTGGAAATTCAGCTACTATCCGCAGCAGGCATCCCGGATCCTTACCGCGGGGCAGCACGAGAGCTCGATGAGTGACGACAGTACGGGACGAAGCCAGCAGAATGCGGCTTCTCGTCCCGATCAATCCGGCAACGGCGCTGACACGGGAGCTACGCCGTCCGGGCGCTCCATCATGGACAGGCTGGTGCATGCCATCGGGGGGGAGCCGCGCGATCGCGAGGAGCTTCTCGATCTCGTGCGTGACGCTCAGGCAAGGGCGGTTTTCGACGCTGACACGCTGCAGATGGTCGAGGGCGTGTTCCAGGTGGTGGAGCTTCGCGTTCGCGACATCATGATCCCGCGCGGGCAGATGGTGGTGATCGAGCATGATGCGACCCTCGGCGAGATGCTCCCGACGATCATCGAGTCCGGGCACTCGCGTTTCCCCGTGATCAACGAAGACAAGGACCACGTCATCGGTGTGCTGCTCGCGAAAGACATGCTGCGTTATGCGGGTACTGAGAGCGATGCCGATTTCAAGATCGACGATATCCTGCGACCGGCGACCTTCACGCCGGAGTCCAAGCGCGTGAACGTGCTGCTGAAGGAGTTTCGAACGGCACGCAATCACATGGCCGTCGTACTCGATGAATATGGTGGTGTGTGCGGCCTGGTGACCATCGAAGATGTGCTCGAGGAAATCGTCGGCGAGATTGACGACGAGCACGATTCAGAAGACGACGTCGATATTCGCGCTCACGGGGACGGACGTTTTTCGGTGCGTGCACTCACGCCCATCGACGACTTCAACAAGGCGCTTGGTAGCGACTTCGCTGACGATGAGTTCGACACGATCGGTGGACTTGTCATGCAGCACATCGGTCATATGCCGAGACCTGGCGAGAGCATTACCATCGGCAACTGTCTGTTCAGAGTGCTGTCTGCCGACTCGCGCCGTTTGCACCTCCTGCAGGTGACTCACACCTAGTGGTCTGTCGCTAGTGAGTACAGGGTAGTGGGCACCGCACTGATGGCGCGCCGGGGGATCGACTCGCAGGGTCAGCCGGTGCCTTTATGCAATCTGCCCGTGGCCCTGATGGTCTCGTTGCTGGCAGGCATGGCGTTGCCGTTTGCCTTTGCCCCTACCGACTGGACGTTGCTCGCTCCGGTATCCATCCTCGTTCTGTATGCCCTGATCCACGGCCGTAGCGCACGCCAATCAGGGTGGCTCGGATGGCTGTTTGGCGTCGGCTACTTCGGCATCGGAGTGCACTGGGTGTATCACAGCCTGCACATCTTTGGAGGTGCTGCTGCGTTCTTTGCCGGCTTGCTGACCGTGGTTTTCGTACTAGTGATGACGCTGTTTACGGCCGCCACGGCGTATCTCTTTGCACGTCTGTCAACACCGCGCGCGTGGCTGGGCAACGTGTGGTTGTTCGCTGCACTCTGGTCCTTGGCGGAGTTGCTGCGTAACGCGGTGATGGGAGGATTTCCGTGGCTGCTGCTTGGTTATGCGCAGACCATGGAGCCACTCGGCGCGCTGGCACCTGTGGTGGGTGTTTACGGCATCGGTTTTCTGATGATCGTGATGACCCTGTCGGCAGCGCATGTGGTATTGCTGAGGCGACGCGGTTCGCGACTGCTGGCCGCGGTGCCTGTCGCCTTGATCGCGGCGGCGATCTGGGGCAGTTCACAGATCGCCTTTACGCAGCCAAAGCCTGAAACACTCGGCGTGAGATTGGCACAAGCCAATATTCAGCAGGAGATGAAGTTCAGCCGTGAGCGTCTGGTGCGCTCTCTGGATGAGTATCTCGCACTTACAGAGACTGATCTTCCTGAAACGATTGATCTCGTGATCTGGCCGGAGACTGCCATACCCACCGGCTTCAATCAGGTGGAACATTACATCGCACCGGTGATTCGGCGGTTGGATGCGCGCGGCATCGACGTGCTGGCAGGCGGTTTTGATCGCGATGGGGAAGAGACCTACAACGCGGTACGACAGCTTGGCGGCGAAAAGCAGATGTACCGCAAGCGACACATCGTGCCGTTTGGCGAATATCTGCCGCTGCGTGGATTGCTTGAAGTATTCAGCGCCTTTATTGTCGTACCGGGATCGGACTTGTCGCGGGGGCGCGGGCCTCATGTGCCGTTGCAGATTGCCGGTGAGGGCATCGGCGTGTCCATTTGCTATGAGGATGTGTTCGGCGAAGAAATGCGGCCCTTGCTGCCGGCGTCGAGCGTGCTGGTAAACGTATCCAATGACGCCTGGTTCGGTGACAGTGCTGCGCCGCACCAGCATGAGCAGAAAGCGCGCATGCGGGCGCGCGAAATGGGTCGACCGATGGTGCGCGTCACCAACACCGGCGTTTCGTCAGCGATACAGTACGACGGTCAGGTCATCGGCAGGATCGAGCACGGGGTGATGGGCGTACTCGATGTAGAGATACGGCCACGCACCGGTACCACGCCTTACGTTATTGTCGGCAACATGCCGGTGCTTGTACTGTCTCTCATGTTGTTGGCGCTCAGCGTGTGGCGCCGACGCGGTGCTTCCACGCTTGCGTAACGCGTTCCACTCGATAAATTCGCGAACAATCAGATCATGGATACTCCAGGCGAGTTGTACTTTGCCCCGACCCACGAATGGGTGCGCATCGAAGACGATGGCACCTTGACCGTCGGCATCAGTTACCACGCACAGGAACAACTGGGCGATCTGGTGTTTGTCGAAACGCCGGAAATCGATGCGTCTGTCGAGGCTGAGGCGGGCATCGCCGTGGTGGAGTCGGTCAAGGCGGCGTCGGATATCTA
Organism: uncultured Granulosicoccaceae bacterium; assembly: GCA_938006335.1. Classification (GTDB taxonomy): domain Bacteria; phylum Pseudomonadota; class Gammaproteobacteria; order Granulosicoccales; family Granulosicoccaceae; genus Granulosicoccus. The sequence goes on along the minus strand of CALLMF010000014.1, from coordinate 1,064 downwards.
CGCGCCGGTCGACGGTCGTGTGCTGGATGCCAACGCAGCGCTTGCGGACTCTCCCGAGTTGGTCAACAGCGATCCGTATGGGGCGGGCTGGATATTCAAGCTCGCGGATGTCGATGTTGAAGCCGTGATAAACAATCTGATGAGCGCCGATGATTATGACGCGCGGGTAGAGCAGGGCGACTGACCCCCGATCAGCGCGTGGATCTTGGGCCGCTGTCACCGGCGCCGTTCAGATCGCGTTAAGGTCACGTCAGGCACGCTGTGTGGTAACTCCTGCACACGTGCTCGCTTCAATGACCTCTTCAACTCTGCGTTGCCTCGCCGCATCCCTCGCTCTGGGCCTTGCTGTGGCGAGCGTACCTGCGGCTGCCGACCACGACCGTCGGGGCTCACGTGGCAAGGGACGTATCGGGCCTGCCATCGGTCTCGGGTTTGTCGGTCCGCATCTGCCCGGCTGGATTGGATTTGATGGTCTTGCCTTGTCGGTTGGCGATCGCCATGACGACTTCGACAACGGGAACCGGGCGACACCGCGGGGTTTCCGGGTGCGGGCCGGATCTGATCTATCAAGGCGACTCGGTGTCGAGGTGCATGCCGGCTACGGGCGCGACACCACGAACGACACCTTCGACAGCGTCGATACCTGGGTGCTCGGTGCATTTGTGCGCGTCGGTATTCCGCTAGGCAGGGCCGTTCAACTGAACGGTCTGATGGGCTTCGGCTCCGCCGGTGTCACGCAGCGTATCGACGACACGGAACTAAGTGACGAGTCATCCGGCCTTGCGTTCGGTGTGAGCATGGATGTGAGGTTGGCGCCACGCACCAGCCTGTCAGGCGGCTGGACCCGCTACGCCTCCGGTGAAGACGCGTTTGCTGCGGTATCCGGATGGTCGCTGGGTATCAAGGTCGGCTTCTACTAGAGACCACTAGCGTCAGCGGGAGTCCCCCCGGCTGTGCCGGGGAGGCATCCAAAGTTTGACGTTTCCGGGATTTGACAGATGCTGGAGTCCATCAAGAAACTCCCTGCTGTGAGCCGCCAAGCACACAGCAAAGGAGAACTTGAT
>CALLMF010000013.1 GCA_938006335.1 uncultured Granulosicoccaceae bacterium | reverse complement strand
CGCCTGGATCGGGCTCGCGCCGCCTATACGCCGGACACCGCCCACCCGGTAAGCAGGTAACTGATGGGCTCGTCCCGAGGTCACGTAAGCCCCTCGGTTTTGATGTCGTCTCATTTCTTTCGACGCCTTGATAGCGGTTCGTTTGTACTCGCCTTCCCGATCCACACCTGACGGGTCACATGGGCCCGCCTTTTCCTCCGACGACCGAGCCGTCGTCGCGCTTTCATTGTGGCGTGCGTCGCAGTCCCCGGCAACTCGAAGCGGGTTTGCAGCAACTGACGCAGCATCAGGTAGTCGTGTTCCGCATCTTCGTTGAACACTTCGAAACCGAGGGCTTTGTAGAACGCGCGCGAGCGTTCAGTTTGCTCCGGCGCGTGGTACGACGCGGCGTCCAATCCTAAGCCGAGCGTATGCGACAGGATTAGGCAGGAGCCCCCCCCTATCGGTTAGTGAACATGCGCGCCAACGGCATGTTGGATCGTCATTCATGCGACTTGCTAAACGCGGAAGCAAGCGCGTCTTGACGTCGTAGCGTGGCGTAGCTACGATTGTATGTACATTTGGACGCATGGAGGCGGGAGGCATAGATATGGAGACCAACGCATGCAATTCGAGTGGGACGACGACAAGGCCCGTCGCAACATCGAGAAACACGGAGTGTCGTTCAACGAGGCTGCGCAGATTTTTCTTGGACCGACGCTGACTGCTTTCGATCGGCGAAAAGACTATGGAGAGCCGCGAGAAATCAGCATTGGCAAAGTCGGAGACCTTGTGTGTCTCGTCGTTGTCCACACGAACCGCCAAGGCGTCACCCGATTGATCTCGGCCCGACGGGCAAAGCGCTCAGAAAGAAATCGCTACGATGAGTACATCCAGAAAATCACTCGATGAATTGACCGTTTCCAAACAACGGTTGAGCGAACTTGCGGACGCTTCCGACGACGCGATAGACACCAGTGATATCGCCGAGCTGGATGACGCCTTCTGGGACAACGCACACGTTCGACTGCCGACAGGCAACAAGACGCGGCTGACGGTGCGGTTCGATGAGGATGTCGTGCAGTGGTTCAAGGACCAAGGGCCGGGCTACCAGACAAGAATGAACGCGGTGCTTCGGTCCTACTTTGCAGCACATCAGAGCGACGAGTGACAATGCCGTCGGGATCATGGCGACAGGACGAGTGTCACGCCATCAACCCGCTTACGCGCGGCGGGCCGTGGTCCGCACGTCGAGACAGTGCAGATCGCTTGCGATGTCGTCCATGCGCAGCGGCGACGGCGGACGCGGCAGCAGCAAGAGAGGTATCGAGTCTGCGGCGGTACGGCCAGGCCTGGCCAGCCCCGGAAATCGCCGCTACCGAGGACAAAGCAGTGCTATCACCCACGCGCGGGTTGCGCACGGTATCGAGCAGAGACAGCCAGGGCTCGATTTCCGTCCGTGCAAACAAACGCCGCGAGATCTCACGGCGATAGTCCGCGCGACGATCCGGTGCAAACACCGGATCAGGATCGATTGCCCCGCGCAGCCCCTCGGCCGACAGTGGAATGCCATGCTCGCCCGCTGCGCCGTTGCAGGAACTGGTTGGCCAACATCTTGTACAGTATCGGAGTTCAACTCCGAAATACTACGGAATTGATCAAGCGCGAACTGGCCATTGAACTGCTGGCCCAGGTTGGTGAATACCCGGTCGTTACGGTTCTGGGTCCTCGCCAGGCAGGCAAGACCACGCTGGTACGCCATTACCTCCCAGATCACACATACGTGAATCTGGAGCTTCCTGACATTCGTGCATACGCTGAGGAGGTTCCACGAGCTTTCCTGGCCGAGTACTCCGCACCCGTTATTCTCGACGAGATTCAGCGAGTCCCGACGCTATTGAGCTACATCCAAGTGGCGGTCGACGAGAGTGACCAGACCGGACAGTACGTTCTGACCGGCTCGCACCAGCTTGACCTGCGGGCCGCAATTTCCCAGTCGATGGCGGGACGAACTGCGTTGCTAACGCATTACCTGCTTTCGATCGTTGAATTGACGAGTGCTGATCGACAGTCCGCCAACTTTCAGGACGCGTTGATACGTGGTTTCCTGCCGCGTGTGCACGATGGCAAACAGCAGCCGTCGACCTATTACGCAAACTACTACCGAACCTATGGAGAGCGCGATGTACGACAGCTAGTGAAGCTAAAGGACAGTGCACTGTTCGAGAAATTCATGTTGTTGCTGGCAGGGAGAGTGGAGCAACTGCTCAACTTGCAGTCGCTCGGAAACGATGTGGGCGTGGACGGAAAAACCATCAAGGAGTGGTTATCGGTGCTGGAGGCGTCGTTCATGGTGTTCCGCTTGCCACCCTACTTCGAGAATTTTGGAAAACGTGCGATCAAGTTCCCGAAGTACTACTTCGTAGAGCCCGGGTTGCTGTGCTGGCTGCTTGGGCTTCGTGATGCTGCTCAGGTTCGCCGCGATCCGCTTGCCGGAAACCTGTTTGAGAACCTTGTGTTGGTCGAGGCCTTGAAAGGCCGGACTAACCGCGGGTTGCTGTCGGACTTGTATTTTTTTCGTGATAACCACGGGCTTGAGCTGGATCTCTTGTTTCGCGACGGTGCGGAACTTGTCGGCGTCGAGGTGAAATCCGCATCGACAATACACACCAGTTTTCGTGATGCGTTGTTGCGCTTTGACAAAAGAGTCACGCCGCTGGCACGAAAACGTCTCGTGCATGACGGAGACGGGCGCAAGTGGTCGGACGGTGTCGAGGCAATCAATTGGCGTGATGCCGGCTCCAGCTTGTAGCTGTCAGGTCAGGCCTCTCCGCGAGATTGACGGTCTCAAGCCTGTACTCATCGGGGGTAACGTTGCCGACTCTGTCTGACGGGCTTCTTTCGTGCTGCGACTATGCATCGTCCTGTGGCGAGACCCCATGGGATCCTTCGCTCGAGCAGCGCTTCACTGATGTTCGACGCAAGGTGCACGAGGAACTCTTGCAGGAAAGCTTGCTGGCAGACTTTCCCACAGGTTGAAACTGCCACGCTCAAAAAATCACCGGACGCGGCAGACGTTGCGACCCACCGGCCGCGCGCGACGTATCATATCCGGATGAACAGGCCTGATTCGTCCGGCGGCTGTGCCGCCCGTGGTCGCCCGCGCGGCTTCGATGCGCACACCTCGCTGTTGCAGGCGATCGAAGTGTTTCGCAGCCAAGGCTACGAAGCGACCTCGCTCGATGACCTCACGCGCGAGCTCGGCATCAACCGGTCGAGTTTCTACACCTGTTTCGGATCCAAGCATGCGCTGCTGCTCGCGGCGATCGACGCGTATTGCACGCGTTCGCTGATGCGCTTCGACACGATCCTCAAGAGCGCCCGGAAACCAGCACGTCGCATCGACGCGCTGCTGGAGGCGATCGTCGAGCCCGATGCCGGGCGAAGCGGTTGCTTCCTGCATAACTGCATCGGTGAGCTTGCACCGACCGACGCCGAGGTCGATGCGCGCGCCGTGCGGCACGTTGCCGCGATCCGCAAACGGTTGCGCACAACGCTCAACGAGGCAGGGGTAGCGTCACCCGGCCGGGTAGCGGACGCGCTGTTGGCCGCAGCGCTGGGGGCGCTGTCGATGCGCAAGGCAGGCGCGTCACCTCGCGCGATCCGCACCGTGCTGCGCACTTGTACCGATACGCTGCTCGGCTGAAACAGGCACGGTGAGTCGACAAGACACGCGGCACACGTAATTCCGAACCATTCGGTCCAAAACGTGGTCTACTGTCGGCCTGACCTTGTCGCCCGCAATCCAGGACACCGTTCATGTCTCAAGCCTTCCTTCGCTGTGCCACCGCAAGCCGTCGTCGTTTCCTTGCGTCGTCGGCCGGGCTCGGAGCGCTGGCAATCGCGGCACCTGCGCTGCGCAGCGTGGCCGAAGCGCATAGCGAGGCGGTCGTCGCAACGGCGCCGACCTACACGCGTACCGTCGGCGATCTGGAGATCACCACGATTCTCGACGGCTACCTCCAGTTCGAGTTCGGCGTCTTCCGCGGTATCGAGCAGGCAGAGTACGAGGAGGAACTGCGCAACGATTTCATCGATCCGGGCAAGCCGCTGAACGTCGGCGTCACCGCGCACCTGGTACGCGCAGGAGACCGGCTCATGCTGATCGATGCCGGCGCTGCGAGCGCGTTCGGGCCGACCGCCGGGCGCTTGCAGGCCACGCTCGCCGGACTGGGTGTCGACAACAACAGCATCACCGATCTCTTGATCACGCACTTGCACCCCGACCACATCGCGGGCGCGCTGGTGGATGGCAAGGCGGCTTTCCCGAACGCTGCCCTGCACGTCAACCGGACCGAGGTCGAGTTCTGGACCAGCGAGTCGAACCGGACCGCCGCGCCCGACAGCGCGAAGGGCTTCTTCGATCTCGCCGCGACCGCGATCGCCGCCTATGGCGCGCGCGTCAATCGTTTCGACGGCGAGACCGATCTGATGTCCGGCGTCAGCACGCATCCGATGCCAGGGCACACCCCGGGGCACACGGGCTATCGGCTGAGTTCAGGTGATGCGCAGCTGCTGGTCTGGGGCGACATGACTGCCATTGCGCCGGTGCAGTTCGAGCGGCCGTCGGTCGGCATCATCTACGACATCGACAGCGAAGTGGCCGCCGAGACGCGGCGTCGCGTGCTCGACATGGTGGCAACGGATCGTCTGCTGGTCGCCGGCACGCACCTGCCTTACCCGGCCTTCGGGCATGTGGATATTGCAGGCGATGCGTACCGTTGGGTCCCCGATCAGTGGCAGTACGCCGGCTGATCTCAGTCGTCTTCGATCGCGAAGGTAAAGGAGGCCCAACGCGATACCCAGTGACTGTCCGGTTGCTCCGACAGGCTCAGGTGAACTGCGTTGATCAGATATTCGCCCGCGGCACTGATATCGAGAGTCGCGCGGCCACGTTCGTCACTCTGCGTCACCGTGCGAGCCACGCGATCGTCCTTGCGGTGAAAAATCTCGATCTGTCGATGCCTCACTGGCTCGCCGTCATACAGCAGGGACATTGCTAGCCTGTCATTGTTCGCGTAGGGATTGCCAAGCAACACGATCTCGAGCGTCTGCCCCTGTGGGGCGAGAATCGGGTCCTCTGTAGCCGAGTTCGCCGCGCTGGTTTCACCCGCGTTGTTGCCTGCAGGCAGGTCGACACTGACCAGCGACTTGGCGTGCCGGAAATACCGTTCCTGCACGGCATCCTGCGAAAAGCCGGAATCGACGTGTTGCTGCGCCACGCTGTCGAAACCGTGATAGTCGAGAAAGTCCACGAACGTGTCCCAGCTGTCGTAGGTCAGCCTGCGCTCGGTGGAGTCCAGAACGACGAGGTGCCGACCAGGCTGTTCCATACGCACGTTCACAGCGGGACTGTCTCCCCTGCGGGAGCGCACCGGTATACGGTCCTCGGCCCGCGCGATGTACAGCGAGGTGTACCGGAAGGGGTCGTAGGGAAAGGCGTTGCCGACGAAGTCCTCGCCGTTGCGGGTATCGACCAGCAGCGGCTGGCCGACATCGATGTGGTACTCGACTGGCGACAGCCAGTATTCGTGCGCCGACGCTGACCACGATGCCACCAGGCAGAGACCGGCGATGGCCTGCAGGGCGGTGACCCTGCCGCGGAATGTTCTGATCACAGGCACGGCACTGGGGACAGACGCTAGATGAAACTTTCGCGAATCACGAAAAGTACACTGTTGTCCTGCGTTTGGCTGCGTGTCGCGATGCGCGAGACGAGCGGGAGCGCACCGTTGAAGTCGCGACCCAGCTGATCGCGAACGTCTGCCGGAAAACGAAACTCTCCGGTGTCAGGCACGATGCAGGTCACCGTCTTGCCGTCCTCGAGAAAGAAGCCACCTGCGGTGCTGGTGAAGATGCGTATCTGCGAGTTGTCGTCGCGACCCTCATCCCAGCGAAAGACCGTGGACGTATCGATGGTGTCGCCGGTGCTGAGCGTGAAGCCACTCAGTGGCGAGACGGTCCCTGCCGACACGTTCTCGAATGCCACAAATTTATCTCCCGGAATATCGACGGTGATCGTATCGGGCACGCTGCCGGCAGGGACGCTCTGGCCATTGGGCAGCTCGTAGAAGATGAAGCCGCCAGCGGGTTGCCGGGTGATTTCTGCGTAGGTGCCGGTGGCGCTGGACAACACCACGACCTCCCCTGCGCTGATGGATTGCTTGCCGACACCTGTCAGGCCGGGAATGTAGCTGGCGCTGATTTCCTCGAAGTCGATGCTGTCGTCGCTGTCGACAACGCAGTTGACGTTGTCGGGATCGAGCAGGGACTCGAAGTAGCTGGCATCGACACCGGCATCCAACTGGAAGAATCCGCCGACCAGATCGCTGGCCACTCCGTCATCGTCACCGATGTTGATCGCACCGAACTGGACGATGTTGCCCTCGGGCAGGCTGGACTGCGGCACGGTGCCCGGAGTGCCGGCGCCGTCGGAGTCGTCGTTGTTCAGACCGTCGACGGCACTGCCGTCGTCCGGCACTTGCTCATTGTCGACGCTACCGCTGCCAGCGTCAGATCCCGAGTTGCCGCCCGAACTACAGGCAGCGAGCGCGAGCAGGGTCGCGGCAATGGGCGCGATCGTCTTCAGGCGTGCCTGGCTTTTCATGAGGGTATCTGTTCGAGGTGAGCCCCTGTCCCGGACGATTCCGGAACAGGGGCAGTTTTCACGACCTGCGGCTGATCGCCACGCGTCGCGATCAGTTGCCGGGCGAGCCAACCACCGGAGTGGTCAGGTAGGGAAAGGTGGCATCGAACTGGCCGGCGTTCTGCGGCGCGCCGTCGGTCAGGGGCACCGTGCCTGCCGGGGCATCTTCCGGTGAACAAAGGCCGAGATTGTCGCCGGCGTCACCGGCCGTACCGCTGGCATCGAGATCGACCGCAATCGGATGACACAGAGCGCCCATGACCACGCGCAGGGCGATGTCGGTCACGTCGTCTCCCGGGCGACGCCCGTTCGGAAATCCTGCCAGGTCACCAGCGGCTACACCGAGGTTGGCCTGGCTGTCTCGCGGTGTCGCGGGTATGGCGGTGTTCAGGCGCAGCATTTCCGAGGCGGTCACCGTGGACAGCTGATTGACTCCTTCGAAACCGGTCAGGAACGCGGTGACCAGGTCCAGCCTGGGAAGGTTGCCAGGTGCGATGTTGTCGGTCGCGCCGAGGGCATCGCGGAACAGGATGTCGAGGATGGCCGGGAGCGTCGGAGACGTGACGTAGACGGCGAACTGCCCATCGTCCATCGGCTCGCTGGTGTTGAACCGGTCCTTGTCGGGCAGACCGATGACCACTTCGTTGACCAGCGGTGCACCCAGCCGGGAGGCCTGTCGGTATTCGCCGGAATAGACGATCGGCTGTCGGTAGGTGGGTGAATCGCTCAGGGTCTGCGAGCTGCGAACGCTGGAAGTCGTCCAGGCACCGATGACGCCGTTGCCGTCGCCGGTGAGGCAGTCCTTGTGCACTTCCAGAGCAAGCGTGGTGACGTTCTTGTCGGCGAGATCGTTCCGCGCCGGATCGTCGGGTAGTGCATCGACCACCGGTACCAGATTCACCAGATCGAAGATTTCCGCGAGGGCCACTGAGAAGCTGTCCTTGCGCTGACCGACGAACAACCGGCCATCCCGGGCCCCTTCGGGACACTGCTCGAAGGCCACGTCATAG
>CALLMF010000012.1 GCA_938006335.1 uncultured Granulosicoccaceae bacterium | reverse complement strand
TCGCCTGCGACCCGTTAACTTCGTCTGCGATATCACCGATTCTTGTTACTGCACCTTGGCGATGTCGCAGACGAGTGCGGTCGAGGGAGCATCCGTGCGGTTGTACACCCAGTGCACCGTGTCCTCGTTTTCCGGGAAGGTGCCATAGCCCTGGGCACTGTAGGTGTTCTCCCCGCTGGGCTGACCTTCCACCCATTCACCTTGCACCACAGTGACAATGCCGGGACGGTCAGCGTGGCTGTGCTGTGCAATCTGTCCCCCGGGGGCAATGCCGACAGCACGCATGCGCATCGTGTAGCCCTCAAGACCAATGGTGGCCATCAAGGTCTGTTCGGACAGCTCAGCCAAAGCATCCACACTCAGACCCTGGTGCTCGGTCGGCCCCGTCACCGACGCCCAGACGCGTGGCATGGTCGAGACGGCTAGACCGATCGCGATGCCGGCGCCGAGAGTGAGCAGGGTCGGTCCATGTGCTGTCTTGTGCATGCTGAGTCGCTGTATGTGGATGTGTCAGCGCAGGCTAGCGGGCAAACGACGCCATGACGACTGCCTTCTTTTCAGCCTTGGCTGAATCCCGTTCAGGTGACGTGTCCAGGCGCAAAAAACCCTGTGTTATCTTGGACTTGAACCCGAAGCACGTTCTTTTTTGCGTGTCGGAGGAGGGACGCTGTCATCGCCAGATCGTTTCCGCCCTTTGCAGCTGTGCGCGCCTTCGAGGCCGTTGCGCGGCATGGCAGCGTGAAAAACGCTGCCGATGAGCTGTGCCTCAGCGCTTCTGCCGTCAGTCACCAGATACGGGCACTGGAAGACTATCTCGATACAAGCTTGTTCGATCGTCGTGGCAACGCGCTTCATCTGACGCTCACCGGTCGCACCTATGCCAACAAGATAACGTGCCTGCTCGACGAGCTCGACTGCAGCACCCGGGAGGTTCGTGAGGCCGGGCATCGCTCTTTCCGCGTCATCTGCACGCCTTGTTTTGCTGCGCGTTGGCTGGTGCCGCGTCTGGATCGCCTGAGCTTCGGCGACCGGGTGCGTCTTCGCATCTCGGACGAGCTGCCCAGTACTGACTTTTCGTCCAATGAGGCTGACGTTGTCATTCAGTGGGCTGAAGACCCGATTCCGGGTGTGATCACGGAGCCGCTGATGGAGACGCCGCGCTTCCCTGTTGTCAGTCCGGAATTAAAGGAGCGCGAAAACATTCAGGTGCCGGAGGATCTCTTGCGTGTGAAGCTCATTCACTATCACACCTGCGACGGCTGGGACGAGTGGTTTCGCACAGCGGGTATCGAACCCCCCGTGTTTCCGCGCGGTCCCTTGTACCCGCACTGTGAGCTCGCCATCACTGCTGCCGAACGCAGTCAGGGCGTGTCGATATCATTTGACGCGATGGTACGCGGTGCGATCGCCGATGGACGACTGCTGCGACTGTTCGACACCAGCATCGCCATGCCGTACTCGATCTACTCAGTGGCTTACCCCGAGGCGCGGCGCGAGGATCCGATGATCCGTGAGTTCTCGCGCTGGATTCACGGTGAGGCGGTGGCGGAGGGTTTTGCACCGGGGTCTGCTCTCGCGTGAATTGAATTCCCGACGAGAAGCGGGAGGTGATGTCGTGGGTGTGCGACGACGGTCGGGTCTCGATACAGCGTCAGGCCACGGTTGGTGGCGCGCATCGTCGGTACGCACTCAAGATCTATCCGGTCAACTCGTCCACATGATTGAAACGAACGAAGTCTCAATAATGATCAGCAGGACTGCCTTGGCAGCATGTGCTGCCGTTACGCTTGCTTGCTGCGCATCCGTAGGTGGCGGCGGTAGCGGTGGCCAGGATATGAGCTATCTCATCACCAGCGAGAATCCCGGTGAGGGTGCCAACCTTGGTGGCCTGGCAGGCGGTGATTGTCGAGATAGTTGGCCGGTTTACTACGCTGCTTCGTTCTCTAATTGAAGAGGCCACGGACTGGGGACGCGCAATAGGTCACGTCCCAACACCAACACTGATTCGATCCATCAGCGTGGTGCGTCGTTTTCACAACCTTGGAGCGCCGACTGGCGCGTCCACGTTCATGCTGCTGATCGGCGTCGTGCAGGATCCGATACATGCTTGATTCACTGGCCGAGTAGATACCTCGATCGGCCAATGAAGGCACAATCTGGCTGGGCGGTTGATCAACAAATTCAGGCAATTGACAGGTCAAAAGAATCGCTTCTAGTTCTTCAACGGTAAGCGCCTGTGGCGGTCGTGGTCGCTCGGCCTCCGGACGGCCGTCTTCACGGACCTCCCCTGTGGCACGGTCAAGCCAGCGGTGATAGGTGCGCCGATCGATTCCAGCCTGTTCGCAGGCCTTGATCAATCCAGCACTGTCGTCGACAGCCCCATTGATCAGTGACACCACCTCTGCACAATCTCCGACATAAGAATCTGCCAATGGGCAGTGGACAACTATCCTGACGCGGGGCCCCGGGGACAAACTCCGCTATTGCCTCATGAACTCAACGGCGGCCCGTGTTGGCAACCCGTTTCAAAGGGTCTTGCCGGAGTCCGAGCGGGTAGGAAGCGAGCCGAGAATCATCGTGGCATTGCGCGCGATGTTTACGCAAGTAAGTGTGCCGTAGCAGTGTGGAGTCGTTACGACAGGACGTTGAGCGAGGCTACACGAGAAGCTACGAACGTGATGGAGGCTTTATGGCCCTCCGGAGTCTGCCTGCAGGGGCTGGCTTCAAACCGCCT
>CALLMF010000011.1 GCA_938006335.1 uncultured Granulosicoccaceae bacterium | reverse complement strand
CAGCGTTGGCGTACGGCGGCGCGAGTGCCGCGTGGTGTGGAAACGGACGGTGAAGGCATCGGGATCTCGTTGAATGGGAACGAGAGTGATGCTTGCCGGTCAGGGTAGGCCGGCGCAAGACGTCGATTTAGCAGCGCTTACATCTCGAACGCGTTCGGCGCGTACCGATCTCACAGTTGCTGCGCCGGTTCGAGGAGAGACGCCACGCCGTTCACGTCAAGGCCGGCACCGGCGCCGAGCGCGACCGCTGTGGTACGCGGGCCGGGCACCAGTACTCGTTGCTCGGCTATCTCGGGTCAAACAGCTCGAGCGTGATCGTTGAGCCGTACATGATCACGCTGACCGACAGCTCGGATGGCTTCCCGACGTTCCAGCATGACGCGCTGGAGCACCTGTACATGCTCGAGGGCGTGGTCGAGTACCGCCACGTCGACACCGTCTACCGCATGGAACCCGGCGATTCTCTGTTCTTCGAGGCCGATGCGCCGCACGGGCCGGAACATCTGGTGTAGCTGCCGGCGCGGTATCTGAGCGTCATCAGTTATCCTCAAGGGGGTACGTAGGCGATAGGGTATAGAGGCGCTATGTTCGAAGGGTTACCTGTTTCTTGGCTAACGGCGATCGGCGACGTAACGGCGTCTCGAATCGCTGAACTGCAGCGATCAGAATATGCGAAGAGCGTAGCGTCTAAATCTGAGAGCGCGATTTCCTCAGGTCCGGACGGAGTTACCGCACTCAACGAAATAAGGGCGGCTTACAGCTCGAATGATCTTGTACTCGTCCTTGGCGCTGGAATTAGCGCTCCGTACGGGTTGCCGGACTGGCGAACCCTACTGCAAAAACTCCAATTCGACAGGTACGATGATGTCAGTGATGACGGTAGTTCGACGGCCGACGGGATCGCGCTCGCAGAACTGTACTCGAAAGTATTTCCAACAAGTCCCCTCATCGCAGCACGCCTCCTAGAGCGGAGCAGATTTTCAAACGACGGAGATTTACGTTTGGAGAACGCTGTTCGTAGTGCGTTGTACTCGACAGTCTCTGAGAATCCAACTTCGACGATGCGGGCGATTGGTCATCTGTGTGCGGCCACAGGAGCCGCGCGCCCGCTCGATTCAATCATAACCTATAATTATGATGATCTCCTAGAGAAGCACCTAGCAGATCTAAATGTCCCAATAAAGTTCCGGAGTGTTGTCAGCGGAGTGGGTCCAGTTGGAAAGGCGGACTTGCTCATTTACCATGTCCATGGGTTTTTGCCACGCGCTGGAGAACTGACGGCAGAGAATAAAATCATCTTATCGGAAACTGCATACCACGAGCAGTATGAGGGCAGCTATAGCTGGAGTAACTTAATCCAGATTGATAAATTTCGATCGAAAAATTGTCTGTTCCTTGGCTCATCAGTCACTGACCCCAGCGTACGGCGCCTGCTAGATGTCGCACGACGGCTTGCTGAAGACGAAGAGCGTGCGACTCGACACTGGTGCATTAGAAAAAGGCCCGGGAAAGACGAAATTCGTCTCCAGATAGAGCGTCTGGCGAAAGATCGCCCCGAGACACCGTTAGAGGATTTCGAAACGGCTGCGGGCGATTTGCAGTCGATGGCGATCGCTAGCGAGTCGGCCGACTTGGCGTCTTTTGGAATTCAGGCGGTTTGGGTTGATGAATACGACGAGATGGCGGATTTCCTTGATACAGTAGGCGAATGACTGGAGTGGAGCAATTTCAGTTGAAGGTAATCCCAGCGTACGTTGAGCAGCTCAACCAGCTTGATATCGAGTATGCCCACTCGAGCAAGGACGAAATCACCCTCAATGATATCTACATCTATCCGGACCTGAGAAAAGTCTCCACTTCGGCTCGGGGTTCGGAGTCGTTACTGGACGGTTCTCGATTGATCGATTTGGTTGATCGAGAGAAAGTGGTCGTGCTGAGCGGTCCTGAACAATCCGGCTGTACGTCGTTTGCTCGAAAGCTGTATCTCGATTTGATTGCTAGGGATGTGGCTCCACTATTCGTCGAAATGCCTGCAGCGAGCAGCAGGCGAATAGAAAACAGAATCAACCGGTCCATCGCGCAACAGTACAACGAACAGCCTGGCATTTATTTCCGATCTACTGCAACGAAGGTCCTGCTTCTTGATAATTTCGAAGTTGTGGGCTCATCCGGACTCGTTGTTCAAAGCCTGGTCGAACGACTTTGCAGTCAGTTTGACGCCGTAGTAATTTTCTCTGACGATCGCGTGCGTTTTGACGAAGCTTTGTACCTACAGCTCGTTGACTATCCGCGGTATGAGATTCAGCAATTTGGCAATCAAAAGCGAGCCGAGCTGATCGAGGCTTGGAGCAAACTCGGGGAGGGAGCAAAACTAAGTGAGGCCCAACTTCTAAAGCAGACGGACCGCGTCTTTCGGAATGTGAACCTGATTGTCAGGAGAAATCTGATTCCGAGAACACCCTTTTTCATTCTCTCTGTTATTCAGCAGCTCGAGAATTTTCAAGGGACAGATATTTCCCTGACATCGTTTGGGCACTGCTATCAGTCCCTTATTGTAGCCGCTCTTGGACGGGCCGGAATACGACCTCAAGAGTTTGACCAGTACTTGAACTACTTGTCTGAGCTCGCATTCTTTATCTACAGTGAGAACGAGAAAAAGATTTCGCACATCAAACTTGAAGAGTTCAAGCGAGTCTACTCTGCGAACTTCTACGTCGACTCGCACGACCATATACTGGCTAGGCTTCAGGCGGCGAAAATTCTGACTTTCGCTGGCGATTCGTGCACGTTCGGTTATCGTTTCATTTTCTATTTCTACGTTGCCAAGCGAATTTCTGATGACTTTCCAAGTGAATCGTCTGAGTCCGCCATTCGGGAATTGCTCTCTAGTCTCTACTCTGAACGTAACGCGAACATCCTGATCTTCATAACCCATCATACCCGCGACGAGAGGGTGTTGAAGATGATTCTGGGTCACGCGAAGAGCTATTACTCTGAGCTCGAGCCCGCGACGCTATCGCAGGGAGAGGTGGCGCATCTTCTCGAACACTTCGCAGCCATCCCAAAGCTGGTACTTGAGAATAGAGATCCACGCACGGAGCGTCGAAAGCTGCATCATGCACAGGATCGTATCGACGATGCAGCAGAGACAGCTGAGGTCGCTGAGGAGGCCGGGACTACAGAAATAGAAGATCTATCCGAAGAAGATGAGGTCGACAGGAGCTATCGAGATTTAGCATCCTCGGCTCGTATTGTGGAGGTGATGGGGCAGATCACGAAAAATCGCTATGGCTCCTTGCGGCATGCATCGCTCTCAGAGCTTTTCGATGAGGCGGAGGCGGTGGGAATGAGGGTTGTCCGGAGCTTCTTGACTGCGCTGGAGATACACCAAGACGCTGTATTAGACTATATTGCGAATCTCTTCCAGAGCAACAGCCGAATGGAGCGCTCTGAAGCGATAAAGGAAACGCGTCGGATATATATGTTGTTTTGCCATGGTTATATATTCGGTGTTATTAGTAAACTTAGCTCGTCTCTGGGCTCGGATGAGCTGATTGGTCTATTTCGCGAGCGCCAAGCCAATACGAACTTGAGCCCTGCATCGAGGCTTCTGTACTCGTTCATTCTCTTGGAATTCGGTGATGATTTCCCCGAAGCGGCGCTCTCTGATTTGTACCGGGATCTAGAGGGAAATGAAGTCTCCAGGAGGTTGTTGCAGTCCGCCGTGCTGCAGCATTTATATATTCACAAGGTAAACTTTAAGCAAAAGCAGCGACTTGAGCACAGCGTAGGCCTGCAAAGCGCGGTGTCCATCGTGCCGCAAATACCGCGGGATAAATCATCGCCTGTATGAATTAATGAGCAGGTTAGACTCCTAGACTGACTAAGCGCTACGTGGTGTTAAATCGCGCTGAGCGCTGTACCTTCCAGAGCTAGCGTCAACGAGACATAACGAAAGAGCAGTTAGCGAGGAGATGTAGCACGAGAAGGGCCTATGGCAGTGATATTGTGAAGTTGCGAAGCCAAACAATGTCACAACCAAGAGGCCACTCCTCGTGAGACTAAGGAGAACAGAATTACGCCGCCGGATCAACGCCGACCTGGCTATCCGGGGATCGAATCACTGTCTGTCCAACTACGCAGGTCTGGAACTGGTGCGTGGCTTTCTCCGACGTGTTGAGTTCGCGGCGTTGGTGCGCCGGCATGCATCGCGCCACCTGCCGCGTAGTGACTATGGGGCCGTGTCGATGATCCTGCTTCTCCTGGCGTTGCTGCTCAGTGGCGGTAGGCGACTACGCCACGTCGGCGAACTTGCCGGCGATCCGATTATTGAGCGATTCTGCTCCTTGCAGCAACTGCCGAGTGCACGCAGTGTGAGTCGCTGGCTCACAGGCTTTTCTCTCGAGGCGGTGGAGAGCCTGCGCCGAGTGAACGAAGAGCTTGCCGCAAGAGTGATCCGCGAGCTTGACCAACCTCGGATGAGTATCGACATTGACGGCTCCGTGATCTCCACCGGACTGCAGACCGAAGGTGCGAAGCGCGGATACAACCCGCACCGGCGCAAGGTACCCAGCTACTACCCGATCAGTGCCTACGAGGCGAACAGCGGCGTCATGCTGGGGGTGCTGAACCGCTCTGGCAATGTGCACGATGGCAAGGCAGCACCGGCCTTTATCCAGCGCATTCTGGATCAGTGCGCGCGCAGTGGGGCGAGAGCGCGGATCCGGGAAATCCGCATGGATGGAGCCTTTTTCCGTCGTGATGTTCTTGAGCTACTTGATCGAGAGCGAGTCGAGTACGCCATCAAAGCCACCTTCCACGATTGGCTGGGGCTCAAGGACTTGATCATCAACCGCAAGCGCTGGAAGCGCGTTGAGGACGAGGTCGACTGCTTTGCAGCCACCGTTCGAATCACGCCCTGGAAGCGCTCGGAGCGGATCACGATCTACCGCCGCCATGTGCATCACAAACGATCCAAGCACTTCCAGCTCGACCTGTTCGATCCTAATGACGGGCACTACGAGTACAGCGCAGTGGCGAGCAACAAGCGTCTTTCGGGGCGCGCTTTATGGCAATTCATGAACGGGCGTGGCGCCCATGAGAAAGTCTACGGCGAACTCAAGACCGGCTTCGCCTTCGCGACGATACCGACACAGAGCTATCACGCCAACAGTGCCTCGCAGGTGCTGAACCTGATCGCGTTCAATTTCAACCGCGCCATGCAGTGCGCAGTGAACGAAGGCCATCGGGCGACAACACAGAAGCGGCGAACGATCATCGCGTTCAAGAACATCAGCACCTTGCGACGTGAGCTCATCAGCCGAGCGGCGCTAGTTCTGAACGCCTCCGGCATCGCGACGCCCGACATTGGCGACAACCCCGGCACGCTCTCCCGTTTTCAGTTCTGGCAGAAAGGGATCGCGAACATGGCCTAATTTTGTCTCATTGACGCCAGTAAGAGAGATAGGGCTGCAGTGGCTTCAGTGCTTCGAGGGCGCGATGACGCTTCGGCGGCAAGCCGCCAATTCGGAATAGCCGCGCTGAGAAGCGATCTCGACCGATGAGCATAACAAATGCTATCGACATTAATTGGACGTAACTTGCGATTGAGTCGCTTCATACAAGTGCGACTCCGTGGTTATACAGCTGCCTCCAGCGGAATTGAGGTGATGCAACACTCATTAAGATGTGTTGTGAGAGCGAACCGATACTGATCGGCGACTCGACAAGTGACGGGTAGGCATCGAACGTCATCCATATCACCAGGTGTGGCGCGACAATCAAGGTGAGACGCCAGCGACAATCAGGATGAGACAGAGTTGGTCCGGCGTTGCGTGAGGGCATAGCCCTTGCGCTGCGTCGGGTACGAGCCGAAGGAGAACTCGACCTTGAGTTCTTCTAACGGTGATCGTGGCCGGTCAGGTATCACAGATGCTCTTTTGTTTAGAGAGCATTCGTGTGCCAGGCCGCCACCGCAACGATCACCAGACGAGGCTCTACATGACCTACCGCAAGTTCAACTCCGTCGCTGTCGCCGCTGCCAAGGCGTCCATCAGCCGCGCGACCGCCTATCGGATCGAGTCTGATCCGACTCTGCCCTCCCAGAGCGCCACGCCACGAGGTCGGCGACGCCCGGATCCGCTCGCGGGCATCTTCGATGAAGAGGTGGTGCCGATACTCGAGCGCAGTACCGGCATACGTCCGGTCGCGCTCTTCGACGAGCTACTTCGTCGGCACCCAACGCTCTCCCCCGGGATCCGGCGCACGCTAGAGCGCCGTGTCCAGGCATGGCGACTCAGCCATGGACCGGACAAGCCGGTGATCTTTCGTCAGAACCACGAGCCCGGGCGGCTCGGCATGTCCGATTTCACCGACATGGGCGGTGCCGGTGTGACGATCGCAGGCAAGCCGTTCAAGCACTTGCTGTATCACTTCCGACTCGTGTGTTCAGGCTTCGAGAGCGCCCACGTCGTGTTGGGTGGCGAGAGTTTTGTCGCCCTTGCCACCGGACTTCAGAACGCACTTTGGCTACTCGGTGGCGTTCCACGCGAGCATCGCAGCGACAGCCTGTCAGCTGCGTTCAAGAACCTCGACGCCGACGTCAAGCGCGATCTGACCAAGCGCTACACCGCGCTGTGCGAGGACTACGGCATGGTGCCTACCAGGAACAACCGCGGTGTTGCCCACGAGAACGGCTCGATCGAGTCCTCGCACGGCCATCTGAAGCGGGCTATCGAGGATGCCCTGTTGCTACGCGGACACCGTGACTTCGCCGACGTGGCTGAGTACCGCTCGTTCATCGACGAGATCACCAGTCGGCACAACGCCCGGCGCGACAAGCAGATCGATTCCGAACGCACGGCACTGAAGCCACTCCCGGCGCGCCGCTCTGACGACTTCGAAGAGCACCCCGTGCGCGTCACCAGCGCCGGCGGCTTCACATTCCGCAAGAGCTTCTACACAGTCCCTTCGCGTTTGAAGGGACATCTGCTGCGGATGCGTCTGTTCGATGACCGGCTCGAACTCTACGCAGGCTCAACGCTGCTCGAGTCGCTGCCTCGCGGGCCGCGTCATGGCCCGCGAACGCACGTCGTGAACTACCGCCACGTCATCCACTCGTTGCGCGTGAAGCCGATGGCGCTCGCGGCGCTGGTCTACCGTGACCAGCTGTTCCCGCGCGAGGCCTACCGTCTCGCCTTCGAACAGCTGCGCGACGCGAGCGGCGAGCGCGTCGCCTGTCATGTGCTGGTGGAACTGCTGAGCATGGCGCACGAGCGCGGTATTGAAGCCGAGATAGCCGCCGCACTGACTTGTCATCTGGAGACACGCACGTTGCCTGACGTCGGTGAGCTGCGCGCGCGGTTCGTGCACGTCGAACGCACCGGACCCGATGTCATCGTCAAGTTGCCGGAGCTCTCGGTGTTCGACGTGCTGTGCTCAGCGCAGGTGACGTCATGAGCAAGCCGACGAGCAAGGCCGATGCGGGGCGTCTGATGCTGATGCTCAACGCACTCAGGCTACCGGCAACGAAGGCTATATGGCAGACGTTCGCCGAGCGTGCCGATACCGAGGGCTGGCCAGCGGCACGCTTCCTTTCGGCGCTGATAGAGAACGAGATTGCCGAGCGCGAACAGCGGCGGCTCGCGCGACACTTGAACGAGGCGCATCTGCTGGCGGGCAAGACGATTGCGAACTTTGACTTCGCTGCTGTGCCGATGGTATCCAAGGCGCAGATCAACGCCTTGGCAGAGGGCGATGCGTGGATCGACAACGGCGACAATGTCCTGCTGTTCGGCCCACCCGGCGGTGGCAAGTCACATCTCGCCAGCGCTCTCGGGCTTGCATTGGTCGAGCGCGGCTGGCGTGTGTTGATGACGCGCACGACCGATCTCGTGCAACGACTGCAGACGGCGCGGCGTGACCTCGGACTGGAGGCCGCGATCGCCAAGCTCGACAAGTACCACCTGGTGATCCTCGATGACCTTGCGTACGTCAGTCGCGATCAGGCAGAGACGAGTGTGCTGTTCGAGCTGATCAGCGCACGATACGAAAGACGCTCGCTGCTTGTGACGGCCAATAAGTCGATTGGTGACTGGAGCGAGGTGTTCCCGGATCCGGCAATGACGGTAGCCGCCGCGGACCGGCTGGTTCATCACTCGACGATCTTCGAGATGAATGTGGAGAGCTACCGCAGGCGAGCGGCGTCGACACGGAAGGGGCCAGGACGCCCAGCCACGCGAGCGACACCGAAGAACACGCCGGACAATCAGGCCGGCACTCAGAGCGACGCGGTCTGACGTTCCGCGTCAATCAGGATGGGACATAACGGCGAGCAACAGAAAACACTTGCCAACCTCAGTAGGTTGGGCGGATGATCACTCCCGCCACGACGCCGCTGTCTCATCTTGATTGACGTGCGTGTCTCATCCAGATTGTCGCGCCACAACCAGGTAAGCCTCCGCGTGATCAAAGGGCGTCACTGTATGCCGCATCAAATCGTGCGCGCCGAACCGCGACTCCTTGGGAATCACCCAAACGATCCGCCGCCCAGGTTCTCACAGATCACGTCGCGCTCCGCGGGCACAGTACTAGACGTCCTTTATGGCGGCGGTGTCATCGGAGCCGGAGAGCACAGGGTGCATGAGCCCTTGGTCATGCCATCTTCCGTAGCTGTCTCTCTCGCACGACAAGCGCGACGTTGAAAACTCCTCGAAGCATATTGCGCATCTGCACCAATCAGTTCTACCCTGCCCCGAGACAGTCGAACGATCCGCACACTCAACCGGAAGAGCACGCGATGAAATCAATCAAGCAGATGCAACTCGAGGAAAACGAGCGACGTCGCAAGGAAGATGAACGGCGCAAGTCTTTCGCCAACAAGCTCAAGCAGCTCGAAGCAAAAGAAGCCGCACGCATCTGGCGCATCGCCAAGTCCGTTGACCTGACGGATCACACCGTCAACGACGAACACCTCGCCGCAGGATTCCGTCGTGCCATCGAGCTTGCAGGGCAGGACGGAACCGATCCCGCAGCCTCGTCCGGCGCCGGGTCACATGGAGAATGACGCCGATACTCGCCGCTATCAGCGCGCCCGTCGCCAGCTTGCTCAAAGCGAACTGACGTCAGGGCGTCTGACCCGGCGCTCACGCGACCAGGATGCCAGCGCAAGGATTCGGCTGGGCAAGATCGCCGAGCTCCTCGGCTGGGTTGACCTCGAACCGGTGGAAATCGAGCGCCTGCTCAGCGAAACAGCAGCTCAGCTGACGACCGACACGGATACCGCACGCTACGAAAGCGCAGCGGTTGCCTGGTTGACGCAGTGGTTACGATCGCTTGAAGCGGTATCGCCCGTAGCAGCATCTCAATCAAGGAAGGACTTGAGTTCTCGCATCTTCCAACTGATAACCCTCGGTGACCGATTTATCGGGCACGGCCTGGCGAATGCAACCGACATTGTCCTGCTCGGTGCGATGCTCGACGTCAGGGCGAGACCCGATACCCATGAGGTGACTGCTGAAGCTGCACGCACCGCTCGATGGGTGCTGGACGAACATTTCCGCGAACCTGTGAGTAGCGTGAGACCCTGAGAACGGGGCCCCGCCCACGACACGAGCGATCCGCCCGGATCGAGTAGCTTAGGCGCCTCCTGGATCATCACAACGGCTCTTCTGGCACAGTCTTCGAACAAGCCCTGTCGCCCTATAGCCACGCGTGTGGCAAGCCCGTGGAGCGCTCACGTTCGAATGCGTTACAACGCCTTCAGAGGCACTCTAACGGTCGGGGGATCCGACAGTGGGATTACGCGCCCTACTCCCGACATCCGAGGCGCTCGAGAATCCCGTCCAGAACGTCCAGGTTTCCGTGGTAATTGATCTCGAACCGCCCCCTGCCCTCATCCACCCTCACCTCACAACCGAGCGCAGCCGACATTCGGCGCTCGAGCCGCAACATATCGGGTGAACGTACTGGCGGATTCACGCGCGTGTCGTGGACGGTCGCTCGCGTACGGCATTCCTTTTCAAGCCGACGCACGCTCCAGCCTCGCTCAATCGTGGAAGCGGCCAACCGACTCTGACGATCAGGGTCGTCAACGCCTGCCAGGGCCTTGGCGTGTCCGGCATGAAGGGCACCTATCTCGATTGCCTCGAGCACAGTCTCCGGCAGGGTGAGCAGGCGTAGCGCATGCGCCACACTCGAACGTGACACGCCAAAACGACGGGCAACCACACCCGTGGCGCCTCGCATCACTCCTGACGCCTCCAGCTGGTCCTTTTCGGCCTTGAAACGGCGTGCGGTCGCTACAGGCCCGTCGTCACGGCTATCCAGAAACCGGTCAGCTGCGGCATCGTCGAGTCCCTCGAGTACGGTGACCGGAACGTCGTGCAGACCTGCACGCTGAGCGGCGAGCCATGAGACGAGATTCGCGAGAATTTCGTAACGTCTGGGCTCCTCAAGTGCTCGAGCGAGGATTGGCTGGAACACA
Organism: uncultured Granulosicoccaceae bacterium; assembly: GCA_938006335.1. Lineage (GTDB taxonomy): Bacteria > Pseudomonadota > Gammaproteobacteria > Granulosicoccales > Granulosicoccaceae > Granulosicoccus. Next base: position 49,115 of record CALLMF010000011.1, on the reverse strand, counting down.
CCGTACTGACTGACGAGCGCCTGGACGGATGCCGATACGGTCGGCAGCCGAACGCGGCGCCGACGGCACGGTGCAAGCCATTCGATCGGGAGCAGTCGAACGGACGGTGTTCGAGGGGCTGATAAGTCTGTCACAGCCAAAGTGTGCCACGTGGCACACTTTTTAGGTACACCAGCCTGTGACTACCCGTTCGGCTGCAATGGGATGGGTGCGTTCGTGTTGACGTTGACCAGTCCTCTTTTGAATTCATCAATCCCGTAAACCCGGGCCGACTGCCCCGGTTACTTCTTTTTAAGGACTACATAAAGGACTACACGGTCATTGAACTCATTATTTTACGTATAGTATTCAATGATTTACCGTGTTTTTGTAAGAGCGTTCCCGATCACAAGGTGCGGAGTAGACGATCAAAAACTGCGGTAGGCACGACCAATTGGTGCGGTGTTCCCGACCGAAATCTGCGGTGCCTGTGGACAACATCGTGCGAGACCGCTCGAGACTGATGGTCCTGTCACATCCCTTCCCGACCAAATAGTGCGGTGCCTCGATCAGGTAACACGCGAACCGGGCCTGAATCATCGTCAACTAGCCCAAAATCAATCACTTGGCGTGCTCCCGACTAAAAAATGCGGTCACCGATGTCCCCGGCCATTGTGCTAAGGGTGGCTGGTGAGAAGTCACACAGGTTCATCTGCAGGACAGATAAAATACAATAAAAACAGTGGTTTATGAGCTTTACGACCAAAATATGCGGTCGTAAGACAGCGGTTCAGCCGCGCTCGATCTCAAGGATCCACGGAGACTTGCCGCGCCCGGTGCCGCGAATCCGGTATCGAGTCATCCACCCGGTCGCCACCAGCTCATCGCACGCTGCCGCGAACTTCTTGCGCATGTGCTCACGCCGACCGTCATACCCGATCGTGCCGGCAAGCTTGCCGAGCTCGATCGAGTAACTCGTGCGCTGACCAGACAGGAACCGGTGGATGGCCTTCGCAAGCGGTGGCAACTGAAGCCTGACCTTCCAGTCGATGTAGGTGTAGGAGTGGCGCAGCCAGTGCGCCATCATCGGCGGAAAAACGACGTCTACCAACCCGTGGTCCTCGAAGGTGACCCAACGCAGCTGGATGAGGTTGAAGGTGCCCCCGGCGGTGGAGTTCTCCGGCAGGTTGACCTTCTCGATCTCGATGCTCGCACCGGCCAGACGCTTGATGCTCGCCAGCAGGTTCTTGAAGTTGGTGCCGCTGTCGCTCAGGCCGAGCTCATCGAGCAGCTGCCCGAGCGAGCACACCACGCGGTGCACCTCACTGGTGCCGGTACTGGACTGATATATATCGCGCACGTTTGCCGGTAGTCGGGACTCGGGACCACGAAGCGCGTGATCGCGTAGTCGCATCAGTGCGATCAGCGTGTCCTCGTCGCGTACGGTCAGCGGTGGTCCGAGCCGGCGCCCGCGCCCCCACGGTGTCTCGAACGCAACCGCGTTGTCGAGATCCTGGATCAATTGCTGGGTGCGCCGCTGTGACGGGCGAAAGATCGGTAGCCGCGTCAGCTGGCTCGGAAACTCGTTGGACGGCGTCAGGGCGAACGCATCAAACCCCGCGGCCTGTCCCTTGGTTGCAAGCTCGTGGGCCGCGGCCCGCAATCGCGCCTCGACCGGACGATCCCGCGATGCGGGCACATCCCTGCCCTGCCCGTCCGCAAGATCCCAGAAATCCGCAGTCTCCCCGACCGGCAGATGATGAACGTCGGCCACGGGTGCGTCGGTTTCTGCTTCCGCTGAAGCGCGCGCCGCCGATCGTCGTTTGATCTGCCTGTTGAGATCCCACAGTTTGCCCATGAGAGCATCGGTGGGCCGCTCATCCGTCAACGGCTCGGCGGGAATCGGATTGTCAGGCTGTTCCTTCGCCATCGCGAAGCGGCCCCAGAGGCTAACCAGTTGGCATTTTTTACCACATTAAGGCATATTTCGCAAACCAGTTCCGTTTTTCTGGCGCTGCCCCTCCTCCCACTCTTGAATCCATTATGGCTGTAGAAGACCCCCGGCCGACACTCTCGTCCAGTCAGACGCTCGAATCGATAGGTGCACTGGCAACCGCCAGCGAGCGCGTGATCGACGGACTGCGCAACGCGGTGTTCGACGAGGAAGGCATCGACGGGCCGGTAGCGCGCACGTACACCATCTCAGAAGTGTCCCGGATGATCAACCGGACACCGGAAGGCATCCGGAAAGCCGAGAAGGCCGGCAAGCTGACGCCGCCGGCCAAGCGGGAAAACGGTCGACGCGAGCCCTACACCCTGGCACAGGTCAATGCGATGCGTGAGCTTTGGGACCAGCGCCCGGGACGCGCGGCAGGAGACCAGCCCATCCGGCTGAGTTTCCAGAACTTCAAGGGCGGTGTTGGCAAGTCCACGTTGTGCTGTCACTGCGCGCAATATTTTGCGCGTGCTGGGTACCGGGTGCTCCTGATCGATTGTGACAGCCAGGCCTCGACCTCGATGACGTTCGGGGTTCGTCCCGATGAGGAACTCGCCGACGAGGCGACGCTGCTGCCGTACCTGCAGAACGAGGCCGAGGATATTCATTACGCGATCCGTCCGACGCACTGGGACGGGCTCGATCTGATTCCCGCGAATCTCGAGCTCTATTCAGCGGAATACTTTCTCGCGGCGAACAGTGGTATGCCCGGACAGGAGGACTGGCTCAGCCGACTCTCGAACGGCATCGAGTCGGTGGAGGATGCCTACGACATCATCGTGATTGATCCGCCGCCAGCGCTCGGGATGATTGCACTGAGTGTGCTGCGCTCGCTGGACGGGCTGATCATTCCGACGCCGCCGGCGATCTACGATTTTCATTCCACGTCCTCGTTTTTCTCGATGTTGGTCGAGGTCATGGAGTCGGTAGGGCAGGCACTTGGTGAGCCTGTCGAGCTGGACTTCGTCAAGGTCGTTCTGTCAAAGCACACCAGCGGTCGTCAGGCGCACGAATTCGTAAGCGGCCTGATGGCGGAAGCGTTCGGAAACAATCTGTTGAACGCTCCTTTCATTGCATCGGCCGAGATCGACAATGCGGCGAGCCTGTGGCAGACGGTTTACGACCTTGGAGGTGCAACGGCGTCTCGACAGACCTATAAACGGTGTATCACGGCGCTTGATGAGGTGTTCGGCGAAGTCGAGTCTCTGGTGCAGGCGGTCTGGCAGAACCGGCGGGCCGAGCGGACCCTGTCGGGCGTGGCGCCTGAGCAGGAACCTTCGGCATCGGCAGCGAGACAGCCCTCGGCTCAGGAGGAGTCGATCGAACCGTCGTAGGTGTAACAAGGGGGCGTGTAAATTTACACGCATCTAAGTAACTGATTTATAAGGGAAATAAATATGCGACCCAAAGGTGCGAAACGACTCGACGTCCTCAGGGAGAAGGTGCTGGCAAGTGATGAGGGATCAGCGCCACCGCGTGCCGACACGCCGGCCAAGCCGCGGTCGGTGCTGGCCAGGCGCCAGTCAGGTGTCAGCGAACAGGTCTCGGGCAAGAGCCGGAGCACCCGGCTGCTGAAAGTGTCACCGGACGAGGTGAAGCCCTGGGCGGGACATAATCGAGATTATGCAAGTTTGACCCCCGAGCGCTGCGCCGACCTGATCGAGAGCATCGGAAGGTCGGGTCAGCAGTTTCCGGCGATCGTGCGTCCGGCAGGGGAGGGCGGTTACGAGTTGGTCTGCGGTGCACGACGTCACTGGACCACCCGCCATCTCGGTATCGATCTCGAAGTCGAGGTGCGCAAGCTCGATGACGTCGAGGCGTTCATACTGCAGGATATCGAGAACCGGGATCGTGAGGACATCAGCGATCTCGAGCGCGCGCTCGACTATCGCCATGCGCTCGGCGCCTACTTTGACGGCTCGAAATCGAAACTCGCGGAGTCACTGAAGATGGACCGCGGCAATCTGACGCGCCTGTTGCAACTGGCCGAGCTCCCGAACGACATCATCGATGCGTACGACGACCGTCGTGAGCTGCTCGTGCATCACGGTACGATCTACCACCGCGCGTTGAAGGTGCCCACGGTCGCGCGCCGGTTAAAAAAGGAGGCACAGGCGCTGCATGGCAAGGGACTCAAGGGACCTCAGGTCGTCTCGCGTTTGAAACGCGTGATCAGCGAACCGGACACACCGTCGACGCCGACCGGGCGATCACCAACGCGTATCGGGGATGTGACCTACAAGGTGAATCCCCGCAACAGGCAGTGTGCCCTGAATTTTGTCCTGCCTGACAACGCGGACACCGTAGCGCTGAATCGGCTCAAGGGCGATCTGATGGCGGTCATTGAATCACTTTCGACACCAGCATCGTCCAGCACCTCATCGAAGTAGTGTGGGCAGGGGCGAGGATGACGAATTCAAGGCAGGTGACCGGATACGTCAACAGACCGTCGACAGCTGCGCGCATCGATATTATGTAAATGCATGGCTGTCACCCCGTCGTTAATGAGAAGCTGATCGTCGTCCTGGGCCAGCTGACGCGCAGGGTAGTGCGCTCGACCGCACTCACGAGCTGTTGCCCCGGCATGCCCGATTCACGTCGTTCAGAAGCGACGCCGCAATTGCGAGCCTCGCGAATTCAGGCGCTGATCGTGCACCGTTCAGACCAGCAGTCGCGCTAACAGAGCGTCCTCGAGAGTTCCTGCATCGCATGGCAGGCACTCGAAGTACGCGCCCGTCTCGACGAACAACTTGGGTCGTCCTGGACCGGTATTCGCGCCGCATAAGGACGCAGCTGGATCGCGCAGGGCAGGGCGGACGGCGACGCCGATACCGGGCGGGGCCCACGCGATGATTCAGGCAGTGATTTCGTGTCGGAATGCTTTGTTTGGCGCAGGCATCGCCTGTGGAAGAAACGGCCATGCATCCAGGGTGTGTGAAAACAGTGTCTGAAAATGCCGCCCCCGAACCCTTGAAACAGCGTTACGACTGACGCCATTGTCCGAACGCTATGACGACAACGCAGCCGACCAAAAACCACGATCGAGAGGGATTAGAAGGGCTGCCTGTCGGCAGCTCCAACGAGATGAGCGTCTAGCGACACTCCTCGCCAGGGCACACCAAAGGCCTCCAGCGAACGATGTAGCCATCGACAAGGGCGTGCTCTTCGGCTCTCTGCTTGATCGTCACGAGTATTTATTGAGAACCAGATCTCAATCGTCCAATATGTAACTGACTTTGCCTAAGTCAGTGGCGCTATCGGTATGAGTGAGGTCAGAGTAGCAATGATGAAATCAAGCGTGCCGATTGTACTTCTGGTCTGCGGCATCCTGAGCGCATGCTCCGAAGGATCTGCTGACAGACAAACGTATGACGAATTTCTGGCCGCCACCGCATCCCATGCTGGTGAAGGCGCGATCAATTGCGGGACGGTTGTAATTATTGATCGAGATAGCGCCGCGGACGCCAATGCATGCCTTCTGAATAGCTTCGACAACGGCGTACCGGCGTACGCAGTAAACGAACAAGAGTATCGAGCGGTAGCAATATCATTTCAAACACCAAGTCGAGCTCGAGTGCGTAGGTTTGCGGGTGATGCAGAACGCAGGGAGAGCGGGGCCAAGGCCGAGACAAGCTACTACGACTGCATCGACCCCACTTTTGTCATCGGGCGGCTAGATACTGCTTCGTACACGCTATTTGAATGCAGAGCCTACGACCCTTAAAGATGGGTCTTCACTGACGAACAGAAAGCCGCACTAGCGTGGAGTGTCGTACTGCTGCGCTCAACAACACATGACAACATCAGTACCTAGCGTAGCACTGAAGAAGCCACCCCCAAAGTGGACGCAACCATTCCCTGGCCAAGACGCGCAGCTGTTTCAACGTGATTGTGTAGATATTCCGCGTACTCTTCGTAGGTAACTACGCCACCGTCGCTGAACAACACGTGGCGATTCTCATCAGGTTCCCAGAACGCTGTATCGGGGACCTTGGGATCGATACCGCGTAGGCGATTGATCAGAGAGAACTGCCAGCCCCCTTCGATGCCTATTTCAGCTTCTTCTCGTGCGCGACTGAACTGCGCGGCGGTCACTGGGCCAGCGTCTGCCTCCTCCACTATTGCCGAAACCTCGTTGTAAAACTTCAACGTCGATTCTGGCGATGCGTTTCGAAATATACCTGCGTCATCCGACTCTAAGCTGCAAAAACCATCCTCATAGCGTTGATGTTGCTGTGCTCGGGGAATAGCTGCTCTATAGGCTTCACCTTGTCTATTGTCGAATGTACTCTGATTTCGTGGCCCCTCAACGGCATGATAGTACTTGACCGCCGATGTTAAACAGATGGCCAACCCAGGTATAGACGCAGTGTCAGCAGCGGCGTCGGCTGCTTGGTCAGCTAGGCTTTGTAGAGGGCTCAAATCTCGCAAGGCTCTGTAGCACTCTCTGGGTTTAATGCCGCGTAGAGACCGTTTCCGCACCGTTGCATTACGCTTTGTAGAGCACTCACTCTGTCTTCAATCAACCCGCGAGCGTCATCCCAGCAGGACTGATACCGTTTGCTGCGGAATTCAACGTCGCACTCGCGCTTGGTCTGGCCAAGCTCGCGGAAACAGATATCGTGACGGTTGCATGCGGCGGTAAACGACGTGTGCAGATTTGCTGAATCGAGGTCGCCGTAAGTACAACCATCGATTGCCGGAACCCATGTCGCCAGACAGCTCCCTCCGGACTGTGCCGAAACACTGCCGACGTACGACAGCAAACACAACGCGCTCACGGCAAGAATGCCTTTAGTCGCGCTTGTGTATTTCATTCGCTCAGCATCCCGAGCTCGGTTGCTGCCGCGCATTTACTCGAGTGAGAGTAGGTCTCAACTGCAAATCCCATCCCGATCGAAAGCGTGGCCAAGGCCCGAATGCCGTCAAGTCTGTCTTCGGAAAGTCCCGGTCCGAACCGAATCAGATCTTGGAATTCAGTACCGAAGTGGGCACTTGATCCCCGGCTGTAGTCGATGAGTATCGAAAGTCCGTCCTGGCCCCAGTAGCCTTCGCGATTTTCAATAGTCTTTCCTGCGCCGCAGGTGCCCGCAAACGCTGGAGATGAAGTGGCTAGTGCGAAAAGTACGAGTGCCATATTTTTCATGACAGCTGACTCCGGTGGTGCAATTGGCGTTTTTTGTTGACAGCCTGCCAGAGCAATTGAACTTTCCGCGACTGTTGCAGTGCACGCAATGAGCTAGCAAAAAGTATTGGATGCTGGGTCTGTTGGGCGTTGATCTTTGAAGGACGATGTCAGGACCGGCATGTCTTCCGTGCTCACGATTGAGCAGAATGTCTTTACTGTCAGCACGCCGTGACGACAGCGCAGCCGACCAACAACCGCTATCGAGAAGGATCAGAAGGGCTGCCTACAGGCAGTCCCAACGGGATGAGCGTCCAGCGACACCCTGGCAGAGCCCGGGGCCGGCTTGCCGGTCCGAGTCGGGTATTACTCCAGCGCCGTAAACAGACTCAACTGTTCGCCTGGCGTGAACGCAGGCTTCGAGTGATGCGACGACGTTTTCTTCCTTATCCGGGCAATACTCTGCTTTACCCTCGTCAGCTGCTTCGCCAACTACTGCTCTATGCCAGCATCCAGCGTTTCGAGCTCCTCAAGCATGGCTCCGTCCGAGCTCCTAAGTGAGGCCAAGCTCGCGGCTTTCCACAGTAGGCAAGCATCTTGAAAGCTCAGAATCGAGAGTCGCTGTGAGTCCGGCGTCTTCTCTCTGAGCTTCCAGTTCTTCAACGTGGATGGTGTGGATGAAAAAAATGCGCGGTTGCTGGAAACGGCGTGCCCTTCGCGGAGGGGCGATGTTCCTATCGACTTTTGTTTTCGCGTGCGCGCCAGAGGCAGGTAGCGGCAGAATGACTCTTGATAGATTCGAGTCCACTACCGCCCGATTTGCCGGGGACTCCTATCTGGATTGCGGATCGGTGCTGGATGGGGCTGAAAGACTGGATCTCGACGAGTGTGTGCGATCACAGTTTGAGTCAGGCGGGGCCTTCTCGGCAATGTACTTTGACTCGACTCAGCGCGACTTGGGCGCAATAACCTACAACGGCTCACAGCTCTATTTTTCTGTCCGTTTTCGCGATGGTACCGACGACTTTAGTGGCGAAGGAGGTGTTGTTAGACAAGAGTGCCTTGAGCCGACACTGGCCGATATGCGTGGAAGCCGTTACTCGCAATTGTTCGAGTGTAACGGGCGGATCTCGTTGGTAGAGTGAGGGTGGTCTCCACAACTCCACATTGCCCGGAGAACAACTGATGCTCAACTGAAAACAAAGACACACTCACACTACGCGTGAATCACCGACGTCAGCGCCGAGAAGGTTCTGGTCCAGTTAGTTCTGTCTCTGTTGGCCATAGCGCCACTGTTTGAACTTGATCTGGTCACTATCGCGCCGCTGGTCGAGGCATACACAGCGTTCGGCCTGTTGCACTAGGTTTAAGGGTGGAAATGCGTTAAGTCGCTGGTCTGGGCCGCGACGCTGGTGTCACTGTGACTCCTGAGTGGTCACTGAAAGCACCGCCCAAGAGAAGACCTCTCGTCGGCAGGTGTTCGGTATGAAGCGTCAGCGGTCATAGGCTGAATACGCCAGTCGATAGTCCGGCTCGCCTTCCTCGTAGAAAGCCGTTAGACGTATCAAGCTCTTGTCCTTGAACAGATAGCTTTGCTCGATCCGAGCCTTGCTGTGACGTTGCCTGAAGGTGGCGATCACGTCCTCGGCAGATACAACCGATAGAAACTGAGGGGCTGATGCTCTATCCCAGTGCCACTCGGTCTTGTTCATCATCCGCCTGGGGCGAGTAACCTCTTCGAGCAAGCGAACCGCAGTCGGACCATCCTTGAATCCCTCCGGACGTGCGAGGCCGAGGGCGTCCAGTGAGGTGGTCACTACTTGGCTGACGCTGCCTTTTCTTCGAGCTTTGGCTTTCTTGCACATTGGCCTTTTTCTGGAGATGGCTTCAACCGTGACGGTTGGTGCGATAGCTGCTTCACTATAGCGAATAGCGTCCTCGAGAGTCTCTGCATCCCATGGCAGGCACTCGAAGCACACGCCCTACCCGACGAACAAACCCGGGTCGTCCTCGAACGGGATTTACGCCATATAAGGACGCAGCTGGATCGCGCAGGGCAGGGCGGACGGCGACGCCGTTACCGGGCGGGGCCCACGTGATGATTCGGGCAGTGATTTCGTTTCGGAATGCTTTGTACAGCGCCGGCATTGCCCGTGGAAGCAATGGCTATGCATCCAGGGTGTGTAAAAAACGCGTCCGAAAGAGCCGCTCCCGAAACCCAAAAAAAAGCGTCGCGACTGACCCCATGGTCCGCACGCCGTGACGACAGCGCAGTCGACCAACAACCACTATCGAGAGGGATCAGAAGGGCTGGCTACAGGCAGTCCCGAAGGGATGAGCGTCTAGCGACACCCTGGCAGAGCCCGGGTCCGGGTCACCGGTCCGAGCCGAATAACCCGCTCAAACTAGACTAAAGGCGAACAAGTGCGATTGGACTGCGCTGAAGCCTTCCCGACGGGCGCGTGATCCGGGCAGGCTCAACGGAGTCGAACTGAGTTAGTAGGGGTGAGGTAGGGCAGACAACACGGCGGGGCCTCGGCTAGCGTCATGCCGGCGCCAATGAGCCTTGATGGGTAGGGCAAGCGTCGTGAGCTCACGACGACCGGACCGGGGGTTCGGAGTCAGGGAGAACGAATATCTCTGTCCATCCCTCGGCGAGGACGCGGTCTATGCCATGTCCTTGATTGTGAAGTATCGGATGGGTGCGTGTCGCCTATTGAAGCGATCAAGAGCTTCTCTCGGCACTCAACCCCAGACGCAGCTCTGGCCAAGCAGCAGTCGAAATCTGGAAATACATTGCCTCCTGCTGACAGCACTCGAGCAGAACCATAACTGCTGAAATTGTGATTGCGGGTATGGCGCCCTCATCTGTTTAGAGTTCCCGCTCCTTTCTGACGTCGATCCGGAAACGTGCCATATCGCACTCTCGTCATTTTTCCTGAGATAGACTCATGTCTCGGCCCAAGAGGGTGGGTGCAATTTGAGTCGACGGTAGCGTCTATACAGACTCGTGGCAATGCACCTGGCTGGTCGTCTTGAATTTTCCGCTGTACTCGCAAGTACCGAATGGCGCCGCACCTGGCCTGGTTTGGATTCCGTGGGTTGTCGAGTCATAGTGCCGACTGACCAGGGCGCATCCGGACAGTGAACGCATAATTAACTTCCGGGTTGATTCAACAAAGGAGCCCATCGATTGCCTGATTCGAATTCTGTAGTGTCAATGGACGATTACCTGTTTGATCTGTATTACAAAGCCTTTGTAGATTACGTCGAGACTGAGTCAGGTCAGAGATTCAATAGCTTTCCATCGAACTCCCGAACACAGGTTGAAGACTACAAGCTGGAACTCTACAGAGAAGGTGTCAGCCAGCTCGGCTACAGGGACTGGAGCGATGACCATATTGGTCTGGGCAAGATTGTCGGCGACACGATACGCGCTATAGAAATCCCTGATAACAACCTGCTTGAATGGGATTCTCGCCGAGGTGCGGACGCAAGGCCGCACTCGAAGATGCATGCCGCTGGTGAATTCGACCTGCGCAAGCCAATCGAACAGGCAATATACAACCTGTATCGGAGTGATGACGCGGAGCGGTCATTTGAAGTTCTGGTTGATATCTTTGGCAAGAAATACGGACTGTTGGGTTACCTGTTTTTTCTTAAGGACAGGTCGCAGTTCATGCCCATAGCCACAACGTACTTTGATGCAGCATTTCGGTTGCTGGGAATTGATCTGAAAACCACGAGACAATGCTCATGGGAAAACTACAGACAATATAATCAGGCTCTGTTTCTGCTTCGGGACGGGCTGCAGTCGCGCATGGTCGCAGAGGTCACACTGCTCGATGCACACTCCTTTGCGTGGATACTGGCGCATGACATGTCCCTGAATGGCGGTCTTCCAGACTCGCAGTCTTATCGGAACCTGCCTGCCACGGAAAGGGCATCTATACAGAAGTCTAGAATCGGTCAGGGCAGATTTCGAGAAGCCCTTGAGCGTTACTGGAAGTGTTGCGCTGTAACCGGGTGCACCGAACAGGCTGTACTAAGGGCGAGTCATATCAAGCCGTGGTCGGAATCCAGCGATACGGAGAAACTGGATGTATACAACGGGTTGCTACTTTCGGCGGGAATTGATGCCTGCTTTGACAAGGGACTCATCAGCTTCTCTGATTCCGGCAGCATACTGATATCGGAAAGTCTGAGTCTCGACGATCGCGATTCGCTTGGATTACATGGCAGTCTAAAAATTCAAGGGCTTGATGATCGACATCGCCCGTATCTTGAGTTTCACCGGAAAAAAAACAAGTTCAGATAGGGTCCAGCAGCACGATGTACTGGACGCGCACGGTGCATGCAACAAGTGCTGGCTTTCTCTCTTTGTCAACTTCAGCGGACCAGTCGAAAGACGTTGTCTGGCCAGGTATCGGTGACGGGTATTGCGAATGGTGTGTCGGACGGGTATGCAACATTTGGTGATTGCGGTGTTCATGGATACAGCGGCTGTTGGCGCGACCGTACATCTGCATGTTTGTCTGAGTTGAACCTGTGCAGCAGGGCGGTTTGGTGGTGGTTGTCAGCAATGTCAAGCGCGAGAAAGTCTCACAAGGGCTACGAGCGGAGCTGCGCTTGACAGCGACGGGAACCACGCTCTCGGGAAGTCGTCAGTCGCCGCCGGGTTCTCACGTCGCCGAGGCTCCCGAGCCATGCCGTGGCTGGTAGCAGGGACCCCGGGCCGGGTCTTGAAGCCGGCGGCAGACCACGCGTCGCGAGGGGCTGGGATGCACACCGCCGTGGTCTGACCGATGCACGGCGGAGGAAGCGTCAGCCTGCAACCAAAGCAATCACGGCTCCGAACTTGATCTGCATAGGCGGCATTGCATCGTCGGCAGATCGAATCCGGGGGAGTTCCATCCCCCTAGGACACGCGGACTCACGCTCACCTCAAGTCTCGAAGCGACAGTGACATCGCCTGTGGGATCATTGGCGTTGCTGAGGCCTCAACTTGGTTGATGCCAGTCGGTGCATGAGTCCTCCACGGCCACGGTCTTGCGGGCAACTCCGGGCAACGTGGTTTCCTGCTGCTTCGCTTGATTGAGCGACCCCGTGCTTGTCAAACAACAGCTGATCGCAATCGAACATCGGTATGCGATTTGATGACGCTCCCCGCACTTGCATTTTCGTCACTATCTGGCTCACGATGGTGATTCGAAATGCGTGTCTCAGCAATACGTGAAGCCACGATGCAAGCACAGGTCCTGCCGAGTAATGCGGAGTGTATGCGTCGAAATTCCTTGCCGGATCTGAAGATGTGAACAGGCGGATCCACGCCTCGTTGAATTCCGCGTGAGATTCACGGCCATCGTTCCCGAGCAGGCTTTTGCGGTGAGAAGAAATCAGCCGTGAACACGGGTCGACCGGGTCACTCGCGGGCGTGGTAACGCGCCCTGCGAGGCAGACACCGCAGGCGTCGGGCTCAAGCGATTGGGGGTGGGTCGCCATTCGCTCCTGTGCACTTCCATACGGGAAGAGTGTTGGCGTGTATAACTTCTAGGATCCGTAGGTGGTCTCTGCGCTGCGGTAGCTCAGGGGGGCTGGAGCCACTGGCTCGTACTGTTCGCGCCAGATCATCGATACCCCTCATGGGAATTATCGTCTTCCGTCTCTACCCATGACAGGCTAACTTGGCTGCTGCTGATACCGAGCTGGTCAACAAAATGGTTAACGCTCCCCCGTATCACTTTGTGGTGTCTGAGGGACTTGCATGAAAAGTCCTTGTACCTAATGACCAGCGCATTGATCTCGACCTGCGACACGTCGAAATCTGACGCAGGAGCGACGTTAGAAGCGTAGCGAGGCTCATCCTCGCTGTGCGGCGAGGTCGCGAATTGGCCTCGTACAGTAAATTGCTCTTCGCCTCCCGCAGCAATCAGCGACCCGGAGCTTTTCCCGGTTGGCATGAAGGTTCCTGTAAAGCTTCTGCGGCCGTATTGCCTGCTGGTCAAGCTGACGTACGCGGCTCCTTCGAATTCGACGCGCAGATCAGAAGCTGGGGTTTTCCCTGCGTTCTGAATGTGAATTCTGAAGTCGAAGACAGGGCCAGAGTCAGGTTCGTAAATGTCAGCGGGCCGGTCGTGTTCGTCGTGAATACCAGTCACTCTCGTAATTCTGATCTGCGGCGGCGACGTGTCGCATTTGACGAAATGCACAGACAGGTACGGCTGAAGTTCGAGTTCCGTAGCAATCTTCGCGTGATCGGCGGTCTTGTTGGCTGCACTGGTCGCGCCCTTGGTTTCCCGGAGCATTGCGCGGGTCTGGAGCAATGTCCAGCCTACGGTGAAGATCGTTGCGACACCAATCCACATCTGGATGATCGTCAGCTCTACGAGAGCATTGGTGGCTCGCCACATACCCTCCTGTGCATACAGAGCCCTTTTCTCCACGAATAACGTATTCGCCACGTTCTGCTGACCTGTGCGACTGGCACCGCCATCGACGTCGTCACCGTGCCCCTCATGGAATGATTGGAGGCACTCTGGAACATCGTAACTGGCGTTACGACATTCGATGTATTCTCGTGCGTTGCTAGCAGAGCCCGGTGGCTCTGACAGCCGAGAGGTAAAAATATGAAAGGAAAGGGCTACTGCACCTGCGGCAAACAAAAGGATCGCAACATCGCAGAAAGCCTTATCAATTACATACAGATTTTTCAGATACTTTCGATGATCCCTCGAGAATTGCACTCGATAGCCTCCAATGCGTGGACGATCAACACCGCCGAGAACTTGCCCGTGGCTGCCATGTCCTGCGGTAACGAGGTAACACCGTAGTTTCGGCTCAGTAATTTCGCAAGCTACGCGTATTTCATACGTCTTCGGGATCGCTGGAATTCGCTTGGGACGGGTATACGGTGCCGTCTGGCGGACCCTTACCGGCCTTGTGCGGCAGGCACAGGCATGACCTAAACGGTCAGGTGACGCGTTTGGAACACGCGTCGCCCCGGCTGATAATAGAGGCCGCGTGATGCGCGAACGTAGCTGCACTTAGTGTCTTACCGGTTCCGGCGCAATTACACCACGCAATGCAATGCAGCGAACGCCCGCAACTCCCTGCCGAAGCCTTGATCCCGCCCGCCGAATCACGGCCACACGCGATCGAGCGTCCATCAAGTACCTAGCCACGACTTACCGAGCACCACCTGAAGTTACGGCAAAAAGAACAACGCGATTGACAGCAAGCACCTGTGCGACGAAAAAGACCTGACCTTCAAACGAACCGCCCTACGGTAAACAGTAACGGATTCCATGCTCGTATTGACCAGGAGGCTCGGTGAGTCCATACAGATCGGCGACGACGTCGTTGTCACGCTACTGGATGTCCAGGGAAGCCAGGTGCGCGTCGGTATTCGCGCGCCTGGCAGCGTGAAAATCCTGCGCACGGAATTGCTCGCGGCGAGGCGTGTGCAGGATATCGAAACGCTGGACAGAAACGCGCTCGGCAGTGTTTCAAATAAGCAGCCTGAACCCGATGATGATTCCGATCACACCCAGACAGAGTCTCACGTGCGAACGCCGCATGTCACAGAGACTTCACCGAGCCCCAGAATACGAGTGAAGAGGCGTCGTATGCGACTGCCGGACACTGTCACGAGCTGATGAGGTCGGCGCGTCGCACGATGCAGCAAGGCGACCGGACCGATATGCGCCGCGACAGCCGGCACCTTGCGTTTACCTGCTCTCACCTTGTTTGCAACACGTCACGTAATGGTGACACCTTGTCTGAATACAGAACACGACGCGATCCCTCGCGTCGTGTCCGCACGTTGTCACATCAGGCCACGTTCAGCCAGTGACGTGATGCATCCTGCACCGATGACCAGGTGATCGAGTACACGCACGTCGATCAGGCTCAGTGCATCGGTCAGTTTTCGGGTCAGACGCACGTCGGTATCCGATGGGGCACTCTGTCCGGACGGGTGGTTGTGGGCGAAGATTACTGCTGCCGCGTTTCGTGAAAGGCAGTGCTTGACGATCTCGCGCGGATACACAGCAGCCGAGTCAATGGTGCCGGTGAACAGCTCGCTGTACTCGATGACGCGGTGGCGGTTGTCGAGAAAAATCGCCGCGAACACTTCGTGTTCCAGTCCGGAGAGTTTCAGGCTCAGATACTCACGGACGTCACGAGGTGATGACATTACGTCACGACTGCTCATGGTTTCGAACGTGTAGCGTCGCGCCAGCTCCAGCGCTGCCTGTAGCTGTGTGCGTTCAGTGCGGGACAGTCGGTCATCGTCTCGCTGGTCGTTCGCCAATAGTTTTCGCAGTGTGCCGATCTCGTCCAGCGCATAGGTTGCGCGCTGCTCCGCGGTATGACCGTTGCGCGCACGCATGAACAGTGCGATCAGGGCGGAATCGGAAAGGGTGGTCAGGTCGGTTTGCTTGCTCATGGTGCTGTTCTCGAATCTCGGTAGTTGAAAGGCCGGTCATGCGTCTGCATGGCCCTTGGCCGTCGCCGAGACCGGGGGGCAGAGGCACCACCACTGCGTCCAAGCTCGCAGCGCCGAGGTACGAGGTGACCGAGCGCAGGCGCACCCGACAGGGCCCCGGTGGTTGTGCCGTCGTTGGGTGGCAGCGCCCCCAGTGAAAAGGCCGCTACAACGGCCGCGCCGCCGGTCGAGACCGGTGGCATAGACGAGCGCCTGTTCGTGGTGGCGTTGGTGCGCCGTCCACGTCAACACAGCGCGAAGCGCGTCCCTAGGTGTCCTTTTCCGAGAGAGAGCAGAGGGACCGGTGTGAGCTGGTCAGGCGCGTGCGCAGCAGAGGAGGAATAAGCGCCTGGCGACACCCTGTCAGAACCCGGACTCGGCACCGCTGGGGGCGAGCCGTGCTTAGTCACCTGCCTATGTCTACTCTGCCGAACCTGCCCCGGGTTGACTACAAGGCGATCATGGCAATTGACACGCGACGGGCCGGAAACGCACAAGAAATGGAGACACGCCAGACAGAGCAATGCACTACCAAATCGCGTTGCTCGGGAAAGACATCCAGGTCGCAAATAATGGTTCACCAACCAGATCCTGGCTGAGTCGAGAATGAAACAGGAAAGGAGTAAACGCTGGTACTGACCAGACACATCGCTGAGCCCACACAGATTGGCCAGAACACTATCGTCATGTTGCCGAGTGTTAAGTGGAATCAGGTGCGCATAAGTATCAAGACCCCGATCGATGTGAATGTCGTATGCACGGAACTGCTCGATACCGAGAAACAGTCAGTTCAGAGAAAGGCCGTTGTTGTGCTCCTGGTAAAACCACAGCGTGTGGAAGCAGAGCTCGAGGGCGACGAGTGAAGCCAGATCCGGACTCACGGCGTTTAGACTTTTATTGGCACAGTCTCTCCCGATATGAAATCGCACTCACACCCTTGATGCTGCTGGTGGCGGCCCCATGCCTTGCGGCATGAGCGTCATATTGTCTAGCAGATATAGCTCCCCGGTACGATGAAAGTGGTCCCTTGCTTCTGCGTTAGCACTGACAAACACGTCTGGATCAGGCTTGGTCTCGCCGCCTAGGAAGAAGCAGTCGGACGGTTCCTCCAGACGCGCTGCTGGACTGTGCTCGAGTTGTTCAGCGAGATTGTGAGCGGAAAGAAAGACGAGGGGCGCGAGCTATCCGACGCTGCCAGCTGACCGCTGATACAACACGGGTAATCGCGAAGCTTGATCGGCTCACTTGCTCGACGCGGTTCATCGCGGAGTTGGCCGACAGCGGCGTACGGTTGGGTTGAGCGGACATGCCGGAGGCGAATACGCGAACGATCAAAGTGATGACCGCGATGGGTTGTTCCGGGCGGGAGCGAATCAGCGAGCACACGTGTGCGGGGCTCGCCGCCGTGAAGGCGCGCGGGGTAGTGCTCACCAATCCGAACCTGCACCTGGTCAGGAGCACAAACACGACGGCGGCAACGCGCGAGCGATCGCGCCGGTCAGCTGAACGGGCCACACAGCTCGCCGAGATTGAAAACGAGGCGGACCACTCCCTTAATCTGCAGCAGATCGGCGAACGGCTGAACGTACGGGTGACAAGAGCGCGCGCGTCCGACCGTTCACCAAGGTGCAGGTGCATCTAACCCTCAAGGCCGCGAGCGCCGTGCTCTAGTAAATAAGGTCCGGTGAGCCAGTAGCGGCGCGCCCAAGCTACGTGGCTGGGCCGGTCAGCTCAATCGGTGTCAGATCGGGGAAGTTGGCCATCACTCGCAGCTCGCCGCTGCTCATCGTCACCAAACTGCGGCAGGTCACGTGCAAGTGGTCCAAGTTGATCAAGAAGCTCGTTGAGCCTGTCGGTCTCACCGTTCTCAAGTAGCGCGATGTACGACTCAATGCCACCTGCCGATTCGATAAGCTCCCGAGTAGTCGCCTCGAGCAGAGTCATTGGTGCGAATGACTCCCTGAGAAGTGCGATTTTCTCGTCAGAGTTTACCAATTCCTTCAGGCCTACTCCAATGAACGTATCGATAATGACTGCGTCGTTTTGGCTGCGGACAAAACTCCCGAGCTCATTCTCGCTGCCGAACTGACTAATAAGCGCGGAGTACGAGTCTTCGCGGTCTCGCTCATCCGACGTTAACTCGCGTTCAGATTCATAGAGCATGCGAGCACCCACCTTTGACGATGGCTGCGTGGCAAGTAGTTGTTCGTATTCTGCTTCTTCCTGTGCCGTCATTAGTGTAGTAGGCAGGGCTGTAGAATTACCCCGCTTTTTGTGTCTAACACTCGCTTCCTCTTGGCCAGTCTCCGTTGCATGCTGTGCGTCTACAGAACAGCCATACAACGACATGGCAACGAGTCCAGAAAGAACAGCGAGCCAATGCATTGTTTTGCTTCCTTGTGAGCTTGACATAAGCCTACATGGGTTTGTTCACGTTTGGTCGTCACGCTGAGACAGTCCCAATAACTGTGTAAACGCCAACGCTACGCGTCGAGTTGTCGCAGCCACACATCGCTCTACCTGCTAAAGCAGGATCTAGTAATGATTATCTCAATTGCGTCCATGCTCGCAGCGCCGAGAGGCGAGCGGGCGCAGGGGCACCCGACAGGGTAATGGCGGCGGGTGTGCTGTCGCTGGGTTGCAGCGCCCTCAGTGAGAAGGCCGCTGCAATGGTCGGACGCGCCGTGTGTGTCCGGTTCCAATTTGTTTCGTAGTGGCGTTGGTGCCCAGTTGAGGTGTTGGCTGGATGCGGTGCGCCCCTCTACTGCGTCACCAGGAGTGAGACAAGCATACGGTTGGGCCAAAGCCCTCGTTAGAGAGTTGCAACGAGTATGTGCGGCGGACTTTGGCCGCGGCGCGCGATAGCAGATATGACGGCAGCCTAGTATTCACACAACGTCGAAGCCAGCGTGCAGCTCCGCTCTTAAGTCAGGCAAGCAAGTTCTCGCGCGCGAGCAACGACAGAGCGCGATTGCCCTGAATAAGTGCTCGAATTTCCTTGTACAGAAGGACACCAGTCAGACACACCAGCAGGAACGCAGCCGCGGTACCGATGCCGCTATCTGAATCGAGTACGGCGGTAGACAAAAGTATGAAACCGTACAGTATCAATGGAACTGTCAGAGCAATGAGCACGACCAACAGTGTGCGATACTGCCATGTGAATGCGGTACTGAGCCGACCATGGTCGTCAACGTCAAGCAGATAGATTGCCGCGCGCATATCGCCTGTTGTCACTTTGCCGGATTCAATCTCATCGCGTACCGCCTTGCGGAACTCTGCGGAGCCCGTTCGACCGAACTCCTTGTGAAAGCGCTTTTCGGCGAGAGCAAGTTCGAACGCTACACGTATTGGCTCATCCCGACCGAGGGTCGCGAGAGAGTCCCTGAGAGCCTGTACGCTACGCGACTTCATTGGGCGATCGCGAAGACGCCACGCGTTCAAAACAAACAAGACTATCCAGGCGGTACCCAGCGCGACCGAACCGACCGCCATAATTTGAGAATCAAAGTTCATCGTCATCGAATCAAATCGAGAATATGCTGATTTCTTGGCAACACCACCATTGTTGTCGCAGGATCAAGCATAACGTTTGTTGCGCCAATGGTTGCACAGACGACTGACGCTATGCAGCTACAGTACTAGAAGGGAAAGGCGTCTTCATCAAGCCAGTCGGAGAGGTCGTCGTCAGCGCCTTGGCTGATCGATTCGACCTGACGTGGTGTTGCCGTTGGCAGCTTCCGGAAACTGCGTAGCTCGACGAATGTCGACTGCCGTCTCTCGCCACGATACTCGTAGCTGTCGGTGCGAAGCTCCCCTTCGATCAGGAGGGGGATTCCCTTCTCGACATGCTTGATGACGAGGTCTGCCCGTTTTCCGAATGCGCTGACGCGATGCCAGTCGGTGCGTTCCTTCCACTCGCCGCTTGACGCGTCTTTCCAGCGTTTGTTGGTCGCAAGAGAGAAGGTGGCGAACGTGTCACTGCGCTGTTCGGCGGCGCCGCCGGCGTGTCCGATCAGGATGACCTTGTTGAAACTGTGTGACATGAGGATTCTCCGGTGTGAGTCTGTGTGAGTCGAAGCTCGGTATCCGGTTGCGTCGAGACCAGCGAGCGATGCCGGTTGAAATCAGCGAAGGAGCGGGCAGGAGCGCAGCGACAACACGGGAGCGCCCGATTTCCCCGAAGGGCTTGGACTGGCCTCGTGAGCGATCGACGCAGGATCTACCGTCTGTCTTCGATACAGACGCGCAACGGGTCGGTGAGCCACAACGACAGCAAAGGACGTCAGAACACGACGGCGTAGCTACCTCAGCTGATATTTACTCCGTCGAGCGTGCGTACACCGGGGCAGGGCGGCAGACGGGCAGAGTGCTTGTTAGCTCTGCTTCGATAAGAATGCGATCGTTACCGCAATCGGGCATGGCATTCGACACCAGTGATTCGTGATGCGTTTCGTATCGCCAGCATGTCGGAGCGCTCTCGTATCAACGGGCCCTTGGCAGGAGCCGCTATCACCGGTAGACGAGAGTCAGTTAGCTGAAACGGACAATTTGGAGCACGTCGTGGGCCTGTTCAATCGACTCAAAAATCGAACTCAACCCGACGACACTGTGCCGTTCGTCGAGCAAATCGCGACTCGATACACCGAACTCGCAGCCGAGCACCCAACGCTATCGAACAGCGAACTGATTGATCGGTTGATCACAGTGCTGTTCGGGCCGGACCACTACACTTCGGAGGCGGCCGTCCGGCAGTGGCTCGAGCGTTGGCAGAACAACGGCCTTGCCAATCTCGCGATTGCTGTTGCAATGGTGAGAGGCAATTTCCGGGAGCACGAGCTCGACAAGCTCCGTGGAATACTGACCGAGGATGTGCTGGCATGTTACGAGCGTCACCAGATCTCTCTCGATGCTGTTGTGGGCAGGGAAACCGACAGAGCTGCATGATCGCCGTCCGCCAGATCGTCTGGCTCGCCGATAGTGTTCGGTCAGGCTACCTCACCAGTCGTTAACCCGTGGGCGTGTGACGATCGAGCCAGTCCTGGGATGCGGGGTAGAGTATGGGGCCTGCATCCAGAGCGATGCCTCGGGCGAGCAGAGTTTCGCGCAGCGCCTTTTCGATCGGGAACCGATCAGTGATGCGTCCTGGCAGAGGTTCGCTCAGAACGGCTACAACCTCGGTCCAGATGTCCGAGCCCGACAACCGCATCGCGCGAAGTGCGAGGCGAAGAGCTCGCTTTGCTGACCGTTCAGTGTTTGCGTCGATGCGCCTGTGTCCGTGTGCATCGCGGGATCATCCTGCCCGGCGACGGTATCGATCATGACGACTTTTGTCCTTGTTGTTCGGAGGCGACGAAGAACCATTTCGGGCACTCAACGTAGCGATAGACGATGGAGTTTCAAAGTTCCTCCATGGTTCAGTCTGTGACTCATGTCTTGGATCATGAAGGATGAGGCGGGTCCAGTACCTGCCGCTGTAATCCCCGCCTGGTACGACGCCATACTATTGGCTGACAGAGGCTACAATGAAATCCACGCCCTTGGTATCACTATAGCCATGACCGATTTCGAACACATCCGCCAGGTGGCCGAGGCATGGCGACGAGACAACCCGAATTCCGCAGGTGGTGTATGTCTTGTCTGGAACAATGAGGTTTACGGCTGGAAGGACGCCTTGCGCGATCCACAAAATGAAAGACCGGGCGTACATGCTGTTGCGTCTGACGGGGCGCTGTGGCGATCCGAAGGAGGCAACGACCACGACGGCGCGGAGCGGTGGGTGCCGGTCGAAGAAGACGCTTGACCATAGCTCAGCGCGCAGCACCAGCCGGAAGGTAGCAACAGACAACCGCAGCGGTTCCGGATCGCGACACGTCGACCGTCGAGCCAGGAACAATACGCTGTCCCCTCTCGGAAAGCGGCCCGATTCCCATCCCTGATAGGGTCGCCCGTCCAGCTGCCCCGAGCGTGCCCGTGTTCTACGCGCCGATGGTTTCGGTCTGATCGCGTAACAGCGGGACCGCGAGCCAGCGTCCGTTCGGTGGAAAACACGCACTCGGACGGCAGCGGTACCTCTTGCCGTCAGTGCCTGCTGGATATCCCGGTCAGTGAGTCGATGGATATCGTGGCGTATCAAACGTACCAGTCGTTACACCCTTGCGCGGACATCTGACCGATGCTTCTGAATGCGCACGCGTGCGTGCGCTACCCGGACAGTCCGGACTTCCATCGCTGTTTTGTTCGTGACGTTCGCTGTGAGCTTGCGGGCCGTTGGCTATATCGTCTACGGCACGGGCGGGGTCCGTCCGGTGCCGCCCTCCAGGCTCGTCTCACGTCGGTATTGACCGAGCCGCGCGTTGCGTTCGCGTATCGGTACTCGGTGTACAGCACAGTTTCCGGCATCGACTGGACCGAACGGCCTAGCGCTAGGGCCATCGTGGCTCGGTTGGTCCTGCCACGATGCGCATCTCGGCATCGAACACGGCCCATACCTGCTCGCCGATCAGGCACCCTTGCACGTATTCACCTGGAGCGAGATCCCGGATCTCGTCCGTTCCGATGCGCTGGATCTCCAGGCGAACAGGTTTCGCGACGCGTAGCATTCGAGCGTTCTCGGCCGCCATGAACCCCATCCAGTACGCCCACCTCCGTCGACCGTTGCGTTCCACGTAGACTACGCTCTGACCGATTGATGAGGCGGTCAGGCGGATGTTGCGCATGTTCTGTTTGCGCCAAAGAGTCAGCATGCGTATATACTATATGGATATATAGTAAATGTGGACGCAGGACCGTTGCCGAGGCTCTCGCGTTGCAGCCGCTTTTCGCGTGCAGGCATCACTACCCGGTGCCCGCCGGCCGCGCAGGTGGAGGGGCGCTGCGAAGCCTTCAATCCATGGCCATTTTGCTTACGAGTGTTGGTCGTCCTGGAAACCAGCGCTGTCGTTGGCATGCCACGTCATAGCTGCGTTGACCACCGTATTGCGGAAGATCGATCTTTATCCACTTGGGGGATCAGGTGTCTGATACCTTCCGAAACGGCGTATGTATCGACGCCACAGAACGTTCAATACTGAATTTATAGGTCGACTAGATCAACGATCAGCAATTACTTGACAGCCTAGAAATCCGGATACAACAAACGGCTCTCGCAATCGATAGGTACCGAACGCGTCCCACTCACGCCGTCAAGAAACGTGGGTGATTGACATTCGTAGAACTCATATGAGCCTCTGTCGACTCTGACTCCGTTTTCCACGTCCAATAAAATTATGTCGCCCAATATCAGTCTTCGCACATCATCAACAACGACAGCTGACACAGTATCCAGGTTGTCGATGAACGCGAATGCTGGCAACGATTGCGCATGGAAGCTCTTCACGCAATCAACAACAACCCCAGCATTCTCTCGCGTTGCAGTACCACAGTCATGAGTGACATGAGGCTCGCTGGCCGCGTACCGTTGCGCTTTGCGCTCGAATTCCGCAAGCGTACCTTGACCAGCTGAATCGCGCTCGCAACCAGCAACGAAGAATACGATCGGAGCCAACCCGACGAATATCGTTCTAGTGGTACGTCTATTCCACATCCGGTAGGTACCTCTCAGTCAGTCTAAGCGGCTGGCACCAGCTTTGGCGGACATATCGGGTACTTCTTCACCATGTTGGCGCGGCATTTCGCTGCCCGCTTATCAGCGGTAGCGGCTGCCGCATCGACAAGTGCAGGAGCCATTGCTCAAGATGACGAAATGTGTCTTGCCTACGACATTCTAGCGACTGGCAAACGTTACTCGGACGACGGCAACGTATGTGGTAGAGCTGACGTTTTCCGTGTGAGCCTTCATCCCTTCACCACTGTGCCCATGCGCTAGATCATCAGGCGAACGGGTCTCGCGATGGCACTCAACCTCGTGGCTTCGACGTTCCTCCGGTCACCGATTGATCGGGCGACTCACTTACCAGGCCCGCTCATCCCTCGTTGAATTGCCTGCTACATGTCTGGCTCTCAGGTCCGAGTTCGCTGAGAGGCGGTGGCCTGATGTCCTAGTAATCGGGATACAACAAACGGCTCTCGCAATCAATAGTTACCGAACGCGTCCCACTCACGTCGTCAAGAAACGTGGGTGATCGACATTCGTAGAACTCATACAGACCTTTGTTTTCTCTCACACCGTTTTCGTTGATTGGCAAATATATGTCCCCCAGCACAAGTCGTTGCGTATCATCTACCGCAATAGCTGAAACATAGTTGTTGTTTTCGATGACGGCGAATGCTGGCAGTGATTGTTCATGGAAGTTCTCCACACAATCAACGACAACCCCCATGTTCTCTCGCGTTGCAGTGCCACATTCATGAGTGACGTGAGGCTCACTGGCCGCGTACCGTTGCGCTTTGCGCTCAAATTCCGCAAGCGTACCGTCACCAACTGAATCCCGCTCGCAACCGGCAAGGAGAGCCATCATCGGAGTGAGTCCGATCACGAGCGCTCTAGCGCTACGTCTATTCCACATCCGGTAGGTACCTCTCAGTCAGTCTTGGCGTCTGGCACCAGCGCTGGCGGACATATTCGGGTACTGCTTCACCATGTTGGCGCGGCATTCGGCTACCCGCTCACGGGCGATAGCGGCCGCCGTATCGATAAGTGCAGGAGCCATTGCTCAAGACGACGAAATATTTCTTGCCGACGACATTCTAGCGACTGGCGAACACTGTTCGGACAACCGCAACGTGAGTGTTAGAGCTGACGTTATCCGTGTGAGCACTCATCCCTTCAACACTGTGCCCATGCGCTGGATCACCAGGCCAACCGGTCTCGCATTGACCCTCACCCTCGTGGCTTTGACGCTCCCCCAGTCACCGACTGAACAGGCGACGCACTTACCTGGCCCGCTCACCCCTCACTGAATTGCCTACTACGCGGATGGCACGTGGCGCATTCCAATGATGCAGAGACCTTTTGGAGTCTGAAGTCGGCCCGCGCTATCAGCTGAAAGGATCCCGCCTGCGATGGCTACCGTACGCAGGTGCTGCGATCAAAAGTCGATATAGCGAGCGACCGCATTGGCTGTGCCAGCGTGTTTTCGTGATGCCCGCTGTTATTGGCATATCCCCCAGGAAATCCCTGTCGTTGAAAATGTGTAGCCACTGTTCCCGTGGGCGTGTTTTGAGTCTGGCATGCCGTATCTGCTGCCGCGATCAAAGGCGGTCACCGCTCCGTAGTTGCTCGGCCCGGAATTGCATGATGTCAAGTTAGACAAAGGGATAGTGACTTGGTGGCACCCGGGATGCCGGTGTCAGTGTCGGAACAATCGTGACAGCCGACTGGACTGCTCTTTCGCTTGCGCAGCGAGCCAGCAGGAAGACACCGAGCGACCTGCTGTCATGTGACGCTCCCTGGCGTGTCGCATCACGCAACACGGAGTGGCGCTTAAAACGCTTGGTTTTCAGAGGTAAACGTCACACGCAGGGAAGATGCATCGGACGCGCACTCTCGTCCCGACACGCTGATCGTTGCAACACCGATGTGAACATCATTGATCGTCGAGTGCGAGCAGTCGCTCAACCTTACCGTTGATATGCGATGTGGAATGAGCGTCAAAATGGTGATAGTGTCCGGCGAAAGGAACACGACAGCGAACGTTATCTGGATTGTGTAACTGGATACAAAGCCAGTACACACGTTCACTGTCTTAAATCACAGGGCGGGAGGTAACTACCCTATGAACGCATGGAAAGCACGCGCAATGTCCTACAATCTTCGATGGCGATTCAGAAGATGTAGTCGACACTAGCGTAAGGGAACGCGAGATGGACGCTCGTGTATCTCTACTGAAGTCCGGACGTGGTCTCGCCCTGATGTTGAGCGTGACCCTCTGCGGCGTCGCCATCGGTGCGCATATCGCGACCGGGCGTATCCTCGTTGCGGCAGGTGTGTCGGACTCCACTGACGGGGTCTGGTGGACGCCTTCGGATCTCGTGGCGGCCAGCGTACCGCTGAGCCGCTTTGGTGTGGGGCAGGTCGCCACTGCGTGGCTGTTGGGCGTCGGTGTTGCGCTGGTCTTCAGCGCGAGCGTACTGGCCGTCACCGTGCTTCTATTGAAGAAGGTGCGCTCGCTCGACACCTACGGTACGGCGCGATGGGCGACTCGGCACGACATCGTTGCCGCAGGTCTGCTTGATGGCACGACCAATGGCCAGTCGCTGATCGTCGGTGGCTGGAAGGCGCCGAAGGCGCCGGCCGGTGCGCCAGCTGAGTTTCTTGTGCACACCGGACCTGAGTCGGTTGCCTATTACGCGCCATCCCGTTCGGGCAAGACTGTCTCGGTCGTCGTCCCGAACCTGCTCTGCTACGAGTCGAGCGTGTTCGTGCTCGATATCAAGGGCGAACTCTGGGAACAGACCGCGGGGTATCGCAAGGAAGAACTCGACCAGCATGTGTTCTTCCACGATCCGGGCCGCGATGAATTCCTGGACGTAGCCGCTATTGACCCGGCAACCGGTGAGCTGAAGACAAAAGGCGCCTGCTTCAACCCGCTGGCCGAGATCGACATCCACAGCCGTAGTGCGGTGAAGGAAGTGCAGATGCTTATGGAGTATCTGATACCCGCGAACAAGAAGGAAGAGACCTCGAACTCGAGCCATTTCGAGGCGTCAGCCCGATCGCTCGCGGTCGGTATCTTTCTGTACGAGATGGCGCTGGGTGCATCCGCTGATGCCGAGGGAACAACGACGATACCGGCGGTGTTGTCAGCGATTACCGAAGCCGACAGGCCGATCAAGGACTACCTGATCGACATGCGGAACTTTGACGGGGCGATCGAACCTGTCTCTCGTGCGATACAGCAGATTGCCTCGGAGATGCTCCAGCGAGAGGATCGTGAGTTCAGTGGCGTGTTCAGCTCACTGGTCACGCCACTGTCGATCTTCCGTGATCCGATTCTCGCGCATGCGACGAGCCGTTCGGATTTTCGTATCACCGATCTGGTCACGCTCGACAAGCCGTGTTCGTTCTACCTCACGATCCGCCCCTCGGACAGGGATCGGCTGAGGAACTACTTCGGGCTGATCGTGAATCTGGTCTGCCGAAAACTCACCGACAGTCTCGGCGAGGCGGGCAAGCAAAGACATGAGCTATGCTTGATGCTGGACGAGTTCTCGTCACTGCCACCGCTACCTGTCGTGCAGCAATCGATGGACGTGATGCCAGGCTACGGCGTTAAGGCGTTCATCGTACTGCAGGACTACGAGACGCTGCAGGCGCTCTATGGCGAGCATGAAACGATCTCGTCAAACTGTCGTATCCAGGGCGCCTACACACCATCAAAGCCGAAGACCGCGAAGTTTCTGTCCGAGCTGACCGGTAGCTCGACGGTACGACAGGAGTCATCGAGCGAACAGAAGAAGGCGCTCGGTGCAGTGCCCACGACGCATACCGATACCGAGGGCTTTCACCAGCGGGCACTGCTAACGCCGGACGAGGTGATGCGACTCGGGACGGTCGGGGTCGATGACAAGTACCGCCTGATCAGGCCGGGTGAGGCGTTGATCTTCGCGCGCGGCTGCTACCCGATCCGCGGCGTGCAGACCCCGTTCTTCATGAACCCGGACCTTGCCGCTCGCGCAAGTCATCCGCCACCGAGAGCGAGCGATACGCCGAATCGCCCGAACCCGGCAAACAAGCTTGACGAGAGTATCGTTGAGCCGTTTGATGCTGCGACGATCAGCGGTGCTGAGAGGAAGATTGCCCTGTCACGACGGGCGGTGCAGTCACAAGGCGATGCGCAGTCAGAGGCCGCGCCAGCTGCGCACGAGCCTGACCACAGGAACGTATCCGATAATGCGCCGGTTAGCGAGGATCTGCCAGACCCTGTCGCAGGAGGTGCGCATGGGTAAGCTGATGGCGCTTGCGATCCTGAACATCGCTGTGTTCTTCAGCGCCATTGTGTTTGCTGGCGTGCGTGCGAACGTGACCGGCAGCGCACCGGTGGGTCTGTACGTAAAGGCGGGCCAGGCTTACGTGCCCGGCGATCTTGTCGAAGCCTGTCTGCCGGCAGCAGCCGCGCGTCTTGCCGTCGAGCGTGGTTATCTGTCGCAGTGGGGTGTGTGTGACAACCACACCCCGGTACTCAAGCGCGTGCTGGCACTGGAAGGCGATCAGATCGATGTCGATCATTACGTGGTGCTCAACGGTGAGGTCGTATCGAGCGCACCGGTACTGAGTACGGATACGTCGGGCCGGCCGCTGGAGGCCGCCAGCGGCGGCGAGATGGGGCCCGATGATGTCTGGCTGATCTCGGACCACATTCCCAACAGTTACGACAGCCGTTATTTCGGTCCGGTTGCGCGCCGCTACGTGCGGTCAAGGATGAAGCCGTTGTGGACGCTCTGATGCGTGTCGCAATCTCGGTGATGGCCGGTGCCGCGTTCGGCTTCGGGACCGAGCTCTGGCACGTGGCGATTCTTGTGCTCCTTGTCGTGACACGTACCGCACGTACGACAACTATTTGCTGTGTCTTTGCCTATGCTGCGGTTGCAACACTGCCAGTGGCGTTCGCTGCACACGACTACGGCGGCGCCTCAATGCTGATTGCCTACGTGTGGAGTGTGCCCACGCTCGTGTTCACCGCACTCATGGGTGGTGCGTTGACCCTGCCGGGGCCCTGGCGGGCGTCAGGTGTCGTCCTCGCGGTGATCGCATTGTCGGTTCCACCGCTCGCATCGATATCGATGCTGTCGCCGCTACCGGTTGCGGGACTGGTGTTCCCGGGCTTCGGAACTGTGGGTCTCGCTGTTTTTCTTGCCGTGCTTGCAATGGTGTCCATCGCAGCGCAGCGCGTGGCGCTGATCACCATTCTCATGGCGCTCGGAGCTGCGTCGGCTGCCGTACGTGCCGACGGGCTACGCGCGGTGGACGAGCCGGTGGTCGTCGGTATCGACACCTGGCGAGGTCAGCCGGACGCGCGGACAGCGGCGCTGTTCTCCGGCCCCTGGCGGATGGAGGAGGTGCGTATCAGCGAGTCCCTCGATGCGGCGACCGTCGTGTTTCCCGAGAGTGTGTACGGCGAGTGGACGGCGTTGACCGGCGCGACGCTTGCGTTTGCGAACAGGCGCCTGATCGGTGGGGCGAGACACTACGTGTCCTCGCAACGCTATGTGAACACGCTGGTGGACGGCCGTACCGGCAAGATCCTCTACGCGCAGCGCGCAGTGATACCTGTAGCTATTGAGGGCCGCCATCAGGCGGTGACGGTCGATTCGTTGCCCGACACTGTCGACACCGTGGATGCGATCGATGCGTTGCTGTGCATCGAGCTTGCGAACCCGTGGCTGTCGGCTGTCACGTTTGCACAGGCATCGGGACCGGTCATCTGGGCTGCGAACCTCGGGTGGTCCTCCCGGCCGTCGCTGGCGCGCCGTATGCGCGATACCGCACGTCAGTGGGGTCGGCTGTACGGCACGCGGCTCGTGATTGCGGTCAATCATGCGGAGCGTGAACATGCTTGAGGTGTCGGTGATCATCGGTTGTCTCTCGCTCGGCATGGCGCCTGACCTGCTGCTCGCGATTGTCGATCAGGAATCGACGCGGAACCCGATTGCGCTCAACGTCAATCGCTGGGAAGGCGAGCGCTATCGCCCCGAGACCGAAGACAATGCGATCGATGCTGCCGAGCGTTTCGTTGAAGCGGGGTACACCGTGGACGTGGGGCTGGCGGGGATCAACTCAAAAAACCTTGAGCGGTTCGGGGTGCCGATCAGCGATGCCTTTGAGCCGTGCACGAATGTCTGGCTTTCCGAGCGCATCTATCTCGAGAACTACCGTACCGCGATCGAGCACGGTCGGCGAGGAGATGCCGCGCACAGGACCGCACTGAGTCTCTACAACACCGGCTCGCTGACGTACGGTTTTGACAACGGCTATGTGGATGCGGTGTGGGAGCGGCTGCAATCGAGCCGCCGGTACCTCGCGCGCACATCAGGAAGCAGGATTGATTGGGATGCGACACCTCGCGGGGCCGGGTTGCCGGATCGTCCCGGGTCCGGGACATCGACCCTGCCGTTGAGCCGTTCATCGTATGTGCCCTGGGTCCGACGAGCCCGAACCGATGCGAGTACTGGGCAGTCAGTCGTCGCCGTGGAGGCCGCGCCATGAACCAGGCGGTCAAGGACAGCCCGCGAATGCTCGCATCGGCTCCGGTGAGCGAGTACGACTCGCGCATGATCGACAAGCTGCGACGGGAGCTTGATTTCATGCTGCCGTTTCTCGATGAGGATGATGTGCAGGAGATCATGGTGAACCCCGATGGTGCGGTGTTCGTCGACAGGGCTGGCGAGGAGCGTCGTCTCGAGGGCTATATCCGCGCATCAAAGATCGACGGTCTGCTCGCAACGGTGGCGAGCAGCCTCAACACGACGATCAGCCGACAGCAGCCGCATATCGATGGCGTGCTCATCATCGACGGCAGCCGGATCAGCGGCGAGATCCCGCCGATTGTTGCCGCACCCTCGCTACGCATACGCAAGCACGCAAAGCTTGTGAAGCCGCTCGACTACTTCGTCGAGACGGGCACCATGACCGGTGCGCAGCGCGAGCTCATTCGCGATGCACTGGTGCGCAAGCTCAACATCGTGATCGTCGGTAGCACCGCGAGTGGTAAGACATTCCTTGCCAATTCGATTCTGCGGGATCTTGCCGAGCTGTGTCCCGGCGACCGGATCCTCACCATCGAGGACACCGCCGAGTTGCGACCGTCCTCGACCAACACGCTCGGATGGGCCACGTCCCCCGAGGTTGACATGCAGCTGATGCTCAAGCGCGCGCTCCGGGCGACGCCTGATCGCATCGTGATCGGTGAGGTACGTGGAGGAGAGGCGTATCAGCTGCTCAAGATGTGGAACACCGGCCACGGAGGGGGCCTGTGCACGATACACAGCGACAAGGGAGACCTTGACGGGTTGACACGCCTTGAGCGCATGTGTGGCGAATCCCCCGAGGTCGTCGGTATGGGGCGCGGCTGGATTCAGGAACTCGTTGGCGATGTGGTTCACGTGCTCATCAACATCGTCAAGGGACACGACGGGCGACGGATCCCCAGTGTGGTTCGCGTGTCCCGGTTTGACATCACCCGGGACGAGTACGTCACCGATGTCATCAAACGCTGACTTTTCTCAAGAGATGGAATTTAGAGCCATGAATATCAAGCGAACCCTTGTAGCGATACCTGCATTGTTCTACGGCGGCGTCGCAGCTGCCGCCAATGCCGGAGGCGGCGGACTCGCGTGGGAACAACCGTTGCTATTGATCACCAATTCTTTCACTGGTCCCGTGGCGTTCGCCGCGAGCTCGATTGCCACTGTCGCATCGCTGGCAACGCTTGCGTTCGCGGACAACCTGTCAGGCGCCGGGCGTCAGCTTGTCTACCTGGTGTTGATCATCGCCGCATTGATCGGTGTCGTGAACCTGCTGCAGACCCTGTTCGCCGGTGGTGCATCACTCGGAGAGTCCGGTGCGCTGTACGTGATGGTCGCAAGCGCGATCGTGCTGGCCGCAGCGCTCGCGGTCGCACGGCTTCAGTTGTCCTTGATCGGCTACCTCGTTCGACGACACCGTGGCAACGCGATCGTCGACGCGTAGGGCGTAGTGCGCGGGCTCGACACCATGGCACACGGTATTTGAGAGGCGACAGGCCATGCAACCGACGACCTTGCGAGCGGCACCGCTCAGGCGGTCGCTGTTCCGTCATGCGACCATTCTCGGCGGTGAACGTGCGCCCATGATGATGGTCATCGTGTGTTCCGTGCTGCTCACGCTGACGGCGATGACACTCGTGTCGTTCATTCTTGGCGTGATCATCTTCGCCGCCGGCGTGGCAGGCCTTCGCGCGGCCTACAAGCTGCACCCGCAAGCCTCGCGGGTCTACTTCGAGTTCCGTCGATACCGCCGTTTCTATCCGGCACGACCGAGATTTGCGCTACCGATGCCTCACCGCGAGGTGTGCGAGCGCGGACGGAGGCCAGCGGGATGAACGCGGTCACGCGGTTGCTGTTCACGAGTGACGAGGACACGTCATTCGTCGACCTGATGCAGTTCAGGAACTACCGTTCGTTCGAGGACGGCATCATCGAGTGCAAGAACGGCGAGTTCATGATGGGCTGGCGATACACGGGTATCGACAGCGAATCAGCGAGCGGCAGGGAGCTTGAGTACCTGAGCTATCGCCTGAACGACCTGATGCGCTCTTTCGGCAAGGGTTGGGCGGCGTGGTTCGAGGCGTTGCGACTCGAGACGACGGACTATCCGGACGAGCGCGACTGTCACTTTCCGGACGAGGTGAGCCGGATGATTGATCGGGAGCGCCGCAAGGCCGTGAAGGAGCAGGACGCCCACTTCGAGACGATCGCGTTCGTGGTCATGATGTACAAGCCGCCGGCAAAGCTGAAGCAGAAACTCTTCGACTCAATGATCGAGAGTGGCTCAAGCGCTGCCCGGAAAACGCTGGAAGAAAAGCAGTTCGAACAGTTCCGCAAGGCGGGGATCGCCTTCGAGGGGGCCTTCGGCACCATCTTCCCGGTGATGAGGTTACGGCCCTACATCGATGCTGACGGGCGTAGCTACTGCGATTTCCTGCGTCTGCTGCACTACTGCGCGACGGGGATCATGCGCCCGGTGATGGTGCCTCATCCGGACATCGACGTTGATCTTCTGATCTGTGGGCAGGACTTCTACCCGAGCTTCACGCCGCGAGTCGGTGAACAGTTCGTTGGCATCGTGAGTGTTGAAGGGGTACAGAGCTACACGACGCCTGCGATGCTGTCGGCGATGGACTCGCGCCCTCTGCGCTACCGGTGGTCCACCCGTTTTCTCTACATGGACCGCATCGATGCGGTTGAGTCGCTGAACCAGTTTCGGCGCAAGTGGAAACAGAAGGAAGTCGGCATCAAGGATCAGCTGGTGCAGAACCCGAACCCGCGTGTGAACCTCGATGCGGTGCGCATGGTCGCCGATGCCGATGAGGCGTTTGCCGAGGTGTCATCGGGAGACGTCAATCAGGGGCACTACACGAGCGTCTTCGTGATCTATGCCGAGGATCGGGAGGTGCTGGAAGAGGCGACAACGTATTTCAGGAACTTCCTGAACGAGAGCGGCTTTGGCGGGCGGGTCGAGACCATGAACGCAACCAGCGCGTTTCTGGGCTCCATTCCGGGCAATGCGAGTTCCAACGTCGACAGGATGCAGATATCGACGGCGAACCTTGCGGACCTGATGCCGGTCGCGACGGCGTGGCCGGGTGAGGAGTTCGCGCCGTGCGACAGATACCCCCCGTTCAGTCCTCCACTGATTCAGGCAGAGACGCCGAACAGCACCCCGTTCAGGGTCAACCTGCACGTCACCGATGTTGGGCACACCTTCATCGCTGGTGCCACCGGTTCCGGCAAGTCGACCTTGCTGTGTCTGATCATGGCGCAGTTTCTGAAATACCAGGATGCGCAGGTCTTCGCCTTCGACAAGGGCATGTCGATGTACGCACTGGCGAGGGGCGTTGCAGGGCAGCACTTCGAGATCGGGGCCGAGCCGGATGACGGGGTCGGCACCGAGCAGATGATGCCGCTCTCGGACATCGACAGCCAGAACGGGTTGCTCTGGGCGATGAAGTGGGTCGAGCACCTGGCAGAACTGCAGGGCGTTGACGTCACGCCCGAGCGACGCAAGGCGATCCACAATGGGTTGTTGATACTGCGTGACAGCCCGACGCGCACCATCACCGAGCTCAAGCTCAACGTGCAGGACGAACCCCTGCGCTCCGCGCTCGAGTACTACGTCATCGGTGGGCCGGCAGGCCACATTCTCGATGGCGAGTCGGAGACGGCGGATTTTCGGAACTTCAATGTATTCGAGCTCGGCGAGCTGATGCCGCTCGGTGACAAGGTTGTTCTGCCAACACTGCTCTACCTGTTTCGTCGGATCGAGAAGTCGCTCGACGGAAGCCCGACACTGATCGTGCTTGATGAATGCTGGTTGATGCTCGATCACCCGGTGTTCCGCGAACAGATCCGGGAGTGGCTCAAAACGCTCAGAAAGATGAACGCAGCGGTCGTCATGGCCACCCAGTCGGTTGCAGATGCGATGAAGAGCGGTATCGTCGAGACCATCCTCGATTCGACCGCGACCCGGATACTGCTGCCGCATCCGACCGTTGGCGATGACCAGCATCGGGAATTCTACGCATCGGTGCTCGGCATGAACGATCGCGAGATCGAGATGCTGGCGCACGGCGTACCGAAGCGGCAGTACTACTACACCTCGGAGGCAGGAAAACGGCTCTTCGAACTGAACCTTCGACCGAAGACGCTGGCCTACGTCGGACGATCATCCCCGGACGACGTGAGTGCGCTGAAGGCATTGATCGGTGATCACCCTGACGACTGGAGGGAGCGATGGCTCAGCTACTGCGACGCGTAGTCCTCCTGATTACGGTGGCACTTCTCGGCTTGCAGGTCGCCCCTGCATTCGCCGAGTGCACCCCGGCGACTGTCTACACCGGCGATTGCGACTTCAAAAACGAGGACACGCATCTGTGGCTGATACAGCCCGGTCACAAGTTCCAGAGCGATGACGATACGGATGAGCTGGTGAACGATGCCTGGACCGCGATCTACGAGTATTACTCGACGACGAAGACACTCGGTGATGATGCGATTCGCGACAGTATCGACACGATGCGTGAGGCGATTCAGGAGGCGCTCTACGAGGCGGTGGCATCACTCGCCGGGACGCTGATCAATGACCCGATTGACCTGAAGCCTCTCTACACCGACTACATCTGCGACGTGTTCTGGGGTGCAGTACTTGATCGAGACTGCGCGACCACCAGCGAGCTTGTACTCGATGCGGAGCGGGTGTGGGATCTGACCGAAGTACTGCTTGCAATCTACAAGCTGCAGGCAGAGCAGTTCCTGTTTCTCGGCGAAGAGTGGGGTGACATCGCAGTAGATATCGCGAAAATCAAAGAGCAGTTCGACGAGCTTGAGACGATCGGTCAGAACCTGGAGCCTGATGAGGTAGCTGAGCAGGTCGAACAGCGTTTTCCGGGTTACCGCGAGGTTCTTGCCGGTCCGAAGACCACCCAGGCGGCATGGATCGCGTCACGCAGAGAGATCTCGGCCACCTTGCACGCGACGATGGGAGACACCCTTGCCGGTGTCAGCGAGATCAGCCGACAGGTACAGGACGACCGGACGGAACTCGAAAAACTGACTGGCTTCAGCCGGGACTCGGTCGGACGCATGCAGCAGTTTGAGCTTGGCAACATGACAGGCACCCAGGCGAATCAGGAGTGGCTGAAAATCAGTGAACTGATGCTGATGCGGGGCAATCTCGAAGCGCTGGACATGGCATCGGACATGAACAAGCAGTCGGTGCAGTTCGCCGAGGGTGAGCGAGCCCGACGGCAACTCCCGACAGTTGGCACGGTCATCGGCAACGAAATCGGAGCGATTCTGCCATGAAAAAAAGAAGCACCGTTGTATTGCCCCTGGCGCTGGTACTCGCCGGGTGTGGTGGCGGGAGTAGTGGACCCTCGGGCACGGACGATGTCGGTATCCCTGGTACCGATAACGCTGCCTTCGGGCAATTCTGCCAACTGGACTACTACCAGACCCTGATCGGAACATACCGCGGCGTCATCGAATACCAGTCAGCTGGCGTGAATGGCCAAGCTGTACGTGACTGCGCATGGAACATGACTGCCGAGATTGGCATCGAGATCAACACGTTTCGTTGTGCGTTGGACGTCCGGTTTCGTTCAGCGGTCGAACAACGAGTCGTACTCGCGGCAGACGATCCCTTTGCGTATCAGTGCATTGCTGAGAACAGCCAACGAAGACTGCAGGATCCGAATGTATTCCCGGATCTCGAGGACTATGACGACATTGTGTTTCCAGTCAACGCTGATGTTTTGTTCGAGCCATCCGTCCCTCGTCACGGTCCTTACTTTGGGGATGAGTCTGTGCTCGTGCCCTACACGTACCTCATCGACGGTCCAACGCGCTTGCTTGACATTCTGCAATTCGATGGCGAAGGGGGAATGCGTTGGATGGACAACGAGAATCCACCTCGGCTCACCGGTCAACTCATCAAGGAGTAAACGATGAGACAAACAGTGTTGTTGTGTTTGGTTCTGTGCGTGACCCCAGTTTACGCAGGAGATATCGCAACCGAACGTACTCAGGCAGCAACCGGTGTAATCATCGGATATCTAACCTGGATCAACGAGACCATCAGTGAATACACTGACATGATCGCGGAATTTGAAGCGGCGGCGTATTCATTGATGGAAGCGGCTGACTGGTTTGATGTAGACGCCATCGATGATGTCTTCGCCATCTACGAGGACATCGAGGAAGTCATCCAGGCAGGGGATGCACTGGCTCATACCGCCGCTGATGCGGAGCAATGGTTCGAAGACCGCTACAAGACCTACGAGGACTACTACACATTCATAGCCGATCGTGGCTACATCGATGAAGAGCCGGTACTCGACAGACTCAGGCAGTGGAATAACACGCATCGCTCGACGATCAGGAACACGATGGAAGCGCATGGTATCCATGCGGACCAGATCGGCAAGGCCGAGGATCGACTGAAACTCCTGCAGGAGAAGTCCCGTACGGCTGAGGGCAGGATGCAGGCGCTACAGGTCGGGCAGGAAATCGCGGCAGAGGAAATCAAGCAGCTTCACGGTCTCAAGGAGATCCTGATGGAGCAGAGCAACCTGCACTCCAGCTACTTCGCGGCGAAGGCAGCGATGGAAGCCGATCAGGATGCGCACGCGGAATATCTCACACGCGAACTCATGCCGACCATCGTCGGCAATGAGGTCGGGGCGATTCTGCCGTGATCAGCCGACACGTAGCATACGGGTGGATCATTCTCGCGGTTGCAGCGGGTTGCCTTCTGGACGTCGGCGATGCGTCTGCACAGATGCTCGAGGACAACACGACTGCAGGTCCGATCGACGCGTTTCGTCAGGCCATGCTGAACGCGCAGGCGACGATAAGTGGGCTGCTTGCAGGAACGTTCTGGGCGTTGGCGACCATCGAGTTCGCCTTTGCGATGTTCATGGTCGTACTGCATGACCAGGGCCTTGAGGGTTTCGGGCGTGAGTTGGTCATTCGTATCCTGTTCATCGGCTTTTTCTGGACACTGCTACAGAATGGTGCGGACTGGATCAACAGCATCGTTGCGACGTTTGCGGATCTTGGCTCTGCTGCGGGTGGAATAGGTACCAACGCCCTGTCGCCTGATGGCATCGTCGACACCGCTGTGACCATGATCAAGGACGTTTCGTCCAACCTGTCCGTGCTCGATCTCGGCACCTCCATCGCTTTTCTCGTCGCGGGACTGATCACGTTCATGGCGTTATTACTAATCGCAGCGAACCTCGCCCTTGTGCTCGTCGAGTTCTACATCGTGGGCTACGGAGGGATAGTTCTGCTGGCGCTCGGGGGCAGTCGCTGGACGTCCAACTATGCCGTTGCCTACATCAAGTACGCCTTCTCGATCGGGATGCGGCTTTTCATTCTCTACGTACTTGCCGGTATCGGTGTATCGGAGATACAGGATCGTATCGTCAATGATCTCGACGTCGACAACATCAACCAGTTCTGGACCCTCGCAGGATTTGCCGTAATCCTGTGCATCGTTGCGAGCCGTGCACCCGATGCGGTGACAGGATTGCTGAACGGAGTGTCGACGCAGGCCAGTATGAGCATGGGGTCTGCCGCGCGCATCGTGGGTTCCACAGCTCAGGCAGCGGTCAGTGGTGGAGCCAGCGCCCTCGGAGGTGCATCCGCTGTCGGACAGGCAGTCAGACTGGGAAGCCAGCAACAGGGCAGTACGTCGCTCAACGCAGCGGCCAATCTGATGAAGGCTGGGATGGCCGAAGGAAAGGCCGCCATCACGGGCAAGCCGACCAGCGGTTCGGCCTTCCCTGGCCGAGGAACGGTCGGTGGACGCATGGCGGCAAACATGGCCAATGTGGCGAAGTCCAGCGCCTCTAGCGCTGCTCCGAGTTCGAGCACTCCTGCAAGCGCCCCACCTCCGCCATCAACAGGTCCCAATAAATCGTGATGGTTACCAACACTGTAGATACCGCAGCGTCGCAGCTATCGACATCTCACGCCAGCGAGGGGGCTGACTACACGTCGCTTCATCGAGGCTGGACGGACAGGCTCCAGCAGGCACAGAGTCGTATTCGCGTGCTCGCGAGTGCTGTCGCGATGCTGTCACTGGCATTGACCGTGACGGCGCTGACCTGTGTTTATCTTGCAGTGTTTCGTCAACCGGCCCCGTATGTACTGCAGGTCGATGATTCCGGTGGCGTCGCTTTCGGCGGGTATCTCGATGCGGGATTCGAACCATCGCTTGAGATGATTCCGAGTCAGATCCAGGCGTTCGTCGAGCACTGGCGGACGGTCACGCCCGACAACACGCAACAAAAGCGTCACGCAACACGTCTCTTTTGCATGGTGCCTGCACAGGCGCCGGCCCGTGGCCGCCTGATCGAGTGGTTTCGTGATGCTGGCAACGACCCGTTCGAGCGCAACAGGAACGCCTCGGTTTCGATCGACCTGCGCCAGATATCAAAACTCGCAGGCGCGACGTGGCAGGTGGAGTGGTACGAGACCTTGAGAGCCCACGACGGACGAGTGGAGGGCGATGCCCAGGCATTCAAGGCAACGATGATTGTCGAGACCGGTACGCCACCCAAGGATTGCATCGAGGGCAATCCGCTTGGGGTGTACGTGCAGGAACTGAACTGGACGCAGACACGATGAAAGGCATCATGGCCATCGCGGCGCTCACGCTCGCATTGACATCCGGACTGAGCTCGTCTCGCCTCGCAGCAGACGAGGTCGACAAGGCTCTGGAGCTAGCACGGCACTGGCAGGGAGGGACGTCACCGGTGATTCGTTCACCGGACGGGCGCATCCTCTTTTCATACGGCCAGTCCCAGCCCACCATCGTGTGCGCGATCTTCTCTCTGTGCGACCTGCGTCTCGAGCCCGGTGAGATCGTCGAATCGGTGAACATCGGTGACTCCTACCGATGGGACATCGTCCAGGCCCGTGCCGGGGAGGGGGACACCCTCGAGGAACATATCGTCATCAAGGCGCTCGAGCCCGACACCCGCACGACGCTGTTCGTTGGCACCAATCGTCGCTCCTACCTCATCGAGCTTGTCGGCACGAGCAACGACACGATGGGTCAGGTGGGGTTCATTTACGGTGATACGCCGATCGGACGCGCCCTCGGCGCTGGCGGTGCCCGCACCGGCAACAGCGACATCGAACTGCTACCACCACCTCCCCGGCCGGTCGAGGCCCCGGTCATCGCGGTCGCGGCAGCGCCCGTCGGGCAAGAGGTTGTCGCAGAGAATCTGAATTTTGAATACACCATCAGTGGCGCGCGCGTGCCCTGGAGACCGATCCGGGTCTTTGACGACGGAAAGCAGACATTCATTGATTTTGATGACCAGCGCATCACCGGGAGGGAGCTGCCAGTCTTTCTCGTCAACGACACCGACACACGAGGCAGCATGGTCAATTATCGCTACGACACACGCGGCCGCATGATCGTTGACACGCTCTTCGATCGCGGAACGCTCATGCTCGGGCACGGGCGATCAGCTGTGAAGGTATTCGTCGCGCGAACGTCCCGTGGCACAGGAGCATACGGTCAGTGAGCGTTCCAACATCAGGCAGTAATGCCGGTATCGACAGTGGCTCCCGGTTCAACGGTCTGCCGATGTTCATCGGGTTTGGCATGGTCTTCCTGTTCCTTGTCGGGATGGTCTACGCGGTCTCGCAGCGCTCAAACAAGAACGTCGCCTCGAGCGACGTTGAAAACGTCTTTGAATTCTCGGATGCGACCGAGACGGTCGATTTCATCGACGACAAGCCGGATGGCCTGGTCGGCGTCAACCGCAATGATATCGGTGATGCCGCGGACGCACCCGGGCGAGTCAGCCGACTGGATGACAAGCTCGCTGAGTGGATGGAAAACCAGCAGCTTCAAAAACTGCAGCGCGAGAGTCAGTACCGCGACACCATGCAGCAGAAGCAGATGGAGACCTACGAACGCGCGCTGACCGCAAGTTCGAAGGTTGAGGGTTTTGAACGGCGGACGCGACCGGGCACCACGCCATACCCGGACGTGATTCTTCCTGCCTCGGCATCAGGCGACCGGAGTGTGACGTCGCGCGACAACCGGCTCGCGATGATCATGCAGGCAGCTCAGCAGGCGTCCGCGCCTGCTGGAGGTAGCGCGACGGGTGGCGGTGCGAGCCAGATCGTGGATCTGATCAACTCGCCACAGGCTCAGGCACTGCTCGGTCAGCTCGGGGCCGCTCAGCCGGCGTCCACGCAAGCCGGCCAGCAGGGGCGCACATCGCCTCCCATTCTCGGTCAGGCCCAACCGGACGAGGATGAATTCGTGCTGCGTAATTCCGCCAGGGCACCGCGGAGCCCTTACGAGATCAAGACCGGATCGATCATTCCCGGTGCAATGATTTCTGCTGCCAACAGTGATCTGCCCGGTGACATCGTCGCTCAGGTCACCCAGTCTGTGTACGACTCCGCATCGGGTCGCTTCGTACTGATTCCTGCTGGCACGAAGCTCTTTGGCAGATACGATGCGTATACCGCTCTCGGTCAGGAGCGTTTGCTCATCGCGTGGAATCGCCTGGTGTTCCCCGACGGTGAGACCTTTGATATCGGTGGTATGCAGGGCTATGACGGCCGTGGCATGTCGGGCTTCAAGGACAAGGTCAACACCCACTTTCTGCGCACGCTCGGTAACGCATTGTTGCTCTCCCTCGTCAGTGCATCCGGTGAGGCGCTCGTGGCGAGCGTCAACGGACCGGACACGTCCGTGTTCAACCTGAATCTTGCGCAGGATTTCTCGGATACCACGAGCCAGGCTTTCAACGAGTACCTGCGCAACCGGTTACGTATTCAGCCAACGCTTGAAATCCGTTCCGGGTATCGATTCAACATCATCGTCGCCAGGGACATCAACTTCGACGGTCCCTATGAGCGCGGATTTGCCGCGTACCGAGCCGATAACTAGTCAGGAGACCTGCATGCGCTCACAGACCGGTCAAACGAATCGACGACTGAACGTGTTCGCCCTGTTGATCATCACCATGGCTGTCATCGGCTCGGGATGCAGCGTCGGGCAAAAGCGCAGCGATCTGGTGGAGTCTGATCAGGCCCGGGTGGTGGCGAGAGACTTCGTATCGGCGCTGACGCAACTGCGGGGTTATTCGCCGCGCAACACGACGCTGCAGCTGCGGCCAGTGGTGACATCGTTCGGTGAAGCTCTGGCCGGCGAACTGCGTACTGCAGGCTATGGAATGCAGATGGTACTGACGGATGACTCTGGACCGTTTCTCGTGAGTTATGAGGCGGACGGATTCGAGAACACGACAGGCCGTAGTGTTGGCTACCGCATTCGAGTTGGCGCCGTGGAGATGGGTCGTGAATACGAGATTCGCAACGGTCGCGTCTTTCCGATGACAGCGCTATCGGTCATCGGGACCACGATCAGTTCCGAGCCGCTCGATCAGTCGATCTTTGACCGGAATCTGGCTCTGGAAGCCGAAGCCGATGTCGCGGGGGACCGTGTGTTTGCGCGCGGCGCACCGACTGTTGATAGCGCTCGTGAAGCACCTCGTCGAGAACAATCGCCGCCACTTCTGGAACCCCTTGGTGATGTTGTCAACGAACCGGATGAATGGCGAGCCACCAGGGAGCCCCCTTCGTCTGGTGGCACACATCAGCGACTCCCCAGTCGGGTCGGAGGAACTGCGGGCGCCTCGTCAACGGCCACAAGGTTAACGCCTGCCACTGCGTCAGTTGCTACCGACAATACGACGGGCCCTGAACCATCGAGCGATCTGATCCGGGAATCGGATCACGGCCCGTACCTGTCAACGCGTCAGCAAACAGTGGTTCGTCGCATTGTCCTGAATCTCGACAAGGAGGCGTCATCGATCAGCGACAGTGAACGCACGGCGCTGCAGCAGTTCGCCCAGGGCTTCGACGCATCGCGCCAGCGTGTGATCCTGCTTCATTGCAGTCCTGATCACCCACCGCCAGCGGGTAATCTACTGGCGGTGCCAGGCACCGGTGCAGACGAGGTGCGTGGTGCGTTGCTTGCCGCCGGAATTCCAGCGAATCGACTTATACATGAGAGGTGCCTTGCGCATGAAACGGCGTCGACGCTCTCCGACCATGCACTCGTGGTTTCCTTGCATGAGGATGTGAATTCGTGAACTCCCATCAATCCGCGCAAGGATGCTACTGACGGGAGTGGTCCATGAGTAACTACATTCAAGCGCGCGTCATGCAGTCTGAGGACGAAGCGATCGAGTATCTCGCTCATATCAGCCTGTGGTCGTTCGTACCGCACTTTTTGATCGCGAGCGTACTAATGGCGGCCTCCGTATCCATCATGCTCGGCACATCGACGACCGGGATGATTGGTGCCAACGCCCCGTACGCTGCGGCTCTTTTGGCAGGGCTTGGCCTCATTGCCCTGGGCCGTATGCTGGTTGTCTTCTACACGACAGAGATCGGTGTGACCAACCAGAGGGTGATCCTGAAGATCGGCTGGTTATCTCGCCAGTCATCAATGATCAATCTCGAGAAAATCGAAATGCACGAAGTAGTGCAGTCGGCCATGGGGCGCATGCTCAAATTCGGGAACCTCGACATCAGGGCAGCCGGCATGGAAAACCTGGTCATACGAGGCGTGGACCGGCCGAACATTCTCAGTGACTACGTTGACCAGGCAAAGCGACGTCGCCTGGCAGCCAGCACTCCGTACACCGTGCATCCTGATCTCGATACCGCCGTGGGCGTAGCCTGATTGCGCTAGCGGAACTCACCATGAAAATATCACGGAACGAATGGATCATGAACGCGTTCAGTAGACCGCAGCAGAGGCCTTGCGAACGTCGAGTAGGCGCGGTTGGCATCTTGTTGACGCTCCTTTTGGTGATCGGCGGGTGTGCATCGACCGGTACCCGGTCCGAATCTGATGGGAGACCCGATCCGACACCCATAGCCGCAGACCTTGTCTATGCGCTTAGTCAGGCTTATGGGCTCGACCCGGACCAGACGACCGTGCAACTGGTTCCCCCGACTAACCGGCTCGGTGAACAGGTCGAGAGGCGCTTGGTAGAAGCTGGATATACGGTCGAGCGCGTGCAGGCACCGCGAGGGGATCATCTCGTTCAGTATTCGGGTACGAGCAGCATTTACGGTGATTCCGCGAATATCCGGTATGCCGTGACGATAGGGAACGTGACGGCGGAGAGGCACTATCGCGCAGAGGGTGATGTGACGGTCGCGGCTTCTGCTCTGACAATCGGCACGGTGCGTTACGAGGACCCCTCGGTCGATATTCAACCGTCGGTCAACACCAAAGTCTTTTCCGGGGCGGTGGCGGGCAAATCCTCTACATCCATTGAGATC
Source organism: uncultured Granulosicoccaceae bacterium (assembly GCA_938006335.1). GTDB lineage: Bacteria > Pseudomonadota > Gammaproteobacteria > Granulosicoccales > Granulosicoccaceae > Granulosicoccus. The sequence goes on along the minus strand of CALLMF010000011.1, from coordinate 5,996 downwards.
AGGCCACCGCACGAATCGTCTGAACAGCACCTGGAACGAAAGATCGTCGCAGAGGTACCGTGGGCGCCCGCTGAGCAGAGCGGGATGCAAAATATGTATGAAACCATGCGCAGTAACTATGCGTCGGTCTTCGGGCGCTACGAAGATGTAAAGACAGACATCCTCGTTTTCGCCAATGATTCAACGCTGCTCGGTCACGACAACATGACAGTACTTCGTGACTACGCAGCACAGTTAAATCCCGATACCGATGTGATCAGCGTCATTGGCTGTAGTCACGGTAATACCGATATACCGCAAGGCAATGCGTTGCTAGCTACTGGACGCGCCAATCGCGTTAAGGAAGGGTTGCTGTATGCCGGCGTGGATGCGTCATTGATCCTGGATGAGGCATGCTATGCACCGCGATACTTCGACGAGGTGATGCCACGTCGAGGGGTAGTGCTTACGCACAAGCGCCTGAAATCGGCAGGATAGTGCGCGCACCTGTCGCAATCACCGGAACATAACCCTGGCCGGTTACCTCGCAACTCACGCCGGTTCTGGTAGCACGACAGGTAGTTCGCTTTCAAGGCTTGGCCAGTCTTTCGACTCGGGATTGCGACGCATCGCTATGGAGAGAGGGTGCTCCTGTAGATCTGGTCATCGCCATCGCTACTTCAGCCGAGGAGTAACCCGCGGTCGTGGAGCGGCTCTCGGAATCTGAGAAGACACCGCAGGAGGACTGTCAGGACCGTAGAAAACACCATTGATATTTAGCGTCGGCGACATCCTCGCGATCGATCGGGAAACCGATGTGCGCGGATTCGCTAGCGGTTTATGGCGGGGTAGTGCAGACCGCAGTCGAGGAGGCTGAGCCGACAACGACCGAGACCAACCGCCAGAGGCTTGCGTGCCCGACGCACCAGTGGGGGCGGCTTAATACTTGATCGATATACCTGACTGCGACGTGGACCACACGCAGCAGTAGGCATACGAACGGAGACAAAACGTGGTCTGGCGAATTGCGGACGGCTGCCAGTATCCAGGGCATCAGGTGTTCCGGATCGAGCAGTCGCTGCGGGCTTGTGAGGCGAGATCAGTCTTCTGGCTTCGATGGCGGTGGCAATCGTTGCCTTGCGGTATGTCGTGGAGGAAACACCCTGTATCGCCGCGAGTGAGGTGTTGCCCTCGCCATGTATTGAGTCATTTCGCGAGTTCACAACGACTGTGCACGATCCCGAAGAGCCGATGGCAAGAGCATCGTCCTGTGTGTTCGACAACCGTTCCGCGCCGGTATCGGCGAATTTCTCTGTGTTCAACATGATAGAGATCTGGACAGCGTTACCAGATGCGTAAGTGCACGCGAACACGCATTCGCCTTCTCACCGTGAACTTCGATGCAAGGATCGTCAGATCCGGGGGGTACCGACCATCTGGTAGCGCTGGCAATCGGTGGGGACGGCAGATCGAGTTAGCGCGATGGCGCGATGGCGCGATGACAAGAATTCACGGTTGATGTGACTGACGGTGACCGGAGCAGTCTGATGACGTTTGGGTTCGTGGAATCCACATCGGCCTGTAGCGGAAATTCGTGCGTGCTGGCAAGGATCGCTCGACAGCTTCGAGTCGCGCCCCAGTGCGCTCATCGTCCGCGTCAGACGCAAGTGAGGCACAGGAGCAGTATGGCGCGTGCAAGCGGGGCGCTTGTTTGGTAGCTCAAGGCGTGCTGCGGATCCTCACGGCGTTCTAGGCACCACCAAGCGTGCGCGAATAACCGATATTCGAAAACGTGGTTGGCCTGTAGAGAATAAACAAATATCGTCTATTCACGGATCACGACTTAGGACCGAGCGCTTACTTACATCGAGCGGACTTGGGCACCTAATGAGCTCCATCTGACTGGACGCTGAGGCAAGACGTATGGACTTACCTAATATCGACGACTATTCCCATATACAGGCTGCTATCATTTCCGAGCAGCCGGTATTTGTCGACAACTTCGACGGCTCTTCGATCAACCCGCGGTTCTGGTACCACGACGAGATGGTGCTTGATGCTACTCACCAAGTTGCGGACACCTACACGGGAGACGATCAGAAGGGCCGACGACATGCTGCTTTCTACAATGAAAGGCAAGAACAGACTGGGTTCATCGCAAACTCCGACTATCTAGTGCAGAGAGGCATCGTCGACTACTCAATAACTGACCCTCTTCGAAATTTGCCTTATGCCGATCCACCAGGGTCGGGTGAAATGGTGAACTTTGGCGACTATCGGCTTTACACGTCCTTCCTACGCACGTTCGGGCGCAAAAGCGACAGCGATCACACCGTTCGTGACGACTTCGTGAAGTTCTCACCCGGGCACTTCTTCGAGATTCGGGTGAACTTCGAAAACATGTCCTCGTTCGGACACCGTCACTCCTTCTGGTTGATGCCCGCGCGACTGAACGGTTCGACGGTAGTCCAGGCGCCGCAGCTGAACTATGACAATAGCGCAGCTAATGGAGTTGAAATCGACATATACGAGCACGAGTTCTTTAACGATCCATCGCGATCGGACAACTTCGAGATCGCTAACAGTCTACTGATGAAGGTGTTGGGAGACCCGGTTTCCGTCGGCGGCACAGGCAGTACGAACAACGAGATCAACAACAGCGGAAACGGCATCGGCTACTTGAGCGGAAGCAGTACGACTGTCTTCTTGGATAACAACTCACCGACCAATCGGACCAGTGTCGGATGGCATACCGTTGGTCTGTACTGGAGCTCGACGAAGCTCGTGTGGTATCTCGACGGTGAGCCTGTCGTGCTCGACAACGACCTGATTCCCCAGACCGATATGTACATGCTCCTTACCCGCGAGATGAACTCTGGCGTCAACGACGACGGCAATCCAAACACGCCGCAGCCGAGCACTGATCCAGACCCAAAGGCGATTCCTAAAGACCCCGGATTATTTGGACAGAACGTCGGTTTCTCGGCTTCCCTTGCCGAGCTAGGGCAAGTCAACTCTTCGGGTGGCGAGAGCCTCGGAATCAACGGACAGGATCACGTCTTGGTCGATTACGTAAAGGTCTGGACCGTCAGTGAAAACGGTTCGTCCGGAGGTAATGTTCCGCCGAATGCACCAGGAAGCCTTACTGCGTCTCGCTATTCGGCGACTGCGGGAGAAATCTTCTGGCCTGACGCAAACGACTCGGATGGACAGGTCGTCCGATACGAAATCCGTCGCGATGGTGTGCTACTCGCCAACGAGGACCGCAACAGCCTGTTCGTTGACGATCTCACCAGTAGTTCTGGCTACACCTTTGCCGTTAAGTCCGTCGACGACGACGGGGCTGTCAGTGACACGGTCGAGGTGTATATGCCTCCACATAGCTCGGGCTCAAACAGTGCACCATCGCCCGCGCCGAACTTCCGCTCTGCGACGTACTCGGCGACGGCAATCGAGGTTTTCTGGGACACCGCGTACGACCCCGACGGTGATTATATTGAGTACGAGCTGTCAAGAAACGGAGCCGTGATTTACCTCGGTGACGGTCGGAGCCGATTCATGGACAGTCTCCAGCCAAACACCACGTACAACTTTTCCCTTGTAACAATCGACGAGCAGGGCGCAAGGTCAGCACCAACAACGCTTCAAGCAAGCACTAACTGAAAGGGATCAAAGATATGTCCACGGACCTCATTGAAGTGATGAAAACCCAGATGAACACGACGGCATCGCGACGAGCAACATTAACCCTTGCCTTGGTGGCGGTTGCGCCGGCGGCGTCCGCTGACCTTCTTTGCGGAGGGCTTTTCGAGCCTGGCCTCTCACTCGTACAGAAGGATGCTACCGGCATCTACGAGACGGTTGAAGGAGGTGACATCGTCCGGCTCGCCGATCGTCTCGGCACGGTAGAACGGTTCCTTGGGACCGCAAAAGACGATGGTGATGCCTCTATTGCTTGTCCAGACGGAGGAACCGCCACACGCTCGGCAAACGAGCGGAACGGGTTTGATTACACCCTTTTCGACTGTACGTTGTCGGCTACGACCATGAATGGCACGTTTTCCTCGTTTGGGGTGCCTGGCAGTGTTTCTGGCGTCGACGACGTGAACGTCGAGATGACTGACGATTTCGGTGTCGGCGCAGTTAGGATATTCCAGAACGCCAGCATCGAGACCTCCTTTACTGTCTCGCCGCTAGACGTCGACCCGTCTACCCGAAAGCGGGTTTCGATTAAACGACTGACAGCGTCCGCCGGGACCGTCCAGAGCACTGTGACTGACTTCACCGCGACAATTATTTGGGATCAAGAAAAAGGGGGGAGAACACGAATGAACCCGGCGTTTGACTACTCGTCTGGTGAATCAGGGAACACCTACTCTGTACGCAGTGGTACCGGGGTTTTAGTCGATTCCGCTCGCGGAAGCTTGATCTTGGGTCAACTACAGATCGACGAGCGTGTCACGACTACGGCACTTGATTTACCTTCCGCGATTCTTGGCGCTGCGGATTCGTTGATCTGCGAAAGCCCATCTGCAGAGCGCCTATTTTACAACGTGCTGTAGCGTGCGTCGTTGGCGTTAGATAGTTCCCCGCGCCTCTGGGCACAGTAGATTCAGCACGAAGAAAAGACGACCATGCAATCATCACGCGTACTTTCTCCTCTGCTTGCAGCAACTTTCGCGCTCTCAAGCGCTGCGATTGCGCAGTCAGTAGGCGACGTCCCACCGAGTCAACCCGGCAATCTCAGGGCCACTCTCTACGACAACGCGGGCGGCGAGCTCTTTTGGGAGCGCTCCACCGATGATCGTGGGGCGGTCCGTGGCTACGAGATCACACTCAACGGTCAAAGTCTTGGGATCCGCGATGCGCTGAGCTACTACGATCCGTCGCTTGAACCAGGTGTGTCCTACACCTTCACCGTCGTCGCTATCGACTCGGCCGGACAGCGTTCGAGTGTCGCCACAACAGAACTCGGAAGTGGTACGTCGGCATCTCCATCCCTTAATGGCCTTGAGTCGCCAGAGAACTTACGGGCTTCAATCTATTCGCAGCGTTCAGTCGAGCTCTTCTGGGATCGAGCCCCGGCCGCGCTCGGTTTACGCTACGAGATTCGGCGTGACGGACAACCCGTCAGAACGACGGACGGAGTGAGCTACTTCACCGATGCTCTCGAGTCCGGGCGCCAGTATACCTTCGAGGTTGTCGCAATCGATCGTCAGGCAAATCGATCACTGCCCTCGTCGGTGACTGTTCGTACGGCCGGTGAAAGCTCGGTGAATGCCCCGCAGTCCGATGCTCCGGCGATGCCGGGGAATCTCCGAGCATCGGTTTACTCAACTCAGGCGGTAGAACTGTTTTGGGAACGTGCTCTGGCGACGCTAGGTCTGCGGTACGAGATACGTCGCGACGGCCGAGTGGTGCAAACGACCGACGGGGTCAGTTATTTCACTGGCGATCTCCAGGGCGGGCGCGACTACGCGTTCGAGGTCATCGCGATCAATCGGCTCGGCTTGCGCTCAATTCCAGCTCGACTCGCGGTGCGCACCATCGGAGACGGACCGGTAGTCCCCACGCCGATAGACGGTCCGTCCGCGCCGGAAGATGTGCGGATCGAGATCTACTCAGACACGGCTGCCGAGCTCTTCTGGGCCCGCCCTCCGGCAGCCGAGGGCGTCGTAAATACCGAGATCCGTCGCGATGGTCAACTTCTCGCGACCAAGCCCGGCAACAGCTTCTTCGACGATGATCGCGCACGCGGACAAGCGTATCGCTATGAGCTGACGGCGATCTCCGCCTCCGGCACCCGATCCTCGACAACGATCTTCGACGAGGGCGAGGGAACGGCTCCGGACCCCGACCCGTCCGTGCCGGCGGTTGTACGTGAGCGTCTCAATACATTTTTCAGGGTCACGAACGGCGACGCCTTCGGGCCGATGATCACCGCTCTCGAGCGCCTCGGCACTCGCGACCAGAATGCTGAGCGCACCCCGATCAGCTCGGCCCCCGATCCCGACTTT
>CALLMF010000010.1 GCA_938006335.1 uncultured Granulosicoccaceae bacterium | reverse complement strand
TGTCGATCGGCCGCACCGGACACACCCCCTTTCCACACTTCCAGCGCTCGGCAAGGTACTCGCAGAACACATCGATCAGTATCGCCATGTGGTCAGCAAGCCGCTTCGGGTCCTTGGTCGTGCACCAGGTCCGTCGGTTCAGGCGATTCACCTTGGCCCGACTGTAGGCCAGGAAGTGGTTGATCGTGAACAGTGGATCCCACCCCGTCTCCTTCAGCTCACCTAAGCCCACTACCGCCGCGCGCTTGCTCTCATGGACCTCGTGAGTCGCCTGTGGGAAGTAGCGTTTGCAGGGAAGCCTCTCCTCCCCGGTACGACCACTGGCGATAATGGTGAGAGCTGTCCATGGCAAGCTGAAGCAGCCGAGCGCCAGTGCCGGATCAAGAAAAGACATTCCCGGGCCAGATCCTCAGCGAGGCGGGACGTCGGCGGCCACAGCAGCGCAGTTGTCCGCGTGCGACACGGAGGTCGCGTGAACGACAACCGCGAGGTCAAGCACCAGACGCGTCTTGCCACAGCCAGGCGCCTTCACGTAGCGTTCGGCAATCAGTCTTCAGCAGTGACGACAGCAACGCGCTACGGACCTTCCGCCCATGCTCACTCTCTCCAACACGCACTACATCGATCCCGCCATGCACCAGCGCGAGAAGCGCGATCTATTGTTCGCCGGCTGGTCGGGCGTGGGGTTTGCTGCAGACGTGGCGTCACCCGGCGACGTCGTGCCGATCGAGTTCATGGGCATGCCGTTGTTGCTGGTGCGCGACCATGAAGGACAGATTGGCGTGTTTCAGAACATCTGCAGCCACCGTGGCATGATTCTCGTCGAAGAACCCACCCACATCCGCCGCGTCATCCGTTGCCCTTACCACGGCTGGTGCTACGGCCTGGATGGCGCGCTGCGGGCGACCCCGCATGTGGGCGGTCACGACAAGGACACCCACGACGCCATCCGACTCGAGGAGCTCGGCTTGCAACGCATACCGGCAGCGGTGTTCCTGGGGGTCGTGTTCGTCAACATATCGGGCACCGCCGCACCGTTCGCGGTGGCAGCTGCGGCGGTAAAGGAGCGTTGGTCGGATTTTGATCAGGCAGTCTTTGCCGGTAGTCACTCGTCGCAAACGCTCGACCTGAACACCAACTGGAAACTCGCCGTAGAGAACTTCTGCGAAAGCTATCACCTGCCGACGATACATCCCGGGCTCAACACCTACTCGAAGCTTTCCGATCACTACGACATCGATGATCACGCCACTTTCTCCGGTCAGGGCACTTGCGTGTACCGCCAGCTCGAAGGCAAGGACGGGCTGCGATTTCCTGACTTCGACGGGATTGGAGGTCAGTGGCAGGCTGCGGCAGAGTACCTCTCGTTTTTTCCAAACGTGCTGTTCGGTGTTCACCGCGACCATACCTACGCGCTGATCCTCGAGCCGGTAGCGGTCGACAGGACCATCGAGCATTTTCGCCTGTTCTATACAGAGGCTGGCGCGAGCAATCCCGATTTCGAAGAGTTGCGACGCGAGAACCTGCGACTCTGGTCCCTCGTGTTCAACGAGGATGTTTCCGTGGTCGAGGGCATGCAACGTGGCAGGCAAGGGATACATTTTGACGGCGGCACCCTGTCACCGGCCATGGACTCATCGACCGCCGTGTTTCATCAGTGGGTCAGCGACACGCTCGAACACGCTGCAAAGCAGAATCAACTCCAAATTCTTCCTGCATGAATACACATACTCGAGTCGTCGTCATCGGCGGCGGTGTTGTCGGGTGTTCGGTGCTGTATCACCTCACGCGATTCGGCTGGACCGATGTCACGCTGCTGGAGCGCTCCGAGCTGACGTCCGGATCCACCTGGCACGCAGCCGGTGGCATGCACACGATCAACGGTGACCCGAATGTCGCCAAGCTGCAGAAGTACACCGTCGAGCTCTACAAGGAAATCGAAGAGCAGTCCGGGCAGGACATCGGATTGCACATGACGGGCGGCATCATGCTCGCCGCCACCGAGGAACGCTTTGACTGGCTCAAGAGTATCCTCGCCAAGGGCCGTTACATGGGCCTGGATGCACACCTGCTTACCCCGGCGGAAGCGCATGAGCAGATGCCGCTGATTGATCCTGATCAGTTCGTCGGTGCGCTGTACGACGAAGTCGAAGGCCATCTTGACCCCTACGGCACGACTCACGCTTACGCCAAGTCGGCGAAGAAGAACGGCGCCACGATCCATCTGGACACCAAGGTCGAGGATCTGCAGCAAAAGAGTGACGGCAGCTGGGATGTCATCACCAGCAAGGGCGTCATCAACGCCGAGCACGTGGTCAACGCCGCCGGACTCTGGGCACGCGAGGTCGGACGCATGACAGGCCTGGAGCTACCTGTGCTCGCGATGGAGCACATGTATCTGATCACCGAAGACATGCCTGCGGTAAAAGCCTTCAACGACGAAACCGGTCGCGAGATGTTGCACGCGGTCGATTTCGATGGCGAACTCTATTTGCGCCAGGAACGCGGCGGCATGCTGATGGGTACCTACGAGAAGGACTGTCGCCCCTGGTCGCCCGATACCACCCCGTGGAGTTTCGGCCACGAACTGCTCGAGCCGGATCTGGATCGCATCACCCGGGAACTGGAGGTCGGGTTTACCCACTTCCCCGCCTTCAATGACGCCGGTATCAAGCAGATCATCAATGGGCCATTCACGTTTGCACCCGACGGTAATCCTCTGGTCGGCCCCATACCTGGCACGCGTAACTTGTGGTCTGCCTGTGCGGTAATGGCGGGCTTCAGCCAAGGTGGAGGCGTCGGGCTGGCGCTTGCCAACTGGATGATCAACGGAGACCCCGGGCTTGATGTATTCGCCATGGATATCGCGCGCTTCGGAGACTTTGCCACACGTCGCTGGACCAACGCCAAGGTGCGGGAGAACTACTCGCGCCGATTCTCCATACGCTTCCCCAACGAAGAGCTCCCCGCGGGCAGACCCTTGCGAACCACCGCTATCCATGATCGCCTGGAGAGCGCCGGTGCCCAGTTCACGCAGTCCCACGGACTGGAGGTGCCGCTGTGGTTTGCACCGGATGGCATCAAGGACAGCTTCTCGTGGCGACGCTCGACCGACTTCGAGCACGTGGGAGCCGAGTCATGTGCGGTGCGCAATGGCGTGGGGCTCATCGAGATCTCGGGCTTTGCCAAGTACCGGATCAGCGGGCGCGATGCAGAGACCTGGCTCGACAGAATCTTTGCCTGTGCACTACCCGCGCACGGTCGCATGACACTCGCGCCGATGCTCAAGCATGACGGAAAGCTGATCGGCGACTTCACCCTCGCGCGATTGGACGACGGTACGTGGTTTCTGGCAGGGTCTGGTATTGCCGAGGACTACCACCGTCGCTGGTTCGAGTCCACGCGACTGGAACAGGAGCAACTGAGCATCACACCCTATGGCTCGCATCTGGCGGGCCTCGGTATCGCAGGTCCAAAGGCAAGGGACCTGCTCGCAGCCGTGAGTACCAGTGACGTCTCTGAAGAGGCCTTGCGCTTCATGGATATTCGACGCATGGATGTCGGCGATATCACGGCGCTGGTCGGGCGCGTCAGCTACACCGGAGATCTCGGATTCGAGCTATGGATGGATACCGCAGAACAACGCCATGTGTTCGATACCTTGATGGAAGCCGGCAAGACGTTTGATCTGAAGCTGTTCGGTCTGCGTGCCCTCAATGCGCTTCGCCTTGAAAAACACTACGGCAGCTGGGCGCGAGAGTACCGCCCCATCTACGATCCGATCGAAGCAAGACTTGACCGCTTTGTCGCCTACGACAAACCTGCTGACTTCATAGGCAAGGCTGCCGTACTCGAAAGCCGCGAGGCAGGTGGTGGGCCCATGCGCTTGTGCAGCTTTACACTCGACGCCATCGACGCCGATGCCATCGGCGATGAACCGATCAGCCTGGACGAACAGGTGGTGGGCTGGGTGACCTCGGGCGGATTCGCGCATGCCAGCGGCGTATCGATTGCCATGGGCTACGTGCCGCGAGAGCTCGCGTCAACCACAAGCGGCTGGAGTATCGAATTGCTGGGCAAGCATCTGACCGCCACACTGCAGCTCGAGCCACTGTTCGACCCGGACGGGTCACGCATGCGAGGCTGAGTCGCCGCGCGTGACCTATCGCCTGGCGCCACGCAACACAAACACATTGCCGGTCAAGGCCAGTGCGAGACCCAGCACAGCCAGCGGTGTCCATTGCCAATCTTCGACCACGGTGGATGTCAGCAGCGCACCGATGGGAAACATCACGGTCGCGTACGCTGCGCGCCCTGCGCCGATACGCCCGATGAGATTGAGGTAGGCCCAGAACGCGAGGATGGTGGATACCACGACCAGAAACAGCAATGAGCCGATGTATTCCACCGAAAAGTCGAAGGTGATGTCGCTACCCGAGACCAGCGCAAGAAACGCACACCAGAGCGTGCCGTAGAACATGCCCCAGGCCGAGGCCGAGAGTATTGGCACTGTCTGACGCTGCAAGGATTGGCTGACGAGATTTCCGAAGCAGAAACTCAAGGTACCTACCACACACAAGCCGAGCCCGATAAGCGCCGCGCCCTCATTGGCGAGCTCTTGCGCGTAAAGAAAGGCGATGCCGGTGGCACCGAGGGCGGCGCCGAGCCAACGCCGCCGCCCGACAAACTGGCCTCCGAGTGCCGCGATAGCCAGATTCACGATCGAAGCCAACGAGAACACCACGGAAAGCAGGCCCGACACCACATACTGCGATGCCAGATAGAACAACAGGAAGTTGGTCGAGAAAAGCAATATGCCAAGCAGCGCGAAGTGGCGGTGTCGCCCCAACGGAAACCGCAGCTTCCCGCCGATCGCCCTTACCCACACAAACATGATGGCCGTGGCCAGTGCGAAGCGCCAGGCGAGCGATACCGGCGCCGCGATGCCCACCGCCATGTTCACCGACAAGGCATACCAGGACAGTGACCACGCCAGTACCGTGATGACATACAGGCCCAGCTCCTGCCGACCGAAGCCCGACTCAGACTGCATTTTGACCGACGTGAGGTTGAGTCAGCGCCTCTTCGTTGCGTGTAAGGCGGCGCTCACGCCACCAGATGTACAAGCCACTGGAGATGATGATGGCCGCACCCACCAACGTGCTGGTTGATGGCACCGTGTCGAAGATCAACCAGCTGGCGAGGGTCACGAAGAGCATCTGCGAATAGACCGTCGGCGCCAGTACCGACGCCTCGGCCAGCTCGTGCGCCCGGGTGACGAAGGTGTGCCCAAGCATTCCAGCAGATCCGATCAACACCAGAACCATCCACTGCAGGCTGCTGCTGGGCCACACCCAGAAGTGCAACGCAAATGGCAAGGTGACCAGGGTTCCGGTCAGGCCGACGTAAAACTGTGATGTGCCATTGCCATCTGCACCGCGGATGCGGCGCGACAACACGAAATACATGGCAGCGCTGACGGCGGCACAGACCGACAGCAGCATGGCCGGATCGAAGCGTTCGCTCCAGGGCTGCACGATGACCAGCACACCGATAAAACCGACACCGACCGCCACGAAACGCTTGAGTCCAACACGCTCCCCGAGGATGGGAATGCTCAACAGGCACACGAGGATGGGCCCGGTAAAGAAGATACTGATGGTGACCGGCAGCGGCAGGTATTTGAGTGCCGTGAAGTTGAACATGGTTGCCGACACCAGCATGCACCCACGCAATATCTGAAAGCCGGGCGTACGCGAGCGCATCAGCGAGACACCTTCCTTGGGCAGATAGAGAGCGATAACCCAGGCAAGATGCACTGCAAAGCGCATGAACGCCACTTGCAAGGCGGGTATGGCGCCGAGCACCAGCCATTTCGCACTGGTATCCATCACAACGAAGATGCCGAATGCGGCGAGCATCAAGGCAAAGGCGGTGGTCAATGAGCGCGATGTAGACACCGTCGCAGTGTGACTGCCACAACATCATCTGACCAGCCCTTCGTGCAAGAAAAACGGGTGACATCGCATCGCAACGAATGACTCCCAGTTCGCAGTCGATGCGCAACTGCGAACCACTCGCTGTTAGCTCGAGCAGGCAAGACATCGTCAACGTGTCAAGAAGTGAGATACAGAGCGACTCAACAAGGCATCAAGGTCACGTAAACAGGCCAATAAACCCGATCAAGGTGAACGGTCTCGCCTTTGTCGACGATCCCCGCGCAAGGGAATTGTTTCTTCTCCGATACATTTTTCGGGTGTGACGAATACCCACGGCAGTAACCATAAAAACAAGAGGGTGTCCACGCGGTTGCAAACACATCGCACCGCGTGGCAAACCCCAGACGGTCGACACGATGCACCACAAAAAACTTCCGAATGGGACACAGAAGCCCACGCACTCTGCAAGCAGATTCATCGCCACGGGCCTGGCAACTTGCCTTTTGTTCATGACGGCCCCGACGCTTCGGGCGCAGTCACTGCCAACTGACCCTCACTCGCTAGAATTCAGAGCACTCGTCGACATTTATCGCCTCGATGCCGAGGGTCACGAAACACCACTGAGCCTGACAGCGGTCAACTGGCGTCCATCAGAAGACGCCTCACTACTGTATTCGAAGACCCTTCAGGACGCGACCGCCACGGCAAAGTGGTTCCCCCTGCTCGCTCTGTCGCGCGATGGGGAACCCGAACACGCTCAAGCCGCTCTCGCTCTGGGTCAGGTGACACCGGCCGGGAGTCGTCGTGCGGCGTTGGGGGCGAACCTCATACATGATCTGAGACGACCCCACGAAACCGGTGGTCGTGCCAACGCGCGTGCCGAAGCCTGGCTCGAGAATCTCATTACTTGGCTGGTCGAGCGCGACATGCCATTCGCACCGGTGGATGTTCCGGTGCTGAACGTGTCAATCGCCCAGATGGCCGGTCTTGATGGCCACGCCGACGATGATCAGGTGGGTGAGTGGTTGAAACTGAGGGGCCAGCACATCAAGGTGTCGACCGCAGGTGCCTGTGACGGCGATCAACTCGTTGCCTGCCTCGATACCGCGGATCTGCTGATCATCGGATCGGGACGCGGTGAATCACAGGATTCAACACGCTCAACACGAATCGGCATGGCTTTGCAACGCGCCGACGAACTCGGCGTGCCGGTTCTGTTCATGCATGAGGGCACACCGCACAGCACGCACGCAAGCGCTACGCTTGATGCGCTCGGGCTGGACGCGCGTCAGGGGCCACACGGTCTGCAAGTGACTCACGCCAGCGGATCACGCCTGGTAAGCCCGGCACCCGTAGTCAGTGCCGCGATGCCATGACCTGAGCCGCCAGGGCTTACTTACTCCTCGATAGCGCCGCCGCAACACGCGGCAACCTCGGCCGCCATGTCGCGCAGCGCCGCGTACACGCTAGCGAGCATGTCCGGATCGCTGGACCGTGCGACCAGCTCCACCCGCGAGCGGCCGTCACGACGGCCCGGGTAACTACCGATGTCCACGGCAGGCCAACGCGCCTGCAGCTCACGCAGCGGAGTGGCGAGCCGACTCTCGCCGGTGTCCAGCACCGTCACCGTCGCGCTTTCAACTACCGGCCCTTGCGGTAGCGCCGGTAACAGGGTCTCGAGCATCGCCTTGAGAATGGAAGGTACGCCCGCCATCACGTGCACGTTGCCGATGATGAATCCCGGTGCGGCCGATACCGGGTTGTCGATAAGACGTGCGCCATCCGGGATACGCGCCATGCGCAAGCTATCGGTAGTGAGTTCGACCCCACGTCGCTCGCATTCATCAGCGAGACGCTCGCGCGCTTCCGGGTTGACGTCAATGGCGACGCCGAAGGCGCGCGCCACGCTGTCCGCAGTGATGTCGTCGTGCGTGGGGCCAATCCCCCCGGATGTGAACACCAGATCGTAGGTGTGGCGCAAGGCATTGACGGCATCGACGATGTGCTCCTCCTGGTCACTGACAAAGCGAGCCTCCATCAAACGGATACCACGCGCACCCAATCGATCGGCCATATGGGCGAGGTTGAGGTCGCGGGTCCGCCCGCTGAGAATTTCGTTGCCTATGACCAGCATCGCAGCAGACGGTGCGGCGGATGTCTCTGTGTTTTCCATGTCGCCAGTCTGCCATGAGCCGCCGCCTCGCCGCAGCCGGTATCCTCATGATCCGAAGCGCATCGCCAATCGCGCAGCAGGCAACCCGGATGATCATCACCGACGTAGACGTCTTTGTACTCAAGACGCCCCTGGATGAAGCCTTCGCGTTTTCCCAGGGTTGGGTGACGCAGCGCTCGGCAACGCTGGTTCGGGTGCGCACGGACAACGGCATCGAAGGCTGGGGCGAGGCTTTTTGCCAAGGGCTTGAGCCGCCGGAGATCTCGAGCGCAGTCATCACCCATGCGCTCACTCCATTGGTCGTGGGTGCAGACCCTCTTGCGAGCGGCCCCCTGTGGCATCGCATGTATCACCAGACGCGCGATTATGGTCGCAAGGGATCGGTCGTCGCCGCGATCAGCGCCATCGACATCGCCCTGTGGGACATCGCCGGTAAACACCATGGCGTGCCAATACATCAGCTACTCGGCGGCGCGCACCGCACCCATATTCACCCCTATGCCACCGGCTTCTATCGCTTGACCGGACGCGGAGAATCCGCTCGACTGGCCGAGGAAGCGCTGATACACCGGGACGCAGGCTTCACCGCCATGAAGGTCAAGCTCGGCTTTGGCGTCGCCGATGACATTGCCGTGATGGAAGCGATTCGCAACGCGCTGGGTGATGACGATACCGAGCTGATGGTGGATACCAACCACGCCTACGGACGACGAGATGCGCTGAAACTCGGCCGCGCTCTCGACACGATGAACCTGCGCTGGTACGAAGAGCCGGTGGTACCAGAAGACATCGATGGCTACCGGCAACTACGAGAAGCACTCGACACGCCGATCGCGGGCGGAGAAAACGAGCATACGATCTATGGCTTCAGGGAACTCCTGAGCCATCATGCCATCGATATCGCCCAGCCAGACATCGGCTCCTGCGGTGGCTTTACTGCTGCACGGGATATCGCCGCCCTGGCGCAAGCGCACGGCATCGGCGTGAATCCACACGTGTGGGGCAGTGCCGTCGCACAAGCCGCATCCATTCAGTGGATCGCAGCCCTGCCCGTCACGCATCATGCCTTGCACCCAAGCCATCCGATCCTCGAATACGATCGTTCCGCGCACCCTTTCAGGCGGGACATCGTGACGCACGCCATAAACACCGACAAGGACGGACGTGTGGCGATTTCCGATGCGCCCGGACTCGGAATCACGCTGTCGATGGACGCGGTGCGCCGCTATTGCGATTGAGCGTTGTGCACATGTGTCCGGGATATGGCATTGCGTAGCAAGCCCGGTAACAGCGCACCCAGACCAACAGCTCTTGCCAGCTGCATGAAGATATAGGACGCCCACAAACCGTTGTTGCCCCACATGGGCATCAGCAGCCACGTGGCTGCGAAGAAGCCGATGGATGCCAACACCACGGTGTCGCGCATCGCACGAGTGGTCGTCGCGCCGATGAAGATGCCATCGAGCAGGAAGCTGCCCACTCCAGCCAGCGGCAGCAACCACACCCAGACCAGCATGTCGCGCGCGGCCTGGCGTGTCCCTTCGTCGGTGGTAATCGCATCGATGAACCACGGCCCGCACGCCATGTAAGCCACCGTCAGCGCGACCGCCGTGACCAGCGACAGCTGAGCACTTTTTTCTATCGAGGCGTGTAGAACTGCAGGCTTGCGCGCACCAATCGCGTTACCCACCAGCGCTTCTGCCGCATGCGCAAAACCATCCAGGAAGTGCGCGGTGAAAGTGACCAGCAACAGGAGTACTGCGTTGGCCGCAACCACGCCGACCCCAAGGCGGGAACTGGCTGCAGTCAACCAGAAATAGGCAGCCGTCAGGAACAGGGACCGAACAAACAGGTCACCGCTCAACGAGAACAGACGCACCAGCGACGCACGATCGAACAACCATGGGTGTGTGGAGGTCTCGCCACGCAACGCCGGCCATAGTACCGCCAGCGCAAGTATCACACTGAGATAGTCAGCAATGACGGTGGCCAGCGCAACCCCGTAAATCGCAAGATCAGTGAACGAGAAAAAGAGCAGATTGAGAGCGACGTTCGAACCCGTTTGAAACAACTGCAATGCAAGCAGCTGTCGCATCCATTGCTTGCCGACCAGAGTGCCATACAGCACGAACAGACCCAGCGTTGCCGGTGCAGACCAGACACGTACGCTGACGTACTGGGTGATCAGGGCATGCAACCCATCCGCCTCATTGATCGCCATCAAGGCGAGTGACAACAAGGGCCACTGCAACACGAGCACAAGCACGCCGATGGCGCTGGACATTGCCAGCGCACGGAACACCACGCGGCGCAGGCCAACGGAATCTTGTGCGCCCTCTGCCTGCGCTACCAGACCACCGGTAGACATGCGCAGGAAGCCGAAGGCCCAGTACAGGGTCGAGAAGAAGGTGGCGCCTACCGCTGTTGCCGACAGATAGATAGGATCTGCCATGCGCCCCATGACGGCAGTGTCTGCGATACCCGCGAGCGACACGCCGATGTTCGCGAAGATGACCGGCACAGCCAGTGTGACGATACTCCAGCGTGTCGGCACACCTGCCGCGCCGGTAACCCGCACATCATCGTCCTTGGCGGGCCTGTGGTCACGAACCGAGCCGCTCACGGCATCCCGCGGCCTGTCACTAGTGGTCTGTCACTCTGATACTGTCGGCATCAGAGCCTGCGTGTGCCTTTCCGGCAAGGCGCATCGACGAAGTTGCACTGGAGTGCATCAAGGAGATGCAACGCAGACCGGAAAGGCACACGTGGGCTCCCGAAGGGCGTGGCTGGGAGCCGCGCCGGACTGCGTTGGCCCCGCTCGACGTAGGCCCACTACGCCTTCGCGAACCCGCCTTGCCGCCACGGCTCCCAGCCTCGCTGATGCCGACAGTATCAGAGTGACAGACCACTAGCTGCCTGGAGTGACGTGCACGACTGCACCGGTATCGCCTTCCACCAGTACGACAAAACTGCCGTCTTCAAGCACTTCGACATCGCGTACTCGTCCGATGCCTGACAACAGCCGCTCCTCGCCCTGCACGAGACCATCCGCACCGATGTCAACGCGCACCACTGCACGCGCCACCAGACCACCGATCAACAAGTCTCCGTTCCATTCGCTGAAGCTCTCGCCCCGATGTACGCTCATCCCGGCGGGTGCAATCACAGGGTCCCAGAAGTAGACGGGTTGCTCCATTCCATCCGCGACCGCAATGCCCTCGCCGATATCCGTACCGATGTAGTTGATGCCATAGGAGATGACGGGCCACCCGTAGTTCGCTCCTGCCTGGGGCCGATTGAGCTCGTCGCCACCGCGCGGCCCATGCTCGATCGTCCACAAGCGACCGGCCTGGTCAACGGTCGCGCCCTGAATGTTGCGGTGTCCGTACGACCAGATCTCCGGGAGCGCATCGGGTGTATCCACGAAGGGATTGTCCGCCGGTACCGTACCGTCGGGCGCAAGGCGCACGACCTTGCCATAGGTGGTTGACAGATCCTGCGCCAGCACGCGCTCCGACCCGGAGGAATGCTCACCCGTGGTGATGAAGGCGTAGCCCTCCTCGTCGAACACGATGCGCGAGCCATAGTGCTTGGATGTTGTCGACGGTGGGTTCTGTACGAAGATCTCGCTGACGTCCTCCAGTGCCGACAGTTCCTCATTGATTCGCCCACGCGCCGCCGCGGTGACGCTCTTGCGCCAGCCCAGTGGCTTGGCATAAGTCAGGTACACCAGCCGATCGCTGTCGAAGTCCGGGCTTAGCGCCACGTCCAGCAGACCACCCTGACCACGGGAATAGACCTCTGGCACACCGTCAACCGGATCCGACACACGCCCATCGAGTGTCACATGCCGCAAGCGACCGGCGCGTTCGGTCACCAGAAACCCCTCGCCCGACGGCAAGGTTGCAATACCCCAGGGCACCTCCAGGCCATCAGCCAGGGTACGTGTGCCGAGCTCCGTTGCGGATTGTTGCGCCGGGGCCCGGAATTGCTCGGGAAACGCCGGATCGAACGACGTATTGCGGCTGCCCCATTTGAAGTCGTCCGCTATCGCCAGCGTCGTTGCCAGCAGCAGTACCGATATCGCCATACGCAAGTACATGCTGTGAGCTCCCAGTCAGAATCAGGAGGCTAGCCTGACATGCCCGCAGCTCCACTGTCGTCGCCATGTATTTAGTTCACGGCACGGAGGGCGCTGGAGCGATAAACTGCCCGGCGTGAAGAATGAAACGATCCAGTCGGTACTCGGAGCTGACGCTGTAACAGGCGATCAACTCACCGTCGCGCACAGGGCGCCGGTATCCAGCACCCGGAAGGTGTATCAGGCGTTACACCAGCAGATCATCGCTGGTAAAATCGAGCCTGGCTCAAAGCTGAAGATCGAGGAGCTCAAACTGAAACTCGAGGCTGGCGCCTCACCCATTCGCGAAGCACTCAGCCTGCTGACCTCCGACCAGCTGGTCGAGCGTATCGACCAGCGAGGCTTTCGTACGGCCGCGGTCAGTCAGGCACACTTTCAGGAAATCCTGACCCTGCGCTGCCAGCTTGAGGACATTGCCTTGCGCAGCAGTATCGAGCACTGCGACGACGCCTGGCGTGAGTCATTGCAAGCGTCGGTCACCGCGCTCAACAAGATGGATCGCGAGGATCATGCGCGATGGGAGAGTTTGCACAAGGCGTTTCACCTGCATCTGATCAGTGCAGGACAATCGCCCATCCTCCTGCGGTTCTGCAGTCAGCTGTATGATCTTAACATCCGCTACCGCAACCTCGCATCGCGCGCCACGCACTACAAGCAGCGAGACGTCAACAATGAACATCAGCTGATCGTGGACGCCGCCGTGAGCGGCGACACCGATACTGCAAGCCGCTTACTGGGCCAGCACTACACTCGCACCGGCGATTTTCTTGCCGATCTGCTCGCCGACATCGGTATCTGAATCACTACTGACCCGCGCTACTGGCGCACCAGGATGATGTCGAAGTCGACCTGTTCCCACGGTCCGTCAACCTTGCCGCTGAGCTCCAGCCCCTCTGCAGGGAAACTACCTGCCGGCTGCGACTCGTAGCGCATCACCAGATCATCCCGCACACCGAACACCGTATCCTGATCAAGGTACTCATCATCGTTGGGGAAGACCTCGGTCACGAGAGGGGTAAAACCTGCGGCTTCGACGATGTAATGCAAGTGTGATGGACGCCAGGGGTGGCGTCCAGTGGCGTTGAGAATCTTGCCGACCGGGCCGTCGGTGGGCACGGTATAAGGCACCGGTTTTACCGTCGTGAAACGATAACTGCCATCGTTGTCGGCCGTGAACTTGGCGTGGAAGCTGAACTCGTCCTGGTCAGGATCCTGGGATGCGTACAAACCATTGGGCGCGGTCTGCCAGATATCCAGCGTAGCTGCGGGTATCCCATTGCCTTCGGTGTCGAGCACCCGACCGCTCACAAGAACGATGTCACCGCCAAAATCGCCGCGAAGGTCAGCGCCCATCGGATACTCCGGTGGATTGGAGACATGGAAAGGGCCGAGCACGCTGGAGCTGGTGCCGACTTCCGGCGAATGGATCATGTCGACCAGCGAGGACAAACCCAGCACATCAGACAGCAACACGAATTCATCACGCTGCGGCGTGGTGATGCGTCCGGTTTCCCTCAGTAGCTCGAGGCCGGCACGCCACTCGTCGTGTGTGAGCCTGGTCTCCCTGGCAAAGGCATGAAGGTGACGTGCCAGACTGTCCATGATCTCGCGCACTCGAGGATCGGTGTCCTTGCCGAAGTAGCCGAGAAAGGTGTCGGTGATGTTGTCTTCAGTGACGTTACGCATGCAAAAGCCTGAATTCCGATTACAAGAGTGCGAGGCTGAGTACGGGGTAGCGAATCAGCACGATCAGCACAAGCAACATGACAAAGGCAAAGGGAAGCGCTCCAAGGAAGACGTCCTTGAGCGAAATGCGATCATCGTTGAGCGTGGATTTGATGACAAAACAACTGATGCCCAGCGGTGGAGTCAACAAACCGATTTCCGCCCCCACCACGGTGACGATACCGAACCAGACAGGACTCAGGCCCAGGGGCTCGATCAACGGCAGGAACAGCGGTACGACAATCAGGATGATCGACGCGGTGTCGAGCAGCGTTCCAAGGAACAGCATCAGCACCACGTACATGACCATGATCATGACGAAGGACAATTGGTTGTGATCGATCCAGTCACCCAGCGCGTTGGGTACACCAGCCAGTCCCAGCATGCGGCTGTAGATGGAAGCTGCGGTAATCAGGAACAGGATGGCCGCCGTGATATGCCCGGTTTCCAGCAGCGCCTGCCAGAAGGAGCGCAAGGTCATGCGACGACGCAGCAACGAGATGAAGAGCGCGAACAGGGCGCCAGACGCCCCTGCCTCGACCGGTGTGAGCCAACCGGAGTAGATGCCCCCGAGCACGAGCACGATGAGGCTGAGTAGCGGTAGCGTGCGCTCGGCGATCTCACCACCGGTCATGCCTGGCGCATCGTCGACAGCACGTCCGCCCACAAACGACGGAGCAAACCGGCCCGCCGCCCAGATGGTCACGAGGTAGGCAATAGCCAGCAGGATCCCCGGGATGATGCCGGCGATGAACATGTCACCTACCGACTGCTCTGCCACGAAGGAGTAGATGATCAACATGGCTGAGGGCGGGATGATCATTCCCAGTACCGAGGAACCTGCGACAACGCCAACCGCAAATCGCGGGTTGTAGTCGTAGCGCAGCATCTGCGGTACCGCAACGCTCGAGAATACCGAGGCTGACGCGATCGAGGAACCGGTAACCGCCGCGAACACGGCATTCGCGCCCACCGTGGCCATACCGATCCCACCGGTGATCTTGCGGAACAGCACGTTCATGACTTCGTAGATCTCGCGCCCCATGCCGGCCTTGGACACGATGAGTCCCATGAACGTGAACAGGGGCACCGTGGCAAACGTGTACTCCATGACGCTATCGCTGAGCGCAATCTTCAGCAGGTTCACCGCAAGGTCGAAGTTGTCGCGCATCAACCAGATCGCAACAAACGACACCATTCCCAGAGCGATCGGGATATACAGCCCGACGTATATCAACAGCACGATCGCGATGACCGAGACCAGTCCGATTTCAAAAGGTCCCATGAAGTCAGTCAGCTTCCTTGACCGCGCGTGCCCGGCCCGCAAGCCCGTGATCGCTGGTGTCTGGTGCGGCCGCGTCGGCAGGCGGTCCAACAATCTTGCCGAGAAACAGCAGCAGGCACATCACGGCACTCACCACGATCACCAGCTTGATGGGCCAGTACGGCGCCGTGAAAACACCCGGCACTCCAAAGAAGTCCTGCGTCTTCCACATCTTGAGAAACTCGGGCCAGATCGCGTAGGCAGCCAGGGTCATGAAGATCGCTGCCACGGTATCGATGGCCCGCTGCAACCACAGGGCCGCGACAGGAAAACGCTTGCCGATGAGTACAAGAAAACCATCAGAACGCGTCAACCGCCCCACTCTCACCACATCGGGCAGTTGCAGAAACACGATGAACACCAGTGAGAACTGAACGACCTCCACCGCACCCATGAAGGGCGCGTTGAAGAAATTGCGAGCGATGACGTCGTAGTTGACGATGGCCACCAGGGCAAGCACGCACAGGGTGCCGATCGCGTTGCAGCCCATGGACACGCGTTCCGCGAATCGCTGGAACGCGTGCCACAGCGTGCTCATGCGCGTTGTTACCCTACAGCCACGCGCAGGACCTCAGAGGCCCTCTGACCAGTCGCGTACAGGCGTCGCACCCGCCGCCTTGAGCTTGTCCATGTAGGCATTGAGCATGTCTGAACCGGGCTGGCCAGCGTCGTCAAGGCTTGCCGCCAACTCTGCGGCGATGTTGGGCATTGAATCAGCCCAGGCCTTGCGCTCGGCAGCATCCAGCACGACCACAGTGCCACCCGCTGCCTTGTAAGCCTCGAGGCTGGCTGCCGCGCGGTCCATCGCGACGCCTGCGACATGGTCACGGTAGGCTACGGCTACGTCGACCAGCACCTCCTTGACCTCGTCCGGAAGGCCGGCCCAGTAATCGGCGTTGACAGTCACGGTCTTGGAGTTCACGGCGCCAAGGTCAGCCTTGAGCATGTAGGGCGCCACTTCAGCGATCTTGAATGTCGAAGCCGCTTCCGGCCATAACATCGCCTTGTCGACCAGACCTGTCTGCACCATGCTGTAGAAGTCGGTCAGACCACCACGCACGCCAGCAGCACCCTCGATGCCTTCGAGGTAGCGCAGGTTCATGCCCGCTCCCGCCACCTTGTTACCTTCGATGTCTGCCACGGACGCGACCGGCTCTTTCGAAAACACCTGATAGGTATCAAGTACCACGCCGGTCGCCAGGTAGACCTGGTTCTGCGCTTCGAATTCCGCTTGCATGGTCGGGAATTCCTTCGCGATCTCATCGACTGCCCTGGCCACTACTCGCGCGTCTGCTGACACGAAAGGCGTGACTGAAGCCAACGCCTGACTTGGCAGCTTGGACGAGTGAAAGATGGTGGTGACGATACCGATGTCACCCAGGCCGAGTTCGATACCTTCGAGCACACCCTTTGGCTTGACGATGGAGCCGCCATAACTCTCCTGCCAGTCCATCTCGTAGTTGCCGGTCTCGGCGAGGCGCTTGTCGACTTCGGGGATGAAGAAATTGGTGAACTCCTGCACCCACATTGCCTTTGCAGGGTAGCCATCGATCACCACGGCCTTGATGGTTTCTGCAGCCTGAACGTTGAGCGGCAAACCGACGCAGGCACTTACGGCGAGTACGCCGGCAATAGTCTTGATATTCATGTGATCCAACTCCTCCGGGTTTTCGACTTGGCAGTCAGCTTGAGCGAGTCATGCCACACACCAATGGTCATGAACGTGTATGTCCGTTATGCAAATCATACAAACGAGCACGCCTGCTCAAACGAAAATCGCGGCAAACGCTGAAATATCGCGGTTTCATCGGCGTATCCGAGATTGCAAAGAAAATTCGATCGCCACGACGTGTCGGCGAAGAATTCCTCATCGACAATCTTGTTCGAGAAGCCGGACATGGCTCCGACATCCAACCCAAGTGCGCGCGCAGCTATCGTGAAGTACGCGGCTTGTAGTGTGGAGTTTCGGAAAGCCGTGTCGTAACAGTGCTCGGTCTTGCCCTCGAAAAACGGGCGTCGATCTTCGTGCGGAAAGAGGTAAGGCAACGCTTTCCAGAAGTCGAGATCAAAGGCAATGATCACCGCCACCGGCGCAGACATCATCTTGTCGACGTTCTTGTCCTTCAGTGACTTCGCCAGTCGCTGGCGTCCCTCATCGGACTTCACGAAAACAAAACGCGCCGGGCAGGTGTTCATGCTGGTCGGTCCCGCCGCCGTGATCGCGTAGAGCTCGTGAAGCAGCTCATCCGGGATCGGCCGATCGGTCCACGCATAGTGGGACCGGGCCCCGCGCAGGATCACATCGATGGATAGATCATCCAACTGCGGTTTGAGCTCGCGCAGCGCACGTACGCTGGCCTGAGCGAGCTCGGGCGTCGCATGATTGTTATGGGCAGGAACGTCGCTCATCAGGCGGGCATGTCCTCTTCGGCCACGATCGGGCTGGAACACACACCGATCCCCTCGATTTCGACATGCACGGTTTCTCCGGGACGCAACCACCGCTGCGGCTTGCGTGCGTGTCCCACCCCTGGCGGAGTCCCCATGGCGAGAAGATCCCCCGTCTCGAGCGTTGCAAACTCGGACACCGTGGCGATGGTGCGGGCAACCGACCAGAGCATATCGTCGGTACTGGCAGACTGCAGTACCTCGTCCTCACCGACCCGCGTGCTGATGGCGAGGCCGGTCGCACCTTCAGGGAGCTCGTTCGGGGTAACCACGCAGGGGCCGACCGCCCCGGTGTTGTCAAAATTCTTGCCGGGTCCCCACTGGTGGGTCTTGCGTTGATAGGCGCGCACCGACCCATCGTTGAAGAGGGTGTACCCGAACACATGGTTGAGCGCTTCGTCCTCGGAGATATGGCGCCCACCCTTGCCGATGATCACCATCAACTCCGCTTCGTAATCCAGTTGCTCGCAGCAACTGGGTCGAACCATCGGCGCGCCGGCGGGCATCAGGGACTTGGCCCAGCGCATGAACAGTGCAGGATACGTGGGCACCTCGTAACCGCCTTCCTTGATGTGGTCGACGTAGTTGAGACCAAGACAGATGACCTTGCGCGGGTTGGCGACCGGCAATGCCGGTGTCACTGAAGACACGGCGACCTTCGGGCCCGATTCCAGAGCCGCTTGAGCCTTCGAGAGCAGCGAGGAGTCAGCGGCGAGCGCGGCGACATCGGTACCAAAGGAGGCGTCCTGAGCGGTCAGATTGACGGCCTGGTCGCCATCCACGGCATAGAGTGCAGTCGCGGCGGAGTCCGACGACTGTCCGACGATTAAGCGCATACCAGATCAACAGTTGAGAAACTCTGTCCAGTAAATACAGAATCGACGATACTGTCAACGAATATCGATATTTTAGAGAGAATCATATGCAACGTTGGTCCGAGTACAAGGAAGCAGCACGAAATCGTGGCTCGCTGGCGCTCGAGCTGTATGTCGTGGAGACAACGCCCGTGTCCCCGGAACGGCTCGGCGAGACCCTGCCGGCACACCTCGCCTACCAGCAGGAGCAGGAAGCCGCGGGTCGGCTGGCCTTCGCGGGCCCGCTGTCTGATGAGTCCGGCGAAAAGATGACCGGCTGCGGCTTGATCATCTACCGTGCCGACTCGATGCAAGCCGCACACGCGCTCGCCGACGGCGACCCGATGCACGCCCAGGGTGTACGCCGCTACACGCTGCGCAAATGGATGATCAACGAGGGGAGTCTGCAGCTGGATATCAAACTGTCGGCGCAGTCCGTCGGGCTTTAGCGCGCTCGCGGATGCCACGCAATCTGCAGGTAATAAAACCGCCGGTAAATCACTGATTCCGGCGGTAAACCACTGATTTAGCTGTGCTTTGGTCGCGCCGCCAGAAAACCGATCTCCCCGCAAACAGCGGTATGTGATACACCAGCCAGCATCAAGTCACCATGCAGAATACGATGCAACGCATGACCCCGAAGATGACGCTCAGGGCAACTCTGCTTGCTGGCAGCTGCATGCTGCTTGGCGCCTGCGCGCAAACCACCTGCCCCGACGGAGAGTGCGCCGCAGACGGCGACACCGCAATCAGCCCCAAGAATGGTGAGTCATCAAGCGTGAGCGAAAAGAGCAAACCGGAGATCGACCCGATCGCAGCCCTCGGCGTGGACAAGCAGGAGCCCGTGCAGAGCATCCGCTATGACGGTGAGCACATCACCTTCGAGACGCTCAGCAACGGCTGCACGGTCATCGATCACTTCCATATCGAACACGCGGTGGCTGACGGCCAATGCCAGATTACGTTGGTTCGAGATCAAATGGACATGTGTCGTCGCGCGCCAGCGGTTGCTGAGCTCAGCATGCCTTGGACCCTGCCTGACGGCTGCACCGCAGAGACCGTGAGCTTCACCAATCCGGTCGTGGACCTGCAGTCCACGATCAAGAAACCTCGACGCCCCAGCCTGCCCGCTGACGACGGCTGAGCCAGCCCAACCAGGATCTTGATTGCAAACCACAGCACACACCGGATTTGCACGAGGCCTCAATAGACAAGCCAAGGAGAGACGCGGCGATGCATGACAGTCAGTCCTTACAACGGCCGCGAGCTCTCGCCGCCACCTTGTTGCTCGGCACCGCGATCGCCGTTGCTTCGCCGGCCCCAGTGCTCGCGGATACCGAGATCACACCGCGCATCGTTGGCGGCAACGTGGTGCCGGACAACCGCTACCCGTTCATGGTGTCGCTCCAGTTCGAATCAGCAGACGGTACGCTTTTCCCCGGCTGTGGCGGCTCATTGATTGAAGACGAATGGGTACTGACTGCGGCGCACTGCGTGCTGAACCCGAACACCGGTGAGCAACTACCGGCCAGCTCACTCGTGACGCTCACCGGCACACGCGACATCACCTCGGGCCAGGGCACCTATACCCGGGTCGCCAATGTCATCGTTCACCCGGAATACAATACCTTGAACCTGCGCTCGGACATCGCCTTGCTGCAACTGTCATCGCCTGTGAACGGCTCGATCATCGCGCTGCCGGAACCCACGAGCGACGTGCCGGCCGTTGACGAACTGGCAACGGTAGCTGGCTGGGGCGCCACCTCCGAGGGCGGCAGCCTGTCGGCAAACCTGCTCGAAGTGGCGCTGCCCGTCGTGTCACATGCCGAGTGCCTGCCGTTTTATTCGAGCTCTCTCAGCGCAGCCGCCAACGTCTGTGCTGGCGGTTTCACCGCGGGTGGATTCGATTCCTGTCAAGGCGACAGCGGCGGCCCCTTGTTTGTCGCAAGAGAGAACGTGCTCGTTCAAGCGGGCATCGTCAGCTACGGCGTGGGCTGCGCGCAGCCCGGCATTCCAGGCGTGTACACGCGCGTCACCAGCTACGTTGACTGGATTCAGGGCTTTGTACCGAACGTTGCCATTGTCGGTACTCCGGGAACAGGCCAACCTGTTGATGACGAACCGGAAGAGGGGCTGGATATCGTCGCGCTGACGGCTGACTCGCCGACCAGCTCGGGGTCCCTGCTACAAGGACAAGCGATCTTCTATGAAGTCACCGGCGCCGACCGGGTTGAATTGACGACCACCGACGGTGACGCTGACCTCTACCTGTTTCAGGGTGCATCCTTCACGGCCGAAAGCATCATCTGCGAATCCATCGAGATATCGGCACTGGACGCTTGCAACATACCCGCAATCAGCGATCGCTACTTTGCCGCGGTCGTCGGTTACGTGGATTCCACTTACCGTGTCAGAGTGATCGTTGAAGCCACGGGTGGTGGCGCCGGCGCGGGAGATCAGCCGGCCGACGATGACCCGATATTCGGGGGCTCTTCCGGTGGTGGCGGTGCGTTCGGCTGGCTCAGCCTGCTGGTGCTCGCCGGGTCTACATTCCGGGCATACCGCCCGGGCCACCCATTCCGCCGCCCATGCCCGGTGGCATCTTGCCCTGCAGGCCTCGCATCATCTTCTTCATGCCGCCGCCTTTCATCTTCTTCATCATGCGGCTCATCTGCTGGTGCTGCTTGAGCAGCTTGTTGACGTCCTGCACCTGAAGACCGGCACCGGCAGCAATTCGCTTTTTACGCGATCCCTTGAGAATGGCCGGAAAGCGGCGTTCTTGAGGGGTCATGGAATTGACCAGCGCAATCATGTGAACGAACTGCTTGTCGTTGACCTGCGCCTTGGCCGCCTCCGGGATGTTGGCCATACCCGGTAGCTTGTCGAGCATGGCGGCCATGCCACCCATATTGGCCATCTGCTCGAGTTGCTCCTTCAGATCATTGAGATCGAAGGCACGACCCTTTTGCATCTTCCTGGCGAACTTCTCCGCCTTGTCGTGATCGACCTTGGCGGTGACTTCCTCGACCAGACTGACCACATCGCCCATACCGAGAATGCGCGACGCAATCCGATCCGGGTGGAAGGTTTCCAGCGCATCGCTCTTCTCGCCAGAGCCGATGAACTTGATGGGCTTGCCGGTGATCACGCGTACCGATAACGCGGCTCCACCCCGTGCATCACCGTCTGTCTTGGTCAGCACCACACCGGTGAGCGGCAAAGCCTCACCGAAGGCCGCCGCGGTATTGGCCGCGTCCTGACCCGTCATGCTATCGACGACGAAAAGGGTTTCTATCGGCGTGACGGCTGCATGCAGGTCCTTGATCTCGGCCATCATCTCGGCATCGATGGCAAGGCGTCCGGCGGTATCAACCAGCAGCACGTCGACAAACTGCTTCTTTGCCGCCGCCAATGCCGCGTTGGCAATGTCCACCGGCTTCTGATCCGGCTGGCTTTCGAAGAAGATCGCTTCGACGCCCGCAGCAACTGTCTGCAGTTGCTTGATGGCCGCCGGTCGGTAGACGTCACAGCTGACCACCATGACCTTCTTCTTGTCGCGCTCGCGCAGGTACCTGGCAAGCTTGCCGACCGTCGTCGTCTTGCCCGCGCCCTGCAGTCCGGCCATCAGGATGACCGCCGGTGGCTGGGTCGCAAGATTCAATGGCACGGCGTTGTCGCCCATGACCGCAACCAGCTCGTCACTGACGACCTTGATCAGGGCTTGGCCGGGCGAGAGACTACCGATGACCTCCTGACCGAGCGCCTTCTCGCGCACCGCATCAACGAGCTGCTTGACCACCGGCAGCGCGACGTCGGCCTCAAGCAGCGCCATGCGCACTTCACGCAGGGTGTCCTTGATGTTGTCTTCGGTCAGGCGGCCCTGGCCCCGAAGGTTCTTGATGGTCTTGCCGAGGCGTTCGCTCAGGGTATCGAACATGGTTTTCGCGGCACTTTCGCGGAATGAGACCCGATGCTACAACCTGACGCACGCAGGTTGGGACTATCCGTCAGATCTTCATCACGACTTGGCGACGGTTCGCCGTGAGTATCGTCTGGCCGACGCCCCGTCCGGCGTGTCGATGACGCCGCGCCTGGACCCGCCCACCTGCGCATCCAGCGACACACTGGCGCCGTCGTCGGTACCCGCCATGTGGGCCGCGCCATCGCGGTAGCGCACCCGGCTTGGCCGGCGTGTGGCAAGCCCGGCCGTGCAATTGGCACGGACCGCTGCCAGCTTCCTGACCACCAGTTCGCCAGATGAGCCGACAGCGCTATCGGGCGCCGCCGCGCGGCGTTCGGCATCGATGAGCCGACAGCGCTCGAGCACCGCCGCCGCATAACCGACGCGATAGTCAAAGCTGGCCGCACGCCCCGGCAGCAACAAGCCAGCGGCCTTGCGTTGCTTCAACGATCGCTCCATCGAGCTCAACAGGTAGTCGTAACTCAGACGCGCGACTTCAGCGTCCACCCGATAGCCACGGAACTCGATGGTACGCCCGGCCACGCACAGGCAATCGTGCAGCAAAGCGACTGCCGAGCCGAGCAACTTGACGTAGCCGGGAATCGCGCGAAACTCGCGACCGATCTTTCTGGCCCCGAACTCCGAGGTCTCCAGATCCGCCTCGCGGATACCGAATTTCGCCATCAGGGACTGGCAACGGCGTAGCGCAATCTCGGCCTCATGTGGGCTGGATTCCGTCTCTTGCGCCATCGCATAGAGTTTGCGCACACGCTCGATCAGGCGATCGCGGCCGGGCCCATCGGTATCAGCGTTCACTGCGTGCCTTTCTCCACGCCCACGGCGGCTGGTTGACCTTGCCTCCGGGGTCGACGGCCCAGATGCCTTCACCACGTCGTCTTGCCTGTGCTTCCGCACTCACATAATCGCTGGAATAGCGTCGGAACGCCCAGGCCAGCCCCTGGCGCACGAGTGCATCAGCCACATCGACGTCTCCGACCCGACAACGACTGATCTGTCGACCATACGCGTCGCGGGTTCCCGGTACTTCGCGACACGCGACCTGCCCGATACTCACCAGTACCTGCAAGGCCGCCTCGGCACGCGCCGCACAATTCCATTCCACTCCCTCGGCGTCGTGACAGCGCTGCTCGCGCTCGGCAGCGTCAATACCGAACAGTCGATGCCGGGTGCCATCGACGTCCAGCGTATCGCCGTCGATCACGCGCACCTCGGCCTCAGCACAGGCAGAGCTCAGCAACACGAGTGCGAACACGCCTTGTTGCAACAGTGACATCACGCAATGTCGTTCCGGGGTGATCCTCATGATAACTTCCACAGCGTGTTCAGTATCCTGCTAGCCATCGTCGCCGCCGCCCTTTACTGTGTGGCCAGCGCACGCCTGTATCACGCGTTGCGCCACCCGCGCACGGTCGAGTGCCGCGGTGTGCCGCAGGGGCGCGGGCTGACGCTCATGCTTGCACTCGCCGCACTCCTGTTGCATGCGTGGCTGCTGGCCATGCAGACGGGCCTGCCTGGCACGCTCCGCCTGCCCTTCTTCACGGCGTTGTCAGCCACTGCGCTGGGTATCGTGCTGCTACAGCTTGCATTGTGCCTGCGACAGCCAGCCGACTATCTCGGACTCGCGGCCTACCCGCTTGCCGCAACCGTGCTGCTGGCCAGCCAGCTCGCCGGGTTCAGCCCCATGGGCCACGCACCCTCGGTGCTCGTACACATCCTGCTGTCGCTGCTTGCTTACGCCGTACTGGGGCTGGCCACCGCACAGGCCATCCTGGTGTCGGTGCAACGGCGGCGCCTGTCCGCGCACCGCCCGGGCGGCATCGTGCATGCGCTGCCCCCGCTGGAGAAAACCGAATCCCTGCTCTTTGCATTGCTGATCGTCGGTTTCATCCTGCTGACACTGTCACTGGCCAGTGGATTTTTCTATCTCGAAGACATGTTCGCCCAGAAACTCGTGCACAAGACCGTGCTCTCGGGCCTCGCCTGGCTGGCTTACGGCCTGCTGCTCTTCGGGCGCTGGCGTTTTGGCTGGCGCGGGCGCCGAGCGGTGACCTGGACGATAGCCGCGTCAATTTTGCTGATGCTCGCCTACTTCGGTAGCAAACTGGTGCTCGAAATCCTGTTGCGACCCACCTGATCGGCGTCAGACACCCCCAGCGGCTGCAAGGACGTTGCTATAGTGACCGCACCGAAGCTGCAAGTGCATCCGCTCTTCCTTGAACACATTGCCCATCGGCGTGCTGGTCGTTGTACTGGTGCTGCTGATTTGTGCGTCCGGTTTTTTCTCCGGGTCGGAGACGGCCCTCATGTCTCTGAACCGCTATCGGCTCAGGCATCAGGCCAACGCGGGTAACAAGGCGGCACTGCGCACAGCTCGACTGCTCGAGCAGAAGGACAGACTCATCAGCCTGATCCTGCTGGGCAACAACTTCGTCAACATCCTCGCTTCGGCCATTGCAACGGTCATTGCGCTGCGCCTGATGGGTGAAGCCGGTATCGCTGTCGCGACCGGTGTGCTCACTCTGGTGATCCTGCTGTTTGCCGAGGTGACCCCAAAGACCTTCGCCACGCGCCGCGCCGAGCAGCTCGCTTTTTTTGCGGCCCGCATCTACGGGCCGTTGATGATCATCACCTGGCCGTTGGTGGCAGGTATCAATGTCGTCAGTTCCCGCCTGCTACGCCTCCTTGGCGTCACCGCCGAAGACCACGAACAGGAACACCTGTCGAGCGATGAGCTGCGCACGGTCCTCAACGAAACGGCCGGCATGGTGCCGCAGCGCCATCGCGACATGCTGGTCAACATCCTGGACCTCGGCACGGTATCGGTCAGCGACATCATGGTGCCGAGAAACGAGATCGTGGGCATCGATCTTGATGACCCCTGGGACGATGTGGTCAAGCAGATCACCGAGAGCCCACACAGCCGGCTCGTGGTGTACCGCGAGAACATCGATCAGGTTGTGGGTGTGATCTGGCTACGCAAGATGCTCGACACGCTCCGTTCCGGCCGCATTACACGCGAATACCTCGAGTTGGTAACGCGTGAGCCCTACTTCATCCCCGATGGCACCACACTCACGGTCCAGCTGCTGAACTTCCAGCGCCAGAAGCGTCGCGTAGGCCTCGTCGTCGACGAGTATGGGGACATTCAAGGACTACTGACTCTGGAAGACATTCTCGAGGAGATCGTCGGCGAGTTCGATACCGATCCCCAGGGCACACCGGTGGAGATACGAGCACAAGCCGATGGCAGCTACCTCGTGGACGCGACAACCGGCGTGCGTGCGCTCAACCGTGCCTTCGACTGGAACCTACCGTCCGAAGGGCCAAAAACGCTCAACGGATTTGTGATCGAACACTTTGAAACCTTCCCTGATGAAGGCGCCAACTTCGAATTCGAAGGTCGCGTCATCACGATAGTGTCCGTCGCCAAGAACCGTGTCTCACAGGTCCGAATCGGCCCGCTTGCCGATGCACAAACCAACAGCGAGAGTCGAACGTCTGCTGAATCAGGCTGACCAAGATTCGAAGAACATCCAGCGCCTCAAGTGCAAGCTCTGCGGGAAGAAATTCTCCTTCGCCACTGGTAAACCGACCTACCGGCAGAAGAAGCGGCGCATCAATTTCACGGTCAAACGGGCGCTGACATACAACATGTGCCAGCGCGATATCGCAGAGCTGGTGGGCGTCAACGTCAAGACCATCGCCGCCCGCCTGATCTGGCAGGCAGAGCTCTCAAGGGAGAATCAGGCGATACTGATCGATGTGTTCTGCGACTACCTTGCCGAGCGTTGGAAG
This sequence comes from uncultured Granulosicoccaceae bacterium, assembly GCA_938006335.1. Lineage (GTDB taxonomy): Bacteria > Pseudomonadota > Gammaproteobacteria > Granulosicoccales > Granulosicoccaceae > Granulosicoccus. The sequence goes on along the minus strand of CALLMF010000010.1, from coordinate 98,351 downwards.
TGCGGAAAGGGGGAGTGTCCGGTGCGGCCGGTCGAAGCGTGCGCCTAGCTCGGTCGCTTTGCAACTGTGTCCCCAGCGTAATGGAGCACTCTTAAAGCCATGCGCTCGCAATAGTGGTGCCGTCACTCATTGACGGCACCACATCCCTCAGTGTCAGGCTTGCAGATCGAAACGATCGGCATTCATGACCTTGACCCAGGCTGCGACGAAGTCGCGAACAAACTTCCCGGTGTTGTCGTTTTGCGCGTACACCTCGGCATACGCTCGCAGGATCGAGTTCGATCCGAACACGAGATCGACACTGGTCGCTGTCCACTTGACCTTGCCGGACGCACGGTCGCGGATTTCGAACGTACCGTCGTCCACGGGCACCCAACTGTTGTTCATGTCCGTCAGATTGACGAAGAAGTCGTTGGTGAGCTGGCCTTCGCGATCGGTGAATACGCCGTGCTTTGAACCATCGAAGTTGGTACCGAGTACACGCATGCCGCCAAGCAGTACTGTCAACTCGGCGCCAGTGATACCCAGCAGCTGAGCACGGTCCAGCATCAGCTCTTCCGGGCTGGAGGCGTACTTGTCCTTCTCGTAGTTGCGAAAACCATCAGCAAGAGGCTCCAGTACCGAGAAGCTGTCTGCGTCGGTCATTTCATCGGTCGCGTCTCCACGGCCGGCAGCAAAAGGCACTTCCATGTCGTGACCCGCCGCCTTGATGGCCTGCTCGACACCCACGTTACCGCCGAGCACGATCACATCGGCGATCGATGCCTTCGCGTCCGCCGCGATCTTCTCGAGCACACCCAGCACCTTGGACAGGCGCGCAGGCTCGTTGGCTTCCCAGTCCTTTTGAGGTGCAAGACGAATACGTGCACCGTTGGCGCCACCGCGCTTGTCGGAACCACGGTAGGTACGCGCGCTATCCCATGCGGTTGCGATCAGCTCCGAAGCCGAGAGGCCGGAATCGGCAATGGCGGCCTTGACGGCAGCGACGTCGTAGGAAGTTGAGCCCGCTGGCACGGGATCCTGCCAGACGAGGTCTTCTGCCGGCACGTCGGGGCCGAGGTAGTTGGCCTTCGGACCCATGTCGCGGTGCGTCAGCTTGAACCAGGCGCGTGCAAAGGTATCCGCGAAGTAGTCCGGGTCTGCCATGAACTTCTGGCAGATCTTGTTGTACACCGGGTCGACCTTCATGGCCATGTCGGCGTCAGTCATCAGCGGCATGGCGCGCTTGCTGGGGTCTGTAGGATCAACCGGCATTTCCTCTTCCGGCATGTCCACAGGCTTCCATTGATTGGCTCCCGCCGGAGACTTGGTCAGCTCCCATTCCCAGTTGAACAGGTAGTCGAAATAACCCATGTCCCACTGGGTGGGGTGCTTGGTCCAGGCGCCTTCGATGCCTGACGTAAACGCGTTGGCAGCCTTCTTGTCGTGACCGGGGTTGGCCCACCCAAGGCCCTGCTCTGCAACGCTGGTCGCCTCGGGCTCTACCCCGATGTTGGCGTGATCACCACCACCGTGTGCCTTGCCGACGGTATGCCCACCGCAGGTCAGCGCCGCCGTTTCTTCATCGTTCATCGCCATGCGGGAGAAGGTTTCGCGCACGTGCTTGGCGGTGAGTGCCGGGTCAGGAATGCCATTGACGCCTTCCGGGTTCACATAGATGAGCCCCATGTGTACCGAGGCAAGCGGGTTGTACATCGTTGAGGGCTGGTCAAGGTCCTCGTAGCGGTTGGCGCTGTCGGCCAGCCACTCGTCCTCGGCACCCCAGTTGATGTCGGTTTCCGGACCCCAGATGTCAGCACGGCCATAGCCGAAGCCAAACGTCTTCAGACCCATGTCCTCATAGGCAACGGTGCCGGAGAGAATGATCAGGTCTGCCCATGACAGTGCGTTGCCGTACTTCTGCTTGACCGGCCAGAGAAGACGACGCGCCTTGTCCAGGCTTGCATTGTCGGGCCATGAATTGAGAGGTGCAAAACGGATGTTGCCTGTGGCAGCACCGCCACGGCCGTCACCCATGCGGTAGGAGCCCGCGGAGTGCCACGCAAGACGAATCATCAGACCGCCATAGTGACCCCAATCCGCAGGCCACCAATCCTGGCTGTCTGTCAGCAAGGCCTTGACGTCCGCCTTGACGGCCGCGTGATCCAGCGCCTTGACCGCAGCACGGTGGTCGTAGTCCAGATCCATCGGATCGGTACGCGCACCGTGTTGATGCAGGATGTCGAGATTGAGCGCCTTGGGCCACCATTTGGTGACCGGCTTCTCCGTCGACGTGTTGCTACCGTGGGCGAAAGGACACCCTCCACCGATATCGCCGTCCATAATTGCTATCCCCTTAGAGTTGAGCGTGTGAGTAGTTGATGTAGTACTTGCTTGACGTGATGAAGATCAGCCGTCACGAGCGTTTCTGACAAGAAGGGCAAACTCCCCAGAATGTCACTTCTGCTTCGTCTATCTGGTAGCCGTGATCGTCGTCAATGGCGAGACACGGAGCCTCGCCGATGGCGCAATTGACATCGATCAGCGCAGAACACTCCCGGCACACCAGGTGATGGTGGTTGTCCACGCGCTTCTCGTAACGCGCGGACGACCCGGCAGGCTGAATGCGTCGGATAATCCCGTGCTCGGTCATGACGCTCAGCGCGTCGTAGACCGCTTGCCGGGAAATCACACCGAGCTCTGACTTGACCGTCTGGCAGATATCGTCGGTAACCGCGTGCGGCGCAGCCACGACTGCACGGTAGACCGCCAGCCGTTGCGCGGTGACCTGCAAACCTGCTGATTTCAGTGCCTGTTCGATATCCAGAGACATTTCACGATCCGGTTGACTGACAACGCTGCGCTTGCCGCGTCCCGTTTGGGCTACCCGGCCAGACACACCTAGCGTGTCAACAAGCATAGATTAACTCTAATTCCGGACCAAATCCAGATTTATGATGATGACAAAACCTAAATGGATTTTCCCGGCATGGAGCTGAGTGTGCCCGCGTGGGTAGAACGCTGGATGGATGGCGCTGGCGGCCCGTCGCATTCGAAGGTCGCCGACGCATCAGCGCGTCGAGGCGCTGAGTTGTCGATCGCAACCCGAAGCAACGCGCGTTACCGACACATTGTCGCTCGGGTGATCGAGGCCGAGATGCTGGACGATGCAGCGCTTGAGCGCGCGGCCGCGGATGCGTATCTCGCATTGTTCCAGGCGCTTGGCAATCACCACCCCATACGGTTGTGGAACGGACTGCCCCGCATCCTCGATGAGGCGAGCGATCAGCGCGACCGCTACATGGTATTCAACGCTGGTCGCCACGCGGCGTTCGATACCTGGCTGGGCGACTGCGGACCCAGCGCCTTCGCCGCCGCCATGCCTGCCGCAACGGGCGTCGGCCATGCGTCCTCGGATGTCGTCATCCATGCCCTGGCAGATACCCAGGTGGGTACGGCGATTGAAAATCCTCGACAGCAACCGGCGTTCAGATACTCGGAACGTTACGGCCCGATGCCGCCGTGCTTCAGCCGCGCGACACGCGTCGCCGGGCCGCCGCACGACCACCGGGAACACCTCTTGGTATCCGGGACGGCCAGCGTCGTCGGGGAAGACTCGGCGCATGTCGGCAATCCGATCCGGCAGCTCGAGGAGACCCTGACGAATCTGGACGCCTTGATTGTCGCGGGCGGTGGTCAAGGCATCCAAGACATGACGAACATGCGCGTGTACTACACCGGGCAAACGTCACCCAGACAGCTCGAGCCAGCACTGATGCAAGGCATGGATACCGGCACGCTGTCAGTTGAATTCATGCCCGTTGTGCTGTGCCGCGAGGATCTTGATGTCGAGATCGAAGGCCTCGCGATGCTGGAGTGATGAGTCACACATGCGAAGGCAATTTGAGTCCACAGCCGAGATAGGAAGCCCATGGACTGCGGATATTTAGCCCCTCCGACAATTTGACTCGATCGCAACAAAACCGATCGCAGCAAGTATTGCGAACGAGTCAATTTTAGTTCCTAAAAAATTGAGGAAATTCAGACGTAGCGCGCGCGAAATGCAACAAATCGATGCGAATGATGCAAATGCTCGTCATTTACGCAAGAAATGTCGCCGTCACGGCACGAAACGCATCATTACAAGTGTTGCGAGCGAGTCAATTTTTTCGAGGGTCGAACTAACAGGGGGGGGCAAGAGGCGACCCGCGTCGCTTCGAAGTCGCCGGGTGTCGTTGCCTTGTTCAGCGGCCTGCTAGTTCAGCGGCCTGCTAGTCCAGCGACACTCGCCGCAGCCGCAAGGCGTTACCTATCACCGATACCGACGACAGACTCATCGCAGCCGCGGCAAGCATCGGCGACAACATCCAGCCGACAAGGGGATACAACACGCCGGCAGCGATGGGCACACCCAATGCGTTGTAGCCAAAGGCAAACGCAAGATTCTGACGAATATTGCGTCGGGTCGCCATCGCGAGCACACGCGCGCGGTGTATGCCCGACAGGTCACCACCGAGGAGCGTGATACCTGCGCTCTCCATGGCGACATCCGCACCACCCCCCATGGCAAGTCCGACGTCAGCCGAGGCCAGTGCCGGGGAGTCGTTGACGCCATCCCCTGCCATGGCAACAACACGACCGTGTGCCTGAAGCTCCTTGATCAGCGCCTGCTTTCCTGCTGGCGTCAGCTCGGCATGCACCTCGTCGAGACCCAGGGCATCCGCAACTGAAGCCGCGGTGACAGCATTGTCGCCGGTGGCCATGACCAGGCGCATGCCGTCGTCTCGCAGGGTCTGGATGGCCGCTGCACTGTGCTCCTTCAAGCGATCCTGTACCGCGAGAAGACCCACCAGGGCCTTGTCGACGGCCACGTACATGACGGTCTTGCCCTGCTCCTGCAAGGCGGTCGCTGCTACGGAAACCTCTGTATCCACGGCGACGTCGCACGTTTGCATCATCGCGCGATTGCCGAGCACCACGGCACGACCTTTGACGTGACCCACAACACCCTGACCGGTGGTCGACACGAAATCACTTACCGCTTGCAGCGCGACACCCTCCTCGTTTGCGCCAGCAACGATGGCAGCCGCCAGGGGGTGTTCGGATTGCGCTTCAAGTGACGCGGCAAGTCCGAGCATCGCGGCTCGAGTCATGTCCGAACACAGGTGCACATCAGTCAATGAGGGCCGCCCTTCGGTCAAGGTGCCGGTCTTGTCGACAATGAGGGTATCGACCTCGGCCATGCGCTCCAGTGCTGCGGCATCCTTGATCAGCACACCCGCTTGCGCACCTCGACCCGTCGCCGTCATGATCGACATCGGTGTCGCAAGCCCGAGTGCGCAAGGACACGCAATGATCAATACCGACACCGCAGCCACTACCGCATAAGACAAGCGTGGCTCCGGACCAAAGAGCATCCAGACAACAAGGGCAACAACCGCGACGCTGCAGACCGCAGGCACAAACACCGAGGCGACCCGATCAGCCAGACCCTGGATGGGTGCACGAGTGCGTTGCGCACCAGCGACCATGCTGACGATCTGCGCGAGAACGGTTTCGTCACCAACGCGCCCGGCCCGCATGATGAAACTGCCCTGTGCGTTCAATGTGCCACCAGTGACGGCATCGCCTACCGACTTCTCGACAGGTATCGGTTCACCCGTCAGCAGACTTTCATCGACAGCAGACTGCCCCTCGATGACAATGCCGTCGACCGGCACGGCTTCGCCAGGCCGCACACGCAACTGATCGTCGACGATCACGTTGTCCAAAGGCGCATCGTATTCCTCTCCGTCCGGCAGCACACGACGCGCCAGTCGTGGCGAGAGATCCATCAGCGCACGAATCGCATCTCCGGTACGGTCTCGCGCGCGAAGCTCGAGCACCTGGCCGACGAACACCAGCGCAACGATCACCACAGCCGCTTCGAAGTACAAGGGTGCATGTCCGTAGGGTGCATGTCCGTTCATGCGGAATGAGTCGGGCAATACACCAGGCACGATCAAGGCAACGACACTAAAGGCGAAGGCCGCTCCGACACCCAGCATGATCAACGTCCACATGTTCAGATTGCGCGTCGTCAACGATGCCCAACCCCGTGAAAAGACCGGTCGTGCAGCCCACAGCACCACCGGTGCGGCGAGTGCAAGCTCAAGCCAGCCAGAGACGCGTTCACCCAGCCAGTCCCTGATCGGCAAACCGAGCATCGGCCCCATCGTCAACACCAGCAACGGCACCGCCGCGGCAACACTCACCCACAGGCGTCGAGTGAAATCGATCAACTCCTCATTGGGTCCGTCGGATATACCCGACATGGGCTCCAGCGCCATCCCGCATACCGGACACGTGCCAGGCCCTTCCTGAACGACCTCCGGATCCATTGGGCAGGTGTAGGTGTTGGCACCTTCGCTGGAATCGGCCGCGGCCCTGAGCGCTTCTGCCTCGCGCTGACGCTGACGGTTGCCAGAGACATAGAACCAGGGATCTGCCTCGAAACGCGTGCAGCAGCCGTCGCAGCAAAAGTGGTAGCTCTGTGCTCGCCAGGCGGCGGTCGGTTTGTCGCTGCCCAGAGGCACCGACATGCCGCACACAGGATCTATGGCCGAGGTTTCACTCATGTGTCGATACTACTCCGAACAGAATCGGAAGCTGTAATCCCAACCAGTAGATTCAATCCCGACTGCCAAGCAGCAGCACACCCGAAAAGGCAGCCGCATGTCATGCTGATACGCTCATTCACGTCCAACAGGAAGGCCGCAAAAACGCCCCATGGCCAGAGCCCGTACACACTACAGCTGCACTGCCTGCGGCGCCCACCACACCAAGTGGTCCGGTCAGTGCGCCGACTGCGGTGAGTGGAACACGCTGGAGGAAACCGCGGCGCCTGTTGCCGCAGCGGCACCCGCACCGCGACTGGCGGGTTACGCAGGCTCGCGTAGCGAGATCACCAGCGCAAGCGAGGTCGAGCTTGTGGCCGAGGCGCGTACAAGTACGGGCCTCACCGAGCTCGATCGCGTGCTCGGAGGCGGACTGGTTGCAGGCTCCGTCACCCTGCTGGGTGGCGATCCCGGCATCGGCAAGTCCACGCTGCTGGTGCAATGTCTTGCCAACCTGTCGACCGCGCGTCGCGTGCTCTACGTCACCGGAGAGGAGTCACTGCAACAAGTCACCTTGCGCGCGCGCAGGCTTGGCTTGCCCGAAGCCGGCTTGCGCCTGCTGGCCGAAACGCGCGTAGAGGCCATCCTCGAACACGCCGCGCGAGAAAAGCCCGACGTGATGGTGATCGACTCGATCCAGACGGTGTACACCGAGTTGCTGAATTCAGCACCAGGCGCGGTGGCTCAGGTACGCGAGAGCGCCGCGCGACTGGTGCGACATGCCAAGGAGACAGGGCGCTCGATCTTTCTGGTCGGACACGTCACCAAGGAAGGCGCTCTCGCCGGTCCGCGTGTGCTCGAGCATATGGTCGACACGGTGCTCTACTTCGAAGGTGACCCGGGGAGCCGCTTTCGCGTGATCCGCGCCGTAAAGAACCGATTCGGTGCTGTCAACGAGCTCGGCGTGTTCGCGATGGACGACAAGGGCCTGAAACCCGTGACCAATCCGTCCGCGATCTTCCTGTCGCGTCATCCGGAGCCTGTCAGCGGGAGCGTCATCATGGTGGTACGCGAAGGCACGCGACCCATTCTGGTCGAAGCTCAGGCCCTGGTGGACACGGCCCACGGCAACCCGCGCCGAGTCACACTCGGCCTCGAACAGAATCGGTTGGCGATGATGCTTGCCGTGATGCATCGCCATAGCGGCATCGCGATGTTCGACCAGGACGTGTATGTGAACGTCGTTGGCGGCGTGCGCGTATCCGAGACTGCGGCGGACCTGCCGGTGCTACTCGCTGCGTTGTCGTCGTTTCGCAACCGGCCACTGCCGTCGGATCTGGTCGTGTTCGGCGAGATCGGTCTTGCCGGAGAAGTTCGCCCGGTATCCAACGGAGACGAACGCTTGAAGGAAGCCGTGAAGCTCGGTTTTCGTCGCGCCATCGTGCCCGGCGGCAACAAGCCGAAAAAATCGATCAAGGGTCTTGAAGTTCATGCAGCCAACCGACTGCAGGAGGCGATAGATGCAGTCGCGGACATGGAGTGACTACGCGATACGCCTCCTCAGGGTTAAACGACTGGCGCAAGCCCGCCTGAGCTGCCCTTGATAGACTCGGCCCGGCAAACCACCGGGCAGACGATGAGTAGCAAACCCAAGAAAATCCCCAAATCCACCCGCTTCGAGGATGCACTCGCGGAGCTCGAGGAGCTGGTGCAGAAGCTGGAGACTGGCGAGCAGCCGCTGGAAGAGTCGCTCGCCCAGTTCGAGCGGGGAGTGGCCTTGTCACGTTTTTGCCAGCAGAGCCTGTCCGAAGCCGAGCAGAAGGTGCGTCAACTGGTCGATAACGGAGATGCAGAATCCGAGGAGCTGGTGGACTTCGAGCCCGAGGCATGAATATCGAACGTCAGCTGGAGTTCTGGCGTGAGCGAGCGGATACCGCACTGCTCGAGTTCCTGCCTCCGGAAGATCTCAACCACACCAGCCTTCAGGCGGCCATGCGCTACTCGGCGCTGATCGGCGGCAAGCGGGTGCGCCCGGTGCTGACCTACGGCACTGGATCCGCCCTGGGTGCAGACGCCTCGACGCTGGATGTGCCCGCGGTTGCGGTCGAGATGGTCCACGCCTACTCGCTCGTCCATGACGACCTGCCCGCCATGGATGATGACGAGCTGCGCCGCGGCAACCCGACCTGCCACATCCGCTTTGACGAAGCCACCGCGATACTTGCGGGCGACGCCTTGCAGGCGCTGGCGTTCACGGTACTCGCCTCACACCAGGCCCCGGCACTGAGCAACGATGCGCGCGTGCGCATGATTGCTGTGTTGGGAGAGGCCAGCGGAGCGGGTGGAATGGCGGCAGGCCAGGCAATTGATCTCGAGGCCGTGGGCAGATCCTTGAGCGTCGAGGAGCTCGAGAACATGCACCGGCACAAGACCGGAGCCCTCATTCGCGCCAGCGTGGTCATGGGAGCTGTGGCGGCAGGCGCCGACGACGCGCTTATCGAGCGCCTCGATGGCTATGCTGCCGCGGTGGGCCTGAGCTTCCAGATCGTCGATGACATCCTCGATGTCGTGTCGGACACCGAGACTCTCGGCAAGACGCAAGGCGCCGACATCGCGCGAAACAAGCCCACCTACCCCGCCTTGCTGGGCCTTGACGGTGCGCGCACGCATGCCACCGACATGCACGATCAGGCGCTGGCGCAACTCGAGGGGCTGGGAGAGCCATTCGATTTTCTGCGCGGACTGTCGGCCTGGGTCGTTGAGCGCAGCCACTGACCGCTGCCCCGCAGAACGGCCTCGCGACACGGAAATTTACCGCACCAGAACGGTGCGCGACTTGTCACGGAGGCCCGCTCCCGCCCATAATCGCGGATCGCTAAAAACGCTCGAACAATGGACGTCCAAACGCCTCTGCTGGACACGATCGAGACGCCTTCGGATCTGAAGCGTCTGGACGAGAAAGACCTGCCGCAACTCGCCGACGAGTTGCGTCTGGCCGTCGTCCATTCCGTGGCCAACACGGGCGGGCATCTGGGTGCCAGTCTTGGGACAATAGAGCTCACCGTCGCCCTCCACTACGTGTTCGACACCCCCTACGACCAGCTCGTGTGGGACGTGGGCCACCAGACCTACGGTCACAAGATCCTCACCGGCCGCCGTGGCCGCATGCCCAGTATCCGCAAACGCGGTGGGCTTGCCGGCTTCCCGAACCGTGCGGAGAGCGAATACGACACCTTTGGCGTCGGGCACTCGAGCACGTCGATCAGCGCAGCGCTTGGCATGGCGCTCGCGTCGCGCGAAAACGATAGCGACAACGGCCCGCGCATCGCAGCCGTGATTGGCGATGGTGCCTTGACCGCAGGACTCGCCTACGAGGCCCTCAACCACGCGGGCGACGAACGCGCCAACATGCTGGTGATACTCAACGACAACGACATGTCCATTTCGCCGAACGTCGGCGGCATGAACAAGTACCTCGCCCGCATGCTCTCCGGCAAGGTGATTGCCGGCGCCCGTGAAAGTGGCAAGCGGGTACTGCGCCGCGTCCCCACTGTCTTCGAACTCGCGCGCCGCACCGAAGAACATGTGAAAGGCATGGTCGTCCCCAGCACCCTGTTCGAGGAACTCGGATTCACCTACTTCGGTCCGGTCGACGGACACGATGTGCGCGGCCTGGTCGGTGTGCTCAACAACCTGCGCGACATGGACGGCCCGATCTTTTTGCACGCGGTCACCCGCAAGGGCCACGGGTACAAGTTTGCCGAGGAAGATCCTCTTGCGCTTCACGCGGTGTCGCCGTTCAACCCGGAAACCGGCAAACCACTGAAAACCGGTGGTGGCTCGAACCAACCGACGTACACGCGCGTGTTCGGCGACTGGCTGATCGATGCAGCAGAGGCGGATGAACGAGTGGTCGGTATCACGCCCGCCATGCGCGAAGGCTCCGGCATGGTGGAATATCAGGAACGCTTCCCGGATCGCTATGTGGACGTTGGCATCGCCGAGCAACACGCGGTGACACTCGCTGCCGGACTCGCCTGCGGCGGACTCAAACCGGTGGTGGCGATCTACTCGACCTTCCTCCAGCGCGCTTACGACCAACTGGTGCACGACGTGGCCCTGCAGAACCTCCCGGTGGTGTTCGCCGTCGACCGGGCAGGACTGGTCGGCCCTGATGGTCCGACGCATGCCGGCAGCTTTGACTTCTCCTTCATGCGCCCGATCCCGAACATGACGATCATGGCGCCGGCAGACGAGAACGAGTGCCGCCAGATGCTGCACACCGCGCTGCAGCTCGGCACGCCCGCCTCAGTGCGCTATCCGCGTGGCCACGGGCCTGGCGTGGAAGTCCAGGAGAAGCTCACTGCGCTGCCGCTGGGCAAGGCAGAAGTACGTCGACGCGGTAACCGCGTGGCCCTGCTCGCTTTTGGCACCCTCGTGACACCCGCAGCGGCCGTCGGCGAGAAGCTGGACTGCACGGTGGTGAACATGCGCTTCGTAAAACCCCTGGACACGATCCTGATCGAGGAGATCGCGCGCGATCACGATGTCATCGTGACATTGGAGGAAAACGCGATACCCGGAGGGGCTGGAGCCGGTGTGCTCGAGCACCTGTCATCAGTCCAGAGCCTGACACCCGTTCACCTGATCGGGCTACCTGATGCGTACATCGAGCACGGTAGTCGTGAAGAGCTGCTTGAAGCTGCGGAGCTGGATGAAGCGAGCGTGCTTCGACGCGTCGGTGTCATCGTGGACGCACTGCCCGACACCACGCCTCGCCCCAGCGGCGTAGCCGCCAGCTAGCGCTGCACGATAGCTTCGCATACCGAGTCGTGACTTGCCGCCGCCGTCAGGCCGGTTCCGGCTCGCGCTGCTTCTGTTGTGTCGTATTGACGCGCCCCGCCCCAACACTAAACCAGGGGCTGCATGCGTGTTGCGCGAGCACCTTTACACGGTCGTGGCCTGCCTTCAGGTAATGGCACATGGTGGCTCGCGCCACCGCATCGGAATTGTTCTGCTCCGACAGGTGGCCAAGCAGAATGTGCTCAAGCCCCTCATGGTCGAGGCGGGCCAACAGCTGCCCCGCCTGCTCGTTGCCCAGATGCCCCCAATCCGAGCGAATGCGAGCCTGCAACATCGGTGGGTAGGGGCCATTGCGCAACATGTCGAGGTCGTAGTTGCACTCGATGACGAGACCGTGAATTCCCACCAGCTTTTCACACACGTGAGGAGTACACGCACCGAGATCCGTGACGTTCGCAAACCGCACTCCACCGCACTCGAACACAAACTGGCAGGACTCCGCCGCATCGTGCGGTGTCGGAAACGGATCGACGTTGACGTCTCCGATGGTGAAAGGCTGATGAGCGCTGAAGACCTTGACATCGGGAAAGCGCTTGTCGCGTGCCCGGTGATAGGTGCCGTGCGTCAGCCACACCGTCAATGCATGTTTGCGCGAGATCGGTCCGGCGCCCTTTACATGATCCCCATGCTCGTGCGAGATGAGAATGCCATCGATGGCATCCAGCGACACCCCGAGAGAAGTCATGCGGGCGCGTGTTTCGCGCAGCGTAAAACCGCAGTCGACAAGCAGCGTTGTGGTTGCCGACCGAACCAGCAAGGAGTTACCCGAGCTCCCGCTACCAAGGGCGGCTACTTCCAGCATCGGGCCAGCTCCAGCATGGGTAGCAGCATCAGTGTCTTGGGCCGCTCGCTCGGATCAGACCAGACTGTCGACCAGCTCGTCGAGCAGCGCGCGTTCGTCAACATTCGGCAGACGTCGGCCATCGACGTCGGTCACGGCAACACGTACTGCACTGATATGAACAGGCACGATCGAGAGCACCCGCCGGACGCTGGCGTCGTCGCTGTCTTCGGCGGCCTCTTCACCTGCGCCGGGAGTGAAGGCTATCCGCCCGATATCGTCATCGCGACTGTCAATCCGGTTTCCGCTGCGCTCGAGTGCCTCGCTCAGGTCTTCGAAGGCGGTGAGGTAACCGCGGTGCACCACCATCTGACTACCGGCACCGGAGGTACGCACCACCGCAGCCTGCAAGACATCGGCAGCCTGGGCAGAGGTGATGACGCCGCGGCTCTGCTGCTCATCGAGCCCGAGGAAGACGAGCAAGCGAGCGAGTAGCTCACTCGTAGCTTCCGGGTCGCTTGCGGACGCCGGCCAATCGGGCGCGTTGTCTATTGCATCCGCATCGACCACCTGGCGCCTTGCAAACAAGCGCGACGCATTGCCATCCCGCTCCAGACGAAAGGCGACGCGCTCACGCGCATCGCTTCCAAGGAGACCCCTCAGCCCGCCGCTGCCAGACGCTTCGCTCCAGCGGGTCGCCAGTGTTCCTGCCACCGGCAGGGTCTCGGCCACCGCATAGCCATTGGATTGCAGGAACTCGACGAGCAAGGGCCACAAGGCCTCCGGACCCGCGTCGAGTTCCAGCCAACTGCCAGCGTCGCTGCGCATGAAGCGCGCGCCGTCCACCTCTGGCAGCAGCGTGTTACGAGAGATCGCCGCGTCGCTGTTGCCCGGCAGGATGAACTGTTCGGCATCGCTGACGTCGGTGAGGTCTGGGGGGATCTGCAGTGAACGCGCCTCGTCGGCACTGTCACTGTAGAGAATGTCGGGGCTTCGGGCACTGCGCAGATTGGAGCAGGCACTGCTCGTGACCACGGCAATGGCGAGCACCGGAATGACGGCTTGCAAACGCATGAGGCGGCTGATCGTGGGCGAGTTCAGAGTTTAGATGAGTGCTGTCAGCGTGTCGCCGGTATTGCATTGCCATCGGCATCGAGTGCCCCCGCCGAATGCAGGGCATCAACGACTGACTGCTGAAACTGCTCGTCGAGTACGGTCAACGGAAGACGCAGCGCCGGCCCGATACGCCCCATGCGAGCCAGCGCCCATTTGACCGGGATCGGGTTGGACTCGTGAAACAGCGCGACGTGCAGCGCACCGATACGTGCATCTATGGCCTCGGCAGTCTCCTTGTCACCGGCAATCGCAGCACGGCACATGTCGGCCATCTCCGCCGGGGCCACATTGGCGGTGACCGAAATGTCTCCGTGACCTCCTGCGAGCATGCTTGCGCAGGCGGTGGCGTCGTCCCCGGTGACCACCATGAAGTCCTCGGTGATAGCAACGAGATGGCGAATGCGTTCAGGGTCCCCGAATGCCTCCTTGATACCCACGATGTTGTCGACCCGGGACAAGCGGGCCGTCGTTTCCGGCGCCATGTCGAGTGCGGTGCGTCCCGGCACGTTGTAGAGGATCTGCGGAACAGAAACGCCCTTGGCCACCGCGGTGAAGTGCTGCACCAGCCCTTCCTGCGTTGGCTTGTTGTAGTAGGGAGTGACGAGCAGACAGGCATCAGCACCGGCATCGGCGGCATGTCGGGTCAAGGCGATGGCCTCCGCCGTAGCATTGGCACCGGTTCCGGCGATGACCGGCACGCGTCCCTTGCACAGCTTGACCACCCGCGAGATGACGTCCGCATGCTCCGGAACGGTCAGGGTCGCCGACTCGCCTGTGGTGCCGACAGCAACAATGGCGTCGGTGCCACTCTCGACATGCCACTCCACGAGCTCGCCCAGCGCCTGGTTGTCTACCGACCCGTCGTCGTGCATCGGGGTGACCAGCGCCACCATACTGCCTTGAAGAAACATGCCCAACGTCCTCACCGTGTGCGCGGCATGGTACTGACGCGATCGTCAGGACTCAAGCCGCATCGCGGTGAATCGTGCACGTCGGAGGCGCGAGCAGGCAAACTGCCCATGTTCCGACCATCACCCAAGGCAAGCCCATGACCACACCCAGCCTGGACGCAAAGGCACCCGCCTTCGATCTGCCGGCTACCGGCGGCGACAACATCAGCCTCGCATCGCTCGAGGGTTCGATCGTGGTGCTGTACTTCTACCCACGTGATGCTACTCCGGGGTGTACCACCGAGAGCATTGATTTCACCACATCACACGCCGATTTCGTGGCGGCAGGTGCCGTCGTACTCGGAATCTCCCAGGACCCCATCACGAGTCACGAGAAGTTCAAGGCCAAGCACGACATGCCCTTCGAGCTGCTCAGCGACGAGGCGGGTGAGCTATGCCGCGCCTACGACGTCATCACGCTCAAGAAGATGTACGGCAAGGAATTCGAGGGCATCGAGCGCAGCACCTTTCTGATCGATCAGTCAGGCGTGCTGCGCAAGGAGTGGCGCAAGGTCAAGGTACCCGGCCACGTCGACGAGGTACTGGCGGCTACACAGACTCTCGCGTCTTCCGGGGCGTGAGCACAAACAAGTGCCGGCGCGCGCCAAGTCAGCGCGCCGCACCTCCGACCGCTGGCGCCGTGTGCGGCTCGTTGACACGAGGCCAGGAGTTGAGCACCGCCTGAATGAGGGTCGCCAGGGGAATCGCAAAGAACACGCCCCAGAACCCGAACAGTCCACCAAAGAACAACACGGCAACGATGATGGCCAGCGGGTGCAGATTCACGACCTCACTGAACAAGAGGGGCACCAGCACATTGCCATCGAGGATCTGAATGATCTGGTAGACGATCAGCAGGTAACCCAGCTTGGCGACCAGCCCCCACTGAAAGAATCCGACCAGCAGGATCGGCACCGTGACAACTACCGCACCGATATACGGAATGATCACCGACAGCCCGACCGCCAGACTCAGCAGCAGCGAATAGTCGAGTCCCATCAGCACGAAGCTGATGTAGGTCACCACCCAGACGATGATGATCTCGACGAACTTGCCACGAATGTAGTTCGCGATCTTCTGGTCGACCTCGCGCCATACCCGAAACGACAGCTCGCTGCGCTTGGGCACGAAACCACCGGCAAACTTGAGCAAGGTGTCCTTGTCCTTGAGGGTGAAAAACACCATCAGCGGCACCAGCACCACGTACACCGCGATGATCACGATCGAGCCGAGGCGCGCAATCGAGAACGACAGAACATCTTGTGTGACCGACGTGATTTCCGCCCGCACGTTGCCGATCAGATCGTTGACCTGCGCGACGGTAAACACCTCCGGATACAGCTCAGGCAGGCGCAACAGCTCGGTCTGGACGCGTCCAACCAGGTCCGGTGCCGCACGCACCAGCTGCTCGACCTGCTGAAACAACAGCGGTACGACCACCACCAGCGCGAGTAGCGAGACGACAAGGAAGGCGAGCAACACGAACACACAGGCGAGGGTTCGCGGTACACCCCAGACTTGCATCGTCTTGACGACGCCCTCCAGCAGATAGGCGAGCACAAGCGCCACCAGCACCGGCGCAAGAATGTCGCCGAACAGCCACACCAGCCCGAACACCACGCACAGCAGTAGCGCCAGGATGACCGCCTGGGGGTCGGAAAAATTCCGCGCGTACCAATCCCGGATAATGTCGAGCATCGTTTATCGCGTGTGTTCGGCGGATTACTGAGCAGCTGAAACGACCGATGATCCGGTCACGGGATGTGTCCGGGCATGGGGTCCCGATATCTGCTCGAGTATGCCACCGCGCTGTGACTGAGCTGTATGACAAGCAGGATGTGAGCCGCCCGATTATTGACGGTGATCCGGAGCGCCCTGCTCCAGATGCTGGCGGGAGAAATTGAACAACTGCTCCATCAGATTGGAGCGAAACTTGTGCCGCTGCCGCACGAAATAGAACGAGCGCATCAGACACGGACGCAAGGGTCGAACCACCACCAGGCCAAGGGATTCCTCCTTGGCGATCGTGGCCCGCGACACCACCGAAATACCGAGTTCCGCCTGCACGGCACCCTTGATTGCCTCGGTGCTGCCGAGCTCCACGGCACAGTCCAGACGACTCTCGTCCAGCCCCACATCCTGTAACCACTGAGCGATGACACTGCGCGTGCCGGATCCGACCTCTCGCTGGATGAATTCATGCTCGAGCAACAGAGCCGGGTCGATGTGCGCGGACTCTGCCAGCGGGTGCCCCGGCGGCATCAGCACCACGAGCTCGTCACTGACGCAGGATTCGACGCGCAGCGCCTGATTGTTGACCTCGCCCTCGACGATACCCAGATCAATGGCATTATCGGCCACCATCGCCACGATGGCGTCGGTATTGGCCACAGTCAGTCGCACCTGTACGTCCGGGAAGCCACGCCGAAACTCGCCAAGGAGCCCGGGCAGCATGTACTCGCCGATGGTGGTGCTCGCCCCCAGGGTCACCAGCCCCGTGTGCGCCCCGGTCATGGCCTTGACCGTTTCCGCCATTTCCTCGTGAAGCCCCACGATGCGCGCCGCGTAGGACTGCACCTGTTCACCCGCCTCGGTCAGGCTGATGCGATTGTTGGTTCTATCGAAGAGCCGGGTGTCCAGCTCCTCCTCCAGCCGACGAATCTGGTGGGTGATGGCTGGCTGCGTCATGTGCAGAATTTCACCGGCACGCGTGAAACTCAGCACGCTTGCTACCGTGTGAAACACCTGCATACGACGATCGGCCATCGGCACTCTTTTCCTGTTGGGCGTGTTCTGCTGCTGTTCTATCGTAACTCCAGCGGCACCGGCTGGGAGCGCGCATCGCGTCGCGCGAGTGAATTGCCGTCGCTATACTGGGCGCCAACCCCGCCTCCCCCCCTTGCCCCTACATGCGCGCCAGCCAGTTTTTCATCGGCACTACCAAGGAAATGCCGAACGATGCCGAGATTGTCAGCCATCAGCTGATGATCCGCGCTGGTTTCATTCGCCGTCTCGGCTCGGGTTTGTACACATGGATGCCTCTTGGCCTTCGCGTGGTGCGAAAGATCGAAGCCATCGTTCGCGAAGAGATGACCGCTGCCGGCGCATTGGAGCTCTTGATGCCAGCCGTGCAACCTGCGGAACTCTGGGAAGAGTCCGGGCGCTGGGAGAAGTACGGGCCGGAACTGCTGCGTGTCAATGACCGGCACGACCGCGCATTTTGTGTCGGCCCCACGCACGAGGAAGTCATCACCGATATCGTGCGCCGGGATATTCGCAGCTACAAGCAACTGCCCGTGAACTTCTATCAGGTACAGACCAAGTTCCGCGACGAGATCCGGCCGCGTTTCGGGGTCATGCGATCGCGTGAGTTCATCATGAAGGACGCCTACTCTTTCGACATCGATGAAGCGGGCATGCAGCAGAGTTTCAACAAGATGCACACCGCGTATACGCGGATCTTCGACCGCATAGGGCTCGACTACCGCGCCGTGGATGCCGACAGCGGCAGCATCGGTGGCGCGGCTTCCACCGAATTTCATGTACTCGCCGACAGCGGTGAAGATGCCGTGGTGTACTCCACCGGTAGCGACTTTGCCGCAAACGTGGAGAAGGCCGTCGCTATCGCCACCGGCGAACGCGCGAGCGCAACAGCCGACATGAGCCGCGTCGCGACACCTGGTGTACACACCGTGCCCGAGCTCGCAGAAGCGCTGGATGTACCGACCACTCGTTGTCTGAAGACACTCCTGGTGGTCGGCGCGGACGAAAAGCATCCCGTGGTCGCGCTCTGCGTTCGCGGTGATCACGAACTCAACGATATCAAGGCCGAACATCTGCCTGAAATCGCCGAACCGCTGACCTTTGCTGACGCCGCTGCGATCAAGCAGGTCGCCAACTGCGATGCCGGATCCATTGGGCCTGTCGGGCTGACGATTCCGGTCATCGTTGATGCAACTGCGGCCCTCATGGCGGACTTCGTGTGCGGTGCCAACGAAAACGGCGCTCACCTGCGCGATGTCAACTGGGGACGCGACCTACCCGAGCCCATCGTGCAGGATCTGCGCAACGTCGTGGAAGGCGACCCGGACCCCACGGGCACGGGCACACTCAAGATCGTGCGCGGTATAGAAGTCGGTCATATCTTTCAGCTTGGCACCACCTACAGTGAAGCGCTGAAGGCCTCGGTGACCGACGAAGACGGCAAGCCTCAGACCCTTCAGATGGGTTGCTACGGTATCGGCATTACCCGCGTGGCAGCTGCTGCCATCGAACAGAATCACGACGACAAGGGCATCATCTGGCCGCGCGCCATTGCCCCGTTCGAGGTGGTGGTATCGCCGATTCATGCAGCAAAGTCCGAACAGACGCGCGTCGCTGCAGAAGCCTTGTATGAAGAACTGCGCGATGCGGGCTTTGACGTTCTGCTCGATGACCGCCCGCTACGTCCGGGTCAGATGTTTGCGGACATGGAGCTCATCGGTGTACCCCACCGATTCGTGGTAAGCGACAAGCTACTGGCCGAAGGGCAAGTGGAATATCGCGGCCGCAACGACGAGGAGGCCACTCTGTTGAGACGCGAAGAAGCCCTTGAAGCATTACGCAAGTCCGCAAGCTGACCAGGCTTGTACGTCAGGCCACATCCTTGTCACTAGTGCCCTGCGGGCTCGGTGTGTGCGTCAGTGGCTGACTGACCGACGCAGCAGCGGACCCGGTATCGCGGAAATAGCGAAACCGCAGTTTGCTGGCATCGCTGACTGACATTCCGCTCGCGTGATTGAGCGTGTGCGTTGCATTGATGGTCCAATCCCAATCAGGTGTGATTTGGCTGACCTCACGCTCTCGGTAGTTCTCGGGACTCAGCTCGTCGACGACATTGATCTTCATCCCGTACCCGTAACGACGACTGCCGTTCTGCGCCGGGCGATACAGGTTGCCGTTGTGTCGGAACAAGGCCCCAGCCGGTCGTGCATTGCGTACGTCGGTAGAAACGGGGTTCAGGGCATGGGCTGTCCACTCTGTCGAGAGCGGGTGGTCTGCATGAAAGATGAACAACTCATCAAGACAATTGGTGTGGTCATTGTTTCGCATGGTCACGAACATGTACCAGCGTCCCTCATGCTCGGCCAGTGTGGCGTCAACGGCAAACACATCGTTCATGAGCGTAGCCGCATGCTCCCATTGGTCTGGAAAGCTGACGCAGCGATAGGCATCGACAGTGCGGTTCTCAGCTGACTCCGGAATCATGTACAGCTCGTTGTCGTGCTCGAACAGAAACGGGTACGACAGGTGGTAGGGCTTGTCCAACGCCGGCTGAGGAAACGTGTACCTGCCCTCCTTGTCGATGCTGAACGTCGCTATCCGGCCACGTCCTTCGGAAAAAATCAGCTCCTCCATGAACACGTGGTACTTGCCATCGCGCTCCACGACAAAGGGATCAGCCCATATCCGATCGCGTGGCGGCAGGATAGTGCGGTAGCGCCACATCGACTGGCTCATGGGAGCCGACGGGCGGTAGTGAAACAGCAGGACCCACTGCCGGAAGAACACCAGCCTGAAAAGCTTGGACGCGATGTAGTGCAAATAGTGTCTACCGATCTGGTAGGTCGCACGGATGTTGGTCGGTGCAACGTACATCGGCTCGGAGTAGAACTCCGGATGCTGATTCAGCTGTCGTACCTGCTCGAAGTAACGCTCCGGGCCCAGATCGTGGAGCTGCTTGACCTGGCGCGGAAAATGGGACCAGGACTGCATGAACACATTCTGGCGCTGCCTGTTAAGAAGCAGAATGTCAGGCAGGTGCCAGGAGCGGCTCAACACCGTGCCTCCATCAAGATCCTCACTGAGAATCTGCAAGATCACACCCGCTGTTGGTGTCTGGCGGGTCAGCTCCCAGAAACCTGATGGTCCACCACGCTTGTGTCGGTTGTCACCATGGTGAAAGGACCACACGCCGTATTTCGCAGCCTGTAACACGCGCCCACGCAGGATGCGAAAGCCGAGCCGCAGAAAGATATCGATGTCATGAGCCTCGATCCTATCGATATCCTCGCTACCGATGACGTCGGAATATCTGGACTTGTGGGGGGTAACCGCGATGACGTCGACGCCTGGCAACAGTTCTTCCAGCTGTTGAGGCTCCTCGAAGTGATTGCTCCAGCGCTTCGCGACCCGATCAGCCTTCCAGAATGCGATGTAGACCAGCCGAGACGCATTACGACGCAGTTTCAACCACCTCGCACGCAAGCTACCCTTCGGCGCCGACGCAGCATCCCGAATCTCTAGTGGCTCACCCGGACTCATGTTCCGCACGATGAGAGCGACGCGGGCGTAGTCGCCTGCGTTCAAGGTCCGGATGATCTCCGCCGCCCACAACGGAACCGCGTCGTCATCGACGAGCAAGCCAATCTTCAACGGCTCTGACATTCTCAACATTTCTCGGAACTGAACGTGCACTTGCGATCGCATCCGAGACGCGTGTCGAGACTCGGGACATTTCATGTAAATACGGCTGGTCGGCCCGCGTCGCGGCTGCCACGCACGCCACAGCCTAACGCCGCAAATGTTACTGCATTCCGCCGACCACGAAGGTTAAACAGTGTTGTGCGTGGATCGCTCCTGCGCGCCAGCTCGGGAGTCGGCCGATCCATAGGCGTCGATAAAGCCGCCAGACTGGCGTGACCACGACCACGCCATGGAACATGCCATGCCGGACATCGCAACTGCGTACTCACCTTGCATTGAGCAAAGTGCAACACACGTGACGGTGCTGCTGCCACGCACCCGGACACCTCGGACCCTCGCTTGAAAGACACGCACCCGACCGAGAAGAGAACGCAATGCGAAATCTGTCCCTTTGAATTCGACCGGACAACCGGCATCGTGAACATCAAGCCCGGCAGCGGTAACATGGTCATTGTCTTCTCGATAGCCAGCATCCCGCCATGCGATTGCTTCTCGCGATATTTCTGCCCTTCGTAGCGTTCTTTACCATTGGACGCCCCTTCTCCGGACTCATCTGCCTGGTGTTGCAGCTCACCCTGATTGGATGGATACCAGCGGCGATCTGGGCGACCTACGCACTCAGCCAGTACAAGACCGACAAGAAGATCAAGGATGCACTAGGGCAGTAGAACAGAGAGTGCCACGCCCGGCGCGCTGCCTCAAATCTCTACCCGACTCTCGGCCATGCGCTGCTCACGCATCACTTCCTGCCCGTAGAGCAGCCCGCCACTGACAATGGCCTCCCGGTAGGCCGACATCAGCGCATCGTGAATGCGATGTGCAGTCTCCGAGCGGTAGAAGTCCATGGCCAGGGCAAACTCTGCGTCGTCAAGATTCCGGTACAACCAACCGGTAAAGTCGATGCCGCTTGACGCAAATGCGTCAGCCAGTGTGAGCTCCCGCTCTCTGAGTGAGGCCACCAACGTGGACACGGTTGCCGGATCCAACTCTGGCGTGACGCGAGCAATTCCGATCAGTACGGCTATCTGCACCTCAACGAACAGCGTCACCTGATCCGCAGCAATATCATGGCGCTCATACATCGCAGCAACTTCGGCGCGTCGCCATGCATGCACGTCGTCTTCACCGAAAGACGCTATGAAGGCCTGAAACTCAGGGCCCGAAGCGCGCTGTTTTTCCTGGCCTTCCAATGCAACCAGCCGTTGACCGAAGTCACTCGAGTAATCTTCAATGCGCGAGGCAATAGCCTTCTCGTCGAGCTGCCGGCTGAGAACATCGTGCACGACTCGGTCAAAGCGCTCCGCATCGAAGGCAGCACGAGCAGCGCGAAGGGTGGCTTCGATCTCTGCAGGAGCCAAGGCATCGTCGGGCGACAGAGCAACAAGTTCGGATTCGATCTCGCCGATCAGTTGGCGCGAAAGCTCCTGGATGTCTTGTGAAATCCCGCCAACGCGCATCAGCGTGTCGACGTCGACTTGGGACGCCTGTGGCATCGCCACCAGCGGTAGTGTCGCGAGCAACAGGTGGGCACCCACAAGCCAATGCAGATAGCCACGAAAAATCAGGCGCAGGTTCATATACAGCGGTCAGCATGGTGACACCCCATGCTGTTGTCAGCGGCAGCGTCTGTTCAAGGCGCAGCGTGCCTGACAACTCCGTGACCATGTACCAGAACCGATGCGTTGGGGTTCACGAGCCGGAACGCGAGACTGTGACGCTATACCGTTTCACTCAAGTCGGATCAGCGGGAGGTCCGGCGCGAAGATGATCTCGCAACCCCTGGCTGCGAGCTGGGTGTCGTTGATGGCCAGCGAGACATCCGCTCCGCTCGTGCGCAGGGTGCCGCAATACCCGGGAAGACGCATCGAGTACAAGCAGGTGCCATTCCCGCGGTCTGCCACCAATACCGCCTCTGTCGGCGCATCCGCTGGCCAGGCGGCGATGAAGTCAGTGACCGACGCGTCAAGAAATCTGGCTGTGATACCAATGATGTCCGGAGTGGTAATCACCAGATCGAATTGCGTATCGCCATGCGACAGCACCTCGACGCTGGCAGTACTGTCGGATTGAAGCGCAAACTCGGTATAGGCTGTGACATTACGGCCCAGTGCAGCCATTTCACCCCCCGCTTCGACACCAAACTCGGCATCTCGGGAAAACAGCGCAAGCGACACCGTATCGCCTGCACTACCGCAATCCCCCCGGGTGTCCAGCACCAGCCCCGCACCGCCGCTTGCCATTGCGCCGTCAGGTACGTCGGTCACCGGCTCAGTGAGGACGGTGCCACCAGTTTCAACCACCAACTCGACACCGAGCGTATCGTCGCCATCAACGCCGGGGGCGGACGTTGTGGTACTACCGGAGCTCGAGCCACTGTCACAGGCCGCAGCCAGAACAACGGCACAGCACGCGGCACAGGCGTACGAGAATCTCATCATCACCGGAAAGTCTTGTCGCTTGACGGTCACACACAGTAGCGGAGCGCGAGTCAGGAATCCACCAGCAGGCTGCGTTGCAGATAGACCACGCCCAGTCAGCGTCCAAACTTGAAACCGATACCTCGTGCCCGACCCAGTTCCTTGAAACCGTGGGCCTGATGCAAGGCGATGGAGCCTGCGTTGTCAGCATGCAGCAGGTGATTCACGATCTGACACCCGGACGCTCTAGTGGACACAACACTAGTGCCCGTCGGGCATCCATCCGCCGACAGCCTTGATCTCGAGAAACTCCTCGAGGCCCCAGGTACCGCCTTCGCGCCCGTTGCCCGATTGCTTGTAGCCCCCGAATGGCGAGCGCGCCGAACGCGCCTGCCCATTCATGTCGACCATGCCGGAGCGCAATTGACGCGCGACGCGGTTGGCACGATCAGGGTCAGAGGTTTGCACGTAGTTGGTCAGACCATACGGGGTGTCGTTGGCGATGCGGATGGCTTCTTCTTCGGTGTCGAAGGGCATCATCGAGAGCACGGGGCCAAAGATCTCCTCACGCATGATCTGCATGTCGTTGGTGCAGTCGGCGAATACGGTGGGCTTGACGAAATATCCACGCTCATGCCCTTCAGGCAATCCGGTACCACCCGCAACCAGACGCGCCTTGTCTTCTTCCAGACCAACGGAAATCAGTCGCTGTACCTTCTCGAACTGCGCCTGACTGACCAGCGGTCCGATGTGCTTGCCTTGCGCAGACGCAAGATCGACAGCAGTGCGCTCAGCCGCCTCGGCAGCTTCCTTGACTGCTTGCTCGTACCGGGACCGTTCCACCAGCATGCGCGTCGGTGCATTGCACGACTGCCCCGTGTTGTTGAAGCAACGCGCCACGCCTTCGGCGACAGCCGATTCTCGCGCATCGGCAAAGATGATGTTGGCACCCTTGCCACCCAACTCCAGAGCCACGCGCTTGAGCGTGTCGGCTGCATTCTTCGTGATGGCGGTACCCGCGCGCGAAGAACCGGTGAAAGACACCAACGCAACATCAGGGTGACCCGACAGCGCAGTGCCTACGCCAGCTCCGTCACCGTTGACGAGATTGAACACGCCGGCAGGAACGCCCGCCTCGTGCAGTATGTCGGCAAACAGCATTCCGGACAGAGGCGAGAGCTCCGAGGGCTTCAGCACCATCGTGCAACCGGCTGCCAGGGCCGGCATCACCTTGAGCGCGATCTGGTTCATCGGCCAGTTCCATGGCGTGATGAGCGCGCACACACCAATGGGTTCGTAGAGGATGCGATCCGCCGGCGTATCGGGACGCAGCTCGCGCTCGAACTCGAACTCCTGCAGGGTCTTGATGAAACCCTCGATGTGGTACGTGCCGGTGCCTGACTGTGCAGTTCGCGCCATCGACACAGGCGCGCCCATCTCCCGGCTGATCAGCTCGCCCATTTCGTCGCTACGGCGGGAGTAGACCTCCAGGATGCGGGTCAACAGCGCGAGGCGCTCATCCTTGGACGACTGCGACCAGCTCGCAAACGCACGCGATGCAGCTGCCACGGCGGCATCCGTATCCCGGGTACCACCGAGAGTGACCTTGGCGATGACCTCTTCGGTCGAGGGGTCGATGACATCGAGTGCTGTGCCGTCCAGCGATGCGACCCACTGGCCATCAATATAGAAATGTTCGGTATTCATGCTGCCTTGAGCTCTGCTTGAGCGCGTACGGTACACCCACGCGGTGCGTTAGTGTCGGCCTTATCAGGGTCCTCGGTGGCAGATCGCGCTACGCGCAGCTCAGCGTACCGAGACACTCCCTTGCGTCTCTGCAATCACCTCCCACTTCACGGACGTGGCCATGAACATCGAGATGAAGCCTGCCACCTCTGGGAGATCACTTTCCGAGGCGAGTGCATTGATCGAGTTTCTGGCAATCGGCTGATAGATCAAACGCGCCCGTACCGTGAGGTCCGAGCCAGCAGGCACGCTGACCTGGTAGTCGATCCGATCACCACCGGCATCGAAGTCCCTGTCGGTCGCGGCTGCACCAACTACCGTGATATCGCCGGCCAGTCGAGCCTTGAGAGCACCCGGCGGCAACAAGCGGTTGTCCTTGGCGTAGGCGACAGCGCGCAGTGGCGAGTGCGTCAGCCGCCCGTTGGCATCGAGCATTTCCGACTCGTAGATCGCTACCTGGTCCTCCTGAGTGATGCGCTCGTGATGCGGCTCGAACACCACGCCACTCAGGTCGCCTGACGCGCCTTCGATACTGCCGTCGGAATTGGGCCGACCGGATTCAAAAAGGAGCTGACCGCTGGCATCGCTGACGGTGAAGTGCACGAACAACCGTCGGGAGTCATAGCCACCCGGTAACTTGTGGCCGGTACGGTTAGTGATACGTAGCTCGGCAAGAAGCTCGTTTTCTCGGACCACGAGGCTGTCGAAATCGATATCGGCAGCCGTCTCGAGGAACGCGCGGTTCGCAGCTATCGACTCGGCAAAGTCGGACTCGCTGGCGATCACACCAAGCTCGTCACGGTACTGCGACAACAGTCGCTGCATGACCGTGTTGGCACCCAGGAAGTTATGCCGACTGACGCCTTCCCGATCCAGCTCACCGCCTCTTGTTGCAAGCGCCATGGTGCCCGGCACTTCAGGCATATGGCAAGACTGGCACGTGCGCGATTCGGCGGACGCTGGATTTGAAAAATCACTGGCCGCCCATTCGCTGAAAATCTTCTGCTCCGGGAACAGGCCGTTGGTGTAAGCCGTGACGACAGGCTGTCCTTGATTGTTGACCGGCTGTGTGTCCAGATCGTGGCAGGACGCACACACTGCAGACTCAGCCATATGCGGGCCAAACGCGGGGCGAAAACGAACCTGAGCCTGCATGAATCCGGCAACCGGATCCGAATAGGGACCATAGGCGACGCGATCTGAAATCGAGTCGGCCCGATTGACAACAAACGCACCGGAGTCGGCAGCAGCGGTACCGAAGGCCGCGCTGTCTTCAATCTGATGACACAAGGTGCAACTGACACCATCCATGGCGTGGTCGAACAATGGGTTGTCATCAGACAACACGCCATTCTCGCCGAGTAGCTGCAAGGAACTCCCTGCGCGACGCGATGCTTCGTTGGCCATCGGTACATGACAGCGGCTGCACGTCTCGTTGATGTCTCCTTCCAGCCCGGGGTTGCGATGCAGCTCCGCGGCGACCTTGGCTATCCAGTACGGATCCCGCGCCGAGTTCGCCATCATCGAGCTACGAAACGCGCCGACGAGATTTACGGTGGAGCCGTCCTCTGCGACGAGCCCGTCGTGACAGGCCGAGCATTCTCCAGCACCTGAGAAGTGATCGCCGCGAAAGCTGTCGTTGGCACGAGCAAGCGTGATCGGGTCCGAATCCAGCGGCAGTTCGACCACGTCCGTGACTTGGGCATCTGCACCGTCATCGACGACAACGCCATCGTTACAGCCGTATAGCGCGGCCGTTGCCGCAAGCACCGCAAGCGCACGCCACAACCGGCAGCTCGTTCGCATTCGTACACGGCCGATCATCGACGGCGAACACCTCGCATCACACTCCATCCGAGCAGCAAGATAAGCACACCCGGCCAGGCGAGCATGCCGCCACCGACCGTGACAGTGTCGTCGCTGGTGTCCGAGACACCCGCATTGTCGATGTCCCCACCTGACTCGCCACCACCGGAGGTAGTGCCGCTGGTGTCGGTTTCCTCAGCGCCCGTGTCCGCGTTACCGCCAACGGTGCTACCACTGCCTGTGTCGCCCGTGGTAGCGCCCTCACCCGATGTGTCGGCAGAGGCCACATAGCGAATCCTGCGAATCTCGCCGGTCGTGATGCTGGCGTAGTACATGGCGCCATCATCGAGCATCTTCCACTCGCTCACCGGTGGCAGATCGGTTGCAAACGCGGGGCTTGCAAAGGCATCCAGGGCTGGGGATACACCATCCGCCGCGTCGCGATCCGCCGTTGCGCCGACATCGATGGTGCGTAGCCAGCCTTGCAGAAAGTCACCGTAGAACAATTGCCCGTGGTACTGCTCCGGATAGACATCGCCGGTATAGAAGTCCGCAACGATGGACGCTCCTGCCTCACCGCGGTCCCAACTGGCGATCGGGTCTTCGATGATCGGACTGTCAGTCACGAAACCTTGGCAGTAGTCGAGCACCTGATAGTCAGGGTGGATCGAACTACCACCGGGCGCGCCGGAGTAGCACGGCCAACCGAAGTTGCGGCCCCAACCCCCGTTCAGTTCCTCATACCGCTTCCATCCGACGTCGCCAGTGTAGGGAACGCCTGTCTCGGGGTGGATAGCGAGGCTGTACGGATTACGCAAACCGGTGGCGATGGCCTTGGAGCGATTACCGGTGACATCACCATCAAACCAGGGGTTGTCGTCGTAGGCATTGCCAGACACGGGATCGATGCGCAGAATCTTGCCACGCAGGCTGTCGATGTCCTGGGTGATGGTGACCAACGGCGACACGTTTTGGTAGCTTGCCCCATCTCCGTTGGTGACGTAGAGGCTCCCGTCGGGCGCAAATTGCACGCTGCCGATCGTGTGCGACAGCTCATCGATAGGCAGGCAGTCGGCCACAGGATTACCATCCGGACCACAGGAGGGGGTGCTGGTGTCGAAGCCGCCCTCCGGATCACCGATAGTGTCGAGCGTACTGTTGCGCCCGAGCAGGATGACCCCGTCGCCTGACTCGGCGACGGCGAAGTCACGACTCGCATCAGCGACAAGACGCTCCAGCCTGGCCACGCGATTACCGTTGCCGTTGGAGCCGCCCGCGCCCTCAAGACCCAGGGCCATGAGTTCTGGCGGATCGTAGGTGTACAGCACGTAGACCCACGGCGTTTCAGGGAAATTCGGATGCACGGCAATGCCAAGCAGACCACGGTCAACACGGTCGTTCACGCGAGCGGAAATGTCGACAAACGCCTCGGACGCCAGCTCGCCGGATGCCGACGCGACGCGCACTGTGCCGTCTTTCTGTGCAATGAACAGGCGACCGTCCGGGGCACGGTCAAACCCGGTGACCAGACCCGGAAGCCCGGTTACAAAGGCCTCATCCACAAAGCCGGGCTGCAGCTCGACCGCGTGGCCCGCTCTGAACAACGTGGCAGCGAGAATGACTGCGCCCGCGGCACGCACGGACAGTGAGAGTGAATTCATATCCCCATTGTGAATCAGTGAACCTCGCAGAATCGGAATCCGCTCGCGCCCTTGGTCGAGTTACCCGGCGATACGGCAGTTTTGTGCGCTGACACTCGTGCCGATCCGCCCGAACTGATGCTACCTGTCGACGTTTACGTAAGCGAGCCAGTTACCAGCTCATTATCAGCGGCGGTATCGGCACCCGTCGTCAGGTAAACCATGCGGAAATCTCGACAACGCCCCACTTTCGAGCGTGCCGCACTATAATAGTGCGCGTCGTGCGGCCCGTGCACAAGGTCAGGGCCGTGCAATACATCCGAGCACTCCAGCCACTCCCTCAACCGGTTCTCAGCATCCGCGCATGCATCGTCGTCAAGGAAACCTCGCGGTCGTCATCGGCCTGTTCGCCTGCCTGACCGTGGGCACCAGCTCCGTCAACGCGCTGGTCTTCAAACGCGATACCGCCACGGATGCCGAATCGGAGACAACCGCACCAAGGGCCAGGATCGTCTCACCGAGCAACGGCGCAACGGTCAGCCGCACCTTCACCGTGGAGTTCGGCCTCAAGGGCATGAACGTGGCGCCTGCCGGCATCGAGTACGAGAACAGCGGGCACTTCCACTTGCTGATCGACTCCAGCGAACTCCCACCACCAAACCAACCGATGAGCGATGACTACCTGCACTTTGACGACGGACAGATCGCCGCGCAGATCGAACTACCGCCAGGTCGGCATACCTTGCAGCTGATCATGGGAGATCACAATCATGTACCGCATGACCCGCTGGTGATGTCGGAGCGAATATCCATTCGCGTTCGCTGACTGACGGGCCTGACTGACAGCTGTTGTCGCCTTGCAGTACGCGTTGAGCTGACCTCGTCAGGTCTTGCGGGGACGACGCCGCGCCAGAAAGGCCTTGTGAGACTGCTCGGTGCCATCATGGAACGAACCGGTCCACTCATCCCACGGTGCTTCAAGGCCACCGTAATTGCAATCGAAGTAGCGGTGATGCAACTGATGGTGAAACGTACCCAGGGGCAGAACAATCCGGCCCTTGCGTGCGATGCCCTGGTAACCCGTATGCGTCGTTGCGGCAGAGAGGGTGAAGTAACTCAGGTGAAAGAACACCAGAAACGGGTTTGATGGAATGACAAAATGGATCAGCACGGTACTCAGGTAGATCACGTGCTCCAGCGGATGCATGGACAAGCCGGACCAGGGACCCACATTGGTGTTGCGATGGTGCAAGGCATGCACGCGTTGGTATAGCGTGTTGTCATGTATCAAGCGGTGGATCAGGAAAAAGTGCGTGGTCTCCCACATCGGCAGCAGGAATACAAGCAACACCAGCCAGACAAGGTGCTCCGGCATCGACAACAGCGGCGCATGACCATTGGCCAATGCCCACATCATCAACACTTCGTAGATCGTCCATACCGTGACGCCACTGGCCAGCGTCCATAACATGTTGTCACGCACCTGAGAATTGAACGTGAAGACCCGCCCCTTGCGAACCAGCGGACGAGCATCAAAGCGGAAGTCATCGCCTTGCCTGCGCGCGATGTAGAAGTACCAGTGCAAGCCACCGGCGACACCTGCCATGAGCACCAGGTTCCTGAGGTAGATCTCGAGTATCCAGGCTGGTGATAGTTGCGCGCTCTGCTCGAGCGTTGGCTGGAACAGCCACGCGACCACTAGCGCAATCGCGAGAATGATGAGTCGCTCGGACACAGGCAGCCAGCTGCCCAGCATCCAGCGACCGATAGCGGGCAGATCCAGGGGCCACCGAAAATACGGCGATGTCCGTATAGGCAGTGCAGGCACGTAGTGCCACGCGCTCTTCCCGGCTGCTGGCTTGTTCAAGTACGCCTCATCGAGGCGATCCTATCAGCTGCGAGCAGCAGGCGTAGCGACGGTCTGCCGTGACGAACGCGCAAAGAGTCCACGCCGCGCCGCGCCTGCTGGCTTCGGCTTTCGCACGCCAAGCACCAGCAGGCACGGCGTAAGAAACAAGGTCAACAGGGTAGTGAATGCCAGCCCTCCGGCGATGGCGCACGCCAGCTGTGTCCACCATTGGGTCGACGGCGCGCCGAAGGAGATGGTGCGGTTGACCAGATCGATATTCATGGCGAACACCATGGGCACCAGACCCAGCACGGTAGTGATCGCTGTCAGGAGAACCGGTCGCGCACGCACAAAGCCCGTCATCAATGAGGCCTCGACAGCGCTGGCACCACGGCCACGAAAACCGTTCCAGGTATCGATGAGCACGATGTTGTTGTTCACGACGATACCCGCCAGAGCGATGATGCCAATACCGACCATGACGATACCGAACGTCTGGTCCATGACCATCAGACCGATGAGCACACCGGACGTCGAAAACAGAATCGCCGACAAGACCAGGAAGGCTTGATACAGGCTGTTGAACTGTGTCACCAGTATCATCGCCATCAGAAATATTGCGGCCATGAACGCCAGCATCAGGAAGTTCATTGTCTCGGCCTGCTCTTCCGCCTCACCGGCGAAGGCGATGCGGCTACCTTCTGGCAAGGGGTTGGATGCAATGTCGTCTTGCAACAGCTTGAGCTGCGTGTCCACGATTTCACCTTCGGCGACGTCGGCGGCAATGGTCACGGTGCGATCACCATCGACGCGCTCGATCGTGCCCGTACTCGGTGCAGGTTCGATGCGTACGAAGTTCGTGACAGGGACCATGCCGCGACTCGTCGGCACTCTGAGGCTCGCTATCGAGTCAAGATGGCGAGACTCCAGTGGATAGCGCACGCGAATATCGATCTCGTCATTGGCATCGTCAGGGCGATAGCCTGCAACACGAATGCCCGAGGTCACCAGCTGTACGGCCTGGCCAATCAATGCCACATCCGCCCCAAAGAAGGCCGCTTCTTCGCGATCTACTTCTATCCGCCACTCGATGCCGGGTAGGGGTCGATTGTCAGTAACATCGATAAAACCACCCACGCGGGCCATGGCTTGCCGAAGCGCCTGGACGGCTTCGTCTCGGCGCACATCGAGTGCAGCGCCGCTAAGTCCGGCACGCGCCGCATCCACGCTGACCTCGAGGTTGATCGGTTTGGCACCGCCATCAGGACCACCTTCGTTGGCCACGAATTCGATACGTACGCCGGCGATGTCTGCAAATTCCTCGCGCAGCTCCTCGGTGATCTCGACCGCTTTTCGGCGCTGATCCCAGTCGACGAACTCGAGGGTAACGGTACCGATCTGATCCGCACTGCCGCCACCGAGCCCGCCGCCCCCACTACCCGTGCGCGCGTAAACGGACTTGATTTCATCGTGATCCAGCATGCGCTGCTCCACCGCTTGAAGCACGCGATCCTGTTCGACCACCGACAGATCACCGCGCGCCGCGACGGAGATGGCCATGGACGCCGGCTCTACCGCCGGGAAGAACTCCACACCGCGACCGATCTTGGCATACAGCACGTAACTGCCGACGGTGAACAGGAGCACGGCAAGCAAGGTCAGTACCGGGTGCATCAGCAAGTGGTACAGGCTACCGAGATACCACCGCTTGGCGCCGGTCGCCGTTTGCACGATACCCTTCGCGTCCATCCCCGAGGCATCGCTGTCCTCGGAGATCGCAGATGCAGGGCGCGCCTGGCGTGTGCTGAGCTTGGCACCGATCACCGGCACGAAGACCAGCGCCATTGCGAGCGATGCCAGCAGACAAGCAATGACCGTGATGGGCATGTACTTCATGAACTGACCGATGAGTCCCGGCCAGAACAACAGCGGGAAGAACACCGCAAGGGTGGTGAAGGTCGAGGCGATCACGGGCCAGGCCATGCGCTTGGACGCGCGCGCCCAGCCATCGCGTGGTGAATCGCCGCCGTCCATGTTGCGGTTGGCAAGCTCGGTCACGATGATCGCCCCATCCACCAACATGCCGACAACCAGAATCAGGCTGAACAGTACGACCACGTTCATGGTGTTTCCCATGGCCCAGATCACGAGGATCCCCGTGAGAAACGAGCCCGGTATGGCAAAGCCCACAAGAATGGCCGAGCGCACGCCGAGCGTTGCCATCACCACGATCATCACCAGCACCACACCGGAGATGACGTTGTTCTGCAAGTCGGTGAGCATCGTCCGGGTCTCTTTCGACTTGTCCTGGTGAAAACCGATGTTGAGGTTGTCCGGCAAGCTCGGCCGAATCTCCTCGATGGTCGTGCGTACTTGCTCGATGGTTTCGATGATGTTGGCGCCGAGGCGCTTGGATATTTCCAGCACCAGCGTCGGTTGACCGTCCAGACGCGCGTAGCTGGTGGCGTCCTTGTATGTGCGCCTCACCGAAGCCACATCACCAAAACGCACGACCGCGTTTTCAGTGACCTTGACGGGCATGCGCATCACGTCCTCGAAGTCCTCGATGACACCCGGGACCTTGAGTACCAGGCGTCCCGCCCCGGTATCGATGGAGCCTGCCGCGACCAGCAGGTTGTTGTTGGTGACAAGGCCGATCAACTCGGCAAAATCGACCGCGTAGGTTTCCATGACCAACGGGTCGACCATGATTTCGAGGACTTCTTCGCGCTCGCCCGCGATGTCTGCCTCCAGCACACCGGGAAGCGCTTCAAGTGCATCCTTGAGCTCGCGCGCAATGGCGATGAGCGTACGCTCGGGCACACGCCCCGACAAACTGACATTGAGTACCGGAAACAACGACACATTGATCTCGTTGACCGTGGGCTCGTCGGTCGCTGCAGGCAGCTCACCCTTTGCGGCATCCACCTTTTCGCGTACATCGGCTAGCGCAACATCACCATCGAACCCGGCATCAAACTCGAGTAGTACCGATGCGTGGCCCTCGTCAGCCGTGCTCTTGATGTCCTTGATGCCTGCGATCGTCTGCAAGTGCTTTTCCATCGGACGTACAAGCAGTCTCTCGGCATCATTGGGGGAGATGCCATCGTGGCTCATCGACACGTAGATGATCGGAATCGGGACGTCCGGCTCCGACTCCTTGGGAATGGCTCGATAGGCGAGCGCCCCGGCGATCACCAGAAAGATCAGAAGCAGCACAACCGTGCGCGAGCGATCAAATGCAGCGTCGATCAGGCTGTTCACTGGCGCGCATCTGCCCCGGTTGATGCCTTGGTCTGTGCGCTGGCTTCCACCTGCTCGCCAACCCGAACAAAACCCTGCCCGAGTGTGACGACACGCGTCCCGGCCTCTATGCCACTGACCCATGCACCATCCAGGGACGTGCGCAGCACGGTCACCGGTTGAAACACGACGACATCATCTGCATCCAGCACCTTCACACCCAACTCACCGTCCGCGCTCAAGGTGAACGATGAGGGCGACAGGAAGACTGCGTCCACGAGCTCCACCGGTACCTTCAGCGTGGCGCTTACTCCTGCCGCAAGCGCACGATCCGGGTTGCCAATGCGCGCTTCCACCTCAAAGCTGCGAGTGGCAGGATCGGCAACCGAGGACACCCAACTGATCTCGCCATCGAGCGTCTCGCCCGTAATCAGCGTGACTTCTGCTGACTGGCCGGGCTCAAGTTCGGCAGCGACTTGTTGGGCAGCACGCGCCGTCACTTCAAAAGTGCTGTCATCGACGAGAGTTGCGACGTGGTCCCCACGCTCGATCAGTTGACCGATCTCCACGGGCAACTGTTCGACCAGACCGGCAAACGGAGCGCGCACTTGTGTGTCTGCGATATCCCGTTCCAGACGGTCGACCTCGGCCCGCGCCATCCGGGTTGCTGCAAGTGCTTGCTCGGCTTGCAACTGTGACTGCAATCCCCGTCTGCCAAGGGACTCCGCTGCTTGCTGCTCCGCTTGAGCGCTTGTCAGCTGCGCACGCGCACCGACCAGCAGGGCATCACGGGTACCCACGTCGAGTTTTGCCAGAGCGGCGTCAGCCTCGACACGCGCTCCTCGCTCAACCGGCAAGTCAACGACACGGCCGGACGTCTCTGCGCGCACGGCGAGCATGCGGGCGGCCGATATCTCACCACGGAGTTCGAGAGTCCGTTCCTCGATCATGGGTTCGGCCACCAGAACCTCAACCCTCATCAGCGAGGTATCGGCACCTGATCCATTGTTGGCAAACGCGTCTTCCGGTGACTGATCGTCATTGCCACTGAGCAACCCACTGGCCATCCACAGGACCAGGATCAAGGTAACGCCAGCCGCCGCGAGCCACGAGGATTTCATGCGCCGAGTATAGAGCCCGGTTGATGCCACACCGTCATATCCGTTTGTACTCTCGATTGCGATATTCGCTGTCTATGGTGCAGGGCCCGGGACCACACCAATGATCAGCCCCATGCCGGCAGGTGCAGCCAGTACGACGAACATATTCCATCGCAATATAGGGACCGTGACAGCGCACAGCCCCGTCAGCACTACCGTCACCGGATTGATCGAGGACAGTATCGGATATCAGGTGCTTGACCAGCCCATGTCCACCCGTACGACACTCAAGAACTACACATGCAGCGCCATCTGTGCGGCAGGCCCACCGAATGAGAGAAGCGCGATCTTCAGCCAGAGTCGAAAGAGCTCCGCCCTGCCGGGTAAAGACAGGGAACACACGTCAGAGGTGACTCCCGCGTCGGGGCTCATTGGCCGGGTATGGCGGCACGGCGTGCATGCCGAATCGAAGGTGTGCCTGAGGCACATATGACGCGCAGCGTGGCGACTGCGTTAAAAGCTACCCCGGCCCGCCTCCGCGAACCGGGGTTACCTGTCTTCCCTGACAACGACCGTCGCGAGCGATTGGTGTCCGTTTCCAATCGAGTCCTGGTCTCGCGCAACAGCTCCTGCCGTCCGTTCGCAGCGCCAATCCGTTGGCGCAGTGGAAGTATCCACTCACCACCGTCTCGGCGATATAAGAAGGAACGGCATAAGCAGACAGAACTTGCGTCAACTTTCCTAGGAATTTTCTGAATATTCACACTTTCCGGAACTGAGTCTCACTCTTTGCGCCTATCGCAGCACCAGATTCGACATGCGGACAGGCAAAAAATTGAGGGGTTTACCGTCCGTGACTCAACCCAACCCGAATCAGCCGAACATCTCGCGCAAGTCCGCGGAACTCTCGACACCAATCCGGTGCGAGTGCGCCTCGAGGAACCGGTCGGCTGCCTGGCGTCCTGCCTCGAACAACTCATCGATGATTCGCCGCACGGGAACCGACTTGCTCTCGACCGACAGCCGGTTCATGAGCGCATCGTCAGCGATCATGTGTACCAGCACCTGTTTCATCGCCCCTTCGGTCAAGGAGCCCTCGGCAAGTAGTCGCTGAGCGAAATTTATCGCACGAAGTTCTCGCAGCAGACTCGTGTTGAAGCTGATCTCGTTGATGCGATTCTGGATGTCTCGTACGGAGGTCGGTACCTGCTCCCGCTCCAGGGGATTGATGTTGATGATCACGACATCAGCCGGCAGTGACGGATCAAACAGGGGGAACAGGGCCGGGTTACCGGTATACCCCCCATCCCAGTAGGCCTCCATGCGGCCGGTCTCGGGGTCCTCGATCTCCACAGCGCGGAACAAGGTCGGCAAGCAGGCGGAGGCGAGCAAGGCATTCGGGGAGATCTGGGCGCCGGTAAACAAGCGAATCTTTCCGGTGCGCACATTGGTCGCACAGACATGCAGTGCTGGGCCTTGCGCGCTGCAGATCTCGTCAAACCGCATGTGCTCGACAACAGGCGCCAATGCGTTGCGGTAAGCCACTCCATAGTCGTAGGGGCTGAACACTCGCGATGCCCAATCCATCGCAGAAAATGCGGGTGTCACTTGTAGTGCATGCACGATCGACTCAGGCATCAGCGCCGTCATCCAATGATTGAAGCGCAAGTCCGACACCTTGGACACGTTCTCCCACAACCAGGCGAGATTCTCCCTGGCCGCCTCACGTCCACCTCGCACCAGCCCTGCTTTCAATGCGGCACCATTGAGCGCACCCGCTGAGGCACCCGAGATCGCAGCGATCTCCAACGACTCATCAACGAGCAATCGATCCAGTACGCCCCACGTGAACGCGCCATGCGCACCGCCACCCTGCAACGCAAGATTGATGCGTCTGACTGTCATCTGATTTCACTCGTGAACGTGATCGCCTCGCATGGGCGATAGCCTTAGCCTATCAAAGGTGCCGGCGTGACCTTCAGAACCTCTGTGTAGCTCGTCTTGCCCTGAGCCACCTTGGACAGACCACTGACCCGCAAGGGTCGCATCCCATCACGAAAGGCCTGCTTGCGAAGCAGCTCGAGGTTGGTGTCCGGCAACACGAGATCCTTGGTGGCCTGCGACATCTTGAGCAGCTCATAGATGCCCGCTCTCCCCAGGAACCCGGTATCGCGGCACTCAAGGCAACCTGCAGCCTTGTGCAAAACCTCTGGTGCTGGCGCCTTCCACGGCGCCATGTAGCTGTTCCATTCTTCCTTGTCCGCAGTCTCGGTCTCCACGCAATGCGGACAGTAGGTACGGATGAGGCGCTGCGCGATGACGCCGATGAGCGTGGATCGAATGAGGTAGTACGGCACACCCAACTCAAGCAGACGGGTTACCGCCGAGGCCGCATCGTTGGTGTGCAGGGTGGCAAGTACGAGGTGACCGGTCAACGCTGCCTGAACCGCCATGTGCGCCGTTTCCTGGTCACGTATCTCACCGATCATGATGATGTCGGGGTCCTGTCTCAGCAGTGTGCGTACACCCGCCGCGAAGTCCAGATCGATGTTGTGTTGCACCTGCATCTGATTGAACGCAGGAACAACGAGCTCGATCGGGTCTTCGATCGTGCAGACGTTGACATCAGGCGTGGCCAGTAGCTGCAGGGAGGAATACAAGGTCGTCGTCTTGCCCGAACCCGTGGGACCGGTAACCAGCACGATGCCATTGGGTTGCCGGATCATGCCGTTCCAGGTGTCCGCCTCCTGCTCCTCGAAGCCGAGCGCGCTCTGGTCCTTGACGAGAACTTCCGGGTTGAAGATTCGCATCACCATCTTTTCGCCGAAGGCGGTAGGCATCGTGGAGATACGCAGTTCGACTTCCTTGCCCTGGTCATTGACGGTCTTCAGGCGCCCGTCCTGTGGACGGCGTTTTTCAGCCACATCCATCCGGCCGAGGATCTTCAAGCGTGATGTGACCGCACCCATGACGGCGGACGGCATCTCGTACACCTGTTGCATCACGCCATCGATACGAAAACGTACTGCGCCGGTCTCGCGACGCGGCTCGACATGAATATCACTGGCGCGCTGTTCGTAGGCGTATTGCAGCAGCCAGTCGACGATGCTGACAACATGGCTGTCGTTGGCCTCGAGCTTGCCACCGCGCCCAAGCTGCATGAGCTGTTCGAGGTTCTGCACCGCGCTCGATTGATTGGCGTGTTCCTTCTTGGCGCTGAGCACCGATCGGGACATCTGATACAGCTCTGCGAGATAGCGCCGTATGTCTTCCGGGTTACAGATCGCAAGCTTGATGTCCTTCTGCAGGACATTGGACAACTCGCGCTGCCATTCCTCATGAAACGGCTCACAGGTTCCGACCAGAACATGATCCTTGCTGGTCTCCAGACAGATGACATTGAAGCGCGTGGCATACGCGCTCGACATCACGCTGGTGACTTCGGTCACATCGATATTCAGAGGATCGATACGGACCCAGGGCAACGCCACCTTGTCCGCCAGCCATCGGCTCAGGAAGTCGAGATTGATGGGCTGCTCGGGGTCACGTGCTGACTTCCACCCACTCGCGGCGATACGCTCAAGCGGCCCGGAGCTGCCATTGCTCGCCCCTTGGCGCGAGATGGATCGCAGCAGCTGTACCGAGGACTCTTCAACCAGGCCATCGATCAGCAGGCCATCAAGGATGGCCTCGAAGTCGAGCTTGCCTGTTGCCGGGTCGGCAAAACGTCGGGCATTTTCGGTGAGCAAGAGAGTCTTCCTTGTCGCAACAGCGCAAATAGCGGCTCTTGCAGCGTCAGCGTGAATGAATACCGGCAAGTCTTGCTCGAGGTATCGGCCAGGTCACGAAGCGCGCCCGCCCTGTGACACACTTCACCCACCCTGGTCACAGCTGACACCATGTCCGTCATCCTCATCGTGTACGACTCCAACAGCAATCACACGCGCTCCATGGCGCAACGCGTGGCCCGTGGTGTGGAATCGGTCGCACAATGCGAAGCGCGGGTACGCAGTGTCGCCCAGGCGGGCTCCACATCAGCGGATCGCGCACCGCCCGTACCCAACAGCGGCGCACCTTTCGCCGAGCTTCAGGATCTTGAGGAGTGCGACGGCCTGATCCTCGGCACGCCTACCCACTTCGGCAACATGACAGCCTCACTGAAGCTGTTTCTG
Organism: uncultured Granulosicoccaceae bacterium; assembly: GCA_938006335.1. Taxonomy (GTDB): domain Bacteria; phylum Pseudomonadota; class Gammaproteobacteria; order Granulosicoccales; family Granulosicoccaceae; genus Granulosicoccus. The sequence continues at coordinate 59,628 of CALLMF010000010.1, read as the reverse complement.
GATAGCACCACCAGCATCTGGATGCAGGGCAAGCTGATTGGCAAGCCCGCCGCCGTGTTCACCTCTACCGGCAGCATGCACGGCGGCCAGGAGTCCACATTGCTTTCGATGATGCTGCCGCTGCTGCACCATGGCATGTTGATCACCGGCCTGCCCTATAACCTGCCCGAGCTCTCGAGCACGACCACAGGCGGCACGCCCTATGGCGCAAGTCATGTAGCGGGCGCCGATGGCGAGCGTGCGCTCGACGACACCGAAGCACTGCTGTGCACCGCCCTGGGTGAACGAGTCGCACGCATCGCGCACACTCTGGCAACAGCATCGTGAACAACACCCCATCCGAGCAGCACACTCCAAAAAAACCCAAGCGTCTGGAGGACCCGGGCCGAGCGCGCGTTGGCCGCGTACTCACCCTGATCGGACACCTCGGCCTTATCGTGTTGTTTCTCAACTGGTTGACGTGGCTCTCGCCACCGCAGACCGTGCCACGTGCACTGGTGTTGATTCTGGTGCTGACCCCGCTGTTGTTGCCACTGCGGGGTCTCCTGCACGGCAGACGTTACACGCATCAATGGACAAGCTTCCTGTCGATGCTGTACTTCGCCATAGCGATCGATTTGTGGATGAATCCGGCCGCGGGTGCAGCAGCCCTCGGCGCGCTGGCAGTCCTGCTCTCGCTACTGCAGTTCGTCGGCTGCGTGATGTATGCGCGCTATACGCCGTCAGTTTCGACTGCCTGACGAACAAACGGCACGGTCAAGCGACGCTGCTCACTGAGTGACGCCGTGTCGAGCTTCTCGACGAGCTGTTTCATCGCGCGCATGTCGCGCGGGTAGCGGCGGATGATCCAGGCGAGCACGTCGTCACCCGCGTCCAGCGATCGAAACTCGAATTCGCGCTTCAAGGCATCGAGTATCTCCACGCCCGTCAGCGGTTCGATGTGGAAGACCGGTCCCCAGTTCAAGCGTGTGGCCAGATCCGGCAAGGCGAGTCCCAGGCGCTCCACCGGTCGATCCGCGGCAAACAGCAAACGTGTGCCCACTTCACGGCATCGGTTGATGCAGTGGAAGAGATCGGCTTCAGCCGCATGATCCAGACGCTGCAGATCATCAACACAGACCATGTCACAGGCTTCGAGACCATCAGTGGCGTTGGGTTGATTGGCTAGCTCTCCCGGCAGGTAGGCAACCCGCAGACCGGATTCATTGACGCTGCGGCATGCCGCAGTGAGCAAATGGGACTTGCCGGATCCGGATTCGCCCCAGACGTAGAGTTGTCGTTCGTCGAGCGTGCCGTTGGCAAAGGCTTCGATACTGCGGCTGGCAAGCAAGCGCCCGGACTCATCTGCACCGCTGGCATGAAAGGTATCGAATGACGTCGCTGGCGCGGTATCCAGCGGTAAGGTCAGTTGTGCAAAACCGACCGCGGGATTGTTGTCGCTGATGCTCAACGCACGACGTCATAGAGCAGTTCGGCGTTGCGCGCCACGTCGCTCAAGCGACGGTCCGCAGCACTACCGCCACGTCGCAACCAACTGGTGGTATCCAGTGCCGAGGACACCGCTCCGAGTGCGCCCCGCGGCAACACCGCAAAGACCATCGAGTTGCCGCTGATTTCTCTCGCCCAACTGGCGGACACTCCAGGCACCGACGCCAGCAAGCGGTTTAGCTGCGCATAGTCACGCAAGGATTCAATACCATCGATCAGCACCAGGCCTTCGGTACTGGATCCGCTGCCGCCATACACGTATTCCGCTGGCTGGCCGAGCGTGGGATCCGAGCCAAGCCAGGCAATACCGCCGCGCAGCACGTCGTCCAGGGTTTCCCCGCCCGTCTGCACCGACTGCGATTGATCGCCTGCAAACTTGACCCAGCTGCCCACCCAGCCACCCGAGGCTGACCCATTGGTAGGAGGTGACACCGTGACGCCACCTTGCTGATCCGCCAACGTGGAGACCTCGTCGTTCGCATCGATACCCGCGTCGGCCGCTTCCGCGCGTGTCAGATGGCCAACGAGTACAACGTCTGCCGAGTAGCGCACGGATGCTTCACGAATGAGATCGATATTCAAGGAGCGCAGGGCGTTGTCGGGCACACCGTCCGCCACGGCGTCGTCCGTCGGAAACACCAGTGCAACGCCACCACCACCGGCTATCTCGCGCAGGCGTTCGCGCACCTTTCCGGCGACGCGGTCCACGCCGCGAATGGCACGGTCGGTATCGTCGATGAGCAGCCATACCAGCGCTTGATCGACTTGCGCGAAGGGATCAACCGCCTCGCCGTCTTGAGCTTCCTGATCGGCGGCGACGGTGGAGGATTCCTGATTGATCAGCGCAAGCACGCTGTCGCGATCAAAACGCACCATCAACAGCCCGATGGCTTCACCTGAATCGCGAACGACCGCTGTGATCGGGGTGTCGGACGGAATCAGCGTGCCGGGCTCCGGAATACGAAAACGGTACGTCTCGACATAGGCCTCGGCCTGTTGCAGAGCCTCACGCACATCGTCGCGATTCATCAAGGTCTTGTCGCCACTGTTCGCGAGCAGCACGCGTCGCAGAGCCACCTGATAGGCATCCTGGCGCTCGTCCGGACTGCGGCTGGCAACAGCCACCTCGACGCTGTAAGCGTCGGTCTGGGCGACTGCCGGGTGGGTCGGGGCCAGCGTCAGCAGGCCCGCGCCCAGCAGTAGCGGCACAGCGGCCAGGAGGCCGCGCCCCGCGCTCAGGCAGATGGCCGTCAGCGCCCGTGAAGACAGGCGCAGTGGACAAGCTACTGTGTAGCGATAGTGAGGTCGTGCAGCGTTCATGTGCGTATCATCGCACGGCGACCGCCCGCGCCCGAACATACGACGTGCCACGGGCCTCACATCGGCGTAATCAATAGTTTCATTTTCATGGTTGAGTCACGTTCCAGTTCCGCCGCGGGCAAAGGCATGAGCTACGCCGACGCCGGCGTGGATATCGCTGCCGGCAACGCGCTGGTCAAGCGCATCGGCCCCCATGTTGCTCGCACCCGCCGCGCGGGTGTACTGGGAGGCATCGGTGGTTTCGGGGGGCTGTTCGAGCTGCCGGTAGACCGCTACCGCCGACCGGTCATGGTGAGTGGTGCGGATGGCGTCGGCACCAAGCTGCGCCTGGCGACGACACTGGGGCGACACGACACCATCGGCATCGATCTGGTTGCCATGTGCGCCAATGACATTCTTGTGTGCGGTGCGGAACCGCTCTGGTTCCTGGACTACTACGCCAGCGCCACGCTCGACATAGACGTTGCCGAGCAGGTGGTTGCAGGGATCGCCGAAGGCTGCGTGCGCTCGGACATGGCCCTGCTCGGCGGGGAAACCGCGGAGATGCCGGGGCATTACGCACCCGGTGATTACGACCTTGCAGGCTTTGCGGTTGGCGTTGTCGAATACGACGACATCATTGATGGCAGCCGCGTCGCCGCCGGAGATGCGCTCATCGGTATCGCCTCCAGCGGACCTCACTCCAACGGGTATTCGCTGATTCGCAAGGTGCTCGAACAGCAGCATGCCGACATTCTGTCGCGCCCGCTGCACGCCGTGGCAGGCCAGACAGACACCAGCGCACAAGCCGCGACCGACCGCACGCTTGGCGATGCCTTGCTCGCCCCCACCACGCTCTATGTCAAACCGGTGCGTGCGCTGCTGAATCACGAGCCCTTGCGCGAATCGGTGCACGCGATGGCCCACATCACCGGCGGCGGCTTGACCGAGAACCTGCCTCGCGTCGTGCCCGACGGACTCGAACCACGCTACGACGAACAACAACTGGTTCGGCCCGCCGTGTTCTCGTGGTTGCAGCAGGCCGGTAATATTTCCGAAGCAGACATGCGACTCACCTTCAACGACGGCATCGGCTTCGTGCTGGTGGTAGCCGCCGACAAGGCCGAAGCGGTTGTCGCGCAATTGTCTGCAAGCGGCGAACAATCACACATCATCGGCGAGATCGTGGAGTCGGCGTGAGCGCCCGTATTGCCACGCTGATATCAGGACGCGGCTCCAACTTTCTCGCCATCGACGATGCCTGTCGCGACGGCCGGCTCGATGCCGAGGTTGTGCTGGTTCTGTCCAACCGCCCCGATGCCGGAGGATTGCAGGCCGCGCGGGAGCGGCGGATTCCTGTCGCCGTGGTCGACCACGATGACTACGCGGTGCGCTCGGACTTTGACCGAGCCGTGGGCGAGGTGCTCGAGCGCGTCGCACCGGACTGGGTGGTGCTTGCAGGCTTCATGCGGGTACTCGGAGCCGATCTGGTGGAACGCTGGGCCGGCAGGATGCTGAATATTCATCCATCGCTGCTGCCCAGATACCCCGGCCTCGATACGCATGCCAAGGCTCTCGCGGCGGGCGACCAGGAACATGGCGCCACCGTGCACTTCGTGACGCCAGAGCTGGATGCCGGACCAATCATTACCCAAGTCCGTGTTCCCGTGCTTCCTGACGATACTGCAGCTACCCTCTCTCAACGGGTGCTCGCGTGCGAACATGCACTGTACGTCGATGCTCTGGCACAGTGCCTTGCCACCAGCGGCGCGCCCCTTGCAAATCCAGTCGACTGATCCGCTCCAAGAGACGCCCGATGAATCTGTCCATGAATGCACGCCTGGTGGGCCGTCACGCTGTTCGAGCACTGCAGCGCCTCATCCCGACCACACCAAAACGTCGCTCCACAGCGGTGCTTGCGGCCGTGCTCTGCCTCGGCAGCGTTCCCGCGGCGTACGCAGAAACCGTGCTGCGCGCTGAGGACACCCTGCCCTTCAGCATCACTTTCACCGTTGGCAACAATCTCCTGAGCGCCGGCAATGCCACGCTGGAGCTGTCAGAAACCGACGACGGATGGCTCTATCAGCTGCGCACCAATCCGACCGGCGTCTTCAAGCTGACCGGCAAGGGCAACATCACAGAGAGCAGTCTTCTGCGCTTTGATGACGCTCCGGACGGCGGCTTGCTGCTGCGTACCGAGAACTACACGTACCGACAGGACAATGAGCGGCGCCGCGCCGTTGATGCAGCATTCGACTGGGACAACAACACACTGGAATGGTCGCGCCGCGGCACGACCGAATCGGTCTCGATGGACGAGGAGCCCGTGATCGACCGCCTGTCAGTGACACTCGCTGTCATGAGCGCACTCCGCCAGAGCATCGATACCTCCAGCTATCGCGTGTTTGACAACGGCAAGCTCAAGAACGTGGTGTTCGAGATACAAGGGACCGAACGTCTGGAGACGTCGCTCGGGCCGATGGACACGATTCGTGTACTACGAAGCAACGCCGAGGGCTCAACGCGCACGACCCTTACCTGGTTTGCTCCCGAGCTGGACTATGTACCAGTCAAGATCGAGCAGCTCAAGCGCGGCGAGCTTGTTGCCCGCCTGACATTGAAGAGCCTGAAGAATCGCAAGGCCGAACTCGACGAGCCACTGATCGAACCCGAAGCGCCAGTCGCTGACTGAGTGTTCGTTGGCGGCTGGGGCCGCCCGAGAAACGACGCCCGAGAAACAACGCCTGACCGTACCGGCAACTAGCGAAAGCGCTTTTCGAAGATGGCGCGCAGGCGGTAGTCCGGATCGTCCGCGTCTTCATCGAAGTGGGGAGTCACGGGAACCTGCATTTCCGCAGAGAACGTGAATCCCGGATGCTCCCAGAACAAGCTCGGATTCAGGAACCACTCCGGCTTGAGTTCTTCATCCTCGCTCTGCTCGGCCTCTTGAAGGTCGACGTTGCCCTGCAGGCTCAGAAGCCACAACGGCGAAGTCGAGTCGAGGCCAGTAAATCCGAGGCGTCGACCGGTGGTGAGGTCCAGCGAAACGATCTCGGCGGGCTCTTCACCGCCGATACCCTCACGAAACTGCTCGACGTTGACATCGATACCGCCGTACCACAGACGCCCAAGCCGGCCATAGGACAGACCGAGCAGGCTCGAACTGACATAGGCCGTGCCGTCGATCACTGCATCCTCGTGCTCGACCCGCACACCGGCCGAGTAGGCAAACCCGTCGTTCAGGTCCAGGCGAGCGTCATCGGCACCTGCCACGCTGCTGTGGATCTCCACACTGGGTCGACCGATCAGGCCAAGTCCATACAAGCCTCGACGCGAAAAGTCCGGGCGCTGTGGCTTGAGTTCGAAAGAGAACTCGGTGAGGTGCTCGATGCCAGACAAAGGAACATCCTCCGGCACATCCGGCACACGCGAGAACTGGATGGGGTCCAACGCGCGAGCGTCGAGCTCGAAGGGATTGTCGAGCGCATCCACGGACAGCAGACCGTAATCGCTGCCGATATCGATGTCATCAGCCAGCGCAGATGAGCACACACCCACCATCGCCACCGCTGCGAGCGGCGCTATGATGGCGATCTGGGTGAGGTTCTTCGACACACTACGATTAAACCCCGGTTGTCGCAGAAAAACAACGACTTCGTAGACTGTTTCATACAAGTTAACCATCCGTCGAGTCACAACAGGAATTCCACCGGAGAAATGACCCACACAAGCGACGACCCGGCCGACGACCCTTCCGCTGATCGCGCCCTGAACGAGGGCGGTAGTGGTGACGATGCCTCGGGTCATGGCGAGGGTCTCGAGCCGAGCAAGAGCCAGGCGAAGCGTGATGCCCACCACGTCCGCGATCTCGGAGCAGAGCTCGCTGGCCTGGGCGATAGCGAGCGCTTGCGTATTCCGCTCGACGACGACGTACGCGGCGCCATCGAGGAGCTGAACCGGATCCGGCCTTCGGCCAATGGCGCACGCAAGCGCCAACTGGGGTGGCTGGCCAAGCGATTGCGCCAGACCGACACCGGCGTCATAGAAGAGGCTCTGGAGAGCATTCGCCAGAGCGCCCGCGCGTCCACCGCGGATCTGCATCTTGCAGAGTCCTGGCGAGATCGCTTGCTGGGTGATGGTCCAGCGGAAACACCCGCCGAGGCACTCACCGCGTTCTTCGACGAACACCGCAGTGCCGACCGGCAGGAACTGCGTCAGCTTCAGCAACGCGCGCTCACAGAGCGCAAGGCGGAAAAGCCGCCAGCCGCGGCGCGCAAACTGTTCAAACTCGTGCGCACTCACCTCGCCCTGGAACGCGAGCAGAATTGACCTCGCAGGCAATGCACGCCCGCCAGGACGGGCGCACGTCGCAAGACCTCATCAAGAGAACCGGTGGGACATCGCTGCTCCTCGCGTGGCTCGCAGCATGCAGCACTGCGCCTGCCGTAACCGATGCTTTCATCGAGGAGGCGCCGATAGTCCCGTCAGCGCCGTCGACCCGGACACGCGCACCGCAACTCGATGGCCCGACACGACTCGGCAGGCTGGAGCTCGCAGAGCAGCTGGAAACCAGCGGCCTTGCCGTGTCACAAGCGGACAACAACCATCTATGGGCCATCAACGATAGCGGCAACGATCCGGTCATCTATGCCATGGATACGAGCGGCAAGGCACTGGCGCAGTTGCCGATAGAGGCAAGCAACCGTGATTGGGAAGATCTCGACAGCGCGTTCATCAACGGTGTCGAGACACTCATCATCGCGGACACCGGGGACAATCTGCGTCGCAACGCATGGGCGCGCCTCTGGATGGTCACGCCATCGCCATCGGACGCGCTCTCGCCGTCAAGCCCCCGGGAGCTGCGCTTCAGTTACGAAGATGGTCCGCGCGATGTCGAATCGGTCGCTGTCGCAGGCGACGCGCTCTGGTTGATCAGCAAGGAAGCACCAGCGGCGGGCACCCCTCAGGCGGGTCATGTGTATGAACTTCCACTGAGCGTGATCCGCGACGCGATGACCACTGCGCCGGCGGAGCTTCCCATCGCACGCTATGCGGGAGTCGTATGGAAGCCACGCCCGTCGTTGACGGCACGCCTCGCGCTCTCGTTCGCCAACGTGGATCTCGATCAGGCAACTGCACTGGATATCGATGAAACACGCGGCGTGGCCTGGCTACTGACCTACCTTGATGTCAGGCGGTTTGATCGACAAGGCGCTGAGCCCTGGTCTCGTACCTTGTCGCGTGAGCCTGCTGCACGCTATTCGCACGGACTCCAGCAAGCGGAAGCACTGGCGGTAAGCAACGACGGCGTGGTCGTGTACACATCAGAAGGAAAGTTTGCGCCGATAGACGGACTTCCACCCTTCTTTCGCTAGCGCTTTTTCCAAGGGTCGAGCGTGGGATCTTCCCAACTGCCATGCAGGCGATACTCGCGCAGGCCGATCCGGTCAAAATCCACACCCAGGGCCTTGAGCAAACCGCCGGCAAGCAACACGCCGATACCCGCACTCGCGCCGCCGGTTATCGCACCGATGACCGGCAAGGCGGCGCTGATGCGTGGCAGCACCGTGATGCGCTGATCCATCTGCTGAGTCGCAAGGTTGGTTTCGCCGGTAACGTCAACGACGCCGATGGGACCTTCGAGACGTACCAGCCTTTTATTGACAACACCACCGTCGATCGTTGCGTCAGCGTTCAAGGTGGAGAAAGCCAGGCCGTCATTGGTGACATCCGAGAAATCAAGATTCAAGCGTTGTGGCAAGGCCTGTAGCGCGAACAGACCAATGAGTTTTCCAGCCCCGGGTTCGAGACTACTGAGGCGGCCGCGCTTGAGCGTCGCGGTCACGCTACCGCTCAGACGATCGATATCGGGCGACCATGCCGGCGCCGGCCAATGGATGATCGCACTCGCACGACCCGCTCCACCGCCGATGATGCCGTCGAGCCCGATACCCGCCAGTCCTTTTCCGAAGTCGCTGCTTTGCAGTACCAGCGACAGATAGGTCTCATGCTGATTGGCTCGTGTGGGCGAGACGCGCTGCGGGTCCGACAAACGCCAGTAGCCCTCGCCGATCAGATTGAGATTGTCGTGGGAAAAGCCGAGTGCCACCACGTTCAGCCCGGCGATGTCCGGCTCGGTACGCAGGCCAACCCCTTCGAGCAGCAGCTTCTCCCAGCCGAGCGAGGCGACGTACGCCTCGATCGGCGGCAAGCGCCTCGGGTCAAGCCCACCTTCGCGGGCGGGGTCATCATCACTCTCATCGGGTATGGCCTTGCCGCGAAGCGCATCCACGATGCGACCCTCGACACGTGCAAGACGGATCTTCAGCGGAGTGCTGCCACCCGGTCTTACCAGTCGCGGATAGCGCGCGTTACCCTCCAGGTAGCGATTTTGTACCGCGATGTTGAGGTATGCCGGGTCGCTGTTGAGATTCAGGTGCAACTCACCCAATGGCATGTTCCGCAGCACCGAACGCTCGGCCACGATGTCAGCCGAAATAGCGGGCATCGGCTCGTCACTTGTCTCCGACACGGGCAAGTCGCTGATCAGCGTGGCAAGCGCCTCTACCCAACCATCAATGTCGAGCACGTCCACGCGCCCATCGATTCGAATACCGCGCGTGCCTTCCGTGCGTGCCTTCCGTGTGCCAAGCCCCATGGATAGCGACAACAGCTTTCCGTCCGACACATCGGCTATGACATCCGCAAAACCCTGCTGACGCACAGTCCACCGCGTGACCGGCTCATCCGGGTACAAGCGTGTGGACACGGTCATGGGACGAGAGACTTGCGATGACTTGTACAACGGAGCCGGCAGACGTAGCTCGCTTCCCCGCAGGTCACTTCTGGCGACCAGTTGAAAGCCGTCGCGCTGTTGGCGCCCGGCATCAAAAGGAATCACGAGCTCGGTGGACCACTGCGATGCACCGCGCACAAAGCGATCCAGAGGCAGTCCGTAAGTCGATAGTACGTCCGCCCCTTCAAGGGCGCCGTTCATCCGGACACGCAAGGCGCGGTCCCTGCCCTCACCCGTCATCGACGCCAGAAACGACACCGGCCGATCCATCCATTGCGCCTTGAGGCTTCGAACCGCCACACCCTCTTCACTAAAGCGCACCGCACCTGTCACCGAGCTCAGGTCGATACCTGCCCGTCCAAGGCTCAGCGGGTTGTCGCGCAGATACACGCTGCCATCGACCGACAGCTCGGAGCCCTCTCTGCGCGCACGCTCGGACAGCGGCGCCTTGACGATGAGATCCATCTGCGCGGGTCCGGACCCCGTCATGTCGCCGAGCGCAGGCTCCAGAATGTCGCGCAGGGGGCCCGTCGTTGCAAAGTCGAGCATCCGCCCGAGCTCGTCCTTGCCGGAGGCATCAATCACGAGTTGGGGCACCCGCAGATCGCCAATGGATATCGTGCCGCCCGCCATGTACATACTCGCGATGCGCCCACGGGCCACGCGGGTGCTGAAGCCAAAGCCATCGAATACCACCGTACCGTCAAGCGCGGTCGCGGCTGGCCAATCGTCCATCCACTTCAGGTCGACACCACGCGCTTGCATCTCTACCCGGAACTCGCCGTCGCGCCCTTCATCGAACGGAAAGTCGGAGGCGCGCCCGTTGAGACTCAACGTGCCTTCCTGCACCCGGCCCTCACGCAGGCCTTCCTCAAACCATTGCAAGGTGCCGGCACCCAGCAGTCGATCCGGCAGAAAACCGGCCACCTCACTGGCCTGATCCAGCGAGAAGTTGCCTTGTATGTCGAGATAGGGCGTCAGCGAAGCATCGAGATCGACGGCAACACGCGTTGCGAGTTTCAAAGAGTCACTGGTCAGTGACAACGGGCCCTCGATGCGAATCCCGTCAGCCCCAGGTCCCACGCTAAGCACGGTGTCGAGATTCTGTAGAGCCAGCGGTCTGGAGTAGTAGTCCGGCCAGGTCATCTCGACCGAGGTCAGATCCGGAGACCTCATCTCGATAAACCCGGTGTTGTCATCAACGATCAACGACATCGCAAGTGCCGTCAGGCCCGGTGCGCCGAGCGCGGGAGCAAAAGACAAGCTTGGCACCGAGACCACGATATCGATCTGCGGATCGTCGCTGCCAAAGTCGACCTGGGTACGCCAGGCGGCGATGCGGCCTGTCGGCGCTGACGCATCAACCCAGCCAATCGCATCAACGGCAGGTACCAGCTGCGCCAGGGAAGCCGCCAGCTGCAACGAACCTTCATTACCACTTGCCTCGAAGCGCATTCCGTCCGACAAGCGGCTCAGCTGCAGGCGCTCCGCTTTCAAGCGCTCGTCGCCACGCGTGACCTCAAGCCCATCGGCTGTCATCCGCCAGCCGTCAGCACCTTCCGGGCGCACGCGTAGCGTGGCGTCCAGGCGATCTGCGATCACCGCGCCCGATGTCGCCATCACACCATCCAATGTCAATGATCCATCGGCATCACGAACGTCACCGTCCTCAAGAGCACCGGACACCTGCATCGACATCTGACCACCGCCGATGTCCAGCAGCGCCTCCCAATCGACCGCATCGGCTGCGGCAGGATCACCGGCCTGCAAACCCAGCAGCGCGTTGAGCGTGTCCACGGCCTGTTTCAGGTCCAGCGCTTCGGACTGCACGAGAAATCGGCCATTGGCGTGCCCTTCGAATGCACGTGTCGGCGTGGATGTCAGATCGACCGCCAGTGCAATCCGGCTATCGGACGACTCGTCCAGTTGCAGATCCACACGCAATCGATGCTCGCCATCGGAGTACTCGGCGCGAAAATCGACCGGCCCGACGAGCAGATCAGCCGTATCGGCGGATGTCGCATCATTGATGATTCTGAAACGCGTGTCGAGAAGGCCGACGCGACGCGCATTGAACAACCAGGATATCGCATCCAGGGCGGAACCCGGATCGCTCGCTTCCGCCCTGTCGGCACTGCTGGAATCCGGAGATAGACCGTGCACCACGATCGAACCATCGTCGAGCCTCTCGACGTCGAGATCAGCCCCCACCAGGGTGAGTTCATTGATGACGAGGTTGCGCTTGAGCAAGGAGCCCAACAAGTCGACATCGACCAGCGCTTCATCCAATGCCACGCGCGTGTCACCGTCGCCGATCACTTCCACGCCAGTCGCGGTCAGCTGCGGGCCACGCCCCTGCCAGCGCACGGCAAGCTCATTGATGGCGACCGGGCGCTTCAGATAATCACCGAGGCCCGCCTCGATATCACTCTTGTAACCGTCCACCAATGGCAGTGCAAGACGCACCAGCAAGGTGAGCACTGCAAAGATGATGATGAGTATGCCGATGCCGGTGAGCAGCCATCGCAAGGCCTTGAGAGCAAAACCCGACCCACGCCGCCACCGCATCGGTCGGTGAGGCGCCTTACCGCGCTCTTCGCCGTGCCCCTCGCCGTGCCCCTCGCCGTGACCTTGGCCTGGTCCTGCAGTCGCCGCGGTGGTCACTTGAGCACCACGTCGTATTGCTCGCGTGCGTAGAACTGCTCGCCCTGCAGGCGGATCGGTACACCGACAAAATCCTCGAGCGCCGCGAGATCATCGGAACGCTCTTCGGTAAACCAGTCAACGATTTCGACCGACGCGAGCACGGTAACGGAGTCGATATCGAACTGGCGCACCTGACGAATGATCTCGCGGGTGATTTCGAAACCCACCGTGTGTACCGACTTGATCATGCCTCGACCATTGCAGGTAGGGCATTCACCACACAGTACTTGCTCGAGGCTCTCGCGCGTGCGCTTGCGAGTCATTTCGACGAGACCCAGTGCACTCACTTCACTGACCTGCGTACGCACCGCGTCCTTCTCCAGTACCTTCTCGAACGCGCGCATGACCTGACGCCGATGGTCCTCGACCGTCATGTCGATGAAATCGATGATGATGATACCGCCGAGATTGCGCAACCTCAGTTGCCGTGCAATGGCCTGAGCCGCTTCGAGGTTGGTCTTGAAGATCGTCTCCTCGAGATTGCGACGCCCGACAAAAGCCCCCGTGTTCACGTCGATGGTGGTCATCGACTCGGTCTGATCGAAGATCAGATAGCCACCTGACTTCAGATGAACCTTGCGATTGAGCGCGCGTTCTATCTCGCCTTCCACACCGTGCAGATCAAAGATCGGACGTTCGCCCGGGTAATGTTCGATGCGATCAGCGAGCTCCGGTACGAACTCGTCGCAAAACGCCTTGCAGCGTTGCAGGGTTTCGCGCGAATCAATCTGGACGCGTTCGATATCGCGTCGCGAGCCATCGCGCAACATGCGCTGCACCAACGGCAGGTCACGGAAGATCACGCGACCAGGTGGTGTGCTTCCCCGGTTGCGGACGATGCGCGCCCAGACTTTTTCCAGGTAGCGCATGTCCGCTTCCAGCGCTTCGCGCTCGACGCCCTCAGCAGCGGTACGCGCAATGTAACCGTACTGATCGGCAAGATCGCTTCCGACGCCGCTGGTCGCGCGCAACTCCGCGATCAGCAAACGCAAGCGCTCTCGCTCCTCTTCGCTTTCAATGCGCGTGGAAATACCGATGGCCGAGTCGTAAGGCATCAGCACGAGGTAGCGTGAAGGGGCGGTCAGATTGGCGGTGACCCGCGCCCCCTTGGTGCCCAGTGGATCCTTGACGACCTGCACGGTGATTGCCTGGCCCTCACTCAGCAGCTGCGTGATCGGCAACGTGATGCGCGTGCCGTGCTCATCGGTCTCTACCGCGCCAATCAGATCAGACACGTGCAAAAAGGCCGCTTTTTCGAGCCCGATATCGACAAAGGCCGCCTCCATACCCGGCAGTACACGCTTCACACTGCCCTGGAACATCGTGCCGACAAGACCGATCTTCTGGATCCTTTCGATCCAGATCTCGGTGAGCATGCCGTTCTCGACGGTGGCCACCCGCGTCTCCTGCGGGGTGACATTGATCAGGAATTCTTCGCTCATGCGCTCAGGCCGGACCAGGATGTTCGCGAAGACACGGCAACGAGTATCGCAGCAGGAGAAGATGGAGTGAAGAAACGGCAAGTCATGACATCAGTCACTGATTGCACCTGCTGCCCGGAGCAGTCGGGTGGTCTCATACAAGGGCAAGCCGACAACATTACTGTAGCTGCCCCGGATGCCCTCGACAAACCGTGCAGCAAATCCTTGCAATGCGTAACCCCCTGCCTTGTCCAGGGGCTCACCGGTCTCCCAATAGGCCTCGGCCTGTGTCCGGGTGACGGGCCCGAAACAGACATCGGTCTCCACCACGACGCATGTCAGCTTTCCGCCGCCGTCTCGCAGCGCAACACCCGTGATCACCTGATGCTCGCGGTTGGACAATGTGGTGAAGGTACTCAGGAAATCGGGCCTGTCCAGCGGTTTGCCAAGGATTCGATCATCAACGGACACCACGGTGTCGGCGGCGAGCACCACTGCGTCACTCAGCGCCTCGGCATCGAGGGTCTCGGCGGCGGCTTGCGCCTTGAGACGGGCAAGACGTTCCACCATCGTGGCCGCTGACTCCTGCGCCCGTGCCGACTCATCGATGTTCGGTGAGTGGCAGGCGACCGGTTCCACGCCAATTTGCGCCAACAACTCGCGACGCCGGGGTGACGCTGAAGCGAGCACCAGCGGACGGGGCTTATTCACGGTGGTACGGATGGCCGGAGTTGAATGACCAGGCGCGGTACAGCTGCTCGACCAGCAGCACACGCACGAGGGGATGAGGAAACGTCAGCGCCGAGAGGCTCCACTGCTCATCGGCGCGCTGGCGCAGGCGTTCGTCGAGCCCGTCCGGCCCACCGATGACGAAGGCGAGTGACTTTCCAAGAGACTGCCAATGCTCCAGGCGTTGTGCAACGCCTGTGGTGGCATGGCACTTTCCGCGCTCGTCGAGAGCGACCACGTGCTCTCGAGGATCGAGCGCATCCAGCAAGGTGACAGCCTCACGAGACTTGCGCTCCTCGGCCGTCGCGCCCTTGCCTTGCGGGTACTCGACCACGCGCCATCCCCAGGCCTTGGGCAAGCGACGCGCATACTCATCACTGCCAGACACCGTCCAGGCAGGCATCCGCCGTCCGACGGCGTGCAGGACGACGCGCATGCTTCGTCAGCCGATCAGACCGAGTGCAACAGTGGCCGGGGAGCTGCGGATTCCGAAGAGTCGCTCTCTGCCGGACCCACTGACCAGAGCTTCTCGAGTTCGTAGAACTCCCGTTTTTCCTCGGTCATTACATGGGCGATGACATCACCGAGATCGACGAGGACCCAGTCACTGCCGGAATCTCCTTCGATACCGAGCGGTGGGTGATTGGCATCCTTGGCGGCCAGGCGCACGCTTTCAGCGAGCGAGTTGACGTGGCGTTGACTGGTACCCGTGGCGATGATCATGGCGTCGGCAATGCTGGATTTACCCTCGATATCGATGGTGACGACATCGACACCCTTGAGCGCTTCCAACGCCTCGACTACCAGCGCAATGACCGAGCGACTGTCCAGACCGGACGTACTTCTGGTGGAACGAGCTATTGAAATTCTCCTGCCATCTTGCCTTGGCGTGGCAACCGCGCGCGCGGTCTGTGTGGATAGTGTGTGAGCTGACGACGAAGCGCTAGGATGACTCGTCGTACAAGCCGTGCTGCTCAATATACTCACGAACGGCCTCGGGGACCAGAAAACGTACCGATCTGCCCTGCGCGAGGTCTGCTCTGAGACGTGTGGCCGAAATCGCCAGCGATGTGACGCTACGCCGCGCGATCACGCCTGTCGATCCGTTCCTGATATGAGTGCCCAACCGTTCACATTGTCGGGTCAGCAGCGCTTCGGACGCCTCCGACAGCTCGGCGCCCGGGCGATCGACCACCACGAGATTGGCCAGCTCCAGAATCCGCTCAGGCTGATACCAGCGTGTGAAGCCTGAAAACGCATCGAGCCCCATGCAAAACACCAGCGTTGCGCTCGGCATCGCCTCGCGGAATTCCGCCAGCGTGTCCACGGTGTAACTCGGACCCGTTCGCTGCGCTTCGCGCCCGTCCACGACCAGACCCGACGCGCCCTGCACGGCACACTCGAGCATGGCGAGTCGGTCTGCCGTACTAGCGGTTGTCGCGCCGCGGTGGGCAGGCTGATGATTGGGCAGCAGGTGCAGCACATCCGCCGCCGTGCTCTCGAGCAGCTCGAGCGCGGTGCGCAGATGCCCGAAATGCACAGGGTCGAAGGTTCCGCCCAACAGGGCGATTCTCTGTGGCACCGACATCTCCCTGTGCGGACCGGATGCGATCAGCTGCGCGTGCTGTAGTCGCCGGTCACAACGTATTTTTCTGTCGTCAGGCCGAGCACACCCACCGGCCCGCGCACATGCAAGCGATCAGTACTGATACCGATTTCCGCACCCAGCCCGTATTCGGCACCGTCGGCAAAGCAGGTCGCGGCGTTCACCATGACCGAACTCGAATCCACCTGCCGGGTGAACGTCTGTGCGCACCCGATGTGATCGGTAACGATCGCATCGGTATGACCCGAGCCGTAGTGCGCGATGTGCGCCATGGCCTCATCCATGGACTCTACGACACGCACGGAGAGAATCGGGCCAAGGTACTCGGTGCCCCAGTCTTCTTCGGTGGCTGCGGTACACGCGACGCCGGCGCGCTCAAGTACCGCCTGCGCCTCGGCGCACACCCGCAACTCGACACCCTTGTTGATGAAGGACTGACCGAGTGGCGGCAGCAATTGCCCGGCGATCGCCGCATGGACCAGCAGGGTTTCCATCGAACCGCAGATTCCGTAGCGATAGGTCTTGGCATCGAAGGCGACGGCCGCCGCTTTTTCGATATCCGCATGTTCATCGACATAGACATGACAGATCCCGTCGAGGTGCTTGATGACCGGCACGCGCGCGTCGCTGGCAATACGTTCGACCAGCCCCTTGCCGCCGCGGGGAATCACCACATCGACGTATTCATGCATCGCAAGCAAGGCACCGACTGCCGCACGGTCGGTCGTCGCGACGCGTTGCACACAAGCGCGATCAAGACCTACCGCATCGAGGCCAGCGACGATGCACTGATGAATCACCGCGTTCGATCTTGCCGCTTCCGTGCCGCCACGCAGAATCACCGCATTGCCTGACTTCAGACAGATACCCGCCGCATCAGCGGTGACATTCGGCCGCGACTCGTAGATCACACCAATGACGCCGATGGGCACGCGCATACGCGCGATCTGCAAGCCGGACGGACGCCGCTCGGCAGCAGACATGGCACCGACAGGGTCTTGCTGAGCGGCGACGTCGCGAAGACCCTGAGCCATCGAAGTGACACGCGCTTCGGTGAGTTCCAGGCGGTCGAGCAAGGCAGCACTCAAACCGCGTTCGCGCGCGGCGATCATGTCTGCGGTATTGGCGTTGAGCAGATCGAGCGCCGCAGCGTCGATCGCATCGGCAGCCGCCAGCAGCGCCCGGTTGCGCGTATCGGTGTCGGCCGTCGCGAGCCGCGTAGATGCCTTGCGAGCCGCACGGCCCAGGCCCTGCACGTGCGCTACCGGATCCATTCCAGGCTCTGCAGACGAGACGTCGACGGCCGGTGCCGGAGAGGTAGACTCGCTGGCCACACTCGGCTGACTCACTTCGCTCGCATGCCCCTCGTCGACTCGCACTGTCATCTCGATTTCCCCGACTTCGACAACCACCACACCGAGATTCTACAGAACGCCGTCGAGCACGACGTGGCACATGCCCTGTGCATTACCACCCGCTGGGAGAACCGCGACAAGGTACTCACGCTGGCACGTAGCCACGAGGGTCTGAGTGCCTCCATCGGCGTGCACCCGACCACCGAAGGCGGACACGAACCGGACACCGATGAGCTCGTGGCAGCCTCGGAGGACCCGCTG
Source organism: uncultured Granulosicoccaceae bacterium (assembly GCA_938006335.1). Classification (GTDB taxonomy): domain Bacteria; phylum Pseudomonadota; class Gammaproteobacteria; order Granulosicoccales; family Granulosicoccaceae; genus Granulosicoccus. Next base: position 41,967 of record CALLMF010000010.1, on the reverse strand, counting down.
GTCGTGGCCGTGGGAGAAACCGGGCTGGATTACTTCCGCTTCGAAGGCGAGCTGGAAGCCGACCTCGATGCGCGCCAACACGGCGCCCTCGCCTGGCAGCACCAACGCTTCCGACGTCACATCGACTGCGCAGCGCGCAGCGGCCTGCCGCTGATCATCCACACCCGAGCCGCCGCCGACGACACCATGGACACGCTGGAAGCTCACGCCGACAGGGAGACGAGCGGCGTGATGCACTGCTTTGCCGAAGACTGGGCCGTCGCCGAGCGCGCGCTTGCCATCGGCTTCTATGTGTCGTTCAGCGGCATCGTCACATTCAAGAGTGCAGCAAACGTACAAGACGTTGCGCGCCGCGTGCCGCTTGATCGTTTGCTCGTGGAAACTGACGCACCGTATCTTGCACCGGTGCCCAAACGCGGCAAGCGCAATGAACCGGCGTATGTCAGTCACACCGCGCGCCACGTGGCCGAGTTACGCGGGATCGCCTACGAGGAACTGATGGAGGCGAGTACCGAGAATTTCTTTCGTCTGTTTGCCAAGGCGGATGCGGGGCGCCAGTTGCAGCCGGGCTGACTGTCGGGACAGGCACTGTTACCGCCCTGCTTGCGTGACTCCATGATCTCCCTGCGGTATCGTGGCTCAAACGATCGGTCCGTGGAGTCAACCATGAAAACTGGTGCAGCACTTCTTGCGATTCTGTCATTAACCGGCCTGCTGTTCTCCTGTAGCTCAAGCGAATCAGGTAACGCCGACGATCAGGACGAAGGGACTGCGATTGACGAAGCCGACCTGCTGACGCCCGACAACGCAGAGTCCATCCTGCGAGACATCGTATCTGTTGCCAACGGCGAGTTCATTCCGCAATTTGCCCCGATCGCAACCGAGGAGGCGTTGGAGATGCGCGCGGTCTTCCTCGACTTGATCAGCGGCACCGATTCGACACTCGCGTCCGACTACGTGCTGATCGAAGGCTCGACCGACGAACCCTCCGGGAGCGAGTTCATCACCAACGGAGGACGCTACACGTGTGTAGGTGACGGGTCCGCCGCTCTGATCAACCCGTTTGATGGTGAGAACGGGCAAGGCTTCACGGTCAGTTTCGACGCATGTGTCACGCCCTCGAGCACTCTCGGTGCCATCGCAACCTTCGACGGCAGAGCACAGATGATTCCAAGAGCCGGCCGCGGGCGAGCCGAGGTCGTCAGCTATGACGATTTCGCTGTCACCAACGATGGGCTCCTGATGTCGATTGACGGCCAGGCGCAAAACGTGATCAACGCGCCGTCTGCCGGACGTTTTACCGCCAACGCCTCCAAAACCGTGTCGAGCTATTCCCTGATCACATCGGATGGAATCGCGAGCACGGTAGAAAACTACTCAGCCGTACTTGCAAGCGAGTACAACCCGCTCATCGACGACAACCGCTACATCCGTCGCGCAAGCGCCGACATCACCTTCAGCGCGACGTCCGCAAGCCTCGGCGCAGAAGCGCTGACTGTCACTATCGATCTTGCCCTCGACGAGAGCAGCGACGGGCTGACGCTGCCAGAGCTACCGATTGGTCAGTGGGCGAGTGGTGGCATCCGTGTCGATGCACCGGACGGCAGCAGTATCAATGCGGAGCCTGTTGCCGACGATCCAGCAATGCTTCGCATCGAGGTGGATGGCGAGACATTCGAGCGTCCCTGGAGCGACGGATTCCAGGTGGAGTGCATAGGGCTGAACACCTTTGGTTGCCAGTAAGGGGTTGTCAACACGGCGCAGACGTCGCCGTGCAGCATGATCCCCACCCGCTAAGGCAAACGCTGCGCGCGCAACAACCACCACACCGCCTCGCTACGCGACAACCAGGCGAGTTTGTCGTCGTAACGATACGCGTCGACCGTCGACGGTGATGCACGCGTGAACACGTATCCGTTCTCAGCACGATTCAAGACTTGCAGGCCCGCCGCGGACGTGTCAGCTCCAAGAGACGCAATCACGAACACCAGATCCTCGGCCAGCACGTCGGTGGATACACAGGGGTCTCGTGCTTCGCGGCACACGGCGAGTGACCCACGTAGATCTCCGATACCCGCAACGGCAATCTCCTCGGCAGATGACCAATCAGCCGCACCTTGCACACCGCCATCGGCGAAATCGCTGTCACCAAGTGCATACCGATAAGGATTGGCCCATGGGTCCAGCGCAGCACCGTTGCCATCAACGGCCATATCCAGCCCAAGCACCGCTGCTGGAACATGCCCTCTTACGCGGCAGCTGCTCGACTCGACAGGATCCAGTGGGCACGGCAGCTCGCCATGGCTTACCAGATGGGCCACCAGCGCATCCCTGATCATCGCAATGTCGCGCTCGGCATGACGCTCACGACGTGACGCATCGAGCGCCGCCAACGGCACCAGGCTGGCACGAGCGAGCACCGCTAACACGATCAATACAATGGCAAGTTCAACCAGGCTGAAACCGCGGACATCCCGTCGACTCTGGGAGCGCAAAAGCCGCATTGATCGCCCGTTCATTCGACGAGCGCCCGTGCCAGGCGTAGCGTCACGGGCAGCTCACCACGTGATGCCCACACACAAGACGCCACCGCTTGCAGGCAAGACGTCTCGACACTGACATTGACAAGGCGGTCCCATTGATTTCGCCAGAACCAATGACGCCTCCGTGTCACACCCTCCATCAATGACGCGGTATCAGGTAGTGCCGCATCAAGTGCGCACGGCTGTTTGTCGCGGCACTGCGACCACGATCCATCTGCAGGAACGCGACGACTCAACTCCGGCAGTAGCTGCTCGTCAATCCATATGATTACCCGTCGCTCGACCACCGGCATCAACTGATCCCGAGTAATCGCCACAGGCCGCGCGTCGGGCAGCCGCTGATCGATGCCTATTTCTGCCATCGGCTCGACCGCACCCGCACCAAACGATACCGAATTGACAACACGACCCAAGGGGTTGTTGACCACATCCGCATCTACACGTAAAGCAAGGGTCGGTTCGCTGGCAGCATCACTATCAATACCAGCACGAAAACCCGTCAGCGTGATGTGCGCCGGAACGGTACCCGAGACAGACGGACGCGCCGCACAAGGCGGGTTGGGACCTGCTCGCGACAAGCCGACGCGTGTCGGGCGCTGTCCCGCCGCGGTATCGGTATCCGGACAAGGCAGATGCCCGGGCCCGGCACCTCCCGGACCATAGAGATCCGGATACAAGCTGGTATGCGCCATCAGGGCAGTCGCTGCGCGAGCACTTCGGGATACCAGCATCAAGGCACGCTGACTACGCTCGTGGGTTCGCGGCTCGGCGAGCTCCAGAGACAAGCCCGCCAGGACACCGCCCGTGCCAAGCAACAGCAGTAACACGGACAAAGCAACAAACCCGCGAGACGTGCCGCGCGATGACGGTGGCACGGTCGATATCATCACGGCGACTGCACCGGGATACCGTCGACGATGTAGTGCACCCCGCGCGCGCCACGCACAACCGCATGTCCCGGCGTGGTATCCCCCGGCGACGGAGGAGCGGTGGCCACCGGCGCAACGCGTACAGGCAATCGGGGACGTGGTTGGGCATCGACCGGTGCGGTGGCACCTCGCTGCTCTGGCGAAAGGAACAGGCGCAGACCATCGAGCGTGCTTGATGCTTGAACCGATGGCAGTAACAGCAGGCTGATGCTGCACACGACCGCAGGCAGCCTCATGACTCGGGCCACCATGGCCAATCGAGCGTACACCGGGTCAACAACGGTGCACGTGAGGCTGACGCCTCATCGCGTGCACGATTCAATGCACACGCCGTGACCTGAACAGGTCGTGGGCCCGCCGCCTGCATCAATACATCGAGCTGCTCAAGGAAGTCCTCACCGTGAGCGGATGCCAGCTCCACCACCAAACGGACACTCGAGGCTGCCTGCTCAGTCGCCACCGTATCAATTCCTTCGATGCGCCAATCGAGCACCCCACCCTGCTGCGCCAGTTCGGTTACCGCGTCCACGATCTGCACCCCGAGTCCCTCCGCGTTGATCGCCAGCGCCTGCTTGCGGTGGCCGTGCTGTTGCAACCACTGGAGATCCTCTGCAGCCCGCTGATGCGATACCCGCGTCAGTCTCAACGCCTCTTCGGCAGACACACTGCGACTGCCCAAGGTATGCATCAACGCGGTTCCCGCAGCAAGACTGCTCGCCGCAGCGGCGGCCGACACCTTGCTCCACATCCCCCACCGGGCCGAGTTCGAGGCGCTCATCAAAGAGCCACTCGGCGATCACTCGCAACGTCAGGCAACAGCAGACATCGCAGTCTCCATGCAGCAAATCCGTTGGACTCCGACACCGGCCCATCGGCAACTCCCGTTAACGGAGATTCCAGAAGCGTGCACTCACCAACCCGATCTTGTTCATCGATACTCCTCGAAAACCGCTGTACCGCATCCTGCAGTTGCTCCAAGGTGCCTTCGGACCTGCTACGTCCGGACAATTCGAATACGCCACGGGAAGGCACGACCGAGTCCGAAGCCGCAGTCGGGAAACGCAACCAGGACTGCTGCTCAACCCGCATGACGCCATCGTTGGACAACAGGCTTTCAGTGCCTATCGTATCGTCGTGCACGGTGCGCCAGGCAATCCGATCGAGCTCGATACCAGGGTGGTCAGTAAGCACACTCGCAATCAAGCCAAGGAAGTCTGATGCAGGCAAGACTGATAAGCCGTCAAGCAGCGCTGCGTGTTCAAGAGTGCGCGCTGTTGTCAGCGGTGTTTCGTCCATGCCAAGCGCGACGGCGCGCAAATTCGAGAGCTCGGACAACAGGGATGCATTGTCCCTCTTGACGCTCGCTACCCGCCGCGCATGCTCATAGCCAACTATCCCTGCATAGGCAGCGAATACAACGGCGGTAACGAGTGACAAGGCAACGATAAGCTTGAGTCGTCGCATCCTGCATCGTTGGCGTGCGTCAGCCAACGCGACCCTTGCGTCTTCCGATAGCTCACCACCCATATGCGAAAGACCGACAGCGTGTATGACGGTTTCCAATACCGACGGTATGGCACAGAGTACATCTGACACCAATGGATCAATTTCAGTCGATCCGATGTCACTGCTCGGCAACTGGCGCTGAACATGCTCACCCGGGCAGATAGCCTGAATGTCACGCGTTGCCTTGTCAGACAACACCTTGCCTGGTGGAAGACTGACATCCACGCTGGTAAACCCCCATCGCTCCGCGACGTGTGCAAGTGATGCTGTCACCGCATCGTCCGAGTCTTCGTTGTCATCCACGATGCGGCTGAAACATACCGCGCTATCTGCACACACGACATGGCGCACAACACCGCCTTGCTGGTAAACGAACAACCGGGGTCTGGCCCTACGCGGCATCGACCCGGCAAGGACAGGTGATACCGGCCTTGCGGTTGCAACGTCAATCCCATGCGTGCGTGCGCTGCGCACCCAGCGCGTCACAGACTCTGGCCAGTGATCCTGGATGACACTGGCGCGCGCGAGCGGCGATGCATGTGCGCCTAGCCACCTGACCTCGCTCAGCGGTGAGTCAGTACGGCGCTGACGCTCGAACAGGTACCGCTGCCATCGCCCGAGCAGTCCAGGCCCAAACCCTGGCGACGCGATACGCTCGATCTCTTCCATGCCGGAATCAACGAGCACGTCGATGCGGCAAGCCGAACGGCTTGGCCACGGACACATCGGTGTCTCGTCAATGGGTGTTCTGCACAAGCCGACACACTGACCCGACGCCCACCGTGTCCACACGACTTCGCCACTGCTGATCCAGACCTTGATTCGCTTTGCGCTCATGATCCGCTCAGCCCGGAAATAGCGTTGTCGTAAATCGGCAATACGATCGACACGATCACCCATAGCAGCAGACCGCCAACCATTACCAACACCACCACCGGCGCAAGCGTTTGCAGTCGCTCCAGTCGATGCTGCGCCTGGCGGTCCAGCAGCGTCGATACGCGCTGTAGGGACGCATCCAGGGCACCCGTGGACTCACCCACTGCCAATAGCCGGCACACCAATGGAGGCACCAGAGGAGCATCGGCGAGACTTGCAGCCAGTCGCTTTCCAAATCGCACCTGATGACGTGCTTGTGACAGCTGCCGTTGCAAGGCCGGAAAGGCGATACAGCTTTCGGCATCGCGCATCGAGTCCACCAGCGGAGTACCGTGTACTCGCAAGCGACGCATGACATCCGTATACGTTGCCAACTGAATCAGGCGATCGGTTGTAGCGATCAGAGGCAACCGTTGCCTCACGTGACCGCGAGTACCATCAGCGGCGACAAGCAGATACGCAACCATCAAGGCCGCAGCAACAAAGCCCAAAGCGCCCACGCCGGGAGCCACTGCATTCAACACGCGTGACACCCATACCAACGGCGCGGCGTGCCAAGCCAGCGCAGACTGACTCGTCGCATCGGACAAGGCGGGCACGAGCTGCCACAGCACAAAGCCACACGCGAGAATCAACGACACCCCCGCGATCACGGGATAGGTCAAGGCAGCCCGCATGCGCTGCGCATGCTCCACACGCGTGGCGAGACTGCGTTCCAATGACTGGCATGCATCCACCAGAGAGCCGTCGATCTCTGCGGCCTTGACGACAGCCAACACATCACTGTGACGTGCCAGCGTGTCTGTGGCCAGAGTCGCGGACAAGCTCTCACCCTGCTCGAGGCTCTCGGCCAATCGGTGCCACACCGCACGCACACGTGGGCGCGGCTCGAACTCGGCAAGACTCCTCACCGCATCGATGAGGGCAACACCGCCGCCAAGCAGCACGGCAAGCTGACCAAAGGCCATTGACAGATCAACGTCAGTGAGCGACGCACGACGACGAGTGGAAATCAGGTATCGGTAGTGGGGTATGCGCATCCTTGCGCCTCCTTGTTCAAGTGAAGTGTCTGATGACCAAAGGTGCGCACCACATCAGCGCGATCGATATCACCCGAGCGGACGGCATCCCATGCCAATTGCTCCAATCGGGGTCGATGGGAAAACGCAAGCCTTGCGATAGTGTCGGCATCCGCAGCACGCTTGATGGCTGTACGAATCTCAGGGCACACACGCAGAATTTCGAGCAACAAGCTTCTACCCGCCTGATCACGTCGACGTAGCAAGCGTTGTGCAAGCACAGCAACGAGTGTCGATGCGAGTTCGTTAGGGTCGGCGCCGAGCTCGACGAGCCGAGTGACAGCCAGACTACTACTGTCCGCATGCAAGGTTGCGAGCACCCGCATGCCCGACAAGGCGGCGCGTACCGCCATGCGGCAACTTTCCGCATCGCGGATCTCGCCAACCAGCAACACATCGGGGTCCTGTCTCAACAAGGCGCGAATGCCACTGGCAAAATCAATCGCGCGAGATGGATCCACTGAGGCCTGGGCGACCCCCTCCAGCGCATGCTCAACCGGGTCTTCAAGTGTCATCAAGGAGCGCGTGCCATCGTCCATGGACTTGAGCAAGGCATACAAGGTCGTCGTCTTGCCCGAACCCGTAGGCCCACAAGAAATCACCAATCCGGGCGGCCCATCCAGCACTGCATGGATATCAGCAAGCGTGGCCGCATCAAGTCCGAGTGCGGACAAGGACCCGGGTGCGCACGCTTTGTCATGCAGACGCACAACGACGCTCTCCTGATGCAACAGCGGAAACGTAGATACCCGCATATCGACAGGGCGCGCTGATACCAATCGCTGCATGCGACCATCCTGAGGGCGCCGCGTCTCCGCAACATCGAGAGATGACATCACCTTGATTCGATTGATCACCGCGCTTGTATCGCTACCGTCCACCTCCCTGAAATCACGCAGATGGCCATCGACACGAGTACGTACGCGAGTAACGCGAGGACCCGGCAGCACGTGCAGATCAGACGCTCTCCACGCGACTGCCCCGTGCAAGAGCTCATCGACCAGGCGTACCGCTCGCTGGTCTTCATCTGCATCACCGCTGGTGACTTCGGTCTGTGGGCTCGCAAACGCATCAGCCGACGCTCCATAACAGCGCTGCAGCCCCTCTCGCACGACATCATCTGTCGCCCTGTGCCAGCGCAGTGTATGCCGCGGGTTGACCACGGCATCAAGCTCCCGGCGTCGCAGGCTGTCCTCGGGCCGAGTCATCGCAAGATGCAGATGCCCTGTTGCGGCATTGAATCCGATGGGCAGTACCGAGTGACGCACCGCTACCGCCTTGTCCAGAGCGCTCACAGCGACCGGATCAGCAATCCAATCGTCGGGATGTGTCAGCGAAGGTAAGGCCATGTCGATGGAGGTATGCACCACGCCTATCGCACGAATTCACTGGATGACACTCGGGAGAGCACCGTAGGTTTCAGCACGATCAATAGCTCGCTACGCTCCTGTGCGCGTGTGCGGTAGGAAAACAAGGGACCGATCAGCGGCAAACGCGCCAGCCCCGCTACACCACGATCGCGATTACGCGTGGCGTCCTGCATCAAACCGCCGATGATCGCGACGTTACCGCTCTTCACGGTCAACATCGATTCGAGCTCACGTACTTGAATTTCAGGCACGCCGTTACTGACATTGGCCAAGGCAAGCTCGGGATTGGGGTCATCGACAAATCCCAGAATGCGCGACAGCGTCGGTCTGACGTTGAGCATGACCTGATCGTCACGACCAATCTGTGGCGTCACGTTCATTACCAGACCCACCGGCACCGTATGGATTTCCGATTCAGTGACGATCTCATCGCGATCATCAGTACTACGGCGTTCGACATTGACGGTGAAGTACACACGGTTATCAACGACCTTGAGTACCGAAGCCTGATTGTTCATCGCGATAATCCGGGGTCGGGACAGAATACGCACATCACCAAACTGTTCCAGTAGTGACAAGGTGGCAGACACATCGCCGTACTCGGTTTTCTGCACCACACTGAAGAGCGCCGACGGAGCTGGCAGACGGCCGACCGAATCCGCATCCACCACAGGCAAGGCGCCAAGAATCTGTGCGGCACTAAAACCATTGAGCCCGTTGGCAAGCAACTGCCAGTCGATCCCTGTCTCGTAGCTATCCGACAACGTGACCTCGACGACGCTCGCCTCTATCAATACTTGCCGGCCAACACTGTCATGCATGCGATCGAGATAACGACGTACACGCCGGTGCAATGTCGGGCCCGCATGCAAGGTCACTAGCCCAGCTTCCTGATTTAGGGAGAAGCGTGCAGCAGACTCCACACTTGCCTGGAGCAGGCCTTCCAGATCGTCAGCGAGGGATTCCCAGAAGCGATGATCGCTGTGATTCTCGATCAGTGTTTCTGAGCCGTTAGCCACGGCAGAACCATCCGACGACGTCGCCGAGCTACTCAGCGTACCGACACGCGTAGCGAGACCCACACGGCTGCGTGTGCTTCGCTGCATGTCGATGTAGTCGATCGCGTAGCTTTCGGAATACAGTGCATGGTCCCGCACTCTCAGAGACCGTCCATCGACAAGCCAGTCGAAGGGAACCTGGGTGGCTAGTGCATCAAGAACCTCCGACAGCGGCTGATCCGCTGCGCGATACGTGACTGCCTGATCAAGCTCGGAGAGCAGAACAAGATCGAGATCCGCCTCACGCGTCAACAAGAACAGCAAGGAGGAAACCGGAACCTGCGCTGCGTCAACACTGACCCGATGAGCCAAGGCCTCCGCTTGCAACGCATCGACAACCGACGCATCGGTAGGGCGGGCGTCAGCACGGACCGCCGAGCCGCGAGCATCGGATGGGGCCTTGTCGGGCTTGAGACCGGAATCAAGCTGCCAGTCAGCGACTTCCTGGCGCAGCGACAACGCGCCCGGCTCGTCCACCGGCGCGAGCTCGCATGCAGATGCGAACACAAGCGCTGTCGCGGCCAGCATCAAAAACCGTGAACTGCCTCGCAACTCGGCAGCAGACGGAGCGATGTATACGAAGCAAGCAGCGATGGCTTGCCAATGGCGGTGTTCCCACATGACTGTCCTTGTCCTGCCCGGCCAGCATGGCCGAAACTCACCGGGGCTTCCTGCCCCTTGGATACTTGTCGCTACTGGCGAAGTGCTAGCAGGACAAGCGCTGCTGCAGAGGCTACAACACTCGAACCTAGCAATGCAATAACTGCCTTGCGGTTACGCACGATAAATTTGGGACCTGGCGTCGGCTCGTCTTCTGCAGGTGGGAGGCCCGCGAGCAGCAGATGCGACATGCTCGGGCGATCAAGCCCCTCGAGCCGCGCAATGGTGAAAGCGTTGCGCGCGATCGTATTGATCGACCGGAATACGCCTTGCGAACGATCCGCAATGAAGTACGCCATCTCCCGATTGAACACATGCCGTCGATTGAAATCGAACAACAGCATGTTGTGATGTAGATATTCACCAATCTCGGCGAGGGTCAGCCTTCTCAACCTGTGATGATTGACTGCACGCGTCGCTTCCGGAGCGTGTTGTCCGGTATGCCTGGACCATGTATCTACCTGCTCGAACACCACCACCTGAAACATGCGATTGCCAAGCCGACGCACCGAAGTGAGCTCGTCCAACAGCCGTCGCACGGGCGGCCGCATGCGTGTGCGCGAATCGAGCAGCAACAATACAGGCCTGCCACCTGGCGTCTTGAGCTCCAGGCGAGAGATAACCGCATCCTTGTAAGCATCAATTTGACGGACATCCACGCTGCCGCTGTCGGCCTTGCCGTCCGGCGCAGACACTTGACGCGGGCAAAGCTCCACAACCAATTGATGTAACACATGAGCGACCGACAGTTCGTCGCGCTCGTAGCGGATGATGTTGTGCGTTGCCTTGCAACGCTCACCAAGCACGGATGAAAGGGTCGTCTTTCCGCTACCGGGCTCACCTTGAACCAGGATGCAGGCATCGTCATTACCCAGTGCAAGTGTTATTGCATCGAGTACCGCAGCACGACCGCCGCCACCGAAAAATCCGAACACGCTACCGACCGGTGCGAACGGAACTTCCGCTGACACATGCTCGTAGCGTCGATCAAGATCGACACCCATGCCACCCGGACTGCTCAGCTCATTGTTCACGCGAGACTATCCCCTACAGATCACGTAACCCATCAGACTCCTGATGAGACCCGTGTTGCCACGAAGCTTGTCAGAACGCTTGATGGCCACTGTAGAAACCATAGTGCGCCGCAGGCACTACGGCAAGGTCAAAGTAGCTCTTGTCACATATAAGCATTGCAAACAATCAGTTTCAGGCAACCTCGTCGCGAGCACGTGCCTGTCGGCACCCATACATTCCACGGCATACACATCGCCGACAATATTCCGGCGCCACGAGTAGATCTTCATGATTCACGTCGTACTACATCAACCGGAGATCGCTCCGAATACCGGCAACGCCATGCGCCTCGCAGCCAACACCGGCGTTACCTTGCATCTGATCGAACCTCTTGGTTTTTCGCTGGATACGAAAGCACTACGACGTGCCGGACTCGACTACCGAGATACGGCCAATGTTCATGTGCATGAAAATCTCGATGCGTGTATTGCGGCCATCGACGCACAGCAGAACCACACCCTGCGCCTGTTTCTGATCACGACACGAGGAGACCGGAGGCATACGGATGTTGAGTGGCAAGCAGGAGACATCGCGGTATTCGGCTCGGAGTCAAGCGGTCTCCCGGACTCGGTCAGATCGCGCAAAGACGTCGCCGCCAAGCTACGCCTGCCGATGCGACCGGGCAACAGGAGTCTCAATCTGTCCAACTCGGTGGCGGTTGTTGTGTATGAGGCTTGGCGGCAGCTTGGCTTCCCCTAACTGGCCTACTTGGGTGTTGGTCAACGTTCTGGCGTATAGTCCCGGCCTGACTAAACAACCTGGTTCAACGGATATGAACCCTGACTGCCCCCGCTGCGGAGCCGGATGCTCCATTCGTTTTGGACGCTATCGTCGTGCCGACGATGCCCAACTCATCCAACGTTTTCGCTGCAAAACGTGTGGTGCCTGCCACTCCAGCGCCACCACCACACCGACCTACCGCCAAAAGCGACGCCGGTTGAATCGTCCCATTGAGGTCGACATCTCCTGCAGCACCTCGCAGCGGCGTATCGCCATCAAGCTCGGGTGTACCCGGCAGACTGTTGCGCGCAAGATCGCCTACCTTGGCGCACAAGCGCGGCTGAAGCATGCCGCTTGGCTAGAAGCCAACGGGCCGTTCGAGCACGTGCAGTGGGATGAGCTGATCAGTTTCGAGCACTCCCGCCTGAAGCCGCTGTCAGTCGCCGTGCTCTGTGCGTTCGATCAGCGTTTCATCATCGGTTTCGGGGTGGCAGCCATCCCTGCCTCCGGGCCCTCAGCCCAGCGGGCTCGGGAACGATACGGCCACAGGCGCGATCGCAGCGCCTCAATGCGCAAACGTGTGCTGAGCGCCGCGGCCGACCATATGCCCCAAGACGTCGTGATCGACTCCGATGAGCACGGGCGCTATCCCGGTGAAATTCGCAAGACCCTGCCCGGCGCGACGCATCGCACCTACCGCTCCGTGCGCGGCTCCTTGACCGGGCAAGGCGAGCTGAAGCGCACCGGCCATGATCCCTTGTACTGGATCAACCACACGCTGGCGATGTTGCGCGACAACATCAAGCGCTTTGCCCGCCGCACCTGGTGCACTACCAAGAAGACGAGCGCGCTAGAGGATGTGATCGCAATCTATCTGCACTATCACAACACCGTGCTGCTCAACACGAAAGCGTCCAAGAACCTGCCGATGGCGGGCTGCGATGGCTGAACGTTCGTGTCGAGCGATAACAACAGCCAAGTAGGCCAGTTAGGTGCTATTGAGGGGTTTCAGGCGCCGGCGCATTCTGACGCGCCTGCTGCAAGTGCTGCACGTACAGCGCATCAAAGTTCACCGGATCCAGCAGCAGTTGCGGGAATCCACCTTTCTGCACCAGCGTGCCGATCTCCTCTCGCGCGAAAGGAAAGAGGATATTGGGGCAGAAGCTTCCGAGCATCTTGCCCAGCTCAGCATCGGGGAAGCCCTTGACCGTGAACAACCCTGCCTGCTTGACTTCGCACAGATATACCGTCTCTTCTTCCATCTTGACTGTCGCGGTAACCACGAGTACGCACTCGAACAAGTCGTTCTCGAGACGCGAGCTTTCCGTGTTGAGGTGCAAGGAAACATTGGGTTTCCACGGCGTGTTACCAACAAACACCTTGGGTGTTTGAGGCGACTCGAAGGACACGTCCTTCAAGTAGACACGCTGGATTCGGAAAACGGGCTGCTGCGCGTCGGGCGCAGCGGCGGGGGCCGGTGCGGCACCGTCTGTGTCGGCCATTTATAGTCTACTCAGTGTGATTGTGAGCTGTTCTTTGCACGCTCGTAGAGTGCATCGAGTTCGTCGTTTGATTCCAGCTCGGCAAGGTCGTCGTAACCACCGACGTGGGTCTCGCCAATCCAGATTTGCGGCACGGATGTCCGGCCGGCCTTTTCGGTCATTTCCGCACGCAGGGCAGCATTGCCGTCGACATTGCGGCTTTCGAACTCCCAACCCTTGTTCTGTAACAGGCGCTTGGCCGCGCGGCAGAAGCCGCACCAGGATGATTCGTAGATGGTGATCATTTGGTGACAACCGGAAGATTGGCTTTTTCCCAGGCAGCCAGACCACCCGCGAGCGTGTGCAGCTGCTCGAAGCCATTCTTCTTGAGTCGAGCCATGGCACGCGTGGTACGCATGCCATTGTCGCAGTAGACGAGCACGTCCTTCTGCTTGTACTTCTGCAACTCATGCATTCGCTTGTCGAGGTCCCCGACGGGCACGTTCATCGCGTTGAGCACGTGGCCCGTCTTGAACTCCGTAGCCGCCCGCACATCAAGCAGAAGCGCTTCGCCGCCGTTGACCATGCGTGTCGCGGCAAACGGAGACAGGGACGTTCCCGCTCCCTGGAACCGCGTCCACTCGGTGTAAATGATCATGCCGAGCACCGCAAAGAATGCGATGAACAGCAACGTGTGATTGCCGACGAATTCACTGAACTGAGCCATGTAACGGATCCTGTCGAGACGCGTGGTCGTCGCTTACTTGCTCATTAGATACTGGATCGCGATGGCGATGTCTTCGTCGGAAAGGTTCGAGCCGCCTCGCGCCGGCATGGCGCCCTTGCCCGCAATGACACTGGCGGTCAATGCTTCGATGCCCAGCGCTGCGCGCGGCTCCCAAGCCGCAACGTCACCCGTTTTGGGTGCGCCCGCTACCGCTGCCAGATGGCAACCGGAGCACACGCCATCGACAGTGACCTTGACGTGATCCGGGAGGTTTTCGGGCGCTACGCCGATGGCTGCCGGCACGATCGCGGCAGGCGCCGCATCAGCGACGGCTGTGTCAGCGGCGGGTGCTTCCTCGGCCGCAGGCGCTTCCTCGGCGGCGGGCGCGGCTTCGGCTGTTGCCGTTTCGGTGGCGGGCGCTGCGGTGTCCTCGACTGGCGCCTCTTCTGCTGCTGCGGTGTCTTCCGCAGCTGCCGCGTCGTCTTCGCTGGCCGCAGCTACGTCGGTAGCGGCATCAGTGTCTGCGGCGGTGTCAGCCGGAGCGTCAGTTGCCGCCTGATCGGTTGCTGCTGCGCCTTGCGGTGCCGCGTCGGCGGCGGCTGAGTCATCACCCTCGGCATCACCGCTTTCCTCGAACAAGGCAATGGCCTGCACCGAGCGACGGATTTCGTCATCGCTGTAATCGCTGCCACCCCGCGCAGGCATCGAGCCCTTGCCGTTGATCACGCTCGCAACCAGCGCATCGAGACCGGCTTCCCGTCGAGTAGCCCAAGCTTCTTCGTCACCGAGCAGCGGCGCACCGCCAACCCCTGCGGCGTGGCAGGCAGCGCACACGCCTTCAACCAGCTCGGCGCCGCTGCGTTCGGCACCACCCGCATCAGCGACTGCCACCGCAGTGGACGCCGCTGGCAGCTCATCGGCCGACGTGCGCACACCACCCACCGGGGCAATCCGCTCCAGCATCGCGTTACGCAGCAAGGTGTCGCTGGCGCCCGCGTCACCACCACCCATCAGGCGCGCTGCGCCAAAGATGAGAAAGGCCAGAACAATGAGAGCAGCAATGACGATGTACATGACCTTGATCATGCTGCTGTCTTCGGTGAACTCCTCGGTGCTGCTCATTGAGTTAGTGATATCTCTGCGCGGGCGTGCGCCCGATTTCGTGAATAGACAGGGTGTGCCGCACGCTGGGCGGCACACTCCGGGACAAGCAAGCGCCGAATTCTATCAGCGGCATGCGCTGGCGGCACCCCTATCGAGGCCGAGTGCCCAGCATTGCAGACAAAACGCCATCGCGACGTACGAATCCGTGCCACATCGCGCCTGAAACATGCAGGAACAAGCAGCCTGCCAACAGCCATTTGCCCACGTTGTGCCAACGAGCGGCGGGCTCGAAGTCAAGCCCGTAGTGGAGCGCACCGCTTACCGCCATCATCAGTAGCAACAGGTATAGCAGTAGATGATTGACCAGGGCGATCCGTGCGCGAACTCCGCGGGCCCTGCTTGTACGTGAAAACTGCCGCAATCGCAGCCGCCAAAGCACCGTGGCGCCAGCCGCCGCACCACCCCAGACGTGCAGGGTCGTCACCAGAAAGGTGCCGACCCCAGGCGTTTGCTGCGCGGCGACCAGCGCCATGGCGTCGTGCATGGCGTCCTGACTGAGATACTGGACCAGCACCACTGCAGCCACTGCCCAGTGCAATCGGCGCTGCACCTGCGACCACGCGGTGGTGCGTTGCATGACAACAGCCTCGCTGCCATCGGCTTCGGTGACGATCTGCAAGTCCTCATATAGAGATTCGGCTGAATGGCCGGTGACTTCGTATACTACGGAAACACCTGCTCTCCCGGATCGAGGTTCTGATCGACACTCAACCCAGCGACCCACTGCGCCACGCTGCGGAGCTGGTGGCAAGTCCCGACGCCGACGAACTGGAGCGGCGGCTCAAAATGGACGCCTTCAACAGCATCGGCCGTATCAAGCCCGATGTGATTGCGGGCGTTGATGTCGAGGCTGACGTCCTCACCGGAGCGTTTTTCGCTGATCTACCAGCCGCGCTGCAAGGTATCGCCATCGCCAGGACCGAAGGCATGCTCGCCTTCTACAACCGGGTCGGCTGGAACCCCGCGTTTCTCGCCGCATCGCTCGAACGCTGCGTGCCAGCGGAGGGTCTTGACCCTTTGCGCACCCGATACCACGCCAGAGATCTTCATGACCTCGCCTACGTTCATCCCAAGCACTTTGAAAAGATGCTCGGCAAAACCGGTGCTGCGAGTCTCTGGGAATCGCTGAAACGCTTTTCGCAGGAGTCGTGAGCGAGCCTGCGGTCGTCGTGTCAGGCCTTGGCCACGCCTACCATCGCGCCGGTTCACTCCAGACCATTCTCGACAACATCGACCTTGAGGTCGGCCGCGGCGAGACCCTCGCCCTGCTCGGCGCGAGTGGCTCAGGCAAGTCGACCTTGCTCAACGTGATCGGCGGCCTGGAGCCCGTACAGATTGGGGAAGTTCATGTGCTCGGCCATTCGCTGGGTGCGCTCGACGATCACGCCCGGACCCTGCTGCGACGTTCCACCATCGGCTTCGTCCATCAGGCCTTCAACCTGATTTCCACACTCAGCGTGGTCGACAACGTCAGTCTGCCGCTGGCGCTTGCTGGCGTCTCCACCGCATCGCGACACGAGCGCGCCGCGCAGCTGCTGGATTCGGTAGGCCTCGATGGTCGCGGCAACGACTGGCCCGACAGACTCTCCGGTGGCGAGCAACAACGTGTCGCGATAGCCCGTGCACTTGCCGCCCGCCCGCCGGTGATCCTCGCCGACGAACCCACCGGCAACCTAGACGCGACCAGCGGACAAAACGTCATGCGTCTGCTCGCTGGTCTGGTGGCCGAGCAGCAGACAACGCTGATCATCGTGACCCACAGTCTCGAAGTGGCGGGCTTCGCCGATCGTGTCTGTGCACTGCGCGCAGGCGTCGTGTCTCCTGTCGACATGCAGGCCACTCGTGCCGCCGGTGCCTGGTAGCGCGCGGTGATCCCTCTTGCTGACCGATGAGGAAGTCCGCACAAGGTAGTCACAGCGGCTCCGCCATCGGACTGCTGGCGCGCTCGAGCCTGCAGTTTTTCCGAAGGCATCCTGCGCAACTGCTTCTGTCCGTGCTCGGCATCGTGCTTGGCGTCGGGATTGTCACTGCAGTGCTGATCACAAACGCGAGCGCATCGCGCGCGTTTGCGCTCACGACCGAGGCCCTGTACGGGCGCAGCACACACACCATCGTGGCCGCTGAGGGCATTACCGATGCCCGCTATGCCGAACTGCGTATTGCACGGCCCGACCTGGACATGGCGCCGATCATTGAAGGCTACGTCGGTCAAGGCGACCGTGTGCTGACGCTGATCGGTCTCGATCCATTGGCCGAGTCTGAATTCGCACGCTTCGGCGCGAGTGCCGACAGTGCGCAGGCGGCCAGCCTATCGAGTGCACTGCGTCTGTTCGAAGACCCCAGGGCGGTCATCGTGGCCGCCCCATTGGCTGAGCGACTGCAGCTGGCAGACGGCGACACCTTTACCGTGGACCTGCCGCAAGGCCAGCTGCAACTGACCCAGGCCGGCACGTTTTCCAGCGTCAACTCGGCTGCCACGGACGGCCTGATCGTGACTGACATTGCCCGCGCGCAGTCATGGTTGGCTCGCGGCGCAACCATTGATCGCGTCGAACTTGTGCTCGATGATGACGAGGCATCGGCCCTGTCGAAGAGTCTGCCGGCCACCGAAAAGCTGGTGTCCGCCAACACACGCCGGTCGACGATGCAGGCGATGACCCGAGGCTTCCAGATCAACCTGACGGCGATGAGCCTGCTGGCGCTGGTGGTGGGCGGATTCCTTATCCACAACTCGATGAGCTTTGCGGTCTTGCAGCGACGTGAGCTGTATGCGGCGCTTCGAATCAGTGGCGTCACGGCGCGGCAGGTGCTTGCCAGCATCCTCGGCGAAGCACTGGCCATCAGTGTCATCGCGTCGGTTCTCGGCGTGGTGCTCGGTCGCCTGATCGCCGAAGGCTTGATCAGCATGACCACACGCACGATCAACGATCTCTATTTCGTGTTGCACGTCCAGGAGCTGGTGCTCGGACCGGGGGTCGTCGTACTCGGATTGCTCGCCGGCATCGGTACCAGCCTCATTGCGGCTACCGCGAGCGCACTGGACGCCGCGTCCACCAGTCCGGTCGCGGCACGCCAGCGGTCACTCACCGAGGAGCGCACACGCACGCTCACTCGACCTCTGGCGGCGGCGGGTGTCGCGTTGATGTGCTCGGGTGGTGTGCTGGCCTGGCTGCCGTCCTTGTCGCTGCTGGTGGGCTTTGCCGCATTGATGCTATTGATCGTTGGCTACGGCTTGACCCTTCCCTGGCTGATCCACGCCGTGGCACGGGCAAGCGCGCCACTGGCGCGCCGCGGCGGTAGCTTGTCGACACTTGCGCTCGGCAGCATCGAACGCGACATCAGCCGAACGGGCGTTGCCATCGCGGCACTCGCGGTCGCGGTGTCGGCGACCTTTGGCGTGGAAGTGATGATCGGGAGCTTCAGAAGCAGCGTGGATCGGTGGCTCGGCGATACCCTTTCGAGCGATATATACGTCTCTGCGCCTTCCATCGCGGGCGGAGGCGACGCATTGCTGAACGCGGACATCACCGCACGTGTGGCGCAGCTGCCCGAGGTTCGCGCCGTCAGCAGCGGACGTGAGCTGTACGTCGTCACCGAAATCGGCCCGCTCGACACACTGGTGCTCGACCCGCACGACACCAGTGATCAGAGCTTCGAGCTGCTGGCAGGTACCCCCGAGTCGGCCTGGCAAACCTGGCTGCACGATGGCGGCCTGCTGATCAGTGAACCGTTGGCAACCAAGCATGGGCTGCAGGCAGGCGATGATCTCATGCTGTTTACCACTGCCGAAGGTGATCGCCCTTTCGCGATTGCCGGTGTATTTCGCGACTACGCCTCCAGCCACGGCAAGCTGATGTTGGCGCGCAACACCTTCGATGACTACTGGCAGGACAACGGCATCAGTACTCTCGGCATCTTGTTGAATGACCCTGCGCGATTCGGCGATGCCGCCACCGGTGTGTCGAGCACTTTGCGCGAGAGCCTCAACACGCTCACCGATCTACCGCTGCAGATCCGCTCCGGGCGCGCCATCCACACCGAGTCGCTCGCGGTATTCGATCAGACGTTCGAGGTGACCCGAGTGCTTCGCTGGCTCACCATCGGTGTGGCGTTCGTCGGCATCTTCAGCGCATTGCTGGCGCTGCACCTGGAGCGTGCCCGCGAGTTTGCCGTGCTGCGGGCGAGCGGCGGCACGCAGCGTCAAATCACGACGTTGGTGCTGCTGCAAAGCGGTCTGATGGGACTCCTGGCAGGCGTGCTCGCCTTGCCGCTCGGCTTCGTCATGTCGCAGTTGCTGATTCACGTGATCAACCTGCGCTCGTTCGGGTGGCGGATGCAGGGCGTGGTGCCGGACGGTTCGGTGGCCGCCGCGATCTTTCTGGCACTTGTTGCCGCCTTGCTCGCTGGACTGTGGCCAGCCTGGCGAGTCAACCGATCAAATCTTGCCCGCGGTCTGCGCGAAGACTGAATTTCTGCGCGTTGCTCCCGACCTCCGAGCACGTCCACGATGACGAGTGTGCGGTCGTTCTCAATTCGGAATAGCAAATTTGCATGAGTCGTGCTGCGGTTATCTCAAGAAGGTAAAAGATTGTCACCGCGCCAGGAAGCACACGACATGCACCCACCACGAGACTACCCGGTCGACTTTCCCACCGCGGATACCGTCGATCTATCCAAAGGTCCAGTGACCAGGCCCCTGACCTTCGCCGAGCTCAAGGACCGGCACGCGGCACGCCTGCCGATCACCGAGGACATGATCCGCGAAGCGCGCATCCAGATGGAGTCCGCACAGCCTGATCCTGTGAGCTTCCTGGGCGCCTGATACCAACGCGCCCGGCGTCCCTCTCAACCGAATCCCGGACTACCGAACGTCCGTAGCCGTCGTACAAGCCGCCCGGACTTGCTAGCATGCGGCCTCGCTCCGGAGGCTCGCTCCCATGGCCCGACCCGAGACCCGCGCACAACGCGACTGGGCGCTATACGACTGGGCCAACTCGGCCTTTTCCACAACTGTCATCGCAGGCTTCTTCCCGCTGTTCTTCAAGCAGTACTGGGCGAGCGATCTCGAGGCGACCACCAGCACCTTCTGGCTAGGTGTCGCCAACTCCACGGCGAGCTTCACCGTGTTGCTCCTCGCCCCATTGCTCGGCGCACTGGCAGATGTCGACCGCTCACATCGGCGCTGGCTGGGCGCGTTTGCTCTGGTCGGCATCCTCGCCACTATCGGCTTCTTTCTGGTGGGCCAGGGCCAGTGGGCCTTCGCGGCTGTCATCTATGTCATTGCTGTAATCGGCTGGAGCGGGGCCAACCTCTTCTACGACGCGATGCTCCCCGGACTCGCGTCCCCGGACCAACGGCACAGGCTTTCCGCCTTCGGCTTCGCGCTCGGCTACCTCGGTGGCGGACTGTTGTTCCTCGTGAACGTTGTCATGACGCTCAAACCCGCCTGGTTCGGACTCGCGGACGCAGGTGAGGCGGTTCGCTATGCCTTCCTAAGCGTGGCTGTCTGGTGGGCCTTGTTCGCACTGCCGCTACTGACGGGCAAACAGCAGCACTCACGGGTACCGACCACGACGCCGCTTGCCACTCGCGTCGGCAAGGTGCTGCGGGGGCTGATCGCGACGGTTCGCGACATTCGTGGCCAACGGAATCTGATGCTGTTTCTGATCGGTTACTGGCTGTATATCGACGGTGTGGCCACCATCATTCGCATGGCGGTGGATTACGGCATGTCAATCGGCCTGCCGTCCAACAGCTTGATCATTGCCCTGCTGCTGGTTCAGTTCATCGGCTTTCCAGCTACCCTCGCCTTCGGGCGTATCAGTGAGCGCATCGGTGCGCGCGTCTCGCTGCTGATCGCATTGAGCGTGTATCTGCTCGCAACGATCGGCGCGGCCCTGATGTCATCCGCTGTCGAGTTTTATGCATTGGCGGTAGCACTGGGGCTCGTCCAAGGTGCCGTGCAGGCGCTGAGCCGTTCCTTGTTCAGCCAACTCATTCCTGCTGAACGGGCCGGGGAGTACTATGGTTTCCTCAACATGTTGGGCAAGTCCGCTGCGGTTCTGGGCCCTGTGCTTGTCGGCTTTGTTGCAGCAATGACCAACAGCCCAAGACTCGGCATTCTGTCCATCATCGTGCTGTTTGCTGCGGGCATGCTGTTCTTGTCGCGCGTTACCGAACCCCGAAATTCCTCAAGCACCGCATGATCCACAATCGTTCGCTGGCGATCGCCGGTATCGTCTTGCTGCTGGTCGCCTACGCCATGCTGTGGCCCGGCCTGACCGAGCCGATGCTGAGCCTGAAAGGCAGTGTGCAGAAGGCCAAGCTGGTGGATATCGGACGCGAGATCCTGCG
The DNA here is from genome assembly GCA_938006335.1 of uncultured Granulosicoccaceae bacterium. Taxonomy (GTDB): domain Bacteria; phylum Pseudomonadota; class Gammaproteobacteria; order Granulosicoccales; family Granulosicoccaceae; genus Granulosicoccus. The sequence continues at coordinate 20,426 of CALLMF010000010.1, read as the reverse complement.
CGAGAGTGAAACCACGTCCGCGCTGGTGCGTTCGCTGGCAGATCGCTTTATCGGCGGGCTCGACACAAGCGGCAGTATCGAGGCCTTCGACAAGACCAACAGCATCCTGGGCACTGCCCATGAACTCTGGATCGGCAACAGCCGCTTCGTCGCGGTGCTGATCGTGAGCTTCAGCGTCATCGTTCCGGCTTTCAAGGCCTTGCTGATCATCGCATCCTTTCTGCCGCTGTCAGCCGGTCTGCGCAAGCGCGTCGCCTCGATCGCTGACGCAAGCGGCAAATGGTCGATGGCCGATGTCTTCGTGATCGCGATCTTCATCGCTTTTCTTGCTGGTAACGGCATGTCGGAAAACAGTGGCCTTGTGGATTTCACCGCTCACATCGGTGTTGGTTTCTGGTGGTTTCTGAGTTACTGCCTGCTGTCGATTCTTGGTGGTCAGCTGTTGTCGGCATCGCGCACCGAGCCCAAACGTGCCTTACGCAAGGCAGGTAGCCGCAAGCCCAGCACAACGGCCAAGGCCTCGAAAAAACGTGTCTCGGCAAACCGCGGGCGCGCTCCCGGGGCGGCGCGTTGAGCGCTAGCGCCCTGCTGGCAGATCTGGCATTTGCGTTTGGTGTTACCGGCCCCATCCTGCTCCTGCTCGCACTCGGCGCCGTGGTGCGACGCGTTGGCCTGATCGATCAGGAATTCGTGCGCCAGGCCAACGCACTGGTCTACAACGTCGCGCTACCGGTGATGCTGTACTTCGCCATTGCGACGCGACCGATCAGTGCCTCTTTCGATCTATCACTCAGTGCGACCGGTGTGATCGGCACGCTCGTCATCATCGGGCTGGCTCTCGTAGTAGGCAGGCTGGTTCCACAAGATCAGCGCGGCGTATTCGTGCAGGGCAGCTATCGGGGCAATCTCGCAATACTCGGTATCGCGCTGGCACTGGCCACCTACGGCACCGACATACTGCCACTGGTGGCGGTGTACATCGCTGTGGTCACCACGGTCTACAACGTGATAGCGGTATGGCTGCTCGATTCCTCGGGAGCCTTGCGCCCGCTGCTGCGTAACCCCATCCTCATCGGGATTGTCGCCGGTACGGTTGCCTCATTGCTCAAGCTTCCGGCTCCTGACGTGCTCATCAACACCAGTGGCTACCTGAGCGCGATGACCTTGCCGGTGGCACTGTTGTGCATTGGCGCAACACTGGAAATCAAGAGCTTGACTCAGCACAAGCGATCACTGGCACTTGCAGCAACGTTCAAGCTGATCATCTCGCCATTGGTACTCGTCGGCCTCGGGCTGTTGTTCGGCTTGCGCGACGAGCGCATCGGCGTCGTGTTCTTTCTTGCCGCAGCTCCGACGGCCACAGCGAGCTACGTGGTGGCGAGTCGTCTGACTCGCCACGGGCAACTGGCCGCTGAGATCATCGCTGTGACCACAGCCCTCGGCGTGCTGACATTTACCGCAGGTCTGGCCCTATTGCGGACGATCGGCTACGCCTAGGCGGTTGGCCGGAGCAGCCTCGACCATGGTGAACTCGCGGCGCGTCCAGTTTGACCAACCGGCGTAGTTGCCCGCTCGTACCCGCCATGCATGCCCGGACATGTACGGAAGCGCAGCGGCGACTTCAAGCTCGCAAACGCCATCACTGCATACGTCGCCCGGCGCAAGCTCATCGAAGTAGTAGCGCGAATAATCCCCGTTGGAACGGTCAAACAGATGAAACTCGTACTTCATCGCACCCGGAACGGCTGTCCAGCGGTAGGTCATCGGTGCATTCACGACGACGTCGACACCCGTCTCTGGCGACAACACATCCGGTGGTGGCAGCGGTCGCTCGTTGAGCGGATCGGTAGCACAGGCCTGAAGCGCCAAAACGATGACGACAAGGACGGCAGAGCAGACTGACGAAGTCCTGCGGAAGATCGGTTGGCCCATCTTTGTGGTTACAGAAACGTTATCTAATGGTCGAACAATACAACGCTATGACACATGATCGGCGCCAAGTGAGTCTGGTTATCCGCTCTTTGAAGCCCGAAGCGTGACTTGCGTCGCGTCTTGCACTCGGTACGAGGCTCATCAGTTTTGCGGCTCATCCGCCGCCATAGCGGGTGGCAACCGAGGTAAATGCTAATGATCAACGCAGGCAAGTCGATGGCCGGGGGCGCAAAGACCGATGAGCTCGATCAATCACGATCACTGAGCTCCACGGTTTTGACCTTGTTGGCAGGTGCGCTCTTCAGTGCATGCGGCTCAGGCTCCCCGGTCAACCCGGACCTCGGCAGCACAAACGAGAGCACCACAGCCTCGTCCACCGCATCAGGCGAACAGCAGCCTGTCGATGCCACGCCCACTGAGGTCGAGCCCGCCGACCCGTCAACGGATGACAATGACAGCAGCAACGCGGGCGACGGCGACGGTGCAGACCAACCTGACGGGCCTGCAACGCCTGCGCAAAGCAGCGATGAACCGGTGACCTGCGGTCCGATCGATCTGGTCGCGAGACTACGCGTACTGGAGCTCGTCAACGAGGCGCGAGCGACCGCCCGCTATTGTGGCAACGAGTGGTACCCGGCCACCGGTGAACTGGCGTGGAACGACCGCCTGGAACAGGCTGCCTTGCGCCATTCGGTAGATCTTGCCACCCACGACATCTTCAGCCACACGGGCAGTGATGGCAGCTCGGCCAGCCAACGGGCTGACGATGCCGGCTATCAATGGCGTCGAGTCGGAGAGAACATTGCCGCAGGCCGGAATACCGCGGAGGGGTCGATCAACGCGTGGCTGGAGAGCCCCGGCCACTGCCAGAATATCATGCAGCCGGGCTACACCGAGATGGGACTCGCCTGCGACTTCAATGCATCGTCCACCTACAGGAGCTACTGGACTCAAGTGTTGGGCGATGAATTCTGACCTTCACAAGGGCCTCGCTTAACACAAGTGCGGCCCTTGGTGACCAATCAGAAAATACCAGGCTGCGTTGACCTCCTGCGACCGTATAATCTGGCGGATCAAACGCCTTTGCATACGTCATGAAACTGTCACGGATAGCCACAAGCGCCGCCATCACTGCGACGATCGTCCTCGCGGCCTGCAGTGAGAACACCAAGGATCCACAGCTGTCCATGTGCCAGGCAGTGGCCAAACAGCTCTCGACCAACGGCATCGCAGGCTGGGAACGCACCAGCCAGGAAGACAAGACGCGCTTCCGTCACGTGGACATCGACTTCTCGACCGTCGATGACAATAGCGGCAGCATCCGTTGCAGCTACCCGATAGACGAGCAAGGAAACGTCGCCACAGGCCCTGAAACCGTTCGCTTCAACGGCGAGCCCGTCGATCGCAAGACCCTGCTCACCGCCGGTGTTGCCGCCAGCAAGGAGCTGATTGCCGGCACCGCAGCTGACACCGCCGAAGCCGCGCGCGAATTTGCCAACGAAGCCGGCGACAAGGCACGTGAACTCGCTGATCAGGCCGGCGACAAGGCGCGCGAAGTCGCAGGTCAAGCGGTCGGTACCGCCGTGGAAGCCGGACAAGCCTTGCAGGAAAAACTCGAGCAGTAGGCAACAGCACGCGTCGCCCTGGCATTCTCTTTCGGCGGGGCTGGTGGTCTGTCCACGAGTGCGGCCCGTTAGAAGATCTCGGCAAGACCCGCTGACAGTTGCGCAAGGTCCTGCTCATCGGTGAAGAAGCCGGGCGACAGTCTTACCGTGCCGCCCGTGTCCAGCGTACCGAGCGAGCGATGTGCCCACGGGGCACATTGCAGTCCGGCGCGGCAACAGACGCCGAAGTCCGCATCAAGCCGATCCGCCACCTCCTGTGCGTCAATGTGTGCGTGAACAAATGAGAGCGTGGCGACTTGCGCCGAGGTTCGCGCGCAGCCCAATACCGTGACATCGGCATACGATCGGAGCACCTGCTCGATCGTCGCGATGTGAGCACACTCGACCGAATGGATATGCGCCATGGCCAGACGGCACAGCCGCGCATGTTCGATGGCAGACACATCGAGCGCACGCTCCAACGCCGCTTCGACATCCGCCGGCGGCGTGTACTGCCACGGCGGCTCGAGATCACCTGCATCCAGCTGCTCTCCCAGCGCCCGAAACCACAATTGCGCGGCGTGCAAACCTGCGATGCCTGGCATGCCAAGGGTGCCAGGCTCGAGCCGCCACGGAAGTGCCCGGGGCTGGAACTCCGATGCTGAATCCACGCCGGTGCCACCGAAGCGCAACCCCTCAAGTTCGACGCCCTCGGCGACGATCAGACCACCGCTACCCATCGGACCGAACAAGCCCTTGTGCCCCGGAAAGGCCACGACAGCAAACCCGTGCTTGTCCATGTCGATGGGCAGCACACCGATCGTTTGTGCCGCGTCGACAATCATCGGTACACCCGCACCGCGCGCCATGACGGCTAGCTCATCCAACGCTTGTACGGTACCGACGACATTGGACGCATGATTCACGATCAGGGCTGCGGTATCACTGCGCAACGCAGCAGCTACTGCAGATACGTCGACGTAGCCATCCGGCATGCCTGGTACGGCTGTCACCTCAACACGCTTGTCTCGCCGCGCGTGGTTCAGCACGCGCGCCACCGCATTGTGCTCAAGCCCGGTGGTGACTACGTGGCTATCAGGTGCGACGAGCCCATTGATCGCGGTGTTGAGTGCATCGGTGCCGTTGGATGCAAACACCACCCGGTCGGCGGGCCCGAAGCAGCCGGCAAACGCGCCCAGTAGCCGTCGTGTCTGTAACACCAGCTGCTCGGCATCGGCTGCCAGGGCATGCGAGCCGCGCCCGGCGTTGACACCCACATCACGGCTGAAGCGATCCATGAAGTGATACACCGCTTCCGGCTTTGGCCAGGTCGTTGCGGCGTTGTCGAGGTAGACGTTCTCTTTCATGCCGGCGCAAGGCCTGACACGTTACCCATCACGAGCCGGCAGCTCCGGAGCGCTGCTCGTCATCATCGTCCGGCCCGGCGTCCGTGTCCGTATCGTCCGGCTTGCGACTCGCTTGCGACAGCTCCGACGTGTCATCCGACAAGGTTTTCTCGAACGGGTCTTCGTTTTCGCTCGCGTTTGCCTTCTTATCCTGCTGACTGAAGAGCTGGACCAGATCATCCGCGAAGTGATCAGTCGATTCGGTGTTGCCCGTGACATCCTGCATGCGCTCGGCTTGGGGCATCGCAGAGCTTGCAGCGGGCGCCTCAGTGGCAAACAGCTCATCAAGCGCGTTGAGCATCACCGCATCCTGCTCGGTCGGCGGACCTGCCGGGTCGGCTTGATCCCCATAGTCACCCGCAGCAGATGATGCAGCAGGCACATCCACCGCGTCATCATCGTTGGCTGCCGGCGCGCCGGCGCTGAGCCCGAGGTCAATGTCTGCATCGGACATGGTCAGGCCGTCGAGCGTCGCGTTCATGTCCTCTTCGGTCCAGTCATCAGCATCGTCGTCTGCAGGCGGAGCCGTCAGGTTCGCGGGAAGCGGTGGCGCGGCAGCGGCGCGCGGTTGAGCGGCCCCGGCTGATAAACCGGCGGCGGCCATACCGGCAGCGGTTGCACCGCCCGGTGCCACATCAGCCAGATTGGCCGCCGCGGTCTCCCACATGCCAGGCCGCTGAGCGGCTCTCTCGGCCCGTGGATCCTGCTCTTCGGGTGTCGGGGCAACGAGATTGATCTGACGCAGCATGCTGATCGGCAAGGCGACAAACAGTATCCAGAAGAGCTCGCGATTCACCAGAAAACGCGCCTCGGAAAAGTTGCTCAACAGATACGTCACTGAAAACGCCAGCACGAACAACACCCCGACCTGTTGGCGCTGATACTGGCAGTAGAGAATTTCGATCAGTTGCTGCACCACCCACAAGAGCGCGATGACCGCGAGTGGCAGGCCGATCTCCGAGGCCACCTGCAGAAAGCCGTTGTGCGCGTGAAACACCGTCCAGGTGAAGTCGGTCAAGGTCTCCTGAATCCAGCTGGTATCAGGCGTGGGAAACCACAACACGCCGTAGCCATAGCCTGTGGCCGGACGCTCCATGATCAGGTTCCAGGTTTGACGCCACACCTCGCCACGACCGGTAAGGTCGTCCGAGCGACCCACGAGCTCTGCGGTACTGATGTTGGAACCGATCATGACGACGATACCGACCATCAGCAAAGCGAGCACCACCATGCGCGCAAACCCGAGCTTGAAGCGCGCAGCAACGAACATGTAGAGCGACAAGGCACCCGCCACGATCATGACCAGCAGGGAGGTGGCCGACTGGCTGAAAACGAGTGCCACAAGACTCAAGGCTGCCATCAGGTAACAGAGCAAACGAGCCGATGATGTACGCACCGAGTCACTCAAACTGATGTACAGAAGCACACCCACCGCAGACCAGAAGCCAAGCGCGTTCTTGGAGTTGAGGATGCCACTCCACACCTGGCTGCCTTCATAGCTCTCGATACCGAGATCCGGCATGAACAAGGCCGCACCCACACTCGCCAGCAACAGGATGCCAAGCACCACGGCGAGCACTCGCAGCGTCTTCAGCAAGGGCACCGTAAAACCGATGTAGATCGCAACCAGGGTCGAACCCACCAGATGCACCGTGCGCTCCAATGACAGACGAACATCAAAGGCCCAGGTGATCGACAGGATCGTGCCGAGCATCAGCACGACCAGCAATATGCGATAGCGCACGAGCCAGGAGATCCAGTTGATCCCCTGGGTCAGCATCAAGCCGAGCATCGCAGCGCAGTAGGTTGCCAGCCACAGCAAGGTGACCAGGCCGGCCGCGTTGGGCTGAAAGAACTCGGTGAGGCGTGGCACGGCCGAACTGCCAAGAAAAATGGTCATCACGAGCACGAGCAGCGCGGCCAGCGAGCTGTGCGTTACTGCAGTAGGTTGTGTGTACGTTGCTACGCGCACGTCCGCTCCGAACTCTTGTTCCCGAACATAATTGCATAATCGAGGCCCTGCCCCGCCGGCTGAAGACACATACCGTGCCTCTTTTGCACCGCCCGAACATCCTGTGTTGCGTGTTCGATTCGCTCAGCCGCCAGGATTGTGAACAGGCAATGCAGGCGGCGTGCCTGCCAGCGTGTGGCCAATTGCAAAAATGCAGCCGGCAATACCCCAACACGTATACAGCGTGCCTCGAGGGCAGCCCGGCCCGCGCCAGTCTGTTCACCGGTCTCGATCCCTGTGTCCACGGAGTATGGACCAATGGCGTCGCGCTGCCGGGCCACGAAACAACTTTCCCGTCCATCCTCGCGCAGGCCGGCTACGCCGCCTGGCTCGCCGGCCGCTGGCAACTCTGTCTGGCGTATCACATCCAGGCCCTCCGCCAGGCAGTTGCCGCCATTGAGCACAGGCTCGCGGCATTCGATACCGGGCGCAAGACCCTTACTCGGCACGGCACATCCGCCCATCCGAAGCGATGGCGAAGGACCTCTGCGCACAGCGTATCCGGAGCGCCAAGGTGGCGTCGTGTCAACAGCAGCTGCTGGAAACACATCAACGGACACGACTGCGTACTTGTAGAAGCGCTACCCGACCACCCCGTAGTACACGTGTCCTGGAACGACGCTCGCGCCTGTTGCTCGTGGACAGGTAGACGATTGCCAACCGAGGCCGAGTGGGAACATGCGGCTCCCGGTGGCCTGGGAGATGTGAGATTTCCGTGGGGTGATGTCGAACCTGGCGACGAGCCCAACGACGGCAAAGCCATGCCACGCAACATCTGGCAAGGCCAGTTCCCTGACAACAACACCGAACAGCTTGGCCAAAGGTGGCTCGTTCTTGTGTCACAAAAGCTCCTGCTTCCGGTACTGCATCGCCGCCCGTATCAGAAACCCAGCGGACCGTACAACCACCCATAGGAGATTCCGGGTGGCGTGGGATCCCATAGACTGACACCCATGGCAACCCACCACATCGCCCAGTTGAACATCGCCCGGCTGGCAGCCCCCATCGAGTCCCCTGCCCTGTCCGAATTCGTCGCCAACCTCGAACGCATCAACGCACTGGCTGACGATGCACCAGGCTTTGTGTGGCGCTTCATTTCATCGCTTGGCGAGTCAGCGGTAGAAGCCCGCCTGTTCGGCGATGATCACATCGTCAACATGAGCGTCTGGACCGACATCGACGCGTTGCACAACTACGTCTATCGCAGCGCACATGCAGAGATCATGGCCAGGCGCAAGGAATGGTTCCAGCACATGCGCGAGGCATACCATGTGTTGTGGTGGGTGCCTGAGGGACAGCACCCAACGCTGGTTCAGGCATCTCGAAAGCTTTCGACGCTGCGCGAACATGGCCCGTCAGCGGATGCATTCACATTCAAGCAGCCGTTCAGCGCGGATTCTGGCTGACCGCTATCAGCGACATCACTGATTTGTGTTGTCACCAGAGATTCCGAGAAAAGCACACAGCGTGTGCGCGAAACGCTCCGGCTGCTCGAGGTTTGACAAATGCGACGCATCCGGGATCATTGCAAATGAGCCATTGGGCGAGGCATCCGCCATCGCCTGCATTACAGCTACCGGCGCGGCCATATCGTATTCACCGGTCATGAACAGAGTCTCATGCTCAAGAGATGATAGTGACGGCAGCAGGTCCAGCGTTTGCAGGCAACGAGCGCAGCCTTCGTAACCGTCGTTGGAGGTCGCAGTAAACATGGCCCGTACCCGGTCCACTGTTTCCCGGTTTGCCGGGTGTGCAAGAAATCCGGCAGTAAACCAGCGCGCGAGCATCGATTCACACAAGGCCACTATCCCCTCGACATACAGCCTGTCGATATTGCTTTCCCAGAGGGCCTTGTAAGCGTCTGGGGCGTCTGCCCGTGCATCGCAACAGACGATGCGGCGTACCCGATCGGGATGCGTGACACCCATCGCCAGAGCGGTCATCCCTCCGAGCGAGACCCCGAGGATGTCAGCCTGCCTGATCTCCAGGTGATCCATCAGACTGACCAGATCAGCGCAGAGTTCGGAAAAACGGTACGGAGGGGCAGTCGCGTGGCTTTGCCCGTGCCCACGCGTGTCGTACCGCAACACGCGAAAGCTCTTGGAGAGGTAACCCGCCTCATGGTCAAACAGGCGTAGATCGGTCGCCAGTGAATGGGACAATACAATCCAGTCACCATCTTCACGTCCGTCTATCCGATAGTTTAGTGTGACCGAGCTCGGGGTCACATGGCTCTGCTGCGTCGCTTCGTATCTCATCCTGTCTCCTTGACTAGATCGACTCGTCCAACCGCTCGCGTCCCGGTGAGCAACAGCCTGCAAAAAAGGACGCACGGGCTGGCTGTACACCGAGCGTAGGCCTGTTTGCGATGTTCTGCCAGTCAAGCTTCCCACTCGCCAAAGCAGATATGAGATAGCCAGCCTCGATGGACCGCTCCATCGATTTACACATGAATCAATGATGCATACCATCGAGGTCTCGAACGCGACTGCCAATGACTGCCATGAATCGCAAGACAGCTCATCTCACACGATGATCGAACTCCCCGACATCATGGTGTCGCCGACCGGCGCACGCCGCACCAAGTCCGATCACCCACAGCTGCCCACGTCTCTGACCGAAATCGTTGACGCCTGCGTGGAATCGGAAGTGGCAGGTGCTACCGGGGTTCACTTGCATATCCGCGAAGATGACGGCACGCACTCCCTGGATGCGGAACGCTACCAGAAGACCATCGATGCAATACGCGCACGCTTGCCGGACTTCTTCATTCAAATAACAAGCGAAAGCGCGGGCCGCTACTCAGCCGCGGAGCAACGCGCGCTGATCGACAAGATTCTGCCGACATCCGTATCGGTGGCGCTGCGCGAATTCGTTCCGGATGAGGCGTCAATCGATATCGCCGGTGAGTGTTATCACCGTGCTCACGAACAGGGCGTACACATCCAGCACATCTGCTACAGCGCTGAAGAACTCGCACGTCTGCTGAGGTTTATCAACGACGGCGTGATCCCCGGTATGCATCACCACGTGCAGCTCGTGCTCGGATCCTACGACGCTTCACGCATCAGCCGCCCCGAGGATGTCGCAGTGTTTGCAGACCCGTTGATTCACCCTGAAAACGATCTGAGCTTTGACTGGATGATGTGCGCCTTCGGCACCGCAGAAACCGACTGCCTGAAACGTACTGTGGAACTCGGTGGCAAGGCAAGAATCGGCTTTGAGAATTCGCTGTGGCATCGAGACGGGCGGATGGCTGCCAGTAATGCGGAGAGGGTGGCGGAGCTGATTGCCGTGATCAGCACCTGAACATGAGGCAAGCTTCCACACCGATGGTCTGTCAGGAAGTCCAATGAATCACTGACACAGGGCATGAGGTCTAGGTCCGGCGGGTGTCACGCGCGTGATCGAGCGTAGAGAGGGTTCACATCGAGCGCGATACCTCAGGCCGGCCCCTCCCCCTCGACGTGCTGTCGCCGGTAGCGCGCTGGCGCAATATCGAAGTATCGCTTGAACGCCCGCCCAAACGCGGCTTCTGACTGATAGCCCACGCTCTCGGCGATCTTGATGATCGGATCCCTGGTTTCGAGAAGAAGCTGTCGCGCTATCTGCATCCGCCATTGGGTTACGTAGCCGAGCGGCGTTGTGGACATGTAGTTGGAAAACGTCGTGGCAAAGGTGGTTCTGGACAACCCGGCAATTTTCGCAAGATTGTCCAATGTCCACGGGTAGGAGGCATCGTCATGAATGGCCTTGAGTACCTGCGCGATTCGTTCATCGGCAAAGGCAGCCAGCACCGGCTCATCGGAACCGACATGTCTCAGGTAGTGCCTCAGAGCTTGCGCGAAGATGATCTCCGACATCTTCAGTGCGATCAGGTCACCACCCATGTTTTCCCGCCCTGCCTCCGCCCCGATCACCCGCAGCGTGCTTTCCATCCAGTCAGCAGCTTCAACGCCATAGTCCTTGATGTGAATAAACTTGGGTAGCGCGTCCAACAAGGGGTGATGCGCGTTCGGATCGAAAGAAAAGTGACCACAAACCAGTTGAGTGTCCTGACTGGCGTTGTTGGCGCCATACACCAGAGTGCCGGAACCACTGAAGCCTGTTTCGGCGAGCACCCGATCAAGCGGAACGATGGGATGCTCGGCTTCAACCGAGCTGAACAATGTGTGTGAGGCACCCCGGGTGATGATTACCAGATCGCCTTGAGCCAGATGCACAGGTTCGTCGCTCAGTCCGATTCGTACGAGGCAACTACCGCGATGCACGTAGTGGAACCGCGCGACGCTCTCGTAGTCCGGCACCCGGATACTCCATGGGCTGGTGAACTCGGTGCGGAAGTACAGGGCGCTCATCAGCTTGAGCTTGCCCAGAATGTCGCTCAGCACGTCCACATCGGCTCTCCCGGTTTGCCGTGTCAAAACTACACCGTTCGCACCGGAAATTGCGTCGAAATGAACGATCAGTCAAGAATCGCGGGATTTCGATCATTCAAGACTCAGCTGGTATGACGTCCAATCATCGAGCACCCTGCGAGCGAATGGCGCGCAGTTCTTTGACAACACACCGGAGCATCCCATGCAATTCAAGTCCCTCGTCCTGGCCCTGTCTCTGAGCGCCGTCACTCTAGCCTCGACAGCGTGCGCGATCACACCCGCCTCAGCCCAGACCCCCGCAGATCTTAACGACCTTGAGATTGCGCACGTTGCCTACACCGCTGACAACATCGACATTCAGTACGCTCATCTGGCACTTGCCATCTCCGAAACCCCCGAGATTCGGGAATTTGCCATGACCATGATCCGCGATCATGAAGCGGTGAATGCACAGGCTCTCGCCTTGCTTGAAAAGCTCGGCGCGCAGCCCGAGGACAACTTTCTCAGTCAATCACTGATCGCCGACAGCAAGGATTTGATCGATGAGATGAGCCAGCTCAGAGGCGCAGAGTTTGACAAGCGCTACGCAGAAAACGAATTGACTTACCACAAGGCCGTGAACGATCTCGTCGGAAACTCGTTCATCCCGAATATCGAAAATGCCGAGGTGAAAGCGCTTTTCGAATCGGGTCTCACCATTTTCAAGGCGCATGAAAAGCATGCCGAGATGATGGTCAAGAAAGTCAACGGATCCTGAATAGCTGGCGATGAGTCCGAGCACAGTCAAACGTACCGTGACGACGGCGCTGTGCATCAGCGCCGCCATCATCGGATACGCTACGGCGTCGATCGCTGGGGAAGATGCGTCACCATCAGCCGAGCACAAGGTCGACATCAGGGACTTTCTCTACAATCCCGATTCCATCAAGGTGAAGGTGGGCGACACCGTTACCTGGACGAACCACGATATCGTGCCCCATACAGCAACGCTATCGGCTTCAGACGTTGGCACCGGCCCGATTCTGCTATCGAACGAGGGCAGTCTCGAGATGCAAGCGTCGGGAACCCTGACCTATCACTGTCGCTATCACCCCGAAATGCAAGGCGAAATCCTGGTTGAGTGAAATGATGATCCTTTCGCCATCGCGAGAACGGGCACAGCAGCGGACAGGGCCTACACGGACGAAGCTGTCGACTTGACGTCTCATGAAGTCAAGGGTGAAGCGTACAGCTTGCTTACGAACGTTTGCCGGTCGTGAGCGTGCTGCCGCGACAGGAGAGTCATTGCGTCAGAACGTGGCGGCAGAGATTCTGCAGCCTCAGGAGGATTCTTCAGCTGCCATCACGATCTGCTCGTCTGGCTTGTGCAGGGAGACAACCACTATCACAGTCAAACCGATAACGAGGTAGAACCACATGTCGATGCCCTGAAAGCCCAGCACCAAAGGTGCGACGAGCAGAAAAATGGCTACCGGATAGTCGATTCAGGCATGCATGGTCTTGCTGATGAGTTTTGATCACATCATCCTTGCAGGACACTACGACGGTGGTAGCTGGAAGTACCGGCGAGCGGCTTCGGTGATCGCCGTACGCCGGCTTCGGATCAGCGATCGCGTGACAGCGCATTGCCGAGCAGTGAGATCGCCGCAATCAGAAGTACGACGTCCTTGAGCAGGAATTGTCCGGGCACGACCGAAAGTGTGGGAAATCCGCCGAGGCTCGGCTCCCAGCCAGGCGCCGTGAACAGGAACGAAAGTGTTATGGCGAAGGTTGCAATCGCACCCAGTGCTCCAAGAATGGCGCTGGTCCGATTGGCAAAGCCTGCGAGCAGTAGTGCAGCAACGGCAATCTCGATGCTGCCTATCACGTTCGACGCGCCTTGCAGCGAAAACAGCCCGTACAACCACGAGGACAATGGGCTCGACGCAACGAGTCCCTCGATTGCTCCAGCTTCGTAGGCTGTGAACTTCATGGCGCCGATCCAGAGGAGCACGATAACGATCGAGAGTCTGATTCCGTGTTCCGACAGCGCTTCGATCCGAGCGCCCATTCGTGCCGTTTTGCTTGTGGTCTGGCGAATTTCCTGTCCAGTCGCGTTCATTTCCTGTGTCTCTGGTGAGTGAGCTTGTGTTGATCAGATATGCAAAGTGTGGAGCCGACACCGCGGAGCTCCGGGACGGCGAAAATCGAAGGCATGATGGCGATCTATCCATGGCGCGTCCATATCCGATAGTCGATAATTCAGGCACAGAAGGTCTAAATCTGTGATTGACTCAAGACGAGCGGACAATCCCGACGTGCTGAGCGATGTGCTGCACACCTTGCGTGCGGTCGGAACGGTCTACTTCTGCGATCAGCTCACTGCCCCCTGGACAAAATCACTCCTCGAGCCAGCGACTGCGAGTTTCCATCAGGTTCGTCGTGGTAGTTGCCGGTTTGTCGTCGGTGAGCATCGAGGAGTACTCAGACCCGGCGATCTGGTATTCGTCGGTCCGGGCACCGAGCATCAGCTGAACAGCGATGTGCCGGGGGCAATCGAGCATTCAAGCGATACGCTACTGCTGTGTGGCTATTGTCAGTTCGAACTCGGTGAGAAGGCGGGACCGTCAGCGTCATTGTTTCCAGCGTTCACCCTACTGCGTCACGAGCAATTGAGTGAACGGGCGTGGTTGGCTGGTGTACTGGATCAACTCGGAAATGAGTATCTGTCCCGGGCTCCGGGCTCATCACTCGTCGTCAATCGGCTGACCGAAGTGCTCGTCGTCGAACTGATCCGGATGAGCTTTGGCGATACCGGGCAAGGCAAGATTCTGCGCGCGCTGGCCGATCCGCCCATAGCAACGGCACTGCAAGCCCTGCACGCCAATCTCGAGCGATCCTGGACGTTGGAGGAAGTCGCCCATCATGTCGGGTTGTCACGCGCCGGGTTTGCATCTCGCTTTCGAGACAGGGTCGAGCAGCCGATGTTCGCCTATCTGACCGCACTGCGTATAGAGCGCGCACGTGCGCTGCTGAGTGAGTCACAGCTGTCGTTGTCGGAAATCGCCAGTCGTGTCGGCTATGAATCCGATGTGGCTTTCATCAGGATGTTCAAGAAGCAGGTCGGTCTGACACCAACTGCCTGGCGAAAGGCTCGCGTGTCGACAGAGTGAATCATTGTGTGCCGCTCGCCTTCGATGTCGCCTCAATCCCCACCAGCGGTCCTCCGGCTGCGCCCTCACGCAAGCAATACGGGCCACGGCCCGACCACAGCATTGCTGCACGGTAGGCTATCGTGCAGTCATATCAACACGTGCTCCTACCGACCGTGATGTGTTCTGCGAGTACCTTGTCGAGCGCTGGAAGTGCGCAAAGGGGGTGTGTCCGGTGCGGTCGGTCGCAGCGTGCGCCTAGTAGGGTATCAATGATGTTGACCCGCTTAGAGTTCCCGATACGAATACTCATCCATGGAATATGGAAACAGGTCCTCCAGAAAACGAGGCTGCTCTCGTACCGTCCCTATCCACCGCCTCACGTTGGGGAAACCACTCAAGGGAATCCGCGCATCCTCTGCCAGATGAACGTAAGCGAACACCGACATATCTGCAATCGAGTACGCATCAGCCGCCAGAAACTCGTGGACACCCAGCCAACTGTCGAGAATTGAAAGTACTTTGACAGAAGCGGCGCGCTTGCTCGCCAGAACGTCACTAGACCGATTCTTATCCTTCCCTGTACACACCCAGTGTCGAAGTGTTGCGACGCTCGACTGTACATAGTCCGCTTCGAAGCACAGCCATTGCACAACGTGCGCTTGCGCTCGTCGATCAGATGGCAGGTACTCGGTGCCAGAAGCCAGATAGAGAAGTATTGCATTCGACTCTGCGAGCGTGTATCCACTCTTTTCTCGTATTGCGGGGACGGCGCCGGTCGGGTTGATCGATAGATAGTCGGAGCGTTGCCCCTGACCTTCGAATATGCTCACGAACTGTTGAGCAAAAGGCCGTTCCAGCTGGTTCAACAGCAGTCGCACCTTCCAGGCGTTCTGTGATGGCAGATAGTCATACAAGGTGATCATGTCGGTTACACCGGTAGCTCCAGAGGCCTCAGGCTAATGCAGCGCGTGCTTGAACCCCTCCCGTTTCAGGTTCTTGAATTCGATATTTCCACGTCCACCTGAAATCCACACTCAGGTCTCCAGCATGGTCCTTGGTTTGTCGAAATCACTGACCGCATCCAGTGTCGCCACGTCCTCGGCGGTGAGCTCGTGGTCCAGCCCGTCCATCACACCGGCCAGCTGCTCTGGCCTGTTGGCACCGATGAGTGGTGCATTGACACCGGGCTTTGCACGCACCCAGTTGACGGCGACCTGCGCGGCCGTGGTCCCGGTGCGCTCGGCAACATTGAGCAGAGCCTGAATGATGTCGTGATTTTCGGCAACAAAACGATGCTCGGTGTTCTCTTCGGCACGCACGCTGTCCGGTAGTGCCTGCCCCGGGCGATATTTGCCACTGAGCACACCACCAGCCAAGGGACTATACGGAACCACCCCGAGCTTGTAGTGTTCGCAAAGTGGAGCAAGCTCTGTTTCAAAACTGGCGCGCACACGTCGCAGCAGGTTGTACTCCGGCTGCAAGCAAACGAAGCGCTCTAGCCCTCCCCTGTCAGATGCCCAGAGCGCCTGCATCAGCCTCCAGGCGCTGTAGTTGGAGCAGCCGAGGTAACGCACCTTGCCCTGCCGGACAAGATCGGTAAACACAGATAGCGTCTCTTCGATCGGTATCAATGGATCGATGAAGTGCGCGTAGTAGATATCAAGGTGGTCGGTCTGTAGTCGTCGCAGGCTGTCTTCGCAGGCTTGCGTGATCCAGCGTCGCGACAGGCCTTCACGCTGACGGAACGTGGCTCGCGAGTCGGCAAAACACACACCCATTGCTGCGCGCACCTTCGTCGCCAACACGATGTTGGCGCGATGCCCGCGCGCCGCAAGCCACCGCCCAATGATTGCCTCACTGACGCCACCCGCGTTTTCGGGCCCACCGAGTTGCGATGACCAGCAGCTGTAGCAATCGGCAGTGTCAATGAAGTTGCCACCGCGCTCCACATAGGCGTCAAGCACCTCGAAGGCACCGGCCTCATCCACCGACCATCCGAACTGCATGGTGCCGAGCCCTACCCGATAGACGAACAGACCGCTATCGCCAAGTTGAACGTACGGCGCAGTATCGTTAGCTCCAAAACTCATTCCTCACCCTCCCCGGCAACAGTGGATTCATAGAAATCGATCTTGTGATCGATCAGCTTCAGCGACGCCTCTAGCGCTGCCATCCGCTGCACGACCGTGTTGCGATGCTCACGCAACATCGCCAGACGTGCCGACACCGTATGGTCGCCCTGCTCTCCCATCTCGCAATAACGGCGCAGTTGCTCGATCGACATGTCGGTGTCCCGCAAGCAACGCAGCACCTGTACCCAGGCGACATCATCAGCGCTGTAGCGCCGGTGCCCGCTGGCGTCCCGCGCCACCGGACGCAAGAGGGATTCGCGCTCGTAGTAGCGCAAGGTATCCACTGACACTCCGGTACGCACCGCCATTTCTGCCGGTGTCAAAGCGCCATGGGTCCGTGGTGTGTTCTCTGGATTTGCTGAGCTCATGAATCCAGCATGCCCCATGGAGTGCGCTCCAGGTCAAGACCGTTTTTGCAAAACATTTCCGGCTACGGACTCAACACCCAAGAGCCGCGATACCCCGATGCCTTCCCGACATCGATTTGCACTATGAGATGAAACGCTAGCAAATCACCGACAACTGCAACCAAAGTGCAGTCGGCGGCTGCCGACAGCGCGCCTGCGTTGCGATAGCCTTCGCTCAGGTCACGCACCAGGAGTGCGCCGGCCGCTCGGCCTGCGGTTGCGGTCGGGGTTAGTTGGGAGCTGTAACGAATGAAAGGGAGCGTGACAACATACGCGGTCGCTGCCGCGTTCGTGATGTTGTGGAGTTCCGGCTGGATCGCCGGTCACATCGGCACGGGCGACATCGGGGTGCTGACCTTGCTCGCGATACGCTACGGCATCGTGGCGGCCGTGCTCGGCGTGTTGGTCATCGCGACCGATCGCTGGCGTGCGATCGGTCTGCGCGAGAGCGTGCCGTACCTCATTGTCGGGGTCCTGTCGCACGCCTTGTATCTCGTGTTCGGACTCAGCGCGTTCGCGTTTGGCGCCAGCGTCGGACTCGTCGCTTTCGTGACTGCGCTCCAGCCGATGATCACCGCGGGCCTCACGGCCCCGATCACGCACGAGCGCATCAGCTTGCGCGAATGGTCCGGTCTTGCGCTAGGGCTTGCTGCGGTGCTGCTCGTGATCTCCGAGAAGATGTGGATCGGCTTCTCGCCGGTGGCGGTCCTGCTACCACTCGGCAGCGTGCTTGCACTGGCGCTCGGCACGGTATTGCATCGACGTATCGTGCTGACCGATGCTGCCGCCGGACGGGCGTCGCTGCCGCTGTTGCAGGCCTTGCTGTTGCAGGTGCTCGCGGCGTTCTCGGTGCTGCTCGTGGCGGCGGTCATCAGCGCAGAGACGTGGCCGGTGCTGACCGCCCGGTCAATTGGTGTGATTCTCTGGCTTGCACTCGCCGTCTCCCTGCTCGCCTACGGATTGTTGACGTGGCTGCTGTGCAGTAAGCGTTCATCCTGAGCCGTTCTTCCTTCGCGCGTAGCGAGCGTGGATCATGAGCAGCACTTCCACACCGGACTGCTTTCATGCCCCGTAGCTACATTCGCCGATCTTCCGAAGAATGGTCTGATCTCGTTCGCCGTCAGCGCGAGTCTGGTCTGAGCGTTGCCGCCTTCGCACGCCAGGAAAGCGTGCCGTACCAAAGCCTCGCAGCCCGGTGTCGAACACAAGCGTTGTCGATCTCGTCGTCAGTGACCGATTCCGTCGACGTTCCGGTGCCGACCTTCATCGAACTGGGTGTCGCTCACAGCGGAGATGGGGTGGCGCAAAAGGACACCGCAACCGTGAGCGCAAACGACTGGCTCGTCGAGCTCGATCTTGGCAACGGTGTCCAGCTTCGCGTCCGGCAGCCCGATTAAGCTCAACGGTGTTCCTTCCCGAAGGCAGTGTCCGCGTCTGGCTCTGTACGACACCTACGGACATGCGCAAGAGTTTTAACGGACTGTCCGCACTCGTAAAGAACCACCTCGATGATGATCCTCTGTCTGGTCACCTGTATTGTTTCATCAACCGGCGACGCACCCAGATCAAAATCCTCTACTTTGATCGCACCGGTTACGCCGTCTGGGCCAAACGACTGGAGCGTGGCCAGTTCGCCGAGCAGCCTCGCGACTGCATCAAGCGTGCGTTGAACTTTACCGAACTGCAGTGCTTGCTCGAAGGGATCGATATCCGCAACGCACCGAAGTCCAAGCGCTTCTCTTTGCGGACGGTGGCGGCAGGCTCGGTATAATCCGGCGTATGCCGGACAGCGCACCATCAACAACACCGAACAGGACACCGCTGTCATCGCTGTCTCATGACGAGCTACTGGTTGCCTGTGAACACTTTGTCGGTAAACAACAGAAGCTCGAAAGCCAAGTCGCCGAACTGACCCGTCAGCTGGAATGGTTCAAGAACCAGCTGTTCGGACAGAAGTCGGAGAAGCGCGTTGATCCGAACCCGCACCAGATGGTGCTCGGTGAGGCTTTCGCGCCGCCAGAGCCCGAGCCGGACACTCCGAAGAAGACGATTACCTACAAGCGCGGCATCGGCCCGAAGGTGCGCCCTGAGGACTGTGTGACCGAGGAGGGGCTGCGCTTCGGTCCCGATGTGCCGGTCAAGACAATCCGACTGCCAGTGCCGGGTATCGAGGGCCTGGACGACATTGCATGGGAGTTGATCGATACGAAGGTGGTGCACAAGCTGGCACAACGGCCGGCAAGCTACGTCGTGATCCGTTACGAGACACCGGTAGTCAAGCTGCGCGCCACTGGAGAGATCTGCCAGGGCATCACTTTGACACCCGTACTCGATCGAAGCATCGCTGAGGCAAGTGTGTTGGCTGGACTACTCGTCGACAAGTTCCGGTTCCACCTACCGCTGTACCGACAGCATCAGCGCATGGAGGCTGCGGGCATCACGATCGCACGCTCCACCCTCACGAACCTGGTACGACGCGCGATCGCTCTGCTTGAGCCGATCGTCGATGCACAGCTCGAGTCGGTGCTTCGCAGCCGAGTGCTTGCGATGGACGAGACACCGATCAAGGTCGGGAAGTCGAAGTCCAAGCGCGGCAAGATGCATCAAGGCTACTACTGGCCACTGTACGGCGATCAGAACGAGGTGGTGTTCACCTACTCGGAGAGTCGTGCACGCCGTGTGATCGAGCAGATACTGAACCAGCGGTTCGAGGGTACGCTGCTCTCGGACGGGTACTCGGCGTACACCGCGTACGTTAAGGCGACCGACGGCGTCACTCACGCTCAGTGCTGGGCGCACACGCGCCGGCAGTTCGTCGAGGCGCGCGACAGCGAGCCTGTGGCTACCGACGAGATCCTGGACGTGATCGGTGCCTTGTATGCCGTGGAGAAATCCATTCGGGAACAAGGCCTGGAAGCGGAGGCCAAACGCACGGCGCGCCTGCAGCACGCCAAACCGATCGTGGATCGGTTGTTCGAACACGTGGAGGACCAACTGCAGCGTATGACACTCCTGCCGTCGGATCCGTACGCGAAGGCGCTCGGGTACTTGCATGCACGGACCACCGAACTCTCAGTGTTCCTCGAAGAGCCGGATGTGCCGATGGATACGAACCATATCGAGCGGGAGATACGAGCGATCCCGATGGGAAGACGGAACTGGCTGTTCTGCTGGAGTGAGACGGGGGCTCGCCAGGTCGGTGTTATCCAGTCATTGATCTCGACATGCCGACTGCATGGCGTGGATCCAATGGTGTACCTGACCGATGTACTACAGCGAGTGGCGATACATCCGGCGAAGGACATCGAGACGCTGACGCCGCGATTGTGGAAGCAACACCACGCCGCCGAACCGATGCTCTCGGAGCTCGCTTACGCGAGCTGACAGGTCATAGCAAGAGCGGTCTTAAATGACCGGTTAC
>CALLMF010000009.1 GCA_938006335.1 uncultured Granulosicoccaceae bacterium | reverse complement strand
AGCGCGAAAACCTGAAAGTTGTAGACGGTCCCGTCTTGGCTTGCGCCTTCGTAAGTCACTTCATCGCCCCAATTCACCAGACTGAATACCCCATCATCGTTGAAAGACGTGAGGTTGTAGCGACCCGGTTCGGTTACCGAGTAGCGAGTGGTGTCGCGGACCGTGTCGTAGTACTGACCGTTGAAGTAGATATTGAAGCCGACCGCACCTTCTTGTGCGTCCCAGCTCATTTGATCATCTACAAGTTCAACCCCGGTGACCGTTGGCAGGTTGTTGGCGTGCGCAACCGGGATGAACAGTGTCAACGCCAGTAGTAGAAGGAAGGATTTCATCGAAGGAGGTTCTCTGCGTCTTTGAGCGGAGCGTAGCGTTTTGCCAAGGCCGCGCGACGGTCCTATTCACGTGTGAGGTGCGTAACAGTACGGCGTGGATGTGTGGATTCAGTCGCTTGGGAATCGTGTCCAACTGTAAGGACGTGGCGCTTGTGTG
Organism: uncultured Granulosicoccaceae bacterium; assembly: GCA_938006335.1. Taxonomy (GTDB): domain Bacteria; phylum Pseudomonadota; class Gammaproteobacteria; order Granulosicoccales; family Granulosicoccaceae; genus Granulosicoccus. The sequence continues at coordinate 128,470 of CALLMF010000009.1, read as the reverse complement.
TTCAGCTAGCGGGAAACGTGACGCACAGGGGTTCAGTGGCGATGGCCTGTTGTCGCTCACACCTTCCAAGCACATTCGTTGAGGTGCGCAAACCAAAAACGGTGAGAAACGAGTCGCCGTAAAGAATCCACTGGAGGATTACATGCTCTATTTTCTCTTGGTACTTGCCATGGCCTGGACAGCTTACTGGCTGCTGCGATGTCTCTATAACTGGGACGACAGCGTGGACCGCAGCGAAGTGATGGGACGATGTGCTGCTTGCGCAGCCGAGCTTGGGCGCACACAAGAGCGCCCTCCCGTGGACAACAGACAAGCGATTGTTGACCGGTTCGGGTCTACAGGGGCTGCTGCTGCCGCCAACGAGCCTGCTCAGACCAACGTGAAGCCATTGTTCGACGCGCCGAGTGGCGACAAGGACAATCTGAAGATCATCAAGGGCATCGGTGTGGTGATGGAGGGCACGCTGAATGATCTTGGCATTACCACCTTCAAACAGCTCGCCGGTTTCGATGCAGCGGATATAAGGAAGGTGATGGACGCCCTCGACGAATCCAACTCCGGTTTCGGGGATCGTATCGAGCGTGATGCGTGGGTCGCTCAAGCCAAGGAGATCGTACGGAAAGCTGCCTGAGCCATATTGATCTGCAGGACCAGAACAATTACTCGATCAACCGTTCCTTATGAACATGGGTCGCTGCATTGTCTATCGCGTGCGCAAACGACCCCGCTGACGATCGTGGGGACATCAGTTGAAAGTGCGAGTGCCCAAGCCGTAGCATGATCACGGACGTGTGTTCCATGGCTGTGCGAGCCACATGGCCGACCTTGAATTCGCCCTCGTGCAGATCAAGGGAGCAGAGTCGCTCGAGCACCGCGAGTACCGAGTCGCCGGTCAACGAGAGCACGCACCAGCCGTCGCTCTGATCGGTGAGATACAAACCGGACGTCTCACCAAGACGCGCAGCCAGTGCGCGGTCCGCGGAGCCACCCGGATGAGTGAATACGCACCAGGTCTGATCTTGCTGCAGGCCAAGCAGGGTCAAGCCATCGTCCGCGACGCTGCTGTGACCGATATCAGGTAGCGCGGCTCCAATTGCCGATGACAGAGTGGCACTTACGGCATCCCGGTTCTCCCGTGCATGCGCAAGGGTGACGAGCGCCGTTTCAGTAATTTCCTCGACCAGCAGCGAGCCGTATTGCTTCTTCAGTCCATAGAGCGCAGGCCGAGCCTGCAAGTCGGTGTGATCAGGCACGCAGGCGATCTCCTTCTGGGTCCAGGAAGTGGGGCGAGCAGATCTCCACCTCATACTCTTCACCGCGTAGCGGGTCACACGCTCGCACCAAGTCGCCCATGCGGTCGGCTCCGTTTTGCAGATACCCCAGACCGATGAAATGACCGAGTGACGGCGAGTAGGCAACCGACGTCATCCATCCCTCATCGTTTTCGGTGATGACGTCTTTACCGTGACTGACAAAGTGCACGCCGGCTCGTAGCTGCACGCTCTTGTCCACCGGGCGGAAACCGACGAGCCGTGGTCGATCCGCTGCGGCGAGACCATCGCGATGCGAAAGTACATTGCCGATGCAGTCCTTCTTCTGCGACACCATGCGTCCGAGACCGATGTCTCCGGCGGTGGTCTGGCCGTTGAGCTCGTTGCCGGTCGCATGGCCTTTTTCTATACGCATGACATTGAGCGCTTCGAGGCCGTAGGGAACGGCACCGAGGTCCTTGCCGGTGTCGTTCATGTGTGCCATCAAGGCGTCTCCGTAGCGTGCGGGCACGGCGAGTTCGTAGGCAAGCTCTCCCGAGAACGAGATCCGGAACAACCGAGCGGGTACGCCGTTGCAGATTGTGGTCTCGGCACAGGCCATGAACGGAAAGGCCTCGTTGGAGACGTCCAGCTCGTCGACCAGCCGCGACACCAACTCGCGTGAGTGAGGACCCGCGATAGCAAACTGCGCCCATGCTTCGGTAGTTGATACCAGGTGTACGTCCATGCCTGGCCACAGGCACTGGCGGCAGAATTCCATGTGACGGAACACGCCGACCGCATTGGCTGTGGTCGTCGTCACGACATAGTGCGTGTCCGAGAAACGTGCGGCGGTGCCGTCGTCCATGGCAAACCCGTCTTCGCGCAGCATCAGCCCGTAGCGCACCTTGCCGACTGCCAGTGTCGAGAAGGTATTCGCATAGACGCGGTCCAGAAAGGCTGCAGCATCGTTGCCCTGCACATCGATCTTGCCGAGGGTCGTGACATCGCAGACCCCCACACCGGAGCGTGTCTGCTCCACTTCGCGATCGACCGTTTCGCGCCATGTGGATTCACCGGGCTTGGCAAACCACTGGGCGCGCAACCAGAGGCCCGATTCGGTGAAGGTGGCACCTTGCGACTCTGCCCAGGCGTGTGATGGTGTGTGTCGGACAGGTCGAAAGGCTTCGCCCCGTGAGGCGCCAGCAAAGGCGGCAATGGGTACGGGCGTCCACGGTGGGCGGAAGATGGTGGTGCCGGTGTCGGGGATACTTTGGCCTGTCGCTTCAGCAAGAATCGCAAGGCCAAGCACGTTGGATGTCTTGCCCTGATCGGTTGCCATGCCGAGCGTGGTGTATCGCTTGACGTGTTCGACCGCGGTGAAGCCTTCCTGTACCGAGAGGGTCACATCCTTGGATGTGACATCGTTCTGCAGATCCACCCAGCTACGTGACCAGGCCTTGCGCAGGCCTTTGGCCTCGTGAGCGACGTGCCAGCACGGGGTGATCTCACACGCTTCATCAACGGCTTGGGGTGGTTGCCCGATGTCCGCGCCGTGGCTCAGCGCGGCAAGCGCCTGCGCCGTCGCGTCATGTCCGCTACGTAGTGCAGCCCCCAGGCTCAGCTCGCCGTTGGCAGCGCCCGCGATACCCATGCCCACGGGAAGGTCGCCTGCCGGGACAAAGCTTGCGATGTCTTCTCGCCACGCAGGTCGCCCGCGTTGATGGCAGGACAGATGTACGTTGGGATTCCAGCCACCGGAAACCGCGAGGCAATCACTCGGAACAGTGACACCGGTATCCAGCGTGACGCTGGTCAGCGCGTGACGTCCTGTGGTCTTCACGATGTTGGCACCGCGTACCAGGACCGCGTTGCCGAGACCACTGGTGTCCACCGGTGGTGGTGTATCGCGAGTGTCGATGACCGCAGTCACTTCAACATTGGCGGCTGCGAGATCGATAGCGGTACGCCAACCATCATCGTTGTTGGTATACACGGCGATCTGCTCGCCGGGTGCCACGCCGTACCGGTTCAGGTAGGTGCGCACGGCGCCCGCCAACATGATCCCCGGGCGGTCGTTGTCGGGGTACGCGATATGCCGTTCGGTCGCGCCTGCGGCAAGGATGCTACGGCGGGCACGTATACGCCACATGATCTGTCGGGCCGATTGATCCTGGTGACCGACATGATCCGTTATCCGTTCCAGCGCACCGAACACGCCATGGTCGTACGCACCGAACACGCTGGTGCGAGTCATGACACGAACGTTACTCATCGCCTTGAGCTCGGCCACCGTGTTCGCCGCCCAGGTGGATGAGGCGACACCATCGACGTGCTGCTGCTCAGAGTTGAGTCGGCCGCCCATCAGGAAGTCTTCCTCGCATACGATGACGCGCGCACCACTTCGACCGGCAGCGAGGGCCGCGGCGAGGCCGGCGGGTCCAGTACCGATGATCAACAGGTCGGCAAACAGATAGCCGGTATCGTAGGCGTCGGGGTCGGGCTGCATCGACAGCTTGCCAAGGCCTGCCGAATGGCGGATGAGCGGCTCGTAGAGCTTCTCCCAGAACGCCTTGGGCCACATGAAGGTCTTGTAGTAGAAGCCGGCCGCCAGCAAGGGTGCGGCGAGATCGTTGACGGCCATTAGGTCGTGACGTAGCGATCCGCGCCAGTTCTGGCTCCCGGCACTGAGGCCGTCATAGAGTTCCTGCACCGTCGCGCGTACATTAGGGTCCAGGCGAGCGCCTCGTCCGATCTCGACCAGCGCGTTCGGCTCTTCAACGCCTGCCGAGAATATGCCGCGCGGTCGGTGGTACTTGAATGAACGGCCGACCAGTGTTTGGCCGTTGGCAAGCAAGGCGGAAGCCAGCGTGTCGCCGGGATGTCCGGCGAACTGTTTGCCATCAAAGGAAAAATTCAGATCGCGGGAGCGATCCACCAGACCATCGCTGACGCGCTTCATCGACTGACCAGATCTCGTGCAAGCACGCAGTCGGTGATCTCGTGCGTTGTGGTGTTGCGTGTGACCACCAGCCAGCTCCTGTCGCCTTGTTCATGGAACCACAGCTCCCGATGCTCACCTGCCGGGTTGTCGCGCAGGTGCAGGTATTCATGAAAGGCGTCGAGAAGGACGCTATCGCCCATGTCGGCACCTTCCGGTACCTCCGGACGCTGTAATAACGAGGCATCGCCGAGATAGACGAATTCGCTGGCGTCGCGCAGGCCGAGCAAGGGGTGTGGTATCTGCATGGCTCTGCCCCGTCAATGCAGGTTGGGCTGCGCGCCGGCGCCGCGTTCGTCGATGGGATGGCCGCTGCGTAGACGGTCCAGGCGATACGCCGTGGCCGTCTCGTGTGGACTGTCGGTGGCGATCAGGTGTGCATAGCAGTAGCCCGATGCAGGCGTTGCCTTGAATCCGCCATAGCACCAGCCACCATTGAAATACAAGCCTGGTATATCGGTCCGATCAATGAACGGTGAGCCGTCCATCGACATGTCCATGATGCCGCCCCAGCTACGCAGCATCTTGGCGCGTCCGATGGAAGGCATCATCGCCATTCCAGCTTCAAGAATCTCGTGTACTACCGGCAAGTTGCCGCGTTGTGCATAGGAGTTGTAGCCGTCGAGATCACCACCGAACACAAGACCACCCTTGTCCGACTGAGACACATAAAAGTGCCCGGCCCCGAAGGTGATGACCCCGGGAATGACCGGTTTCAAGCCCTCACTGACAAACGCCTGAAGCACATGGCTTTCAATGGGCAGGCGCCGATCGGCCATGGCCATGACGCGGCTGGAATTGCCCGCAACGCAGACAGCAACCTTGGGTGCGCTGATGCGCCCACGGCTGGTGTCCACTCCGGTAACGCGACCACCCTCGCGCACGATGCCTGTGACCTCGCAGTTCTGGATGATGTCCACGCCTCGTTGGTCTGCGGCGCGTGCAAAACCCCAGGCCACCGCATCGTGGCGTGCCGTGCCCGCGCGTGGCTGCCAGAGCCCGCCCTTGATCGGAAATCGCGCGGTATCGAATTCCAGGAACGGGCAGAGTTTGCGTACGCCGTCGGTATCGAGCAGCTTGCCGCCGGCGCCTGCCATGTGCATGGCATTGCCGCGTCGGGCGTAGCTGTCGATTTGTGCATCCGTGTGCGCGAGGTTGAGAATGCCGCGTTGACTCACCATCGAGTTGTAGTTGACGTCCTGCTCGAGGCCCTCCCAGAGTTTCATGGAGAGCTCGTAGAAGGGCTCATTGCCCGGCAGCAGGTAGTTGGAGCGAATGATGGTGGTGTTGCGCCCGATATTGCCCGAGCCCAGCCAGCCCTTCTCCAGCACCGCGACATTCGTGATGCCGTGGACGCTTGCGAGGTACCAGGCCGTGGCAAGACCGTGACCACCGCCGCCGATGATCACGACATCGTAGGACGGCCGGGGATCAGGCGTCCGAAACGCGGGCTTCCAGCCGGTGTGGCCGGTGAGTCCCTGTTTGAGAACTTGCCAGGCGGAGTAGCGCATGCGCGATTCGGTGGGGGCAGAGAATCCTCATTGAGTCTCGGGGGATTCAAGGGCCACGTGATGTTCTGTTTCAGAGGTAATATGTGCGGAAATGGACAATTCGACAATCAAGGAACAGCGTACTGGCAATGCGCCGCCGATTCGTGTCGGCATGGTGCTCGTCGATGACTTTGCCTTGCTCTCTTATGCGGCGGTGACAGAGCCGCTGCGCGTCGCCAATCTGCTGGCGGAACGCGAGCTGTATAGCGTCAGCGCGATCCCGTTGGCGGGAGAAGCGGCAACGAGTTCGGGTGGCGTGTGGGTGCCTGCGGGTGCGCAGCTCGGCGAACATGCGGACTTCGAGCTTGTGATCGTCTGTGCCGCGGGTGACCCCTTTTCGGTCAACGACACGAGCTTGTTCCATTGGCTGCGGCACCTCGCGCGGCAGGAGATTGCACTCGGCGGCGTTTCGGGTGGGCCTGCGGTACTGGCGTCTGCCGGTGTCATGTCGGGCTACCGCATGACGCTTCATTGGGAGCATGCCAGCGCCTTGATTGATCGACACCCGGAGCTCATCGTCGAGCGCTCCTTGTACGTGATCGATCGGGACCGGCTGACCTGCGCTGGAGGCACGGCGCCGCTCGACCTGATGCATGTGATGCTGGCACGAGACCATGGGGTGGAGCTTGCGCGCAAGGTCAGTGACTGGTTGCAGCACACCGAGGTTCGCCCTGCCGGTGGTGCGCAGCGCGCAGGCATCGTGGAGCGTTACAACGTGCATCAGGCGCCACTGATCGAGGCACTTGCCGCGATGGAGTCACACATGTCGGATCCGCTGCAATTGAATGATGTTGCGCAGGTAGCAGGGGTTGGTGCTCGGCATCTGACCCGTCTATTCGACGAGGCCCTGCAAGCGACGCCGATGGACTTCTATCGGCAACTTCGTCTGGAGCAAGGGCGCAGGTTGTTGCGGCAGAGCGGATTGGCGGTTGCCGAGATCGCTGGGGCGACGGGCTTCGTCAACGCATCGCACTTTTCGCGCGCTTACAAGGAGCAGTTTGGGCACTCACCAAGCCACGAGCGTGACTGAGCTCAAGGGCTCATTCAGCCCTTTGCCAGCGCATCCAATCAGGGTTTGACAGCGCAGGCCAAGTGTAATCTACTGGAATTCAACTTCCTTTCCTCATGGGTAATTTTGATGGTCGCGAAGCGCGTTGCAGTGATCGGTGCAGGTCCCTCAGGCTTGGCTCAACTGCGAGCCTTCAAGAGTGCCGAGGAGCAAGGCGCTGATATCCCGGAGATCGTGTGTTTCGAAAAGCAGGACGACTGGGGCGGTCTCTGGAATTACACGTGGCGCACGGGGCTTGATGAATACGGCGAGCCGGTGCACGGCTCGATGTATCGCTACCTCTGGTCCAACGGACCCAAGGAAGGGCTCGAGTTTGCGGATTACTCCTTCGAGGAACACTTCGGAAAACAGATTGCGTCCTATCCGCCTCGCGCGGTGTTGCTCGACTACATCGAGGGGCGCGTCAAGAAGGCGGGCGTCAGGGACTGGGTGCGCTTTCGGCATCCGGTGCGCAACGTGGAGTGGGATGCGTCGACCGGCACGTTCACGGTCAGTGCCTGCGATCTTGTGAGTGGGAAGGACTACTCGGAAACCTTCGACCACGTGGTCGTTGCCAGCGGGCACTTTTCCACGCCCAACGTGCCGCACTTTGATGGACTCGATCGGTTCAATGGGCGTGTGTTGCACGCACACGACTTCCGCGATGCCGTGGAGTTCAAGGACAAGAACGTGCTGATCATCGGCACCAGCTACTCCGCAGAAGACATCGGTTCCCAGTGCTGGAAGTACGGCGCCAAGTCGATCACCGTCAGCCACCGTACTGCCGCCATGGGCTACGACTGGCCCGACAACTGGAAAGAGGTACCGCTGTTGACGTCGGTCGATGGCAACACGTGTCACTTCAAGGATGGCGACCACGCCGAGATCGACGCGATCATCCTGTGTACCGGATACCAACACCACTTTCCGTTCATGGACGCAAGCCTGCGTCTGAAGACGGCAAACCGGCTCGCCACGGCGGACCTCTACAAGGGAGTGGTGTTCAACGGCAATCCCGCGCTGTTCTACCTTGGCATGCAGGACCAGTGGTACACCTTCAACTTGTTTGATGCACAAGCGTGGTGGGCCAGGGATGTCATCCTCGGTCGTATCGCCTTGCCGGATGTCGCTGCCATGAAGCAGGATGTCGTGGACCGCGTTGCCAGCGAAGACGCCATTGAAGATGACTACGGCGCCATCCGCTATCAGGGCGACTACGTCAAGGAGCTGATCGCCGAGACCGACTACCCGAGCTTCGACGTGGATGGTGCCAACGAAGCCTTTTTTGCCTGGAAAAAGGACAAGAAGAAGGGAATCATGACGTTCCGCAACAACGCCTACAAATCAGTAATCACAGGCACCATGGCGCCGATCCACCACACACCGTGGAAAGATGCTCTGGACGACAGCAAGGAGAGCTATCTGCAAAACGGCTGAGGCTGGTGCTGGCGCTGGCACTCGGAGGAATTGCTGCGCTCTGTTGGGGTGTGCATGACCTGTGCGTTCGGTATCTGAGTCAGAAGACCGATATCGTCGCGAGCATGCTGGTTGTGCTGTTCAGCGGCGTCGTGTGCATGACTGCACTCAGCGTTGTGCAGTCCACGCCTTGGCAACTCGTTACCTCACAGCTGCTACTGGCCAGCCTCTCCGGGCTGCTGTTCGCGATGGCCACCTACTGCCTGTGGCGGGCGTTTTCGGAAGGCCCGGTACGCATGGTCACGCCGATCGTTTCGGCGTTTCCGGTACTGCACCTCGGACTCGCCTTGTTGGAAGGTGAGCTCATTGCGGTGACCAGCGCAGCGCTGGTGCTGGTGGTGCTTGTCGGTATTGCGATCGTTGCCGGAGGCGAGGATGACGATGGGCAGTACTCACGCAAGTCGGTCTTTCTCTGGTCTCTTGGCGCGGCGGTCTGTTTTGGCTTGACCTTCTGGCTGGGGCAGGGGCTCCTGGAAGAAGGTGAGCCGCTACCGTTACTACTGACGACGCGTGTAGCGGCACTCGCGGCCGTGCTCGCCTTTGCGGTACTCAAACGCGGGGGAATCGTGTGGCCGCGTCGGAGGGATCTCCCCGTGCTGGTGTTGATGGGCTTGCTCGACACAGCAGCGCTCGCTTTGGTGTTGTATGCCGGGCGCTTGCCTGGTGGCCTTTTTGCAACCGTGACCGCGTCGTTGTTTGGTGTGATCACCATTTTGTTAGCATCGATGTTTCTCAACGAACATCTGTCGCGCAGGCAATGGGTGGGCGTTCTCATCACATTCGGTGCTATTGCGGCACTCGGGCTCTAGTGCAAACCTATCCAGGCAAATGACCACGCGTCAGGCAATCTCGATCGCAGAGGCCGAAGCCATCGGCGGTGATGTCAGCCTGAATCAGGATCCGCACGCGCTGCGCGCAAGTGGCGAAAAGCGACTGGAAGTGGCCATCGGGCGTGAGGTACGCATGCTACGCAAACACGCGAGCATGACCGTCGCTGAGCTTGCCGAGCGTAGCGCCGTATCGGTCGGCATGCTGTCCAAGATAGAGAACGGGCTGACCTCGCCGTCGCTATCTACACTGCAGTCGATTGCCCATGCTCTCGGTGTTCCGATCTCGCAGTTGTTGAGGCGCTTTGAAGAGGACCGCAACGCGCAACACGTCAAGGCGGGTGAAGGCGTTACGACCGAGGGGCGTGGTACCCGAAGCGGGCATCAGTACCAGTTACTCGGATACCTCGGTTCGAATCGCTCTGGTGTCATCGTGGAGCCTTATCTGATCACGTTGACCAACGAGTCCGATGTGTTCCCTACCTTCCAGCACGATGGCCTTGAGCTCCTCTACATGATCGACGGGCAGATGGAATACCGGCATGGGGACGATGTATTTCTCATGCAGCCAGGCGACGCATTGTTCTTTGACGCGGATGCACCACACGGCCCCGAACGCCTTGTCGAGCTGCCTGCGCGATACCTGTCAGTGATCTCCTACCCGCAGGTAGGACAGTAACGCGCGCAGACCACTAGTCCGGAAACGGACCTTTGCTCGTCGGCTTGCCATCGTCGTAGGGGGCGAGATAGTCGATGGCAATCTGGCGGTAGTTGTCGAGCCCCTTGTAGGACGCAATCTCGTCGGGCAGGTCCTTGAGTACCCGATGCATGCGGGTGGCCCACTTGGGCACCGTCGTCAAGTCATGCATGGACAAGAGATAGCAACGGATCGGGAACAACAAGGCGTTGGACCGGGGCAGGCGCCAGAAGCTCTGCAGCTCGATGCGCAGGTAGAGCTTGTCACCGACGTTCTCGGGCGTGATGTGCGTGTTCTCCGGACCCCACTGATGATAGTTTTCCGGGCTGGTGTCCAGGCGCGGATTAACGGTCATTGTCCAGTTCAGGCGTCGGGCCGGGTTGCCTTGCTGGATGGACAACAGGTACTTGAGTGCACGCTTGAAAATACCCTTCTCGTGAGCGAGTGGTACCGGAGCATGCCACTCGAAGAAGTTCATGCCGATGTCAAAGTCCAGTGACCAGTCGGCCTGTGTGGTGACGATGCCGGCGTCCATCCAGAAGTTGCCCTGCCTTTCATCAAGTACGCAGAAGTCCCCTTGTGCCTGACGGGTGATGTACTCCAGTGGACCGTACGGTAGTGTCGTCTCATCACCAAAGGTGAAGGTGTCGTCGATACCGAGCGGGCGGTTGATCCATCGCCATTGGTCTCCATTGCGTTCGAGTGAGAACCACTCCGGATAGCTCTCGGCCTTGCAGGTCATCAACAGCTCCAGCGTGTCCCAGCCCGCCAGGGTCATGTGCGGCAGGGATTGGCAGCGCAGCGGATCTTCATCCAGCACGAGAGCCCGATCCCGCATTTCAGAGACATAGTGCTCATCGACATCGATCGGCTCTTCAAAGGCCGTACCCGGGCGCCCGTCCTTGTGCAACTCCATGTTGACGGCATACATGTACGAGTCCTTGTCGAAAGGAAACGGCGCTCGCAGGACGGTCTCGGGAGAGTTGCGGAAGGTGAAGTCGTCGCGAAAGGTTTCGTCGCGAAAGGGTAGTGATGCGGCAGGTGTTGCCATGATGTGATTCCTGTGCGCTCGACGCGTGCGCGTGCTGATGAATGGATCAGAGATCGAGTACGAGCCGCTTGCCGCGGAACCGCGATACGCACGGCATGATCTTTTGCCCGGCGCTACGTTCCTCGTCCTCGAGCCAGTGATCTGAATGAAGAAGCTCGCCGTCGTATTCGACGACAGCGGTCTCACACTGACCGCAGGCACCGCCACGGCACATGTAAGGTGCATCGACCCCTGCGGCCTCGATGGCTTCGAGCAGAGACTGCTCCTCACCGACCGCTATGGTGATTCCGGACGCCTTGAGTTCGACGGTGAATGCTTCTCCGGGCGGCGCCTTGGCGAAGTGCTCGAAATGTACATGAGCATCAGGCCAGCCGTGCTCCTTCGCCTTCGATAGCACCAGGTCAATCATTGGGGTAGGCCCGCACACGTACACGTGGGTGCCCGCCGGTTGCGAACTCAGTAGCCGGTCGTAGTCGATACGCTGGCCTTGATCGTCTGCGTAGCAATGCAGGCGATGCCCGATGCGAGCTGTCAGCTCGTCGACATAGGCTGCAACATCATGGCTTCTGAAGCCGTAGTGCACTTCGAATTCTCCGCCGGTGCGGATCAGCTGGGCTGTCTGTGCGAGAAACGGCGTGATGCCGATACCGCCAGTGAGCATGAGGTGCCGTGTGGCGCGCTTGTCCAGTGAGAACAGGTTGCTCGGATGCGAGATGGTCATGGCCATGCCGGGCGTGACCGAGCGGTGCATGTACAAGGAGCCGCCACGGCCGTTGTCATCACGACGAATGCTGACCTGGTAGTCGTCGGTCTCGAAGGGTGAGCTGGAGAGTGAATAGGGTGTGCGACGCGTAACGTCGCCATCCTTCATCTCGATGACGATGTGCGCACCACCAGAGAATGCGGGTAGTGGCTGCCCGTCAGGGCGTGCAAAATGGAAGCGCTTGACCTCGGGGTTCAGCTCGACAACGTCGGTGACAACAACGTCAATGGCTCCGAGGAGGCGATGGCCTGCACTCATGTGAACTCCTCGATCTTGGGTGGGACATCCGTCGGGTCTTCGGCGTTGATGTTGACGCCCTGAAAAGCGGCAAGACGACGCGAGTAGTGATCCCTGACGAACAGAAGCAGGCCGCAGTGTGCACACTCGGCAGGCTGTGTAGTGACATTTTCCGTGGTGCCCTTGCAGTGCACGCACTGCACGCGTCTGGCCAGCGTGCCGCGATGCTCGGTTTGCAGGGCCTGATAGTCAAGACCAGCCTGCATGGCCGATTGCGTGGCCAGGCCAATCAGTGACTCGCTGCCAGCCAGGTACACGCTGGTGCCCATGTGCAATCGCTCGAAGGTACGAGACAGGCGTGGCAACAGCGCCTGTATGGTCGGGCTGGTATGAAACTGTCGCGGAGACAGTTGCTGCAGCTCATCGCTGAAGTCGGCATCTGCACCGGGCACGTAACAGACCTCGGCGCTATCAAAGAACCCCGCAGGCGCTGCCTTGGCGAGGTCCAGAATGGCAGTACCGCCATCCGCATCCGCAATCAATAGATGTGCGGATGCGGTGGTGGGTGTCAAGGTGCCATACACCGGTCGACTCAGGATGGTCGGGACAATACGGGAACTCATTGATGCTCCTGGTATGACGTGGCTATCGCTGTAGTCAGGACTGGGAAACGTTCAGCCCTTTGCTGTGCGTCGTGCCTTGTCTACATCGTAGAAAGGCATGGGCGCGGCTTCGCAGTCGATCGTACCGGTTGAGTTCTGTACCTGCAATTTCACACCAGGCGTGGCGCAGTCGACCGGCATGCGGGCGATGGCGACGTTGTGCTTGTTGAGCGGTGAGTACATGCCAATGGTCGCAACGCCTACCTGCTTGCCGTCCTGCATCAGTGGTGCGCCTTCTTCTGCCGGTTCTTCGCCGGTGAGTTTCAGGCCGTAGATCTTGAAGCGTTCCCGGCCCTTCAGGCGGTAGTGCTCTTCCGCGCCACGAAAGCCGGTCTTGCCCTCAGAGACGGTAAAGTCCAGACCGAGCTCCCACAGGGTGTCGCCAGTCACGTCGTCGTCGAAGGGGTACATCTCGGAGTTGTCGTACGGGTAGAACAACAGGTAGCTCTCTGCACGCAGCAAATCGAGTGTCGTGAAGCGCGTGGGGATGATGCCCATGGGCTTGCCTTCCTTCTCGAGGTTGTCCCAGATGTCCACGGCATCCTGACCCCGGCAAAAGATTTCATAGCCGCGTTCGCCAGTGTAGCCGGTGCGGGAGATGGTGACCGGGTGTCCGAACAGGCGCGTCGGCATGTGAGCGAAGTAGGGCAGGTGACGGATGCCCTCGACGTGCTTTTCAAGCAGGTCTACAGAGAGTGGACCTTGCAGCGAGATGTCGTGCAGGTTGTCGTCAAAGCGAATCGACACATCGCGCCCGATGGCTGCGCGTGTCAGTTGTTCGTGACCCTCGCCGGAGCCGTGGACCACCATGAAGCTGTTGGGACCCATGCGGTAGATGACGCAGTCATCGATGAATTTTCCAGCGTCGTTGAGCATGCAGGCGTAGCTTGCACGTCCGGGTGAGATTCTCTCCACGTCGCGAGTGGTCGCACGATCAATGACGTGTGAGGCGTGTGGTCCGGAGATGTGGACCTTCTTGAGTCCGGACACATCCATGAAACCCGCCTTGGTGCGGATCGCAAGGTATTCCTCGGTCTGGTCCTTGTCGTAGGTCCAGGCGGTACCCATGCCGCTCCAGTCCTCAAGTGTTGAACCCAAGGCTCGATGTCGATCGGCGAGTGTGGAAAAGCGCCAGCTGGCAGTCATGGAAATTCTCCGGAAAAGTGGTAACTGTTCTTGTGTGGAAGTACGTGTTGCTTGCGAAGTCAGGCCGCCCGCAGGCGGCCTGACTCTTCAATAAGCAGTAGCTGTGTGGCTACGCCTTGTCTTGCTTTTTCATGCGTCGGTGAGCGAGTTTTTCGTGTGTGAGTCCGACAAACAGCGCGAGCACACACAGGCCGATCGAGACGAACAGCCAGATCGGCTCCCAGACTCCGCCGGCACCGGTGTAGTAAGCGCCTGAAAAACCATCCCAGCTCGCTTCGGGTAGAGGTGAACCCATGATCGTGATCTCCTAGGTGATGATTGGATCAGCCGTGCGGCCGGTAAGTGGATGCTGTGTCAGCACTGGCGTGTGTCCCTTCCGGGTAAGCCACGGCCGGCACCTTGGTCAGGTCAAGTCCAGCGAGTTCGGATGATTGCGGTACACGCAGCAATCCGAAGATTCGGAGAATCAAGGACAGGATGTAACCCGGGAAGAAGCCCAGAGAGAACATGACGCCGACGCCGATTGCCTGGCCAACGATACTGATCGTGGCAACGCCCGCCTCGCCTTGCAGCGCCGGGTAGCCCGACGCGAAGATGCCAGCAGCGAGTACACCCCAGATACCGAGCGTGCCGTGGACCGTGACCGCGCCCACTGCATCGTCGACTCCGAGTTTCTCGAAGAACTTCGCCGAAATCGGCATGATGCAGGCACCGACGAAGCCGATGGCGAAAGCCAATGGCGGCCAGTAGAGATCAAGCCCTGCTGCGCAGGAGATGATGCCGCCTAGTGCGCCCGACATCATCCAGAAGGGATCGCGCGTGACCATCCAGGCGCCGATGATGCCACCGCCAAAACCCATGAGGATGTTGAACGCCAGTGCAGACAGCGTGACCGGAGTCCCGTAGATGCTGTTGAACGTGGTCGTCGACCATGACCAGGCTTCACCCGGCACGATGACACAGGCCATCAGGAAGCCCCAGAAGCCGACGATGATGAGCATCAGGCCGACGAGGGTCATGGGCATGCTGTGCCCCGCGATGTGGTTGGAAGAACCGTCGGCGTTGTACTTGCCGATACGCGGCCCGAGGTTGATGAGCACACCGAGCGCGAAGAAGCCCGCGATCATGTGTACGACGCCTGCGGCGCCAAAGTCGTGATAGCCGTACTTCTGAACCAGCCAGCCATCGGCGTGCCAGCCCCAGGCGGCACCCAATACCCACGCCATTGCCCCTAGCACGATCGCGAGCAGGATGAATCCGAACAGCTGGATGCGTTCGATGACGGCGCCCGACATGATCGATGCGGTGGTCGCGGCAAACAACGTGAACGCACCCCAGAACACACCGGTCGCGTTATCACCGAGGTATGGCCCCATCACCTCACCCATCGGGTTGGCGACGGCAACTGCGTAGTCCCAACCGGAGATTTCGTAGAAGCCGGCGGACATGTCGATACCCGTCGGGAACGCCCAGTAGACGAACCAGCCGATGTAATAGAAGGCCGGTACCAGAAAGGCAAAGGCCAGGATGTTCTTGACGCCTGAAGACAACACGTTCTTCTGACGCGAAGCACCCATCTCGTAGGCGAGAAAGCCCGCGTGGATGATCACCATCAACGGGATGGTCAGGTAGTAGTACACCTCGGAAAACGCGGTGTTGTTGAAAGTCGCGACTTCAGTGAGGGTCGCGAGCTCCGCACTGAGTCGCGCGATTTCTTCTTCCATATCGAGTAGTGGCTCCGGTTGCTAGGTAGGGGCGGGGGGACAGTGGCCCCTCCTAGCCGGAGCGGCCGGTAAGGCGGTGCGTTGCAGTGTCAGCAGTCGAGCGTGTTGTCGCGCTCCCACTGGCTTAGCGACTGGCTGAACTTGTTCCAGTCATTGTGCTTGAGCTTCAAGTAGGCTTCGGTGAATTCCGTGCCCATCGCCTTGCACAGTGTCGTATCAGCTTCGAGGTTGCGCAGGGCATCGAGAAGGTTCAAGGGCAGCTTCTTGGCATTCTTGATCGTATGCCCTTCGGTATACATGTCGATGTCCAGTCGCTCGCCCGGGCTGGTCTTCTTGTCGGTGCCATCCATGCCAGCGGCAAGGATCACTGCCATCAACAGATAAGGATTGGCAGCTCCATCAGGCAGTCGCAGTTCGATGCGTCCGTCGTCCGGAATGCGGATCATGTGCGTGCGGTTGTTGCCGCCGAAGGTGATGGAACTCGGTGACCAGGTTGCGCCGGAGAGTGTGGGTGGTGCGTTGATGCGCTTGTAGGAATTGACGGTCGGATTGGTGATCGCAGCGAGTGCTTCACCATGATCGAGTAGTCCACCAATGAAGTGGTAGGCCTCTTGCGAGAGTCCCAACTCGCCGTTGTCGTCACCGAAGCGATTGGTCTTGCCCTCGTTGTCCCAGACCGAGACGTGCACGTGACAACCGTTGCCGGTCAGGTGGCTGAAGGGCTTCGGCATGAAGGTGGCGCGCAGGCCGTGATTTTCCGCAATGGACTTGACCATGAACTTGAAGAAGCACAACTGGTCTGCGGTGGTCAGTGCATCGTTGAAATCCCAGTTGATCTCGAACTGACCGTTCGCGTCCTCGTGGTCGTTTTGATACGGACCCCAACCCAGCGCGGTCATCGTGGAGCAGATCTCTGCGATGACATCGTAGCGACGCATCACAGCAGACTGGTCGTAGCAGGGCTTCTCTTGTGTGTCTCGGTCGTCGGAGATATCACTGCCATCGGCATTGATGAGATGGAATTCCGGCTCCACGCCCGACTTCATCAGCATGCCTTTTTCGGCGGACTCTGCCATCAGGCGTTTGAGCACATTGCGCGGCCCCTGCGCCACGGGCTCGCCGTTCATCCATGGATCGCCTGCTACCCACGCAACCTCGGGCTTCCATGGCAGTTGGATGACCGACGCCGGGTCGGGCTTCACGAACATGTCCGGGTGCGCCGGGGTGAAGTCGAGCCAGGCGGCAAAACCGGCGAAGCCCGCACCGCTCTTCTGCATCCCGGAAGCGGCTTCGGCCGGTACCAGCTTGGCGCGCTGCGTGCCAAAGAGGTCCGTGAAGTTGAAGAGAAAATACTTGACGCCGCGTTCTTTGGCGTAGTCTCCGAGATCCTGTGTCATGCCCTCTGTTCGCTTGTTAGGTGTGATGTTTGGAGTGGAGACTGGCTTGTATTGTGAAGTCAGCCCAGGGGAGTGCCGGGCACCCATGCAGTACCTGCCAGAGGTACCTGTGCCATTGCTGCGCTTTCAACGGTGAGGGCGCAAAGATCTTCCGGCTCGAGGTTGTGCACGTGGTTCTTGCCGCAGGCACGGGCAATGGTCTGTGCTTCGAGTGTCATGACCCCAAGATAATTCGCGAGGCGCTTACCTGCAACCACTGGATCCAGTCGACTCGCGAGTTTCGGGTCCTGAGTGGTGATGCCTGCCGGATCACGTCCTTCGTGCCAGGCGTCGTATGCGCCAGCGGTACTGCCAAGGGCCTGATAGTCAGATTCCCAACGTGGATCGTTGTCGCCCAGTGCAACCAGTGCTGCCGTACCGACTGATACTGCATCTGCACCAAGAGCGAGCGCTTTGGCAACGTCTGCACCATTGCGGATACCGCCAGAGACGATCAGCTGAACCTTGCGATGCATGTCAAGTTCCTGCAGCGCTTTGACAGCGGGACGAATGCAACCCAGTGTGGGCAGGCCAACGTGTTCGATAAACACGTTCTGTGTGGCCGCCGTGCCGCCTTGCATGCCATCAAGGACGATCACGTCTGCACCCGACTTCACGGCAAGTGCGGTGTCGTAGTAGGGACGGGAACCACCGATCTTCACGAAGATCGGTTTTTCCCAATTGGTGATTTCGCGCAGTTCGAGAATCTTGATTTCAAGATCATCAGGGCCGGTCCAGTCCGGGTGCCGACACGCGGAGCGTTGATCGATACCGACGGGCAGGGAGCGCATGCCTGCAACACGTTCAGTGATTTTCTGTCCAAGCAGCATGCCGCCACCACCGGGTTTGGCGCCTTGACCGACCACGATCTCGATGGCATCCGCCTTGCGCAGGTCGTCGGGATTCATGCCGTAGCGTGACGGCAGGTACTGGTAGACGAGCTGCTTGGAATGACCGCGCTCTTCCACGGTCATGCCACCGTCACCGGTAGTGGTTGATGTGCCGGCCGCGTTGGCACCGCGCCCCAGTGCTTCCTTAGCCTGTCCGGACAAGGAGCCAAAGCTCATGCCTGCGATGGTGATCGGTATCTTGAGCTCGAGGGGCTTGGAGGCGAAGCGATCACCGAGGATGACATCGGTGCCGCACTTTTCACGGTAACCCTCAAGCGGGTAGCGAGAGATCGATGCACCAAGAAACAGCAGGTCATCGAAGTGTGGCAAGGCACGCTTGGCGCCAGCACCGCGTATGTCGTAGATGCCGGTGGTCGCTGCACGGCGGATCTCCGAGAGCGTGTACTCGTCGAAGGTGGCGGATGCTCGCGGTGCGGCTCGCGCTACGCCCTTCTGGTCTGTTACGTCATCCATCTCAGTACGCGTCCGCCTTGTCGATGTCGAAGTGATAGAGCTGCCGTGCCGATCCGTAACGGCGGAACGAGGCGGGATCAGCGTCGATACCCGCACGTGTCAGGAGGTCGGTCAGGGTTGCGAGATGTTCTGGTGTCATCTCCTTTTCGATGCAGTCGGCCCCGAGGCTCTCGACCGAGCCTGCGACAAACAGTCGCGCTTCATAGATCGAATCACCCAAGGCCTCGCCAGCGTCTCCGCAGATCACCAGGTTGCCGACCTGCGCCATGAAGGCCGACATGTGACCGACAGAACCACCAACAACAATATCGACACCTTTCATGGAGATGCCGCATCGTGATGATGCATCACCTTCAATGACCAGCAGCCCGCCGTGCGCCGTCGCCCCAGCCGCCTGACTGGCATTGCCCTTGACGCGTACCACGCCACTCATCATGTTCTCGCCAACACCGACACCAGCATGGCCGTGCACGGTGACGTCCGCCTGCTGATTCATGCCGGCACAGTAGAAGCCGACGTGCCCCTGGATGTCCACGGTCATCGGTTTGTCCAGACCACAGGCGATGGCGTGCTGGCCGCTGGGGTTGGAGACTGTCCATTCGCCGGCGTCGGCGTTGTGCAGGGTACTGTTGACCTTGCGCAGGCCAAGCTCCTGCAGATCCAGTGTGCTCATGCGGCACCCCGTGCCAGTTCTTCGATGTTCATTCCTTCATCACCCCAGCTGTAGACCGTGGCAGGCTTCGGTTCCCAGATGCGCGCCTTGTCGCTGCCCGGCAGACTCGCAATCGCTCGGTATTCAGTGGCCATGGCCACCCAGTCGTCGGTTTCTGCAAGTACGGCATGTTTGCAGGCAATGGGATCGCGCACTACGGCAAAACCCTCGCTGGTGCCTACACAGAAGGTGAAAAAGCCATCGAGATCGTCGAGCGCATCTTCCAGTGCCTGCTTCAGGGACACGCCATTGCGCAGCTTCCAGGTGAGGTAGGCCGCGGCGACTTCGCTGTCGTTTTCGCTACCAAAGCTCACACCCTTGCGGATCAGTTCTTCGCGCAGCCGGTTGTGGTTGGACAACGATCCGTTGTGAACCAGGCAGAGATCAGCACCAGTCGCAAAGGGGTGCGAGCCCGCGGTAGTCACCGCACTTTCTGTCGCCATACGTGTGTGACCGATCATGTGTTTGCCAGCGGCAGAGGCCAGGTCGAAGCGTGCGTACACCTCTTCAGGGAGCCCGGTTTCCTTGTAGATCTCGACACTCTTGCCACTGCCGACCAGGCGAACGCCGGTTGCATTGTCGCGTAGCCAGGCCTGCACCTTGTGCTCCGGCGCGTCGGTGATCAGGAGTGCATGCGTGTCGCATTGGGTAATGCGCGCCTTTGCCGACAGATCCTTGGCGAGTGCGGTGGCAAGGGCCGCCCAATCGTGTGTGGTCTCGTCGTGTGCGAGCGAATATTTCAGCTCACCCTCTGGAACCGCGTCGCGATAAATCGCAACCCCGGCAGAGTCCGGGCCTCGACTTGTCATCTCGATGAGCATCGGCTTGAACAGTTCGCCGAGCTGCGGATAAAGTGCCTTGTTTTTAAGGTAAAGCCCGACGATTCCACACATTGCGACGTCTGTAAACCGGGTTGAGAAAACGTCCCGGGACACTACCACCGCGAAATGCAAGTTTCAACAAATGAAATAGACTTTCCTTGACGGAATAACTCGGGTAGGGTTGCCCGTGCGGCCGAGCTTGATGAGGGCCCCTCTGTCTCGACCCTCTGTCTGGTTCGACAACTTGGATCGACATCCCCAGGATCAACTAGGAGAACGTCTCATGAAAGCGAAACAACCCAGCCGGGCAGTCCGGCTTGCTCAGGTTTGTACGCTCGTTGCTGCCAGCGTTTCGCTCGCGTCAACGGCGAGCGCGCAGGATTCCAGCGACCCGATCGTCATACCGATTCACAACTGGAATTCGCAGATCGTCATGTCCAACGTGGTTGGGCAGCTGTTCGAGAAAATGGGTAACTCGGTTGAATACGTGTCAACCGATAGTCAGGCCGTCTACGAGTCGGTGCGGCTGGGTGATGTCACGCTGGAGATGGAAGTCTGGGAAGGCGCGTTTGGTGCCGCGTTTCGCGAAGCGCTGGACAAGGGCGGCATCGTTGACGCCGGTGACCACAATGCCGTGACGCGAGAAGACTGGTGGTATCCCGACTACGTGGCGGAGCTCTGCCCGGGTCTGCCCGATTGGGAAGCCTTGAACGCATGTTCAGCGAAGTTTGCGACACCAGAGACCGGGGATTCCGGTCGTTTTCTCGGTGGCCCTGTTGACTGGCTCAAGCACGACCAGGAGCGTGTGGATGCTCTCGGCATGGACTTCACTGTCGTCAACGCCGGTTCTGCGAGTGCATTGTGGGCCGAGCTGGCTGCCGCCAAGAAGCGGGGCGAGCCGATCGTGCTGTTCAACTGGACGCCCAACTTCATTGAGGCGGTGTACCCCGGATCGTTCATCGAATTCCCGACATTCGAAGCAGGCTGTGACACCGATCCGGCGCTTGGTCCGAATCCGGATGCCACCTACGACTGCGCGAATCCGCCCAATGGCTACCTGAAGAAAGCGGCATGGGACGGCATGGCTGAAAAGTGGCCGGCAGCGTACGCAACGCTTGAGAAGATCTCGTTCACCAACCCGCAGATCGCCGAGATGGCCAAGCTGGTTGATGTCGACGAGCTGGAGCCGGAAGACGCGGCTACCGAATGGTTGGAGAACAACGAAGACGTATGGAGCAGCTGGATCAACTAAGGTTGGTCAAGTGACCTCGCACCGCGCACCTGGCGAGTCCTTCGCCGGGTGCGTGTGTGCACTCAATACCAGGCGGATCGTTACGGCTGGTTGAAATGATGATCCCGAGAGCTGGACTTCCGTGTCTGTAATCAGTTGTCGAAACCTGTGGAAGGTGTTTGGTGAGTCTGCTCACACGGACCTTTCGCGAGCGCTGCAAAGCGGTGAAGCAGACTATGCAAGTCTGGTCGAACAAGGATGCTTGCCCGCCGTATGCGATGTGTCACTCGACATCGCTCGCGCCGAGATGCTCGTCATCATGGGTTTGTCCGGTTCGGGTAAATCGACGTTGCTTCGTTGCCTGTCCCGACTGCTGGATGCGAGCAGTGGGGACGTCGTTGTCGATGGCCAGAATCTCGGGGAGCTCGACAAGAAGGGCCTGATCGACTTGCGGCGCAACAAGATGGGCATGGTGTTTCAGAACTTTGCACTGTTGCCCAACCGTACGGTGCTCGAAAACGTGTCGTTTCCTCTACAGATGCGAGGACAGGACCGTCATACCCGCCGAGCGCGTGCGCTCGAAGTGATCGAACTGGTGGGCCTCGCCGGGCGCGAGGACTACTTTCCACGAGAGTTGTCAGGTGGTCAGCAGCAGCGCGTGGGTATCGCCCGAAGCCTCGCTATCGAGCCGGATATCTGGTTTCTGGATGAGCCGTTCTCGGCACTCGACCCCTTGATACGGCGCGACATGCAGGATGAATTCCTGAGGTTGCAGGAGATGCTCGGGAAGACCATCGTGTTCATCACTCACGACTTCGATGAGGCGCTGCGCCTCGCAGACCGCATCGCCATCATGAAGGACGGTGCCGTCGAACAGATCGACACCCCGGACCGTATCGTGTTGCAGCCGGCAACCGAGTACGTTGCCCGGTTTACCGAACATGTCGAACGCGCTCGAGTCGTACACGCAGGCACCCTGGCCGAGCCCATGGCCGCCTCAGTGGCTCAGGGTGACACCGTGTTGGAGACCGCAACGATTCATTCGCTGGCAAGACGTTTGGTCAACGACACTCGCGAACACTACGTTGTTGTCGACGAGGCCGGCAAGGCCGTCGGTCAACTCGCTCGCAGCGCTGCACTGGATGTATTGCTCGGGTCGGAGGGCGGGGCTGCATGAGCGCATCGCCCGCTTTGCCGGCGGTTGGCGGACAGCCGGCGAAAGCGTCATGGATATTGGCGCCATCCTCGGCCAACACCGTCGGTCTGGGGCTGATCCTGCTGGCGGGCGCGCTGGTGCTGCTCAAGCCCTGGTTGCCCGATGCGCTGGTACGGCTGCCTTCATTGTTCGTTCTGCCTTTTGCGGATGCACTCAACTGGCTGTTTGAATTTGTAAAGGACGACCTGGGTTTTGTCCATGTCACACGTGCCTTTGCCGGCGCTGTGGAGTGGTTGCTGGATGTCACTGGCAATCTGCTCTACGGCAAGAATCGCTGGCCGCGTCTGGAGCCCATCCCCTGGACCGTTGTTGCGGCGACCGCCGGTTGTCTAGGCTACTGGCTGGGCGGGTGGCGCTTGGCATTGCTCGGTACTGGCACATTCATATGGGTTGCCGTATTGGGACAATGGCAATGGACCATGGAAACGCTGTCGGTGCTCATCGTTGCTGTGCCGCTTGCAGTACTGCTTGGGCTTTGCCTTGGCGTACTGGCATGGAAGAGCCAACGGGCCGAGCGCATCCTTAATCCGATACTGAACATCGCCCAGTCCCTACCGCATTTCGCCTACATGATTCCCGTTGTCATCTTTGTGGGAGTGGGGCCCAAGGCAGGGGCTATCGTCACCATCATCTTTGCCGTACCGCCGATGATCCGCATGACGCTGCTCGGCTTGCGCAAGGTCGCACCGGAGGTCGTGGAGAGTGGGGAGATGTGCGGTTCGACGCGTTGGCAACTGTTGCGCCATGTGCGTATACCTACGGCCCGCACCGAGATCCTGATCGGTGTGAATCAGGTGATCATGCAATCACTTGCCATGGTGGTGCTCGCAAGTTTCATCGGCATGCCGGGCCTTGGGCAAAAGCTGTTGCAGCTATTGCAGTCACTGAAGATCGGTCGATCCATCGAGCTCGGCATCACCATCGTGCTGCTTGCCGTGATGCTTGATCGTTTGTCCAGAGCGTGGGCGATGCGACAGCCGGTCCACTTCGACAAGGGGGTGCCATGGCTGCAACGGCACAAGGTGCTCGTTGCATGGGTCGTGTTGTGCGTAGGTTTCTATCTGCTCGCGCAGGTGTTTCCGCTGGCAGCTGAGGTCGGCAGGCGTCAAGCATTGACCTTGTCAAAGGAGTTCGATGCTGTCGTCGACGTGTTTCTGACCTTCGTGGATCCGGTGACTCTGTCCATTCGTGCGTTTCTGATCACCAGCGTGCTGATCCCGTTGCGTGATGCCTATCTGTGGTTGCCGTTCAGTGCCGTGGTGATCTTTTTTGCAGGCCTCGGTTGGCGCCTCGGCGGCTGGCGTAGCGCACTCATCTGCTTTGCCTTCGTAGGCTTGATCAGCATGAGCGGTTGGTGGGACAGGGCCATGATCACCGCCTATATGGTCAGCTTTGCGGTGTTCCTGTCAGCCCTGATCGGTCTGCCTCTTGGCATCTGGGCGGCAAGCAAGGAATCGCGTGCGCGTCGCGCCTTGCTCGCCTGCGACACCATGCAGACGTTTCCGAGTTTCATCTATCTGATACCCGTCATCATGTTGTTCGGTGTCAACGATGTTGCAGCGATCGCTGCCGTCATCGTCTTTGGCGTGGTGCCGATGACTCGTTACACCATCGAAGGACTTCGTGGAGTCCCGACCAGTCTCCTGGAGGCTGCAGACATGTCGGGCGCCAA
Organism: uncultured Granulosicoccaceae bacterium; assembly: GCA_938006335.1. Lineage (GTDB taxonomy): Bacteria > Pseudomonadota > Gammaproteobacteria > Granulosicoccales > Granulosicoccaceae > Granulosicoccus. The sequence continues at coordinate 104,586 of CALLMF010000009.1, read as the reverse complement.
TCGCTGGCAGAAGCTCACGCGCGTGTCGTTGCCGATGGCAGTACCCACCATCATGGTCGGCCTGAACCAGACGGTCATGTTTTCGTTGTTCATGGTCATCATCGCGGCCTTCATCGGCACGCAGGATCTCGGTCAGGAGATGCAGCGTGCCTTGTCTTCAACGGATGTGGGCAAGGGTCTTGTGCTTGGACTCTGTGTGGCCTTCATGGGATTGCTGGTCGATCATCTGATCACCCAGTGGGGCGCGCGGCATGCGCGTACGGCAGGAGTATCCGCATGAGCGCAGTGGTAGCCCCTGTCAAGAGCTCTCGACTGGAATCGCCTTTCCTGCGCAGCGGCGTCAGCGTGCCGGGCATGCCGGTGCTGCCGGACAATGTGGAGCGTCACCCGGTACCGGGCGGCGGTTCACGCGCCATGGAAGTAAGTGCGGGCGATGTCGTATCGGTGCTTGATACCGAGGGGCTGCAAGCGGTCGAGCTTGCCTTGTTTCTTCCTGATGGCCGATCCGATGCGGGTGCGCTCGGGATGACCGGACGCAAGGGGGCGGTTGTCGGCAAGGCCTCCCTGCAGAGCACACTACTCGAGGGCGACGCCTCTGCCACCCGTGTGGCTGCTGCCCTGAGTCGTAGCGGCTTTGATGTCGCCAATGCCGATGTGGTGCGCTTGTTCGACGGCGAGTCCCGGGCCGGTGAAATACGTTCTGTCACCGTGGCAGAAAATGGCTTGCTGATCGTTGCTGCGGTGGCTGCGCCGATGTCGCCCCATGAGCAGGATACGGCGACCGATGTCGTGGTGTATATCGAGCGCATCAACGCCCGCGAAGCCAACGCAAAGCCAGCTGTTGCAGACCCGCTGGCCGATGCCTTGCTCGATCAGAATATTCAGCCTGGACAGGCACACTGCTTTGAAGTGCGCCAGGGACAGTACATCCAGATTCTCGATGTGCAGGGCCGTGAGTGCTCGGATTTTCAAGCGTTCAGCCAACGCGCACTCGACAAGGGACTTGAGCGTGATATCGACCCGACGACCACGCGTTCGTTGATGGGCTCGTTGTACCCTGCGCCGGGCATCTACTCGAAGTACTTCAGTTCCGACCACGAGCCTCTGGTGGAGATCGTGCAGGACACCTGCGGCAGGCATGACACCTTTGGCCTCGCCTGCACCGCGCGCTATTACGAAGATCTCGGTTATCCGGGACACGTCAATTGCAGCGACAACATGAACCGCGGGCTCGCTCATTTTGGTGTACGTCCTCGAGGAGGGTGGCCTGCGATCAACTTCTTTTTCAATACCCTGCTCGACGACAGCAACGCGATACTGATGGATGATCCCTGGTCGCGACCAGGCGACTATGTGCTGCTACGTGCACTGTCGGATCTTGTGTGCGTGTCGACAGCCTGCCCCTGCGATGTTGATCCTGCCAACGGCTGGAACCCGACAGATATTCAAGTGCGGGTCTACGGCGAGCAGGAACTTTTCAAGCGCTCGATCGGTTGGCGCAAGACCCCGGAGGCAGACGTGGAGGAAACCCGAAAGACCGGTTTTCATGATTCATTCGCGAAGCACACGCGCGATTTCATCGAATACAACGGTTACTGGTTGCCGAACACCATGACCCAGCACGGCACAGTTGCCGAATACTGGGCATGTAGAGAGCGTGCGGCCATCATGGATCTCTCACCGCTTCGCAAGTATGAGGTCACAGGTCCCGATGCCGAGCAGCTGTTGCAGCTGGCATTGACGCGCGATGTCAAGAAGCTCAGTACGGGGCAGGTGGTGTACACCGCCATGTGTTACGAACACGGCGGCATGATCGATGACGGCACTCTGTTTCGGCTTGGTGACAACAACTTCCGATGGATTGGCGGCACGGACGATTCCGGTTTGAGCCTGCGCGAACTGGCCGAGGTCAATGGCCTCAACGCATGGGTGCGCAACTCCACGGACCAGCTTGCCAATGTTGCAGTACAAGGGCCACGGTCGAGAGACATCCTGGAGAAGATCATCTGGACACCGCCTGCGCAGGCCACCGTGTCGGAGCTTGGCTGGTTCCGGTTTTGTGTCGCGCGTATCGGCGGCTTTGATGGTCCTGCGGTTGTCGTGAGTCGTACCGGCTACTCGGGAGAGCTTGGCTATGAAGTCTTCTGTCATCCGCGCGATGCAACTGCGGTCTTTGATGCGGTGTGGGAAGCGGGTGAGCCGTTCGGGCTTGTGCCTCTCGGTCTGGCAGCACTTGACTGGCTACGCATAGAGGCCGGCTTGATCTTCGCAGGCTACGAGTTTTCCGACCAGACAGACCCGTTTGAAGCGGGTATCGGCTTTACCGTTCCGCTGAAGTCCAAGCCGGATGACTTTGTGGGTCGTGCGGCGCTGGAGCAACGCAAGCTGCACCCACAGAAGAAGCTTGTCGGTCTGGACATCGAGGGCGGTGTGGTGCCTGCCAACGGAGATTGCATTCGTGTCGGGAGGGCGCAGGTCGGCGAGATCACATCCGCGGTCAAGTCGCCTGTGCTTGGCAAGACGATTGCGCTGGCGCGTGTCGACGTCACGCATGCGGAGCCGGGCACGTCGATAGAGGTGGGTCAGCTGGATGGTCTTCAAAAGCGTCTGAAGGCAACGGTGGTCAGCATTCCCCACTTTGATCCGACCAAGGAGCGGGTGAAGGGCAACTATCCGGAGGAGGCGCACTGATCGTTCGGCGTGTGCCGGGCCTGCAAGGGTTTACCTGCTATCGCAATTGAGCGATAGTCGTTTGGTGAGAGATCACCAAGAAACCTGACAGGAGAGGCAATGAAGTCACTAGGACTAGCCGTGGTAATCGCGGCTGCAACCACAGCAGGTACGTCCGTCGCCCTCGCGGCGGAAAACTGGGACATGCCGATGGCGTACCCAGCAGACAACTACCACACCGAAAACGCGCAGATGTTCGTTGATGCCGTGGACGAGTGCACGGGTGGTGAATTGAAGATCACGATTCACGCAGGCGGTTCGCTGTTCAAGGGCAGCGAGATAAAGCGTGCGGTGCAGGTCGGCGAGGCGCAGATCGGTGAGCGTTTGCTGTCGGCACACGCCAACGAGAACTCCGTGTTCGGCTACGACTCCGTGCCGTTCCTCGCGACTTCCTTCGAGGCGTCGGACAAGCTGCGTGAAGCGGCTACTCCCACGCTGGACAAGGTACTGCAGGCGCAAGGGCTGACCATGCTCTACTCGGTGCCATGGCCGCCACAAGGCTTGTATTTTGCCAAGAGCATCGAGTCCACCGCCGATATGGCGGGCATCAAGTTCCGTGCGTACAACGCAGCGACCGCTCGCGTGGCAGAGCTTGCCGGCATGATCCCGACGCAAATCGAGGCCGCTGAACTGAAGCAGGCGCTCTCTACCGGCGTCATCGCTGCGTTCATTTCATCCGGCTCCACCGGCGTGGACGAGAAGGTCTGGGAAGATCTGACGAACTTCTATGACGCCAAGGCGTGGTTGCCCCGCAACACGATCTTCGTGAACAGCGAAGCCTTCAATGCCCTCGGCGATACCGAGCAAGGATGTCTGACCACGCATGCGGCTGAAGCTCAGGCGCGGGGCCTCGCGACAGCGGAAGAGCTTGCCGGTGGGTTTCTCGACACACTCGCTGAGAACGGCATGTCTGTCGAAGAGCCGGGCGAGCAGCTGGCTGCAGATCTCGCCGGTATTGGCGAGACCATGACCGGTGAGTGGCTGGAAAGCGCAGGTGACGACGGCGCGTCGATCGTGGATGCGTTCACGGCCGAATAGGTCACCAAACCGATGACTCCCTGGCGATGTCGCCGGGGAGTTCATCGCTGCTCTTGATAGTGAGCGAGCGCCGTTGCGCCGCTCACTTTCTGTTGCCTGATCTGGTGTTCGAGGTGAGTCTTGCGTTCCCTACTTGATGCGCTTTACCGGTTCAGTGGACTGGCCTCCGCTGTTGCCTTGATTGCCATTCTTGTCCTTGTCACCGCACAGATGGTGGCGCGCTGGCTGGGACTGATCTTCACCGGTGGTGCCAACTACGCCGGCTATGCCATGGCCACAACGTCCTTTCTGGCGCTGGCCTACACCTTCAATCACAACGCACACATCCGCGTGTCGTTGTTTGTGTCGCGCTCGGGGCAGTGGCGGCGTGCGATGGAAATCTGGTGCTACACGCTGGCGTCCCTTGCGGCGTGCTTTCTCGCCTGGTACGCGATCAAGGCAACGCGGTTGTCACATCGGATCAATGATGTATCTCAGGGCCAGGACGCAACGCCGTTGTGGATTCCGCAGACCTTCATGGCCGTGGGCGCCGTGATCTTCGCCATTGCGGTCATCGATAACCTGGTGCGTATCGTGTTCAGCGAGCATCAGGGCGTTGAGGGTCGCGTGGACGCCAGCGAGTGGCTCAACAATCTCGTGAGATCTCGCCGCGCACGGCTGACGCTGGTCGCGGGGGTGTTGCTCGCCGTCTGGTTGGCCACCGTTTTGATGACAGGCTTTGACCGCGATGCGGTTGCCCTGAAGATCGGCATCTTCCTCGTCGTGCTGTTCTTCCTGTTGGGCTCAGGGCTCTGGGTCGGGCTTGCGCTCATGGGCGTTGCCTACATCGGCATGATCGGATTCACCACGCGTGACCCTGGCAACGCGATGATCATCACGGTGTGGACCGGTGCCAGCAGCTGGACACTCACCGCTTTGCCTCTGTTCATCTGGATGGGGGAGATTCTCTACCGCACCCGTTTGTCCGAGGACATGTTCAAGGGACTCGCGCCGTGGATGTCGCGGATTCCGGGCGGCTTGCTGCATACCAATGTCGTCGGCTGTACCGTTTTTGCAGCGGTGTCCGGTTCCTCGGCGGCAACGCTGACCACGGTCGGCAAGATGTCGATACCCGAACTGCGAAAGCGCGGTTATCCCGAGTTCATGACGATAGGCACCTTGGCGGGTGCGGCAACGCTTGGGCTGATGATCCCTCCATCGCTGACGCTGATCGTCTACGGAGTAACGGTCAAGGAGAGCATCAGCAAGCTGTTCATCGCTGGCGTACTTCCCGGGCTGGTGCTGGCTGGGCTGTTCATGTTGTACATCGTTGCCTGGTACTACCTGAAACCGGGAGAACGACCAGAGCCTGAGCCGCGTGTGCCATTCATGGCAGCGCTCGCCAATTCGAAGCTGCTGATTCCTGTCATTGCCCTGGTGTTGCTGGTGATCGGTTCGATGTATGCCGGTTATGCCACCGCGACGGAAGCTGCGGCGTTCGGTGTGATCGGTGCGTTGCTGTTGGCGATGATGCAGGGCTCGCTGACGCGGGCCACCTTCGTGGAGAGTGTGCTCGGGGCCACGCGTACCTCAGCCATGATTGCGCTGATCTTGATGGGAGCAGGTTTTCTGTCGCTGTCGATGGGCTTTACGGGACTACCACGGGCGCTTGCCGAGTGGATTGCAGAGCTGGGTCTGTCTCCGGTTGCGCTCATCATGGCGCTGACCGTGTTCTACATCATCATCGGCATGTTTCTGGACGGGATTTCTGCGGTCGTGCTGACAATGGCAATCATCGATCCGATGATCCGCGCAGCGGGTATCGATCTCATCTGGTTCGGCATCTTTATTGTCGTCGTTGTCGAGATGGCGCAGATCACACCGCCGATAGGCTTCAATCTGTTCGTGCTGCAAGGCATGACGAATCACGACATCGCGTATATATCGAGAACCGCCGTGCCGATGTTTCTTATCATGGTGTTGATGGTCGCGATACTCACCGTGTTCCCCGAGCTCGCTACCTGGTTGCCGGAGCAGGTCAGGCAGACACCGGGCGGTTAGTCGGTCAGGCCGAGTTCCTGATTGCCTTGTTGAGGATCAAGTGCGGACAAGCCGTGTTCGCGTACCCACAGGATTACGTCAACAAGGTCTACGACGGGTACCTTGCACACGCGCTCGACTTCTATGCGCCACGGGGCAAGGTTGGTGCATTCCAGCAGGACCGCGGCAGGTTGATGCCGGGCGAGCTTTTCTGCCGCGTGGGCGACATCCTGTTTCAGCTGCTTGGCGTAAGCCTCCTTGCGCTCGTGTATCACGTCAGCAAAATGTGAGCTCGGGTCCATTCCAACGATGCAAGGTGGTGCCGTGCAGGCATCGTACGTTGTTGTTGCAAGTTGGTTCCCTAGCGCTTGCGCATCAAAGGTGAGTATTCCCACGGGACCTGCGTCCGCATAGGTCTGTTGTAGCTGTGGTAGAGCGATCAGGGAGCTTGTTACCACCGGTACGGGCAGGGCGTCCGCCATCCGGGCTTGTGCGCTGAACAGAAAGCCGCAGCTGGTGGTGATGAGCGACGCGCCTTGAGATACGAGGTGTTCGCCTGCATCAACAAACGCGAAGATCATTTCCTCGGTGAGGCCGTGCTCGGACACCACGTCGTTGACATAGGCCTTCTCGACGCATCGCTGCATCGTGTCAAACGGCAGCGAATCCGCGTTGCCGATATCACGTGCAAAACGCTTGAAGCCAGTATCCAGCATGAGTACACCGACCGCTCCGCTAGTACTGCTGCGCACGGTTCCGCCTCGGGTTGTCATTAGCTCGATCGTCACTCGCCATCGACTTCGGGGTAGTCTACCGTGACACTCGGCATCGACACATCGACTGCATCGGGCAGTACGCACGTCACGCCAGTGAGTTCAGGAGAAGCTTCACAGGACGTTCATATGCCCAAATTCCTTTCGAGTCAGCAGGTCAGTCACTACCACGAGCAAGGGTATCTATCACCGATAGATGTGATGTCGGAGTCTGACGCTGCTGACCTACTGGCGCATCTGGAGGCGGCCGAGTCGGAGCACCCCGAACACCTGGGTGCCGAAAACCGCAACAACGCGCATCTGGTACTCACGTTTCTGGACCAACTCGCGTTCAACCCGATTGTGCTTGACGCGGTCGAGGATGTGCTTGGACCCGACTTCTCCTTGTGGGGGAGTGTCTTGTTCATCAAGGAACCGTCCAGCAAGTACTTTGTGAGCTGGCATCAGGATGCGACGTACGCAGGCTTGTCCAGCCATGACTACGTGACACCATGGATCGCACTGTCGCCCAGTAATCAGGAGACAGGCTGCATGTCGATGATTCCGGGGAGCCACAAGGCCGCCATCAGGCCGCACGAGGATACCTACGGTGAAGACAACATCCTCACGCGCGGACAAGCCGTCGCTGACGTAGATGAATCGCAAGCAGTTGATCTGATCCTCAAGCCAGGTCAGATGTCACTGCACCACGGCGAAATCATTCACGGCTCGCAACCCAATCGCAGCACACAGCGCCGAGTCGGTTTTGCTCTTCAGTCTTACACGCGCAATGATGTTCGCCAAGTGATCGGAGAGAACATGTGGCTGCCTGTCAGAGGTGAGGGTAGATCGTCATCCGATACCACCGTGTTGTCGAGGCCTGTCAGGAGCATGAGTGCAGAGTCCGTGGCATTGCGCGAGAGAGTCAACAAGAACTTTGGCGACATCCTCTATCACGGCGCGACGCAGCGCCGAAACTACTGATCAGGCGACACATCAAACTGTGTCTTGGGCTGTTACAAACGTGTCCTATTGTGTCTTATCGCCGTTGTATTGCCTTAACCAAGTGCACACGGCGAGTGAATATTGATCTATTCCGCAAATCGTCGGTGGCAATTGTTGCAACGCTGTCGTGCGGCAACTGTTCGGCCTGTTTATTGAATTGACCCCTTCAAGCATTGAGTCACGCGCAGCAATCCTGCTGTTCACACATCGTGGCGAGTGTAAGGAAGGTGGAAACAGAGCACTCAACATCGGTCTATTGGTCACGATGGGCGACAGCACTATTCGCCTTTATTGGACTGCTGTTGCCTATTGATAGTGCTCGTGCCCTGGTCCTGACGCCGTACTTCGAGTCTGTACTCGTACCTGATGTGTCCACCAGCTGGACCACAGTGACGCTCGACAACAGCTATGTCGACGCCATTCCTGTCTGCACCTACGTACTGGAAACGTTTGCCGGTGCGGCCGGAAGCTATTCAAGCCCGCCTGCCGTTCCACGTATCCGAAACATCGGAGCTTCATCCTTCGAGTTGAGGATTCAAGGCTGGGAGAACTCGGCAGCGACACCCGGCGATGTCCACTGCATGGTGATGGACGAGGGTGCGCACATCTTGCCGGACGGACGTCTGGTAGAAGCGCACAAGGTCGTCTCCGATCAGACCAACGGGCAGTTCGCGACAGACGGTGGCTGGAACCTGAGTCTGATGGAGGATGTCAGCGGCGACATCGTCCAATCCTACGCCGATCCAGCTGTCTTCGGGCAAGTGATGAGTTACAACGACTCACGCGCCAGCGTCATCTACATGACCGACTGTGACTCGCGACAGAGCGAGCCGTTCAATGCAGGCATGGCTGATGGCATCTGCGTTGGCAAGCACATCGGCCAGATCGCGGACTCCCGTAGCCCGGAGACGATCGGCTATATCGTGGCCGAATCCGGTAGTGGAACAGTAAACAACGTGTTCTACGAGCTGGGAATGGGTGCCGATATCGTTGCTGGCAACAACGGGGCGAACTCCGGCTACAGCTACCCGGCAGCGCGGCATCACACGATGGCCGTGTTGTCGCAAGCGGCGGAGGATGGTGGCAACGGATCATGGGCCGTCTTGTATGGAAGTACGCCTCTGACATCCGGTGCGATAGGGCTTGTCGTCGACGAGGAGGTGTTCACGGGTGATACCAGCCGCAACCACACGCGAGAGCCAATCTATTACTGGGCGTTCGCGGGAGCGGAGCTCACACTGGTCAAGGATCTGATCAACGATGACGGTGGAACGGCTGTTCTTTCCGACTTCACGCTCAGTGCAACAGGCCCGAGCCCGATCAGTGGCACAAGCGGGACCGCAGCGGTAACTACAGCTGTAGTACAGCCCGGTGACTACGTGCTCTCCGAGACGCTGGTAGCGGGATACGACGCATCCAGCTGGAGTTGCGTGGGCGCAAGCGGGCTGTCGGGTAGCACTGTCACTCTCGCAAGCGGCGATCACGCCGTTTGCACGATCAGCAACGACGATGAGGCGGCAACGACACTGACGCTGGTCAAGAACTTGACCAACGATGCCGGTGGCACAGCGGTGGTTGGCGATTTCACGCTTGAATTCACGGGACCCACCCAGTCCGGAGCCGGTGTGACCGGGGATGCTTCAGTGACGTCGGCGAATGTGGTCTCAGGCTTGTACATGCTGAGTGAAAGCGCAGTGGCCGGCTACGAGCTCACAAGCATCAGCTGCGACGGAACTGATCCGGACGGTAGCGATGGTGTGCAGATTCAAGCCGGCGAAGACGTCACCTGCACGTTCAACAATGATGATCAAGGTGTCGACCTGACGATCGTCAAGTCGGTTGACGATCTCTCCCCGAACGTTGGTCAGACGATCACTTTCAGTCTGCTGGTCACCAACACAGGGCCAGACGTGGCCACTGACCTACAGGTTATCGACCCCTTGCCTGCCGGGTTTTCCTATGTACCCCTATCCATGACGGGTGCTGATGTCCGAGATGACAGCTCCCCCTCGGGTACCGGACTCGATTGGTCGATCAATTCTCTTGCACCAGGTGCATCTACCACGTTGAGCTTCAGAGCCGTGGTGTTAGCCCCCTAATTCCAGGTAGCGATCATGAAAATCAGAAGACATCCAGTATCGGTGAAGCAGAGGAGGGGAGGCTCGTTTGGAGCGCCTCTCGCGATACTCCTCGTTGCAGCAGGAGTGCCGTTGACCGCATGGTCGTTGACACTCTCGGACTATCTCAATCAGTCCACTGTCATCGCATCGTCATCGCAGTTCGAGGTGGATACCTCCAACAACGTCGACTCGATACAGATCATCCCCAATGCCGAGTTGATCATCGTCAAGGAAGTTGTCAATGACGATGGCGGTGTAGGTGTACTGGGCGATTTCTCGATTGCCACGGATGCAGAAGCGGCGAGTGGCAGCGTACTCACGTTTGACGCTGGTGTGACTGCGGGCTCAACGACTACCTATACATCCAACACACTATACATTCCGCCCGGCGCCTACTCGCTAACCGAGGCGGATGTTGACGGATATGCCGAGGGTAGCTGGTCTTGTACCGAAGGCGCCATGATGGACACGACCTTCAGTTCAGGCTCGGTCACCCTGTCTATCGGGCAACAGACCGTTTGCACGATTGTCAACGACGACATTGCGCCGACGCTGACGCTCGCCAAATCAGTCACCAACGACAATGGTGGTCTGCTGACTGACGCTGACTTTTCGCTTGAGGTGGATGGCAACGCGGTCACCAGCGGTGATCCAACGACGGTACTTGCCAACACATCGATCACGATCAGTGAAGCGATCGTTCCGGGCTACACGGAAGGTGCATGGGAATGCGTGGACAACAACAGCTTGACCGGTGGCCTTCCGCTGGCCGGCGCGGCTGCAGGCGAGTCCATCGTGCTTGCATCCGGTGCAGATGTGACCTGCTCGATCACCAACGACGATATTGCACCGACGCTGACTCTCGTCAAGAACGTCGTCAATGACAACGGTGGTGATGGCGTTATTGCGGACTTCGACATCTCTGTTGATGGCGCAGTCGTCAGCAGTGGCGTGGCAACAACCGTATTGGCAAACGAGATCATCACGATCAGCGAGCTGGACCTTGCCGCCTATGCCGAAGGCACATGGGCATGTGTGGACGCCAACACGATCACCACGGGTCTGCCCGGTGCCGGCGTCGCAACGGGAACGGACATCACCTTGTTGCCTGGCTCGGACGTGACATGCTCGATCACCAACAACGATCTGGGTATCGATTTGTCCATCGCCAAGAGCGTGGACGACGCTACGCCGAATATCGGTCAGACCATCACGTTCTCGCTTGAGATCACAAATGCGGGACCTGATGTCGCGACTGATGTGACGGTCGTCGATCCGGTGCCCGCGGGATTCACCTATGTGGGTGGCTCCATTGGAGGTGGTGATGCATTCGATGAAAGCGATCCTGCAGGAGCCGGCCTGTCGTGGACGCTCAACAGCGTGCCGGTTGGCACGCCGATCTTCGTCACGTTCGACGCGGTAGTCAACGCACCGTAAGACCATGTGCGGTTCTCGTATCTCAAGGCTGTTGACATCGACGGCGGCCCTGTTCTTCGGATCAGGGTTGGCGTCGGTCTATGCCTTGACGGACGAGGACTTCACCAATACCGGTATCGTTATCTCAACCTCTTCTCAGTTCGAGAACAACGACACCAACAATCAGGGCACTGTTCTGGTTCGGCCGAAGGGCCTGGCGGTTCAAAAGCGGGCGGATACTTCCGCTTTGTCGACGCCCACAGCGGCGGGTGACACGGTCACCTACACGATCACCCTGGATAATCTCGGCTTGTTGGGGCTCACCGGGATCACGCTGGACGATTCGATCATTCCTGCCGCCGAACTGTCCTTGACGTCAGGAGACACCAATGATGACGGTGTGCTTGATGGCGATGAGATCTGGGTGTACACAGGGGTGTATACCGTCCAGCAGAGTGACATCGATACGTTTGGTGGCGGCGATGGAGACATCGACAATCTTGTATCGGTGAGTAGCAATGAGCTGCTTCCTGTCACGGCGACTGCTGAGGTAGCAGTGACACAGGCGCCAGGCTTCAGCGTCGACAAGCGTGTGGACTCGAGTGCCATAGCTTCTCCTGGGGTGCTGAGCTATGACATCGATGTCAGCAATACCGGTAATCAGACGCTTAATGGCCTCGTATTGACCGACATCTTGCCCGATGGTGCTGCCGGCACCTTGAGTGGCCCTTCTACTGATGTAGGTACCGCCGGTGCGCTCGATGTCGGAGAGACCTGGACTTACGTGGCCGAGTACACGGTGACGCAGGCTGACATTGATGCCGGTGATCTGCTTGAGAATACGGTATCGGTGACCGCACTGGAGACGGGGCCGAACCCCGTTGAGGACTCAGCGGTTACCAGCGTGACGAGCGAGCCAGAGCTTGCGGTACGCAAGATCGTCGATCTCGCAACCATCAACACTCCCGGTGAGCTTGTCTACTCCGTTGTAGTCGAGAACGTCGGCAACGTGAGCCTGAACAACGTCACGCTGGTAGACGAACTTCCTGACGGCAATGCTGCCGTGTTGATTGGCCCCGTGCTGGATGCGGGCCTGGCTGACGTGCTTGATGTCGGGGAGGCGTGGGAGTTCAGTGGTAGCTATCAGGTAACCCAGGCAGACCTTGATAGCGGTGATCCTCTTGTCAATACCGTACGGGCAACCGCTGACGAAACCGGCACCGACGAGGTGCTCGATACGGCCGTGACGGCAGTGTCTTCAGAGCCCGCAATGAGTGTGCTGAAGCAGGTCGATCTGGCGTCTATCGGCAGTCCTGGTGCGCTGAACTACACGATCTCCGTGCAGAACACGGGCAACGTCAGCCTCACTGGCGTCGTGGCTGTGGACACTTTGCCAGATGGGACCGTAGCAAGTCTTGTGGGGCCGTTGGACGATACGGGATTGCCCGACCAGATCGATGTGGGTGAGACCTGGGCATACGCGGCGAGCTACGACGTCTCTCAAGTCGAGATTGATCAGGGTTGGGCGAGGGTCAATGTCGTTGAGGTGACCAGCAACGAGACAGGTGCGGATGCATTCAGTGACAGCGCTCAGACGACCATCACTCAATCACCGGACTTTGAGGTCTCGAAGTCCGTGGATGCAGCTGCAGTCTCTTCGCCGGGTCCGCTGAACTACGAGATCGTTGTCGAGAACACCGGCAATACATCACTGACCGATCTGCTGTTTGACGACACCCTGCCAGACGGTACGACCGCGTCTTTGACTGGACCTCTGGTGGACGATGGGTTGCCCGGCGTGCTCGATGTGGGGGAACGCTGGACGCTTACGGGTGAGTACGTGGTCACTCAAGATGACGTAGATGCCGGAACGGCTCTGACCAATACGATTTCCGTATCGACCGCTGAGGCTGGACAGCGTGAGGACACAGCGGTGACGCTGGTGGATCAGGCGCCAGCGCTGCAGATCGTCAAGGTAGCCAACGAATCGGACTATGTTGCCGTAGACGATGTACTGACCTACAGCCTTACCGTGAGCAACACCGGAAATCTTGTGCTGTCGGATATCCGTGTTGAAGATCTGATGGCAGATGCGGGATCGGTGACCTGCGATGCTGACGACGTCGTGGAGCTTCTACCTGGAGAGCAGTTGACCTGCTCTGCTTCCAGAACCATCGTGGATTCTGATATCGCCTCAACCAACGTGCTGAATCAGGCTACGGTCGACGCGCTGGATCCATCCGGCAACGTGGTGGACGCGCTGAGTAATGAGGTCATCGTGCCGATGCAGAGACTGGCACCTGTTGCGACTGACGATACACACGTTTCACCGTACAGCGCTGTATTGGTCACGCTGCCGGGCGCCGCCAGCGACAGCGACGAGAATGGAGACCTGGACCCGAGCACGGTGAGTCTGATAAGCGCTGATGCCGTGGACATCGATGGCGATGGCGACAATGACGTGTTGACCGTAGCGGGTGAGGGTACGTGGACTGTCAACGACGCCACTGGAGAAGTATCGTTTGCTCCCGTCGCGGGCTTCACTGCTGATCCTGAGCCCGTAAGCTACACCGTGTCTGACGCTACCGGACTCGTATCCAACGATGCGCTGCTGGTCGTCGAGTACCCGCAGACCGCACCGGTAGCCCAGGATGATCGCGTGGTCAATCCGGAGGTTGCCAGTCCGTCCAACCCGACAACACTCAATGTGTTGGCCGACAACGGTAACGGCGCCGATAGTGATCCGGAAAACGACATCGACGTGACGCGAGTGCAGTTGTCGGACAGTGCTGCCGTGGATTCGGATGGAGATGGTGACCGCGACACCCTGATTGTTGTTGGAGAAGGTGTCTGGTCGGTGGACGATACGACAGGGGATGTCACCTTCGTACCGCAAGCGGGATTCCTTGGAGATCCGGCACCTGTTGCGTACACCGTGGCTGATATCAATGGACTTGTATCCAATGAAGCGCTGATCACGATCGACTATCCGCAGACAGCCCCGGTGGCCAATGATGATCAGCGCCTTGATCAACCCCTGGCGCAAGTGGTCTCGTTGAACCCGCTGGATAATGACACCGACCCGGAAGACAACATCGATACGGCAACGGTCGTGTTGATCGACCCTGTAAGTGGCGACTCAGTGACCTCACTACTCGTCGAGGGTGAAGGGCTCTGGAGCGTTGAGGAAGGTACTGGTGTTATCTCTTTCGCTCCCGAGACGGGGTTCCTGGGTGATCCGGCACCCGTCGAGTACACGGTCAGTGACAACACAGGCCTTGTGTCCAACAACGCATCGGTAACCGTGACCTACGAGGCACCGGCCTCGCTCGAGGGCATCGTATGGCTCGATCGGGACCGGGATGGTGTTGTCGACCCTGATGAAGAGCGCAAGGTCGGGTGGCAGCTGAGGATCATCGATGCGAGTGGCGAGCTTGTGGCCACCGCGATATCTGATGACCAGGGCTACTACAGCGTGACTGGCCTGGTACCTGGTGCATTCACGGTCGAGTTCTACAACGAAAGTGGCGTGTTCATGGACAGCCAGACGACTGATGGTGCGATTCTGGCGGGTCAGGTTGTCAATCTGCCGCTGCCGGTCGATCCGGGTGGTGTCGTCTATGACAGCGTATCCCGATTTCCGGTGGCCGGCGTAACGCTCAACCTCCTCAATAGTCAGGATGTGGCAGTCGACGAGAGTTGCCTGCTCGAAAGCCAGCAGGGTCAGGTAACTGAAGACGACGGTCTCTACGCCTTCAACCTGAATACGGATGCGCATGCATCGTGTACATCAGGTGATACCTACCGCATCGAGATCAGTGCAGCACCCGAGGAGTATCGAGCAGACTATTCGACGATCATTCGTGAAGCAGGCGCAGGAGACTGCGGTGATGCGACGCTTGGCTGTGCGCTCTCAAGCGTATTCGACTCGGCAATTGCGGAGCACGACTGCACTATCGACACGATTCCGAGCTCCAACGCCTGCGAAGTCCAGGAGCAACCGGATGCGCCGCTCGACGGGCAGCAGACCCAGTACTACGTTCAATTTGACATCGAAGCGGGCGACAGGAACGTGATCTTCAATCACATTCCAATCGATGCTCGTGCCAACGATGCCGAGATTCTGCTCAGCAAGACTGCAGATGTCGGCAGCGCCTCGATCGGTGGTCTGGTGCAGTACACACTGAACGCGGAGAACACCAAGGATGCACCGTCGGTCGACATCGAGATTGTCGACACACCGCCTGCGGGTTTCCTGCTGGTGCCAGAATCGGTTCAATTGGTGCAGCCCGGACCCGATGGGGACCTGGATACCGATGATGATGTAGTCACCGCTCCCGTGGTTGCAAATGTGGACCCTCTGCGTATTTCGGGTCTGGATATCGATCCGCTGGAAACGGTGCGTATCACCTATCTGATGCGAGTCGGGGTGGGTGTTGTCTCTGGCAGTTATCGAAACGACGCAGTAGCTTCAGGTCCAAACGGGGTGGCCAGTAATGCGGTATCCGCGACAGTAGAGATCGTTTCGGATCCGGTACTGGAACAGGCCACGCTGATCGGAAAGGTATTCCACGACAGGGATCAGGACGGCGCACAGGATCCTGCTGATGCGACGGGCGTTTCTCTACGTAGCGATTACTTCGGTTGGAACAGTCTCAGCTTGCCATCACTGCCTGGGCGCAACACTGCTCAGGACGATCCGGCGGAGACCGCCGTCGTGGTTCATATGCCCTTGTCCGACAACAACTCGTTCACGGTGTTGACCGATGAGGGCACGCGAATTCATGTGAACGAGACTGGCACAGTGTCGGAAGCACATGTCGGCGCCAAGGCGCGGGGGCTGACGGGCCAGGACATCCGTGTTTGCACTCAGCACACGGTTGACGTTCCAACCTCCCAGGACGGACTGACTCCGGTAAACCTCGCACCCACTGATGTACTCCGTATCGTCGTACAGAACTACGGTATCGACGAATCTGGAATCCCGGGTGTTCGCCTCGCGACAGTCACGGGCCTTCTTATCGAGACGGATGCTTACGGGCGATACAGCATCCCTGACGTTGATGCTGGATCGACAGGCATCGGGCAGAACGTTGTGCTCAAGGTGGATCCTTCCAGTCTTCCGCAAGGGTCTCGCTTCACTACCGAAAATCCATACGTTCTCAGGATCGTCAGCGAGACACTGAACAAGATCAATTTTGGTGTACTTGTTCCTGATACTGATCTGTACTCAGGTGTTACGAGCGATCTCTGCAAGGCAGTAGCTAACACCGGCACCTCAAGCAAGGTCGAAGTGCAGCTTGGATCGGTGTTCTTTGATACCGACAAGAACACCGTACGCGAAGATCAGCGGGGCATCGTTGCCGATATCGTCAGCAAACTGAAAGCCTACGGTGGAGGATCGATACTGATCGAAACCCATACGGATTCGAGAGGGAGTGCCCGCTACAACCTGGAGTTGGCCGAGAAGCGCGCTGAGACCATTCGCGGTCTGCTGGCTGACGCCCTGGGTCCGGAGCTCGTCAAACTTGTCAGTGTCGAAGTGAATCCAGCTGCTTACGAGGAGCAGGATCGATGATGCGATCGCGCTACAAGCTTCTGATCGCATGTGTGGTCGGTCTTGCTCTCTTGCCCCAGTGGCTTTCTGCGAATGAGCCGGAATGCACCTCCGCGGCCTGCGCCGAGGAGGCGCCTTACGTCTTGCGCATCATCAATTCAGGTGAGGCGGATCCTCGTTCGAGCAACAGCTCCCCTGATTCTCGGCAGGAGAACCGACGGGTAGACGTCACTCTGACGCATACGGAGACGGTAACGGAGACGCCTCTGGAGGCACGCAGCGTCACTCTGGAATCCGGAGGTACGATCTGGTTGTCACAGGATCCGGGTTCACTGCAACGAGTATTGACGGTCAAGTCGGCGCCTCGGGTATCGCTTGAATCTGACACTGAGCACACCTTCGAAGTCATCAACAACTACGCAAGCTTCATCGATCGGCTTGAGTTGTTGATCTGGCGTTCGGGCAGTTCGGTGACAACCAAGCCCTTGCTGGTACAGGCGCTTGATGCGTCGCTGTATCGACAGGAGTGGAACTGGGATACGCAGCTGTCTGACTCGCTTGAACGTGCCGAGGGCGTGCGGCTTGAATATGCCCTGCGAGCGATTGGCACTGACGGACACAGCGACATGACGGAGCGCCAATCGTTGGTTTACATCGAGCAGGGTGATGCAATCACCGACGGCTTTGAGCTGCCTGTTGTCTCATTCGGTGGAGAATTTGATGATGGAGTGGAATCTGATAGCGCGCTGATCAGGGAAAGTATTCCGGTGCGCGGCGCGACGGTTCGAATTCTCGGCCAGGATCTTCCTGCAAGCCAGCGATTGCGAATTAACTCTCAGACAGTGCAGGTCGACAAGGAGGGCCGGTTTGCCCTTGAGCTGCTCATGCCAGACGGAAAGCATGAATTTGCCGTACGGCTGGATGAGGAGTCCTCGGATCTCCTGCAGACACTCAGTGTCGACATAGATAGCAACTATCTGTTCATGGTGGGTCTGGCGGATGTCACCGTGGGAGCCAACCGGGTCACCGGCTCAGTCGAGCCCTTGAGCGTCGATGAGGACCGCTATGGTGGTGACATCTTTGTAGACGGGCGGCTTGCGTTCTATCTGAAGGGCAAGGTCAAGGGCAAGTACCTGGTTACCGCACAGATGGACACCGGTACTGATGACTTTGGCAGTCTGTTCGACAATTTCCATGAGAGAGATTCCCGAAGTGTATTCCGGCATCTGGATCCGGATCAGTACTATCCCGTCTACGGGGATGATTCCATACTGATCGATGACACTGACAGCCAAGGCAAACTCTATGTGCGCGTGGACTGGGATCGCTCTCGTTTCATTTGGGGCAGCTTCAACACGAACTTCACAGGAACGGAGCTGGCGTCACTCAATCGTAGTTTGTACGGAGCGCAGCTACTGCATGAGAGCACTCGGGATACCGATCTTGGCGATGCCAGGCACTCTGTCAGTACGTTCGCATCACGCCCTCAAAGTCTGTTGCGTCGAAACGAATTCCTAGGCACGGGCGGTAGTTTGTACTACCTCCGCGATACGCAAATCGTCGCAGGATCGGAGAAGGTGGCTGTTGAAGTGCGGCAATCGGATTCCGGACGCGTTGTCGATCGCGTTGTACTGATAGCGGGCCGCGACTACGACATTGACGACTTTCAGGGTCGTCTGTTGCTCCGCCGGCCACTGGTCAGTGTGACTGCGCAGAGTGGGCCTTCCATCATTCGTGATGTTCCCTTGGCGGGGAACCAGACCTATCTGGTTGTGGACTATGAATACAGTCCGGATAACCTTGACTTCAACGACACGAGCGTGGGTGCTCGTGTCAAGAAGTGGCTTGGTAATCACATCGGCGTGGGTGGCACATGGGCGCACGAGCAACGCGACGGCGCGGACTACGATATCAAGGGCGCTGACGTAACCATCAAGAAGTCGGAGCAGACGTACATCAAGGGTGAGTTTGCTCAGTCGTCTGCGCAGCAAACGGCAGGCAGTTTCCTATCATCGGATGGCGGCCTGTCCTTTGACGAGGTGGGCGCAGTCGCGTCAACGACCAGTGGCAATGCGTTCAGCCTCGAGGCACGGGCCTCGCTTGTTGATTTCAAGCCGGGAAGCCGCCCCCTTGATATTGGTGTCTGGGCTCGCCGAACCGAATCCGGATTCTCGACGTCCACGCTCCGAACCGATGTGGATACCTCCGAGGCGGGTGTGGAGATGGCTGCCCGTCCGAGTAATCGAATCGGAGTGTCTGCTCGTGGTACCTGGAGAGACCGTAGGGATGAGAGCGTTGATACTGGCCTTGCCGCTCAGATTGACTACCTGCTGTTCGACCGTTTGACAGTATCGACGGAGCTGAGTCGAAAGACCGAGAGAAACAGAATTGCCGATACTCGTGGTGAGGCGACACTTGTCGGGGCCAAATTGTCATTCGATGCAAGTGACCGGCTGAATATCTACGCAGTTCAGCAGGAGACCCTGACCTACACCGGCTCCTACACCCGAAATAACCTCACGGCGCTGGGTGCCCGCTACGACCTGAGCGACAGAACCAGCATCAATGGTGAGATAAGTACCGGCGACAGGGGTGATGGCGCATTGCTCGGCCTGGAGGCCAGTCTGACCAGTAACTACAGTATCTACTCGAACTACCTGTATTCGCTCAACAGCGAGCAGATTGACAGGCACGCCTTGGTGCTCGGTCAGCGGCTCTCTGTCTCCAGTCAGCTCAAGGTGTATACGGAACATCAGTTCTCGGACGAGGATGGTCGCAATGGTTATGCGCATACTGTCGGATTGGATCAACGTCTTACCAGGCACGCGACCGTTGGCTTGACGGCACAGCGTGCGGCGCTGGACAGTGAAGATGGCACGAGGATCGATCGGGATTCGGTGTCAACGGCGTTTGCGTATCAAGCTGACACCACTCGATTCAATTCAAAGTTTGAATACCGTTGGGATGATGGATCTACAGTTGAGACTCGGCAGTGGGTGACGACGAACCGTCTTGAGCTTCGACCGTCGGCGTCACTGCGCTGGCAAGTCAAGCTCAATGCGTCGGTCACCGACGATCGTATTGGTGTGGAAGACGCTCGATTTGTGGAAGCGGGCGTCGGCTTTGCCTTTCGCCCCATCAGCCAAGATCGGCTGAACATGCTCGGGCGAGTAACTTATCTGAACGATTTGCAGCCGTTGTCGCAGAGTACGGGAACGGACGAGCGATCACTGATCGCCAGCATCGAGGGCTATTACGAACTGACCCGTCACTGGAGTGTGGGTGGCAAGCTGGCTCGTCGAGAGAGTGAGATTCGGCTGCGACGGGACTCGGGAGTCTGGATAGGAAATGACGCGGGCCTGGTGTCCGGCCGCGTACGTTACAAGGTGCCGTTCGGGTTCGACGTGACCGGCTCATACCATTGGCTGATCTCAGGCAGCACCCAGAGTGAGCGGCATGGCGCGCTCTTCACGGTGGGGCGTCGCATCTCTGACAACTTGAACTTTGCTATCGGATACAACTTCACGTCGTTTGATGACGATCTTGGTGACGACAGCTACGACGCGCGTGGCTGGTTCGTGAACCTCGTGGGTACGTACTGACACCGATAGCAGCAAACGGTAGTGCTAGAACGGTTTGACAACAACCAGAATCACGATCGCGATGAGTGCGACAAACGGCAGCTCATTGAGGAGCTTGAGCCGTCGGACCGCAACGGTGTTCACGCCGTTGTCCATCGTCCGACCCATCTTGGTGAAGTAGATGTGCAGACCGGTCAAGCCGATGACCAGCACCAGTTTCACCCACATGAACTTCAGCTGAAAAAGTCCCGGGTTGTATCCAATCAGCGTGATGCCAAAAACCCAGGTCGCGATCATCGAGGGAATCATGATGATCTTGCGCAGCAGCAGGGACGAGTCCTTCATGGTCTCGAACAGCGCGTCCCCGGGCTGACTCTTCGCCTGGTGCAGCTTGTACCGCGGATATATCAGTAGCGAGGCCATCCAGGCCACCATGGCTATGATGTGGAACGCTTTGACCCAGAGGTACATGGTTTTCGGATTTGGTTGTTGGACAGGCGATACTAGCGCCTGGCTCGACTCTTCGCCACGTTCGTCATGATTGCAGCTATCTTGACGATGTCATTTCCGAACCAGGCACCACAGGGGCTGCGAGCACAGATCCAGCATGGAGATTTGCACAGATCGCCTGCGGCAGGCATCCTTTGCTCGACATGATGACACGCGCGCCCAGTTCGAACCGAACCAAGATTGGAGCGGACGTTGACCATCGACTACGTGTGTGTAGAGCCCGCGTCGCGATCATGCGACTACGCCTCAACCGTTGGTTTCAACGAAGGCGTATCCGAGGGAGCGCTACCCCTGTCAGTAGAGGAAGTATGCTGTTTTTCGCGATTCCGTTTGCCGCCGTAGCGATCATCTCGGGACTCCTCGGTTACTGGCTGGGGCATCGTGATCGTGCTCATGAGTTGATCGCCAGCGAGATGGCCACGCGCAGCGTGGCTGATGTGCAGACCCCCACAGCGGAACTGCCACGCTCGACTCGCCAAGCTGTGGATACCGGAGATCTTCTCGAGCGCGTCATGAATTTGCAGGGGAGGTCGGAGACCCTCGATATCGAGAATGTGGCGCTTCGAAGTCAGATCATCGATCTGGAGGTCGAGAACCAGAGACTGCGTGGAGAGGCCAATACCCAAGCGCTAGTGGCCGGGACACAAGATATGACGGGGGCAGGTGCTGATAGCTCGATTGATACCGTCGGAGTCGACTCCGCAGAGGTTCAACAAGCGTCCCCCGATATTGTCTACAACATCACCAACGTAACTGATGGGAGCTTGCTGACTGCAAGGCAGAAAACGCGAGAACAAATGGATGCCAACCAGGATGGCGACACAAAGGAGGTGATGATCTATCTGGACGGCGGGAGTGCTGGCGCGCGTGTTTCAGTGCCCACGACCGAGCGTGTGGAATCTCAACAGACGCCAATTGATCAATAGACCATCAACCACGTGATAGAGCGATCTCAGCCGTTCCCATAAAAAAGGCCGGCGAATAGTGCCGGCCCTTCTTGATATCCGATGGGTGCGTGCCGTCAGAAGTTCAGGGTAGCTGCTTCTTCCGCGTTGACCATCATCTTGCATGTATCAGAGGTCTTCGCATTTTTGCTTTGTACGGCCGTGGATATCGCACCAAACAGTCCACCCTGCTCATTGAGCACAGAAGCGAAATAGCACTCGGCACGAATACTCGAGTCTTCGAAGGTGCCGTCGAGGTTCATCACTGGAGTGAAAGGCGGGAACGAACCGCGCATGACGGGCTGGTCGTTGGCAGTGAGTGTCAGTCGGTTGTTCTCGACATCGTAGCTGCCGGCCCAGGTGATGGGAGGATCCCCAACCTTACTGACCTGGGGCAGTGCCTCTCTGGGCGGTGTGGATGCACAAGCAGCGGCGAGAGTCGCAGCAACTGTGATCACAGACAAGTTCGAAACCGTGGAACGTCGAGCCATATCCATATCCTCGTTGATGTGGTTTTTCGATGCCCAAAGGCACACAAATCCGAGACTAACACAGTGACTCTCGTTCCCACAGTAGGATTATCGCGAACGCTGTTGTACTCGGGACCAGATGCAGTGATCAGTGGTTTCTTGACGCAGCCGGCCGGTGATTGCCTGACTCCAAGGCTGCCTTGAGTCCAGCCATGGTGCCAGGCAAGCCCCGCGTCAATTGACCACCGAGCAACCAGAAAAACACCGGGGCAAGCGGGCCTGTAAGACGAACGGCGTGAGTGACCCGGCACCCGGATTCGATGGATACCAGATTGTGCTCGAATATCATCGAGCAGAGCGGTAGCCTGGCTTCGGCGACAAAGCTTTTGTCAGGTTGTACGCTCGTCAACACGATGCGTGTCTGTGGGCCTGCTTTCGGTTTGATGGTGCCGGTGCTGCCGACTTCGAAGACCCCGTCAAGTGATGCAGCTTCGATGTCTGGATCCCAATGTGGCCAGCCAGACGGCGTGGACCAGAGCAGGAAGACATCTGCTGGTGACGCCATGACGTCGATACTCTCTGAGAACGAACGCATCTCAGATGGCTCGTTCAGCTTGGTCGGGATCACCGGCGACACGGTGTGGAGCCGTCAGGTCTGACAAGCTCTGGCGTTGTCGGCCGTCGGTATCGAAGTTTTCTTCCGCGAGCCACGTGTTGAAGGCTCGACGGATAGCTGGCCACTCCTTGTCCGTGAGCGCGAACCATGCGGTATCCCGGTTGTGCCCCTTGACGATCAGGTGTTGACGAAAAATGCCTTCCCACGAAAACCCCAGACGTTGTGCTGCGCGTCTTGATGGTGCGTTGAGGGCATTGCACTTCCATTCGTAGCGTCGGTAGCCGAGTCGGAACGCTTCATCCATCATGAGATACATTGCCTCGGTGGCCGCTGTGCGTCGCTGCATCGACGGGGAGTAGTTGATGTTGCCGACTTCTATCGTGCGCATGGATGACACGCAGTTCAGGTAGAAGGCATAACCCAACACCTTGTTGTCAGGCAGGCATATGGCGTAACCAAACCAGTCGGGCTTGGCGATGGCCAGCTCGAGTGTCTCGACGAATTCGGCGATCGTGTGGGGAGGCGTTTCGTACAGATAGTCCCATACGTGTGGATGATCCTTGATATGAGGCCATATCAGCGCGCCGTGTTCCGCAGGTCTGAGCGTTTCAAGGCGAACGGTCCGACCGATGAGGATGTGGCGATCAGGTCGCAAGGCATCCGGGCCATCGACACGTGGTCCGATAGGGCGATGCTCATTCATGGATCCGAAACTCGGGTACATCCCACGCTTGCCCGTTCTCCAGGGTAATGAAGCGACGGTCGTCAATGCGCTCAGCCTCAAGGGCTTCCAGAAGATGTTTGCGCGGTTCGTCGTGAGCCTCATCGGTCAGCTGGAATGTGCCGTGGTGAATGCCCACTGCATGTTTCGCCTGCAAGAGCGAAAACGCTGCCACCGCTTCGGCTGGATTCATGTGCTGGGGTTGCATGAACCAGCGCGGCTCGTAGGCGCCAATGGGCAACAAGGCGCAGCGTATTCGAGGAAACTGTTGCCTGATCTGCTCGAAGAGAAGGCCGTCACCAAACCCGGTATCGCCCGCGAAGTACACGGCATCGTGTCCGCTTTTGACCACGTAGCCTCCCCAAAGACTCGTGTTCTCGTCGCCGAGCTTGCGCGAGGTCCAGTGCAGGGCGGGCACCATCGTTACGACGGTAGCGTTGTCGAATGTCGCGGAAGCCCACCAATCAAGTTCCTGAATACTCGCGTAGTTCATGTGGTCCAGCAAGTGCCGGGTATTGAGCGGCGCGATCAGTTGTGGCCTGTGCTTTGCGCATATGGCTTCAAGAGACTTCAAGTCCAGGTGGTCGTAGTGGGTATGACTGATCAACACGGCATGAATGCTCGGCAGTTGATCCATGGAAAGTCCAGCGGCACGGTGACGCCTGGGGCCCGCGAACCGGAAGGGACTTGCGCGGTAGGAAAATACCGGATCGGTCAGGATGTTCACTCCGCCGTACTGGATCAGCATGGTTGCATGGTTGATAAAGGTGACCCTGAGCTCGTCGCCATCTACCTGCGACTTGACGATGGAAGGGGATGGGTTTTCCAACCATTTCGGCCACCGCGTTGGCTTGCGCGTGATCATCCATCGCAAGACGTCCGTCGGTTTTGCCAGCGCAGGACCCGCTGAGCTATAAAAGCGCTTTCCGTCGTTGCCGGCTGTGATGAGCTGCTGATGATCAGTCGCGTTCACGGTCATGTCTGATCAGTCGCCAGGAACGCATCTGCTGACAATATTCAGGACGTGCACGCGCCTGTGACTCGACGCTTTGCTGCGGCTTGTACGGCAGAGGGTAGCGACCGGAACACGTCCTCGCTCGGTACTGTTCCAGACTGATCGAGCGAGTATTCGACAACGGCACCATCGTTCATGACGAGTGTGAGGTGTCCGGCATAGCACCCATCACCAGGCTCGACATTCAGGACGTTGACCTCAGGTGCGTTATTGCGATGGTTTGCGGTGATTGGTGTTCGCACAGGATTGCATCGTTGTACAAGCTTGTTCTTCTCGACTGACGTCGTGCAATTCTGTTGTGTATCAATATCGACAACCACGCTGTACGCGAACGACTCGATACCGAAGGTGCCGTATGGCATCTGAAGCAACCGTGCCCCCGAGTCCTGAAAAGTGAAGTAGTCAAAGCCATCGACGTTTCGGCGTCCGGCAAAAGGTATGGCGAGAGAAAAGCATTCGGGCACCAGACCCAGGCTGTTTCGGTCTCCACACCGGACGATCAGTGATGTGCTGGAGTCCGTGTTGTAGCGATCGGTGGCGTTGAGCGATACGTCGTAGGAGATCAGGACGGTGTTACGCTCGCCGTCGTCGATCACGTCCGCAGCTTTGCTCACTGATTTGCCAGTCGCACATCCGGACAGCACGGCAGTTGTAAAAATGAATGCCAGACGCAAAGGGCGAACAACTGTCTGAAAATTGAAATCAGGCACAGGGTCGTGCTCCCTTGAAATGAAGTGCTCTGACTGTCGAGCTTGCGTGCCAAGGCTACTCGCTAGTCTGATAGTCGTCAAACGACACACTGAGCGCGTAAAGGGCGGTGGGTGTGCGTGATATCAATTCAAATCGGTACGACATGGAAGACGCCCGGATCAACGCCAGCGACCCGCACAGAACTGCCCTTGTTCAAGGTCGTTTCACTTGTTTCATCACTGATACGAACCTGCCAGTGGATACCCGAGTAGCGATGCGTCCCCACGTTGGTAGGCGTCACTGTGCTATCCAGGCGGAACTGATAACCGATGAGGTCACTGCTACGGTCATTTCCGAGTTCAGCTCCGCTTTGCAATCGCTTCAAGGGCATCCAGAGAACTGCGGTGGCGAGGGCTGACGCGATCGCAAAGCTTGCAACGCTGATTATCCAGTTCGCTGGAATGACCTCGAAGTGCAGCAAGGCGCCTGTTATCAAGGCACCAATACTGCCGAACAACAGCACGCCGCTGCCCAGTCCGAATGCCACCACTTCGATTGCCAGTAGAGAAAATCCTACGACAAACCAGAACGCGCTCGGGTTGTTCAAGATGCTTTCAAGCAATCCGTTCATCGTCATGTCCTCTTTCAGGGGGCGCCAAATGAGCCGCTGGAATTCATCGCTGCGACCACTGCCATACTCTCGGCAACGACCTTGCCCGCTTCGCTCTTGTCACCGTCCATGAGAACAATGGTCGAGTCTTTCGCGATTTTTTCCTTGGCAGCGATTGCCTTGGTCGCAAGGTCGAGTTGCACCGCTTTCTGACCCTCTGGAGTGGATGCCGCCTGGCCGATGAGTTCAAGTGCTTCAGCCTGTGCGCCCGCAACGGTCTTGATGGCTTGTGCTTCACCCTGTGCCTCAAGGATGCGCTGCTCCCGTTCGGCCTCGGCGGCCAGAACCTGCGCCCGTTTTTCTCCTTCGGCAGTATTGATCGCTGACTGACGCGATCCCTCGGATTCCAGGATGACCGCTCGCTTGTCTCGCTCGGCCTTCATTTGCCGCTCCATCGCTTCCAGTACGCTTTTGGGCGGTGTGATGTCCTTGATTTCATATCGGAGGCATGTCGTGCCCCATGCTGCGCCCGCTTCGTTGATCGTATTGACAATCGCGATGTTGAGTGAGTCTCGCTCCTCGAATGTCTTGTCGAGTGTGATCTTGCCGATCTCGGAGCGCATGGTCGTCTGGGCCAGTTGAGTCACACCGAAGACGTAACTGTCGATGCCGTAGCTGGCTTTTTCCGGATCGAGTACTTTCATATACAGAACGCCATCTACATTCAGTGTGATGTTGTCCTTGGTTATCGCTGTCTGGCCCGGCACATCCAGCGCCATCTCCTTGAGCGACACGCGATAGGCGACGCGGTCAATGAATGGCACGACGAAGTTCAGACCAGCGGTCATTGTCTTGTGAAACTTTCCGAAGCGCTCGACCACGAGCGCGGTGTTCTGCGGAACAAATTTCACGGACGAGTTGAGGATCAGCAACACCACCGCAGCGAGGCCGATCCAGAACGCGAGTCCGGAGTTCATCAGGTATTCCATATTCAGTTTTCCTTGATCCGATGAGAGAATGTGGGGACATTCCCTGTAAATTCAATTACTTGGCGTGTTGCTGTTGCCCTGGCCGTTGTTCTGCAGTCAACAGGCTTGCAACAGGTACTCGACAATCACTGGAGTATGGTCCGATCCCAGGCTCGATGGGCCGTGGCGTCGTGCTTGCGGGCAAATATCCGGTGTGTGCAATTGGTGATCGATTGGCAGCGGCACCCCCATGACTTTGATCGTTATGGGTGCGCCTGGCAATGGCTCCAGTTGTCCCATGATCTGTATCTGGCGCATCGTTTCACTCCACGGTGCGGCGTTGAAATCACCGCCAAGAATCAAGCGGTTCAGGGACGGCTCAGCCGTAGTGTCGAGGCCCCGGGCAGCGCGAAGTTGAGGGCCCCATGCGCGTACGTGTTGATGCTGGCGGTCTGGCCATGGCCACACCGCGTGGATGGACGCGACGTTGATGTCGTGTTCTGGTAGCTCCCGCCATGTGAAGCGCTGTGCCGGACGGCACCCTCCGCCTTCCATCGGTGTCTTTGACAGGATGCCGACGCCATGCTGACTGTCTGCATTCAGACAGATGCTCTGATAGGGGTAGACGTCATCAAGCGCTGCAAGACCCGAGACGTTCTGATGCGTGATTTCCTGGAGAAGCAAGACGTCGGCATCCAGGGCACGGAGCCCGTCGAGATAGAGATCCGTACGTTGGTTTTCCACGTTGAGGTTGAACTGCGCTACACGAAAATCCGACTCGCGGGACTCCTCAGGCAGCCGATGCCATTGAATCGACAGGGCCCACAGTGCGGGGATGCCTGCGACCAACAGCAGCGTTTTTCGGTAGCGGCGGGCCCCAATGCCCAACAGCATCAGTCCGATGCATGAGCTGACGAGCCCGTGCACACGGAAATGGCTGAAACTGTCCAGAGCTGGATGCAGTTGCTGCCCAAGACCCAGCGCTACAACAGCAACGCTTACCGCTACTCCCAGCCAGAAAAGAGCTCGTACGATAAACCCAAGTGAGGAGCCAAGGCTCCGCCTTCTGCCTGCTTGATGTCTATCTTGGCTTGCGGGTGACACCAGGCATCGTCGTTTTTGCTCATGAAGACGGCGATGATCGCATGTACGCCACATCGATTCGCCGGGAAAGCACTTGGCACTGCCGCTTCATGAGCGATACTGCGGTGGACAGGGGGTGAATCGGGCGGGTGTGTTCGGAGAATGTGGTGAGGGTAGAAATCGAGAGTCAGCCAATAGTCAGTGGACACCCCTCTGCTGACGCTTCGGTTGACGTTTGGGTTGAGTGGTTCTGGTCACGCTTTCTCCCTGGCTGGGTGCAGCGTGCGACAGACCCTGAGGGCTTCGGATTCTTTGATCAGCTTGGTCATTGCGGTGAGCCTTCGAATACCGATCGTCGGACGGTACTCTCACAGGCGAGGCTGTTGTTCACGTTCTCGCACCTCGCGCTGGGTTCCCGCAACCCCGTGTTCAGATCGGCTGCAACCACTGCGCGCGACGCGATTGATGCATTCCGGAAGTCTCCGGGCTTGTACAGTCGTGCGCGAGCCGCTGATCGATCGCCGACCGGTGATCGCCTGGACGACCTTGCCTATTCATATGATCAGAGCTTCGTGATACTGGGGCTATCGACATGGGGGCGCTTGAATCCTGACGAAGATGTGTCGGCAGAGCTGGAAGCGTGCTGGGCGGCGATCGAGACAAGACTGGTCGATTGGGCCACGGGAATGCTCGTGGAGCACGACGGCCTCGTGGGTTCGGACCCAGCGCTTTACCCTCATTTTTCGCAGAACCCTCATATGCATTTGTATGAAGCGGCATTGCAGGCGTATGAGATGACACAAGACGCGGTGTGGTTGGAGCGCGCTTGCAGAATCCGCCTGAAAGGGCTGGAATATTTTTTCGACACGAGTAGTGGCACGGTGACTGAATTCATCACCCCCGAGCTTTCTGCTCTTCCCGGACGCGATGGCGAGCGACGTGAAATCGGACACCAGTGCGAATGGGCATGGTTACTCTTGCGTGAGGTCGAGCTTGGCGGAGATGCCAATATGCTCACGGTGGCCGAGCGCTTGCTCGAGTTTGCCGACACGGCGGGATACGCGACCAGCGGGGTCATGGCTGGCGCAGCTCTGGATGCCGTTTCCGCAGATCAAGACTGGTGTGAGGAACGGTTTCTTCTCTGGCCGCAAACAGAGGCCATCAAGGCGTTTGCGGTGCGCAAGAACAATGCGGAACACGCCAACGCGGCACGTGACCTGACACGACTGATGTTCACTGCGTATTTTGCCGGCCGCGCAGCGTTCATCAACCAGCTCGATGCATGCGGTAGTGTCCTGTGGGCGGATGCGCTGAGCCGACTTCACTACCATGTAGTGCTCGCCCTCACGGAGGGCGCGCGTGCAGGCCTGTGGCCAGGCCCGGAATAGTCTGATTGAGATTGGCTGAATAGATAGTCAAACTGACATGAAAAGAGTTTCAGTATATTTCTCGCTACTGATCCTGTGTGCTTGTGGTGCCGTTATCGTCAGTGAGATAGTTGAGCGGAGGTCGGATTATCCGACGGTATCGTCCAGCCAGACGAGCGCACTCGGTATGTCCGGATGCGACGAAACAACCATCGGTGCCGACAGTGAGACTCGCATCCTATCCGCGTATCGGATTGAGAACGGTACGCTGGGCACACGTTGCCTTGGCACTCCGAGTGTCGAGGTACGCCAAGCGTTTGAAATGTTGGCGCTGGTAATGCCGCAAGAACACTTGCGTCAACTTGATTACTTCGCTGGTTTTGCGTGGCTAGGTGATAGTGACGAGACCACACACGCCTATGTCATATCGGATGAGAACAGTCTCAGCGAGTTGGTCATGGCTATCAACATCGCCGAGTTTGACGCGAATCCGGATGACGCACTGCTTACGCTCACACACGAGTTTGCCCACATACTGACCTGGGCCGACGAACAGCGATTGCCTGGTGCTACGGGATCAAGCTGCACCACTTTCTGGAACGGTAGCGATTGCCTCGCGGAAGATTCTCTGCTGTGGCGCTGGATACTCGCCTTCTGGAGTGCTGAGGCGCTGAGTACATTGACGCCAGGTGACGTGGCGCTCGTAGCCGACGGCGAAGGTCGATGTGCGCTGGATGACTCGTTTTTCGGACCATACGCAGCGAGTCATCCTGAAGAGGACTTTGCCGAGGCCTTTGCTGCGTACGTTCTGGGGGTGCGAGCTGAAACGCCAGGACAGCAAAAGAAAATCTCGTGGATGTCTTCTCAGTCGGCGTTGCAGCCGTATCGTACGCGTGCGCTCAAGGCGGGCTTTGAGTCGATCGGCAATACCTACGAGGTGTGCGGGTAGTTGCTCGCTGTTCATGGTGCATCGTCAACGAACGTTAACTTGGCTCTGTTTCAGGGTAATCGCCCATACGTTAAGTTGTGCAGGCAGTCTGCAATAGTCCACAGGAGGACACCAACAATGAGTTCGATCAACCTCGGCAAGCGCCGCACCCTCAAGACCATGACAGCGGCAAGTGCAGCCGGCCTTCTTCCCACCATCACCGGCGTTGTCGGTACTTCGCTTTCTACGACGGCAAGCGCATCCGTCGAAACCCCACTTGACATGAGCCTTGAGCTGATCAGCTCGCCTGATGTTGCAGAAGATACCTTGTTGTTGCGCAACAACACATCCAATGACATCAGCGTCACGCGCTTCCACGCGCACCGTCTGGTTTTTGATGGTGGCATTGTCGACTGCAACAACGCATGTGCGTCTGGCGCAATACGAGTGCCGGCAGGGCGAGAGGTAGCAGTGCAGGTTTCCTCTCGGATCTCCAACAACCTCGGCTCGCCAGCCGGGGAGTACCTGGATGTCCATTCGGGCGTCAATCGTCTACCCAATGGCACGCGATTGATTCCACTTGGCGCTCACATGAAGGGTAGCTCCGCTGTACTCGTTGCCGCCTGAGGGTGACATGCCACGTCGAGATGACCTAGGCTGTCCACTTGACTGTGGTGACTCAGACCAGGCCGTTGACATTCACTCGACTCGCAATCCAATCGATCCCATGCAGAAAAGAAGACGACTTTCAATGGGTATTGGCCTGTTGGCCGCGGTGTTCCTTTCCGGCTGTGTCGTTGTTGACGGGCCGCGGGTGTTTCGCTCTCCACGGCAGATTCAGGACAGAATCGTCGTGACTGCAATTGTCGCGGCAATAGGCGTGGCTGTCGTATACAGCATTGCGCGTGATCAAGACGATGCTGACACTCGCACCAATGCTGGTGAGCGACGGCTCGCGCTTCCGGTCATGGGCACGACCTGGTAGCGTTGAACGGATACTGCCGGGTAGCCATTGCAGGCGCCCGGTAGTGTCTGCTACCCGCGTGCGCGGATGAAGTTGATCACGTCCTCCCACCAGGGGGAGCTCCTGTTTGTCGGTACCACATGACCGGCGTCGTCAAGTAGCCAGAGCTTCTTGCGGGTGTTCAACGATTCAAACAGGTTGAGTCCGAGCTCCGGGGGTACCACCACATCGTTGGCACCGACGATGACGGCCACACTTCCACTGAATTCCTTGAGCCGCCTGGCGCTCTCGTAGCGGTCCTTGAAGGCTCTGTCGGTTGGGACAAAGCCGGCGTGATGTCGGGCCACATTGGTCATGCTGTCGAAAGGCACCTGTAGAATCAGTCCTTCAACGGGAATCGAATCCGAGTGGTTTTGTAGTGTGTATGCGACGCCAGCTGCGACGCCACTACCCAACGACTCCCCCCACAGGTACAGGGGTAGATCAGTGGCGCCGAGTTTCAGTCTTATCGATTCCACTGCATCCGCGATAATTCGATGCTCGCTTGGCGAGCCAGTCCTGTGTCCGTACCCTGGATATTCGATCATGAGCACCCGAAATCCCTCTTCGACGAGTGAATCTGCAAGGTCTGGTCGGCTACTTGCCAGGCTTGCATTGCCATGAAAGTAGACCATCAGGCTGTGGGGGGCTGGGGGCGTTTTCGTCAACCCTCTGTAGTTTTGCCTTTCAGGCCAGTGCTGAAAGCCCAGTTGTTCGACCACCTCCATCATGGGCACGTTTTTCGGCGGGTAGTAGATGAATTTCCGTTGGTTTGTGTACACAACCGCCATCACCAGCGCATGCAACAGGAAAATCACCAGCCCGATCTTGAGTAGGCGTTTCAAGTCTGTAGTCCAGTATTATTCACTGCATTGTGCTCGTCGCTGGAATTGAGCGGCCTGACGGCTGGATCTCCCTCAGCGGCTGCGATCACGTATGTTCTCGTATCGGATTGCTTGATGCCATACCGGCAGTCTGGCAAAAAAGGAAATGTGCAAGACATGTTTACCCGACAGGAACTTGAGCAAGCAACCCGATTGGTGCATGAGTCCATGCCGCCAACACCACAGTACCGTTGGCCATTGCTGGAGCGTTCGACAGGGACAGAGACCTGGGTCAAGCATGAGAATCATACGCCTACGGGAGCCTTCAAGATCCGTGGTGGTATCACCTTCATCGATAGCTTGTTGCGACGTGAGCCGTCGGTACGTGGCGTCATTACGGCAACCCGAGGTAACCACGGACAAAGCCAGGCGAGAGCTGCCACCGCAGCTGGTCTGGACGCAGTGGTGCTCGTCCCGCATGGAAACTCAGTGGAAAAGAATGCGGCCATGCGCGCTTTTGGCGCGCAGGTCATTGAACACGGCGATGACTTTGATGAAGCGCGTATCGAGGCTGGCCGCATGGCGGAGGAACGCGGGCTTGCCATGGTGCCACCGTTTCATCGAGACCTCGTGGTCGGAGTGGCGACCTATGCGTTTGAGCTATTTACCGCACAACCGGAACTGCACACCGTGTACGTACCGATCGGCTGTGGTTCGGGTATCTGTGCGCTTATCGCTGCCAGAGATGCGCTCGGGCTGGACACGCGAATAGTGGGTGTTGTATCCGCCAACGCTGATGCGGCAAAGCAGGCGTTTGAAACGGGTATCCCAGGTGAGACTGCATCTGCTGTGACGATTGCTGACGGGATGGCGGTTCGAGTCGTTGTTCCCGAAGCCTTCGAGGTGTACTCGGTCGGTGCGGAGCGTATCGTGGCAGTATCTGAAGACGAGATCGCCGACGCAATGAGGCTGTACTACCGCACGACGCACAACGTATCTGAAGGTGCGGGTGCGGCACCGCTTGCCGCTTTGATGCAAGAGCAAAAGCGTATGGCAGGCAAGCGGGTAGGCATCATTCTCTGCGGTGGGAATGTTGACTCGGACGTTTTTGCACGTGTTTTATTGCATCAAGTTCCGGCTTGATCCCTGGTTGTCTCGACGTTCTCGTAGGACGGATCCATGAAGTCACCTGATACACGCAAGCTCGACAAGCTCGTGGCCGACGCACGGGCGGCATACGAGAAGCGCGCAGACGGATATCGCCAACGCGCACTCAAGCTCTATCCCTGGGTGTGTGGTCGCTGCATGCGTGAGTTCGAAGCGTCGAATCTGCGTGAGCTGACGGTTCATCACCGCGATCACGATCACGACAACAACCCCGCGGATGGCAGTAACTGGGAATTGCTGTGTGTGTATTGTCATGACAACGAGCATCAGCGATTTGTCGAGCAGGTGACCTACGGCGGCAACGAGCGCGGGGAAGAGGCGACGCACAATCCGTTCGAAGCTCTGAGGGGTCTGTTGGATGGGGAAAGTGACAAGGCGTGACGTGCTGATTGGGCGAAACGATGTGGCTTGCGCGAGCAAGAAAACGACGAGAGGCGATCTTTCCCTCCGTCACGTTTGGCGCGCCCTGCCCTAGCCATTGGTAAGGTGTCCAGTACCCTTGAAAACGTGACTCATGTCACGCTGATGTGATTGAGTCGCGGCGCTGATGTTCTCCGGGATCTGCGGCCAAAGGTTCAGGTTCGATTGATGCAGTACGTCAGCAGTCTATCCAATCTCCCGATTGATCAATGCTTTGCGGCCTTGCCACCTCTGCAAACCATGCTCTGCAGTGTGTAAAGCGGTTGAGCCTACGTGTGGCTCGGCGGTGGAATGTGTCTCCACTGTTCGTCTTGTGTGTGAGTCTGCTCCTCTGTCTGGGCGGATATTCCCCACTGACAGCTGCCAACGACAATGTTTTCATCTACTCGTCGGTCAATCAGATACGCGGGCTGAATCTGACCCGCAGTACGGATTTGCTGTTGACGACCTCACCGGTTGCTGCGGCGGCGAATGCGTTGGCGTTCAACACCGAAGCGGGATTCGTCTACTACGGTGACGATACCGCGGTGTATCGCTGGGACCCGGCATTGGGTGCGGGTCCCGTGGCTCACACCTTGATGATGGATTTTGACCTTGGTCCGGTGACGGCACCGATAACCGAACTGAACAGCGCAGGCGGAAGCTATCTCGACGGTACCTACTTCGTGGGGTCAGAAAGCCCGACAGACGGAACCGTACGTGAACTGTGGGCATTGGACATGTCGCTGGACGGGACCCAGGTCGTTTCTGCTACGGCGCTTGGATTACTGGACGCCTGCAACTGTACCCCCGGTGATCTCGGTGGGTTTGGCGACATCGCTGCGCTCGAAGAAGGCGGTACGACCGTGATTTTTGGTGCAACCACAGGGCTGTCGGCAGGAACAGGGTCCGTGGCGGGACGTTGGCGATTTGTTCCCTCGACCGGTGAATTCACACTGTTGGCCCCGGCCGCAAACGGTCAGATGAGTCGAAGTCTTGACAACCGCCTGTTTTCAAACGTTGGAAACGATATTCGCGAAGTCGACACGGTGACCGGACAAACCAGCGGCACAACCCTGTTTACGACGTCTGTACCCATTTATGACTTCACCGCGGGTTACGTTATCGACTTTGGCGATGCTCCGGACAGCTACGGTGCTGCGTTTCATCGTCAGAATGATCAAACATCTGACGTGCGTGTCGGCCTGCTGGGTGCTGACAATGAGTCGGGCACGCTGAATGCCACGACTGGGCAGGTGTCCGGTTCAGGTGACGACAACGACGGAACCGATGACGAGGACGCGATTTCGGGAACGCCGGTTATCTCCCAGGATGATGGCACCTATACCGTCGCCCTTGATTGCTCGGTCGGTACGCGCGTGGCGGGTTGGGTCGATCTCGACAGGAGCGGTACCTTCGAGACAAGCGAGCGCAACGCCAATCATCCGGCGGAGTGCAGTTCCGGCAGCGTGTCCCTCGAATGGCCGGTATTGTCCGGGTTGGTCCCCGGCGATAGCTACCTGCGGTTGCGGGCATCGACCAACATCGCGTCCATCTCCTCCCCTGTTGGCGTCGCTTCCGACGGTGAGGTCGAAGATCATCCGGTCGTGCTTCAGGCCTCGACGACCACTGCGGGCAGCTGTCCGGTCGGATCGGTTGCAACGCAATATTCCGCCACGGATGTGCCGATTCCCATGGGGCGTGGTGTCAGCAGCGCACGTTCGGTCATCTCGGTGCCCGACAACGTCACGATCACCGACGTCAATGTTGTGGACCTCGTTGGTGATGCGTTTCGGATCAACGACTTGCAGTTCACCTTGTCGCATGCCGGAGCTAGCAGCACGCTCTATGGACGCAGCTGCGGCAGGGAGGATGATTATTTTATTTCTCTGGATGACGAATCGTCTGGCACACCGCCGTGCCCACCAACCGACGGCGGCGCGTATCCACCGGTCAGTCCGCTGTCGGTATTTGATGGGCAGTCGTCTTCCGGAGACTGGGTACTGACCGTGACCGATGCACGACCCAACCGAAGCGTCAGCACCTTGAACGGCTGGACACTCGAACTTTGTGCGGCCGTTGCTTCCAACCCGGAGATTCGACTTGGCAAGGCGGCTCAGGTCACTGGGCGCGATGTGAATCTGACGTTTATCGCTGAAAATACAGGTGATTCCGCACTGATTGGTCTATCGCTGATTGACGCACTGGACCCCGTGTTCGGGTCCGGGGCTTATGTCATTACGAGTCCGCCAAGCGTGACCGCAGGTCCTGTCGGCTTTACTGGCAACTCGGCCTTTGACGGCGCTTCAAACACGGAATTGCTGGGAATCAGTGGTGTTCTTGCACCCGGCCAATCACTGACGATCGAGCTGGTCGTCACCATCACTGCCTTCCCCACTGTGCCGTACGGTGAATACGAAAACAGCGCGACGATCACGGCGACGTCCGTAAGTGACGGCAGTCAGATCAACGATGTCTCCAATGATGGGCTGGACCTTGATGTCGATGGTAGTGCGCCGACGCCTATTGTGTTGAACAGTTCTGCACGACTTGCCGGGCGCGTGTTCCTCGATACCGGACAAGGCGCGACTCTGGCACATGA
Source organism: uncultured Granulosicoccaceae bacterium (assembly GCA_938006335.1). GTDB lineage: Bacteria > Pseudomonadota > Gammaproteobacteria > Granulosicoccales > Granulosicoccaceae > Granulosicoccus. The sequence continues at coordinate 68,451 of CALLMF010000009.1, read as the reverse complement.
CGGCATCGTCGATAGCGGCGAAGTAGGACTTGATGGACGCGTTGTTGATGTACTCGGACCGGGCAATGGCGTGATCGTCAGCACCATCACTCTTGGCGATGGTTCGTGGAGTGTTGATGTCCCCACTGCGTTCGTCGACGAGGCGGTGACCGTGCGCCTGCAGCCAGCCAATGGCACGGTATCCATCAGCGAGTCGACTGTTCATGGGTCAGGCGCTGTGGATGACGGGAGCCTGTCATTGATGCTCGGTGCCGGGGTGCTGATCGAGGGCATCGATTTTGGTGTCATTGGACCGGCGCAACTGGACATCGACAGGAGCGTGAGTGCCGACCCTGGTGGCGTCGTTGTACTTCCGCACGTGTACGTATCACCGACCTACGGAGACGTCTCTCTGGCCTTGACTCCTCAGGGCGCCACGTCGGGTAGCGGTCGGGTAGCGGTCGATGACAATTGCAACGGCGCCATTGATGTCGGCGAATTGACGGCACCATCATCCATCGCGGTTGTGCACCAACAGACACTGTGCCTGCTCGTCGAAATAGCACTGGCCGCCGATGTCGCCCCGGGCAGCACGCAGCTTTGGCAATTGGACGCCAGCTTGGCCCCAGGCGATGACTCTGGTGCAGGCCATTCGGTGCTCATGACCGTGAGCAATCGCGACACCATCACCGTTCTGTTGGGTGGGGCCGGCATCCTTGCCCTCGAGAAGTCTGTCAGTAATGTGACGCGAGGGGAGGGCGCCTCAACCGCTAACAGCGCTCTGCCAGGCGAAACCCTCGAATATCGCCTGACCTACCAGAACACCGGAGACGCAGCGTTGCCAGGGCTGATCGTGACCGACGCGGCACCGCCATTCACGACGATTGTTCCCGGATCGGGTGACTGTGGTGTGGCACCTGCCGGCATGAGCTGTAGTCACACGCAGTCCAGTGACCTGCTCGATTGGACGTTTACCGGCGAACTCGGGGCAGGGCAGTCGGGTGTTGTCAGCTACCGCGTCACGGTGGATTGATTGACGCGAGCCTGCTCGGCTCGCGATGAGCTCCCGCCCGTCGGCCGATTGGAGCGATTTTGTAGGTTGGCCTGATGGCTGCATGGCGTTCTGTGATGCACTTAACACAGGAAGCTGAATCCATGAAGTTCAAGAACTGCCGTCCCCTATCGGCAAGCGTTGTACACACCGCAACGATTGCGAAGGTCTTCGCGATCGTGGTCGGTGTTCTGATGAGCTCCTCGGCAATCGCCGAGAACGTGACCGGAAACATCGAGGCCTTTCTCGTGACCGAGTCAGCAGACGGAGAGCAGCTGATACCTGCTGATACCGCCGCTCCCGGTGAAGTGATGGAATTTCAAATCGCGTTTACCAACGCGGGTGATCAGGAGGTCACGGGTATCCGTGTCGTTGATCCCATTCCCGAAAACACACGATTCATCGGTGAATCACAAAGTGCGGACGTCGATGCGGCTTTCGAAGTGAGTATCGATGGTGGTGAGACCTTTGAGCGCGAGCCTGTCACGCGTATCGAAACGCAAACTGATGGCAGCCAGAAGGAAGTCGTCATCGATCCGTCCGAGTACACGCATGTTCGTTGGTTGGCCGAGGAAGCCCTTGGTGCAGACGGTGGCCGTCACGCGTTCAGCTATCGCGTTGCGATCAACTGATTGGCGAATGGAATAGCAAAAGACCATGAAATCAACACACTCGATGAACTGCCAGTCTCGACTGGCGGAACTACCGCGAACGCCGGTAGCGCGAACCTGCGCTGCCGTGCTTGCGCTCGGTAGCCTGTCCGCATTCGGACAGGTGCTGCATGCAGCAACCGAAGCGGGTACCCGTATTACCAACACGGCGACGGTTACCTACGAAGACGCCAGTGGTGTCGTCTATAGCGCCCAGTCGAATCCTGCGGTTATCACCGTTGCTCAAATCTATGCTGCAACGATTGGTAGTGACAACGACAAGGCGGCCTCACCTGGCCAGACTGTCTATCTCCCTTACATCCTCACCAACGCTGGTAACGGGGCGGATATCTATGATCTGACCGCCGACAACGGCATCACTGGTGGTGATGACATCGACGGCACGGGGATCACGATCTACCTCGATAGCAATGGCAGCGGCGAGCCCGATGCAGGCGAACCCACGATCTCCGATGTGTCGCTTGATGCAGGTGAGTCAGCAAATCTTATCGTGGCAGTTCAGGTACCTGTCACCGCTACCGATGGACAGACACTGGGTGTCACTCTTGGCGCGACCGCGCGAGAGGGTGCGGCTGCAGTTGTTGCCGTATCGGATCTTACGCCCGGTGGAGGACGTGACGGCGCTGACGGCACCAACGAAAGTCTGATCACTGTTACGGATGACGCAGTGCTGGTGACTACCAAGTCAGCAACACACGATGCTGCGAACAATCAGATCACCTACACAGTGAGCGTGATCAACAATGGATCACAAGCGGCGACTGACGTCATACTTTTTGATGGTCTTCCTGAAGGAACCACACTGGTGTCTTCGAGTGTGTCAGGCATTCTGCTGAGCAATGACGACACGCTGAACACGGCGTCGGTGCTGTCGGAAAGCGGTCTGTCTCGTGACCTTAACGCTGACGGGGACTCCTCTGACGCTGATGAAGCTACCTTGGGGCTTGACCTCAACAACGACGGTGATCAGTCGGATTCTGGCGTCAATGGTGTATACGCCATTGATAGCGAGTTGCCGCCGTTGTCAACGGTATCGTTGACCTTTACGGTCAGCTATGATCCGACGACACTGGGTGGTGGTTACACGATCTTCAATCAGGGTCACGTGTCAGGTGACGTGACTGGCGGCGACCCGGCAGTACCCAACCAGTTGGTGTCGTCCAACGTCACGGCAACCACCATCAACACCGCGTATGGTGTTGATCTTTCGGATACCGCTGCGGATGCTGCGGCCGGTACCAACGACGGTGGTGATGATGATGCCACGCTCAATGACGACCAGTTCGTTGACGTCGGTGCGGCGGGTGGTCAGGTACTGTTCAAGCTGGTGGTATCCAACATCGGCAATCAGTCGGATGTATACACACTGAGCGCAGCGCCTGGAAACTTCCCTGCGGGCACCGTGTTTACGTACTTTGATGAAGCAGGTATTGTCACCATAGGTGACACTGGTCCGATCGATGCTGGCGACAGCCGTACGATCGTGGTCAAGGCGACCTTGCCAGCGACTGCTACGCCTCCGGCAACGGAGTACCAGGCCGTCATCACCGCGACGAGCCTCAATGATCCGGCGGCAACGTCGACATCGGATACCGCAAACATCAGTTTGGGCGATGTTGTTCAGTCCACAACGGACATCCACTCCGCAACGGGTGGCAGCTTGACGACCAACGAAGATCTTCTGGGTGCCGCGCCTTATGCAGCGGTAGACACACTCGAAGGTGAAACCGGTGGAACGATCACTCTGCCGCTGTATATCGACAATGAGTCCGATATCGCTGACAGCTACGTTCTGACGGCCGGATCGAGCTGGGATGGCAGCGCACTGGGTGCCTTGCCTTCAGGGTGGGTCGTCGAGTTCTTTGAAAGTGATGGTGCAGGGAACCCGACAGGAGCTCCGCTCACCAGTTCTCCACTGATACCGGCGAACACCACGGACTTCGAGTACATTGCCGTGATCTCGATTCCCAGTGATTCCACACTGGCTGTAGGTAACGTTGATTTCGACAACGACGCTGACGGCACTGACGACACGCTTGACGGCAACAACGACGGTGACGGCGATTACCCGATCTTCTTCCAGATCGAGTCGAGCAATACCGGCGCAAGCGACATCATGCTGGATGCTGTCGACGTTGATGCTGCTCGTTCCATCACGCTCGTTTCAGCGGGTGCAAATCAGGTAGATCCGGGTGGTCGTGCGGACTACGGTCACGTGCTGTCCAACGTCGGCAACGTGCCGGAAGTGCTCGAGATCGATTCTGCTCACACACAGGCCTCGTTTACATCCACCGTCACTATCGATACGGACGGTGATGGTGTTGCAGATACGGAAATCGGCAACCTTGCAGTGACATCGGGATCTGTCATCACGGTGGCTCAACCGGATGGATCGACAGTTCAGATTTCTGTTACTGATGTCGATGGCGACGGTCTGCGAGAATTGACGCTACCGGCGAATGCTGAGATTCCCTTGTCTGTCAGCGTGTTCTCGCCGACGACAGCGGCGACGGGCACCGTGGATACGTGGACCTTGTTTGCCACCAATATCGATACCGCAGCCGAGGCACCGAGTGCCCAGGTCAGTGATGTCACGACAGTGGTTGACGAGAAGGTGACCCTGGTCAAGACAGTTGCTGTTGACAACGACTGCGATGGCTTGCCCGACACCGGATTCGAAGCGACTCAGCTTGTCAATGTCGCTCCGGGTGAGTGTGCAATTTGGCAGGTGGTTGCCGAGAACCAGGGTTCTGCAAGTGCCCTGTACGTGAAGATTTCGGATGCGGTGACGTCATTCAGCACCTATGAAGCTGGAAGTTTGAGCTACTGCCTGTCGAACAACTGCACGCCTGTCAGCGTTACTGATGCGGCGGGCGATGACAACGGCACCCTCGACGGCAATCTGATCACCTTCTATGTCGGTAGCGATAGCTCACCGTCTACAGATGAAGGCGGTACTCTGGTTGCAGGTGAGAAGGCGACCGCACGCTTCAGCGTTCGAGTCGACTAAGCAGTAGCGAGCCCGATACGCCGGAAGTCCTCTGCATGGAGGGCTTCCGGTGATCACCCATTGCTGCAAATGAAACTCCTTCCTCTCCTCAGCTCTGGCGTGACCCGCGCAAGCAGGTGGGCAGGATTTGCAGTAGCAGGAATCTTCTGTGGACACCTGCTTGGAAGCGTGTCAGTGGGTTCAGGTTTGGCGCACGCCTTGACTGAGGCAGGTGTCGATATAAAAAACCAGGCAGTACTCAGTTATCAGGATGAGCAAAGTGGTACCGAAGTACAGATAGCGTCCAACACCTCTGTTGTGACCGTGTCGCGAGTGCGACGATTCATATTCTATGCATCAGGTGATACCGATGCACTCACGGGCGAACGCGTGCATTTTCCGCATCGTCTGGGCAATCAGGGCAACGCGGACGACCGTTATCGCGTCGCAATAGCTAACCACGATTCGCAGCTTCTCGAGCCTCGTCTGGTCTTCGACCTCAATGCCAACGGTGTTGCAGACGACGATGAGCCGGATGTTGTCGGGATTCTGGATATAGAGCCGTCCCAGTCGGTCAACCTGGTATTCACTGCGGTAGTGGCGCCAGGCGTCAGCCCGGACGAGCTGCTGGTGGCTACGTTGGAGGCCTCCACTGAAGATGACCTGGACGATACGCGCGAGGTGGTCGATACCGTGCGCGTTCTCGAACCCAGTCAGCCAAGCCTGGCCATAACGATTGACGCGCAGTGCGAGGTGCCACTGACCTCGAGTGATACGCCTGAGCTGTCGATTCTCCTGGGGCTGCCGGATTCCTCTATTCAGACGCGAGAGATCATCGTGGATGGGCAGCCTGTCGTTGGACTGTTGGCACAAGTGCCACTGCCTGAAGGCGTCGTCGCCGTCGATCACGCTCATGCGTCTGCAAGCGCTGTACTACCTTCGTCAGACGGAGGGTGGGAGCGTGTTTCCAGTGTGGAGTCGGTTGAGCGTCTGGTGTGGTTCGTCGACCCGGAGTCACTGCTGCTGCCAGCTTCCCTGTTGTTGACAGCGTCTCTGGACCTCACGGCGCAGGTGTCGGGTACGTGGCTGCCCACAGCGAGCATCGATCTCGACGGCGATGCGCTTGATGATGTTGCCGCGTTCGCGGACTGTGAGCATGTGCTGACCGTTGAGGTCGCCGAGCCACCGGACAACGAGTCAGACGAAGGTGAACCCACGGACGAGACGCCTGAGGAAGAGACCGGGGAGGAAGCCGAGGAGGAACAACCCGAAGAGCCGGTTGAGCCCGAGATACAACCCCAATTTATTGCCCAGGAGCCCGAGCTGCGGTTCCTGATGCCTGCGGTGGAGTTACAGCAGCAGGGTGTTGCACCCCATCACGAGCTTGATGCCGATTTTGTTGACACCGAGGTGTATCCGGTGCTGTTCAGGCCTGAATATGATGATGTCGTGCGCGATGCTGTCTATATCGAGTACAGCGGTGTGACTGACTCGGCCAGTGCTCGCGACGGTCCGGACGGTCTACGTTACCAACCGGTCGAGCTTGGCTCGGTCGAGGGGAATCAATTCACCACGGTGTGGTTGCGAGAGACAGCGCCTGATAGCGGTGTGTTCCGTAGCGTTGTGCCCATCGTGCTTACCTTGAACACGTCTGGCGACACAGCCTGCCCGCAAACTGCGGAGCAGGCTTTTGCGGTTTCGGCGAATCCTGTTCTCGCCGAGAACGCCTGCTTCATTGCCAGTGGCTTCGAGGATCAGTTGGTGGTGCAGCTGCCATCGGGTGAGGTCGTTGATGGTCCCATGGATTTCGCAGTCACGGATGAGGTGAGCCACGTGTTTGTCGGTGAGTCCGGCTTTCCGGTAGCGGGTGCCCTTGTACAGATTCTGAACGCAGGGCAGGTGGTTGAGCATCCCTTGACTGGTGAGCCCTTGATTCAATCAAGCGACAACAGTGGACGCTATGTGATTCCGCGGCTACCTGAAGAACTCGAGTACACCGTTGACGTTGACCCCGGTGAAGACTATGTGTTTCCGTCGAACTGGCGGCCGGATGGAAGTACTGACTACAACGTGGTCCAGGCGTCGTACGGTGCGTCCGGTCCAGCCGGTGAGAACGATGGGCGCTTTTCCCGTGAGGCGGGAGAGCCTGCGCCGGTGGTTGATATCCCGGTTGACGTGCTTGTGCTTGCCCCGGCAACCACGTTTTCATTGCAACTGGACAAGACAGTAGAGCAGGACATTGTCGAGATTGGTGAGACGGTGGGCTATCGCATCACGGTGTCCAACGATGGCGAAGAACCACTCGATGATGTGACGATCGTGGATACGCCGCCACCGGGTTTTGCCTATATCGGCGGATCTACTCGACTTGATGGTCAGCGTTTACCGGACCCGGATGAGGGCAACGCTGGCGGTGTCACAACACTGGACTTTGAAATCGGGGATCTCGATGCTGGCAAATCGACAACACTCAGTTACGTGTTGCAACCGGGAGCGTCGGTTTCGTCGAGCCAGGCCGTGAACACGGCAGTCGCGACGGCCGTAGCCACGAATGACGTCGTCGTCGCTACGGCACCTTCGAGCGCGAGTGTTCGGCTGCTACGAACAGGTGCTTTCGGTGACCATGGAATGGTGTTCGGAAAGGTGTACGTGGATGCCAGTTGCAACGGTATCCATGACGAGAGTGAGTGGCCGATTGCCGGCGTTCGGCTGTATATGGAGAACGGTCGGTTCGTGATCACCGATGAGAACGGGCTGTTCAGTCTGACTCAGGTCACGCCGGGTCAGCATGTTCTCAAGCTGGATGCGTCGACATTGCCGGAGGGCTTGATCGCCAAACCGCTTTCGGTGGAGAACGCTGCGGATGCGGACAGCCGATTTGTGCGTGTTCATGAAGGTGAGTGGCATCGAGCAGACTTCGCTACGTTCTGTCCGGCTGATCAGGCTGAGAGTGTCCTTGCCGAGCTCAAGCGGCGCCATGAGTCGCTGGCCGAAGATTGGGTGCTTGATCGTGCCAGTCAGCTCGATCCGGATGGACGAAGTAGTGCGGTCGCGGCGAGCCAACAGGCGGGTGCGGATGGGGACCTTGGACAGGGATGGGTAGGCGATGCCGCAGCGCGAAATCGTGCTGAGGCAACTCAGCCAGGCGACGATGGTTCGTCCGAGGATGACGTCAGTGACTCGAATGCTGATGCCGGAACCGACGACAGCGGAGTTGATGCCATCGGCATGGCTGATCCCGAGTTGCTCGCCAGGACCATCACGCGTGAACAGGCGAAGGAGGGTGTGTTTCTCTGGCCAGAGGACGGTGTCAGTGATGACGGACGATTCATGGTGGTCGTGCGCGCGGGAGTAGTACCCACGCTGTTTATCGGTGATCGAGAGATACCGGATGCCCAAATTGGCGAGCGAATCGAGAGCCCTGACCGAAGCGCCCAGATCGTCGCGTGGTACGGCGTGGATCTATCGGCGGGTAGCCACCAGGTACAAGTGCGCGGCCGGGATCCTTTTGGCAATGAACGCGTGCTGGCAGAAAAGACGGTGCGTCGCGCGGCACGTGCGTCGAAACTGGTGATGCGTGCACCGACGGATCAGCTGCTGGCTGACGGCGGTCAAAGCCGCTTGCCTATCGAGGTGCTGCTCACTGATGCGGCGGGTACTCCTGCCAGTGGCGTCCGCTTTGTCACGCTTGATACGACTCGTGGAAGTTTCAGTGGAGAGGATCTGCAGCGCCAGGAGCCAGGGCATCAGATTCGCCTTGAGCGTGGGCGGGCGCGTGTCGAATTGATCAGTTCCGAGCGAGCGGGTCGCGTGAGAGTGGATGCGCGGTCCGGGGGCTTGCGTACGCGACTTGAACTGGTGCAGTTGACGGCCCCACGACCGCTGATAGCCAGCGGTGTGTTGCAGGCGGGTGTCACCCGGCGTACTCATGCTGATGGTGCTTCAGTGTCGGATCTGGAGACAGACAGTCGTAGCGCTTTTTTTGTTCGTGGCGGGATCCGTTGGGGAGCTGATCTGACCTTGGCCTGGGATAGCGACAAGTCGAGTGACACCAGCTTGCTGGAAGGCTTGCCCGGTGACTCGGATTGGGCCTCGCTAGGAGATGCATCCATACAAGGGTATGAGGCGCAGAGTCGGTCCCGGTTGTATGCCCGATTGGAACGCGACCGGCATAGCTTGATGTGGGGAGACTACCTCACCGATGTGCAGTCAGACCTCGACGATCTTGCGCGTACCCAGCGCACCTTGACCGGTCTGAACGGGGTGTTTGATACCGGAGTAACACGCCTGCAGGCGTTTGCTGCCGAGCAGTCCGACACCCGACAGGTAGAACAACTCAATGGCAATGGCACAGCGCTTCTCTATCGCTTGCAGGGTGCGCCGATTGTTGCCAACAGCCAGATCGTGGAGCGGCTGGTATTCGATGGCGACAATACCGGCTTGGTTCTCTCCGTTGAGCAACTGGTCGCCGGCATCGACTACCAGTTGGACGCTGAAACCGGCATGTTGCGGTTTGCTGAGGTCGTGCCAACGGTAGATGAGCAAGGGAACACGGTGGTCATCCGCGTCAGCTACGACACGAGCGGCGATGGTGATGAGCATTGGATTGCAGGGCTTCGTATCTCCAGGAATGTCGGCGAGAACGCGTATGTCGGTGCGAGCTTTACGAATGATGATCATCCACTGACGGGGTATCGCATTGCGGGCGCGCAAGCGCGATATGTGTTGGGTGACGACTCCACAAGCGTGTCCGTGTCTGGAGCTTTCATGCAGCACCGCGATGGTCGGGAAGGTCAGGCTGCGCGCATCGGCGTCAGTCATGAGTGGTCAGAGAAGCCGGGGCGTGTCACCCGGTTTACCTGGGCGGAGGCGGGGCAGAATTTCGACAACGCGGGATCAGGGATCGCTGCTGGTCGGCGCGAGTGGCGCCTTGACCACAGGCACCCGTTGAGCAACAAGAGCCGCCTCTTGATCGATGCCCTGGAGAGTGCGACTACCGACGGGAGTTCACGCTATCGCAGTGCCGGATTCAGAGTCGATCACGATACTGGACGCTGGACGCTCGGGGTGGGTGCGCGTCATGTCAAATCCGACACAGGTCTGGACGTCGCGCAGTTCAACACCGTGCTACTGGCGGCGGATAGAAGCTTCGCGCTACCCGGTGAGCGCAGTGGACGCATTGGCGTCGAGTACGAACACGCCCTCGACGACGCCGATAGACGTCGTCTGAGTGTTGAAGGACGTCTGGGTTTACGCGAGAACGTCGATGCGTATCTGCGCGTGGAAAGCGAACGTGGCCTGTCTGCATCGGGCGTCGCGGGTACCAGTGTCGATGGTGAGTCTCTGGTGGCGGGTATCGAGTCCGACTGGATTCCTGGTGCCGAGCTGTTCAGCGAATACAGACTCAAGGGAGCGTTTGGCGGGAGGACTGCCGAGGCCGTGTCTGGTGTACGGGCGCGTCATGTCATTGAGCCCGGACTGACGCTGTCGCCTTCGCTGGAGATCATCCGCGTGCTCGACGATGACATCGGCGATAGCCTTGCGCTCTCACTCGCGATCGGCGATACACGCAACGAGCATCGAAGACTGTCCGCCCGCCTGGAGCTTCGCCGAAGTGACACCGACGATTACATCGGCGTACGAGCAACGGCTGCCCAGCGACTCACGAGGGACTGGACGTTCGTGGCTTCAGAATCGTTTTCCCGTCAGTTTCCGGCAACGGGTGAACACACCATTCGTCAGCGATTGCGACTGGGTCTTGCGAGAAGGCCCAAGCATGACAACCGCCACCATGGACTGCTGTCCCTTGAGTGGCGTCATGATCGTACACCGGAGTTTGACGGCGACACGGATCGCATCATCGCCAAGACCCTCCAGCACCGAGAGTTGACGCCGACGGCTCGTTGGTCTGCGCGTGCCGCAGCCAAGTGGACACGACTGGATCTGGACGATCACACGACGTGGCAGCACGCAACGCTAACAGGAAGCCGACTGACGCTTGATCTGGCACGACGCTGGCAACTTGATGTCGGGGGTGGGTTGTTGACCACCGGACAGGATGGGGATGTTCTTGCGGCAGACGAGTCGGCGTGGTCGGCAGGGCTCGGCCTGTCGTGGATCGCGATGAAGAATCTTGTCGTGCAGGCCCGATGGAATGCCCTCGGCTTTGAAGAGCCCGATCTGGATGCGACAGGAATATACGAAGCCGGATTTCGTCTTGGCCTCGATTACAAGTTTGATGAGGATGTCTTGCAATGGTTGAGCGACTACTGATGCAACGTACCGCAACGACACTTTTGTTGATCGTGACGGCGGTGTTCATGTCCGCCTGCGTGTCGACAGAGGAGCTCTACGCTCAATACGACGATCAGCTGTGCCCTGTGGAAGTCGAGCCCGCATTGGGTGGTGCCGTACACATGCGGGTGGTTGATCGAATCACGCGAGATACCTTCGAATTCCCGCCCGAGATCTTCTTTGCCAATGACGTGCATCTACTGGATCAGGAGGCGGAGACGGAACTCGGCCTGGCTGCCGCGGTCCTCGCCCGTTACCCGACGCTGAGTATTGAAGTGCTCGGATTCACGAGCAGGCGAGGCGGCTTCAACTACAACCGTGCGCTGGCTCAACGGCGCGTCGACGCGGTGGCGTCCTTTCTACAGGCACGTGGCGTTTCTCTTCAACGCATCGTGCTCGGCCCGATGGGTATCGACGCTCGTGCCATCGCGGACGATGCGGAGATCCTGGAAGGCGTGCAGAGACGCGTGTCACTGAGGCTACTTGATCAGAGCGGTCGTGCCCTGCGCCCCGAGTTTCACGGTCCTGACCGTTTGAAGGAGCCGGTTCGTCTCACGGAGGATGGTGCAGTGTCGGTACGTCGACGCATCTCTACCGTGAGTCCGATCGACACCACGACGCTGGTCACCGAGGCCTTGTCGTCTCCTGTTGCGCCGCCAACGGGAACAGCTGCGGTCAGCGTCGAACTCCTGGATGCTCCCGCTGGTCGCCAGGAGAACGAGCCTGCAGGCACCAGTGATGGAGGCACATTGGATTCGTCGATGGGTCCCCCCGTCAAGTTGAAGCGCTCTCAGCCGTCCCAATCGATTGATTAACGCGTGAACACGAGTCCTTCTCTCCATGGTGCTTGCGTGCGACCTCTCACGAGGTGTCGCATGGTGATACGCAGATTGCTGGTATTGCTGTTGGCAGCATTCGTCCTCGGGACTGTGCCTGGACTGTATTCGCATGCGGCAACACCTGCCGGTACCTACATCCGCAATCAGGCTTCAGCGAGTTTTCTGGATGGTTCTGGTCAGCGTGTGTCAGTGACATCGAACCTGGTCGAGACCCTGGTGCAGCAGGTGGGAGGATTCGAACTGAGTGATGACAACACACGCCGCGCGTCACCCGGGGAGACCGTGCAATATTCGCATCGAATCGTCAATACCGGTAATGGCAGTGATAGCTTTTCCATCACCGCGGTCAATCTCGCCGGTGACAACATCGATCTTGACGCCATCAACATCTACCCGGACGTTGATCGCAATGGCGTGGCCGACAGCACGGTAGCCATCACGCAGACACCGGCCATAGGTGGTGGCGGTAGCTTCGACTTTGTTGTTGTCGCTACAGTGCCCTCGACGGCGACCGACGGTAGCGTCGGCAGTCTCGAGCTCACTGCGGTCAGTGCCTTCGATTCGACGCTGGTGGACACGGATACGGATACCGTGATCGTCGGGTCGGGCGCGACCATTGCGGTCATCAAGTCCATGTCGACGACGGTGGGAAGTTCCCCGGGTGGCCCGTGGCAGGTGACACTGGACTACTTGAATACGGGCACCGAGTCTGCCGGGGATCTGGTGATCATCGACGCCTTGCCTGCCGGCATGACCTATGTGCCGGGCTCAGGCACATGGAGCGGTAGCGCCGAGACACTTACGGATGCGAGCGCAACAGATACGCACGTCGGTGCGAGTTCGACACTGATCTGGTGCGCCTACGATCCCAGTTGTGCAGGCCTCCCGGAAGCTGAGCTCGATAGTGATGAGTACAGCAGCAACCAGGTAACTGCGATCATCAATTTTCTGCCGCCTGGTTCCGGCGGACAACTCAAGTTCGACGTGGTTATTGATGCGGAGTTGCCGCCGTCTTCACTGATCAATCAGGCCGAGTTCGAATATGACGTGGCGATTGGAACGGTGCCGCGTGAGTTCGGCAATCCCGCCGTGTTTACGGTCCTGCCAACCTATAGTGTCGTGGCTAACGGCTCGGCGACATCGTCTGCTGATCTACAGGATGAGCCTGTCACGGTTGCCCTGGCTCCGGCGGGGGGGGCGGTACAGTTCGAAAATATCGTGTGGAATACCGGCACTGGCGTTGACTCATACAACATCGACGTTGATGAATCGACATCGAGTTTTCCGGCGAACACCCTATGGCGATTGTTACGTGCCGACGGTGCAACGCCCATGCTCGATACCAACGGCGATGGGCAGATCGATACCGGTCCGATCAACCCGGGTGAGTTCTCGACCGTTGTGCTCGAGGTGACACTCCCGGCCGATGCGGCAGGAGACAACGATGGCAGTGGTTTTGATATCACCAAGACCGCACGGTCGATTGGCGACTCCACTGTATTCAACGCGGTACGCGACCATCTGGACGAAATCGTTCCTGCCGCAGTCGACCTTACCAATCAGGCGGCAGCGGGTAGCGCAACAGCACTTGGAGTCGGTCCCGGTCCCGAGCCGGACCCGGTCAGCACGACGTCGCTGGATGCTGATGGCAGCGCGCGGTTCGATCTGTTCGTAGCTCATGCAGGTGAACTACCGACCCGGTATCAACTCAGTGCATCCCTGGAGGAATCCGGTGACGCTCTCCCCAGCGGGTGGAGCGTGGATTTCGAGGACCCCACAACAGGAGACGCGGCCTTCGTCACCGCACCACTGGTGTCTGGCGCACCGGCGCATGTGGTGGCGGTGGTAACACCGCCTGCTGATCACCCTGCCGCAACAGAGTCTATCTGGTTCACGGCAATGTCAGAGGACGGAGCTACCAGTGATATCAAGCATGACGCGGTATTGATCGGTGCCAGTTCCATACTGAGACTGCACCCGCACCTGAACGCACAGCTCGAGCCCGGCCAATCGGTTGTCTACGTTCATCAACTGGTAAACGAAGGTAATGCTGCCTTGTCCGACATTACCTTGTCCTCGAGCGAGACCCTTGCAGGTTGGGCGACCAGCTTGTGGATTGATGTCGATGGGGACAGCGCCTTGAGCGCGGCAGACATACCCTGGACGGATCCGCAATTGTTGGATGCGGGGGCGGCCATGACGATACTCGCTCGAGTCGAGGCACCGACGACGGCAGGTCTGAGCGTTACCAACCAGACAACGATAGTCGTAGCCTGGGATGGCGGGTCTCAAACAGATTCGGTAGTCGACAACACCACCACGTCAGACACGCACGTCAGTATCGTGAAGACACAGGCGATTGATCTCGGCTGTGACGGTGCACCTGACCCGGGAGAAAGCTTCAGTCCATCCATCATCGAGATCGAGCCCGGTAACAACTGCGTGATCTACCGTCTCGAAGCGACCAACACGGGAAACCAGGTGTCCTACAACGTATCGATTCTCGACTACACACCTGAGTGGACCGTGTACTCACCGGGCGCTACGTGTTCGCGCAGCCCGTGCTGGATGACGACACCCGCATCGGGCAGTGTCGGTTCGTTGAGTGCGCTCACCGACGAGCTTGCGCCGGGAGAGTCCTATTCCCTGGAATTTTCGGTTCGAGTCCCCTAGGCCTGATATGCCTGGAAAGTGCAGGACCAGCTGCCTTCAGGGAGTGCAGGAAAATTGAGTGGCGGGTTGCAAGTTGGATGATATCGACCGCTGAGCAGTTGCGTGCGCCGGTGGACGTTTCGAGTCTTGGTCCGGCAGGGTCAGACGGTTAGGTCAGCGCCGCCGATGCCGCCTGGCTGGCACTAAAACAGTACTGGGTTGGCAGACGCTGCCGCGCTCGCAGCGAAAATCCTGATTATTGTTCCTTCAGGCCAATCACTTGTGCCGCAACTGCGTGTAAGGTCGTCGTATGCGGACGATCGGGAGCAAGCCGTTTGGTAGTCAAAGACCCTTCATTGGGTGGTTCACTGGAGACATTGCCGGCTCTGGTAGCGCGCAACGCCCGAGTGCTCGGCAAATCCAGCGCCTATCGGGAAAAGGAATTCGGTATCTGGCAGCGCTGGACCTGGGCCGAGGCCCATGCGGAGATTCAGGCGGCGGCCGGTGGCCTGCTTGAGCTTGGACTGAACGAAGGCGACAAGGTCGCCATCATCGGGCGCAACCGTCCATCACTCTACTGGTCGGTGGTCGCGGTGCAGCTGTGTGGTGCTGTTCCGGTACCCCTGTATCAGGATGCCGTTCCCGAGGAGCTGGCCTACGTGCTCGATCACTGCGGCGCGCGGTTCGTGATAGCGGGAGATCAGGAGCAGGTCGACAAGGTGCTCGAGATCCAGGAGGAGACGCCGCAGGTGACCTACGTGGTGTATGCGGACGGGCGCGGCATGCGTAAGTACGACCATGCAGCGCTCTGTTCCTTCGAGGACCTCCAAGGCAAGGGCCGAGCCGCTGAGTCGCGCCAGGCCTCGCGGTTTGCCGAGATTGCGTCAAACCAGAATTACGACTCCACCTGCGTGATCCTGTACACCTCGGGCACCACCGGCAAGCCCAAGGGAGTGGTGCTATCCAACCGCAACATCATCGAAACCTCAAAGAACGCTACCGAGTTTGACAGCTTGGGCCCGGGCGAGGACGTGCTTGCCTATCTGCCCATGGGGTGGGTAGGTGATTTCATCTTTTCCATCGGTGAAGCGATCTATCAGGGCTTTTGCGTCAATTGCCCGGAAAGTGCGGACACCATGCGCAGCGACCTGCGTGAAATCGGCCCGACCTATTTTTTCGCGCCGCCGCGCTTCTTCGAGACCTTGCTCACCGATGTGATGATTCGCATGGAGGATGCCGGGCGAGTCAAGCGGTGGCTGTTTCAGCATTTCATGGCGGTTGCGCGACGGGCGGGGCCGGATATTCTCGATGGCAAGGAAGTGCCCGGCATGGATCGGTTCAAGTACCGGCTAGGGGAGTTTCTGGTGTACGGGCCGTTGAAGAATACCCTCGGCTTTACGCAAGTGCGTGTCGGGTACACCGCAGGTGAGGCGATCGGGCCGGAGATTTTCGAGTTCTATCGCTCGCTCGGTATCAACCTGAAACAGCTGTACGGTCAGACCGAAGCCAGTGTCTTCATCACCAATCAGACAGATACCGATGTGCGGGCTGACACGGTGGGTGTGCCGATACCTGGCGTCGAGTTGAAGATTGCGGACAACGGCGAAGTGCTGTACCGCTCGCCTGGCGTGTTTGTCGAATACTTCAACAATCCTGAGAGCACGGCCAGCACCAAGGATGCCGATGGTTGGGTGTCCACGGGCGATGCCGGCTTCATGGACAAGGAGTCCGGGCAGCTGCGCATCATTGATCGAGCCAAGGATGTCGGCAAGCTTGCCGATGGTCGAATGTTTGCTCCGAAGTATGTGGAAAACAAGCTCAAGTTCTTCCCGAACATACTCGAGGTCGTGGTGTTCGGGAACGGCAAGCACGAGTGCACGGCCTTTCTCAATATCGATCTGCAGGCTGTCGGCAATTGGGCGGAACGCAACAATGTAGCCTATGCGTCCTACCAGGAGCTTGCCGGGCATCCGCGCGTTATCGAGATCATGAGCGAACACGTGGCGGAGGTGAATGCGTCCGTTGCCCAGGACGAGATGCTGTCCGGCTGCCAGATACATCGATTCATCGTATTGCACAAGCAGCTTGATGCCGATGATGGCGAGCTGACACGTACCCAAAAAGTGCGTCGTGCGGTCATCGCCGACAAGTATTCGGATCTGATCGAAGCGCTCTATGATGGCTCTTCCGAGATAAGTACCGAAACCGAAGTGACGTACGAGGACGGCCGCAAGGGCTCGATCAGTGCGAGGCTCGCAGTCAACAACGCCGTCGTCAGTGATGCGCGGGTGCGCGAGGCGTCGGCCGCATGATGAATGCAGTGGCAGATACGCAAGCGAGTTCCGTGGGCTACACCACTGCTGACGGTCGTGATATCGGTGAGGTGATACTTGATCTTCGCAACATCACCTTGCGCTTTGGCGGCGTGGAGGCGATCAAGGATATTTCCTTCGATATACAGGAAGGAGAGATACGCGCCATCATCGGGCCTAACGGCGCCGGTAAGTCCTCGATGCTCAACGTCATTTCCGGTTTTTATGTTCCCCAGGAGGGTGAAGTCTGGTTTCGAGGTAAACCGCGTCCTCCGCTCAAGCCCTACCAGGTAGCGCAGCAGGGCATTGCCCGAACCTTCCAGAACATCGCCTTGTTCGAGGGGATGAGCGTGCTGGACAACGTGATGACCGGGCGGCTTGGCAAGATGCGGCGCGGTATTCTCGCGCAGGCGCTCTGGGTCGGGCCCGCGAGGAAGGAAGAGGTGCACAACCGGGAAGCGGTTGAGAGAATCATCGATTTCCTCGAAATACAGGCCATTCGCAAGACGCCGGTATCCCGACTTCCCTACGGTCTCAAGAAGCGTGTCGAGTTGGCACGGGCGCTGGCTGCCGAGCCCAACCTGTTGTTGCTCGATGAGCCGATGGCGGGCATGAACGTCGAGGAAAAGGAGGACATGTCGCGGTTCATCCTGGACGTCAATGATGAGTTCGGGACCACGATTGCTCTGATAGAACACGATATGGGCGTAGTCATGGATCTGTCCGATCGCGTGGTCGTCATGGACTACGGTCGCAAGATCGGTGACGGTACGCCCGATGTGGTCCGCAACGATCAGGTCGTCATTGACGCCTATCTTGGGGTGAGCCATGACTGAGCGTGCTGATGGAGGAACGTACTGATGCCTGCTTCATTGCTGTACGGCGTCGAGGTACTGATCAATGGTCTGATGGCGGGTGTGTTGTACGCGCTCGTCGCTCTCGGTTTCGTCCTGATCTACAAGGCGAGTGGCATCTTCAACTATGCACAGGGCGTGATGGCGTTGTTCGCAGCCATGACCTTGTCCGGAATCATGGAAGGTGACATTCCGTTCTCCCATCTGATCAACGCGATGTTTGGCACCCAGCTGCACTCCTTTGGCTGGAACGTGCCAGCGATTGCCGCGATCCTGCTGACGGTCGTGGTGATGGCACTACTTGCGTGGTTGGTTCAGCGGCTCGTGTTCCGTCATCTGGTCGGTCAGGAGCCCATCATCCTGTTCATGGCCACGATTGGTCTTGCCTATTTTCTGGAAGGCATCGGGGACCTCATGTGGGGGTCGGAGATCCGTACCCTGGACCTCGCGCTACCGCAAGGCGCCTCGCTTGCGATTGAAAACGCGACCGCCGTCCTCGGTGGTGATGACTTCTACGGATTCTTCATCGACAAGCTGGACGTCGTGGCGACCATGGTGGCGGCCATTCTCGTTGCTGCGCTCATCGCCTTTTCCCAGTACACCAAGTACGGTCGAGCCATGCGTGCGGTTGCTGATGATCACCAGGCCGCCTTGTCGGTGGGTATCTCGCTCAATTTCATCTGGGTGCTGGTGTGGACACTTGCCGGCATCGTGGCGCTGGTCGCTGGCATCATGTGGGGTGCCAAGTCGGGCGTGCAGTTCTCGTTGTCCCTGATCGCACTCAAGGCGCTGCCGGTACTCATGCTGGGCGGCTTCACGTCCATTCCTGGTGCCATTGTCGGGGGGCTGATCATTGGCATGGGAGAGCAGCTGTTCGAGTACACGATCGGCGGGCCCTTCCTGGGTGGTGCGACGGAAAACTGGTTTGCTTACATGCTTGCACTCGTGGTGCTGATCTTCCGGCCTCAGGGCCTGTTCGGCGAACGCATCATCGAGAGGGTATAGAGACATGCTCTATCGTGAAGCGGGCGACTTCAAGACGTCCTACTCGCTCGACAACCAGACCTTTCCGCTCAAGCTCGACCGGATCGTGTTTTATTTGACGCTGGCCGTCGCCTTCCTGGTCGTACCCCTGGTGATCAACGATTACTGGGCCAGTGCCATTCTGGTGCCGTTTCTGATCTACGCCATCGCAGCGATCGGCCTCAACATCCTTACCGGTTACTGCGGACAGGTAAGCCTGGGTACCGGTGGTTTCATGGCCGTCGGGGCCTATGCCTGTTACAAGCTGATGACGGCGTTTCCGGACGTCAGCATCCTGCTGCATATCGTTGGCGCAGGCTTCGTCACGATGGTCGTGTGTACGGTATTCGGCCTGCCTAGTCTGCGCATCAAGGGCTTCTATCTCGCCGTAGCCACACTCGCCGCGCAGTTCTTTCTGGTGTGGCTGTTCAACAAAGTGCCATGGTTCTACAACAACAATGCCTCCGGACAGATCAGTGCGCCAGAGCGGACCGTGTTTGGCGTGCCCTTGACAGGTCCCAACACCGAGGCCTGGGCGATGTATCTGGTGTGCCTGACGTTCTGTGTGGCAAGTGCCTTCATCGCTCGCAATCTCACTCGCGGTAGCTTGGGTCGACGCTGGATGGCAATTCGGGACATGGACATCGCGGCCGAGATCATCGGCGTGAATCCGTTGACCGCCAAGTTGTCCGCGTTTGCGCTTTCAGGGTTTTTTGTCGGGATCTCTGGAGCCTTGTTCTTCTCCGTGTACCTCGGTGCAGCAGAAGTGGGCGAGTCCTTTGGTATCGACAAGAGTTTTCTTGTGCTGTTCATGATCATCATTGGCGGGCTCGGTAGCATCTTTGGTTGCTTTGCCGGTGCTGCCTTTCTGGTGGTCCTGCCGGTCGTGCTCAAGTTCATCGGGGTGGATATTCTCGGATGGGCGCCTGATCTCGTGGCGCACCTTCGTCTTGTCATCGTCGGTGGTCTGATCATGTTCTTCCTGATCAAGGAGCCACACGGTCTGGCACAGCTATGGCGCGTGATGAAGGAAAAACTGCGACTCTGGCCGTTCCCGCACTAGAACAACGCCGGGCCAGCTCAATTAAAGTAAGTAAGAAGAGACAGATAGAAGCTCACTACAGCCCGCCAGGGCTTCAAACAATCGGATAACCACAAACGGAGGAATACCGATGAAATTGCACACATTGTTGACAGGCGCCGTCATGGCGAGCCTGGTTGCTGCCCCCGCGGCAGCCGATCTGGTCTTGCCGGATCTGAGTTACCGCACCGGTCCGTATGCCGCGGGTGGCATCCCGTTTTCTGATGGCTATCAAGACTACTTTTCGTTGCTCAACGCGCGGGATGGGGGCATTGGCGGTGAGCCCGTCCGCATCGTCGAGTGTGAGACCGGCTACAACACCGAGAAGGGTGTCGAGTGTTACGAGAGCACCAAGGGTGAAGGTGCGTTGGTCTATCAGCCCTTGTCTACCGGTATCACGTATCAGCTGATTCCCAAGGCCGAGGCGGATGGCATCCCGATTCACACCATGGGTTATGGACGCACTGCTGTGAAGAACGGAGAGGTCTTCAATTGGGCGTTCAACTTCCCGGCCAACTACTGGGATGCAGCATCAGTCATCGTCAACTATCTGAAGGATGAAAACGACGGCGACCTGAACGGCAAGAACATCGCGCTGGTCTATCACAACTCGGCGTACGGCAAGGAGCCGATTCCAACACTGGAGTCGCTGGCCGAGTCCGAAGGATTCACGCTTGACCTGCTTGCGGTAGATCACCCCGGACAGGAGCAAACGTCCCAGTGGTTGCAAATTCGACGTTCGCGTCCTGACTACGTACTGATGTGGGGTTGGGGCGTCATGAACCAGGTCGCTATCCAGGAAGCTGCCAACATCCGCTATCCGATGGAGAACTTCATCGGTAACTGGTGGGCGGGTGCAGAGCATGACGTCACGCCTGCTGGTGCCGGAGCCAACGGTTACAAGTCGTTGAACATGACCAAGGTCGCTTCTGACTTTCCGGTCCTCGACGACATCAAGACCATGGTTCACGACGAAGGCAATGCAGCCGGTGATGGATCCAATGTCGGCTCCGTGCTCTACATCCGCGGCATGTACGCGGCGATGCTGGCAGCAGAGTCCATTGCCAAGGCACAGGAAATCCACGGCGAGAGTGACATCACGCCCGCGATGATGCGCGATGGCATGGAGGCGCTTGAGATCACCGAAGCGCGGATGGCGGAACTTGGCATGTCGGGTATCGGGCCAGAGTTCAGCGTGTCGTGTGAGAACCACGGCGGCCCGGGTATGGGCGTCATGCAGCAATGGGACGCGAGTTCCGGTACCTGGACGTCGCTGACGGGTTTCATGGATTCCGACACGTCGGTAACCGACCCGCTGGTGGTGGCTGCATCAAAGGCCTATGCGGACGAGAACGGCGTGACCGCCGCTTGTCTCTGATGTCAGTCGGGAGGGGAGCGCTCTGCTCCCCTCCCATCAAGGACTATTTGCTGCTTGATGAACGCAATGCCTGAAGCTGCTCCCGCCGACGAGACCTTGCTCGAGGTCAACAACATCGAGGTGATCTACAACCATGTGATCCTCGTGTTGAAGGGTGTCTCGCTGTCTGTTCCCAAAGGGGGCATTACAGCGCTGCTCGGCGGCAACGGTGCCGGCAAGACAACCACATTGAAAGCCATTTCCAACTTGCTCAAGTCGGAACGAGGCGAAGTGACCAAGGGCAGCATTCACTACCGCGGTGACAAGGTGCAGCATCTGCTGCCATCGGATCTTGTGCGGCGCGGCGTCATTCAGGTGATGGAAGGTCGGCACTGTTTCGAACACCTGACCGTCGAAGAGAACCTGTTGACCGGCGCCTACGCGCGCACCGGCCGGGGATCGGTCAGCGACGACCTGGAGCTTGTGTACAACTATTTTCCGCGTCTCAAGGAGCGTCGTACCAGTCAGGCGGGTTACACCTCCGGAGGGGAGCAACAGATGTGCGCCATCGGCAGGGCATTGATGAGCCGCCCGGAGACGATCCTGCTGGACGAGCCGAGCATGGGGCTGGCCCCACAGCTGGTCGAAGAGATTTTCAATATCGTGAAAAGCCTGAACGAAGAGCAGGGCGTGTCGTTCCTCCTTGCAGAACAAAACACCAATGTAGCACTGCGCTTCGCGCACTACGGCTACATCATGGAAAGCGGGCGTATCGTCATGGATGGCACCGCAGAAGAGCTGCGTGAGAACCCCGACGTCAAGGAGTTCTATCTCGGTCTCTCCGGTGAGGGGCGCAAGTCGTTTCGCGATGTCCGTTCCTACCGGCGTCGCAAGAGGTGGCTGTCGTGACACATCATTTCG
The DNA here is from genome assembly GCA_938006335.1 of uncultured Granulosicoccaceae bacterium. GTDB lineage: Bacteria > Pseudomonadota > Gammaproteobacteria > Granulosicoccales > Granulosicoccaceae > Granulosicoccus. The sequence continues at coordinate 46,428 of CALLMF010000009.1, read as the reverse complement.
ACGCTCTCGAGACGCGATCCAGCGATCAGCGTGAATCCGATCAGCTGGCGGTAGCGAAGCAGCTGTTTCCGTCGGCGGCGTCACTCACCGCCTTGTCCGAGCTGAGTGAGCTACCCGTATTTCGCAAGAGCGAGCTCACTGCGCTGCAATCGCAGCAGCCGCCCTTGGGGGGTGTGCCGGCGGTGTACACGCATCTGTTCCAATCGCCAGGCCCGATTCATGAGCCGGGTAATCTGCGTGATGACTGGTGGCGTTTCGGGCGATTTGCTCATGCGGTCGGTCTTGGCCCTGAAGACATCGTGCAGAACACGTTTTCCTATCACTTCACGCCTGCCGGGATGATGTTCGACAGCGCTGCGGTGGCCGTTGGTGCAACCGTGTTTCCGGCAGGACCGGGAAACACTCAGGAGCAGGTGACAGCCGCAGCGCGTTTTGCTTGCACTGCCTACGCAGGCACGCCGGACTATCTGCAAACCATCCTGGCCAAGGCGGACGAAGCGGGCGTGGCGTTAGCGTTCAAGCGGGCGATGGTGAGTGCCGGTCCCCTGTTCCCACAGGTAAGGCAGGCGTATGCCGATCGCGGTATCACGTGTCGGCAGTGTTACGCGACTGCCGACGTGGGACTGATTGCCTACGAGACAGCTGATGACATCGACGCGATGATCGTCGACGAGAATGTGATTGCTGAAATAGTCACACCTGGCACCGGCAAGCCCGTTGCCGCCGGTGAGATTGGTGAGGTCCTTGTCACTGTGCTCAATCCCGACTATCCGCTGTTGCGCTTTGCAACCGGAGACATGAGTTCCATCGTGTTGACGTCCAGTAGCTGTGGTCGAAGTAATGTGCGTCTGTCGGGCTGGAAGGGGCGCGCTGATCAGTCCACCAAGGTGCGTGGCCAGTTTGTGCGTCCCGAGCAGGTCGCGGAGTTTCTTGACCGTCACCCCGAGGTGCTCCGGGCGCGCATCGAGGTGGGCCACGACGGCACAGGCGATACCCTGACGGCACAGCTCGAGATCGAACAGAGTGATGCGACAGCGGACCGGTACACCGATGCGCTGGTAGACGCCATACGAGTAAGGCCACTTGTCGAGCTGGTGGCCCCCGGGAGCTTGCCTCGTGATGGTGTAGTCATTGCCGACGGTCGACCGGTTCAGAGCTGATTCATGAAGATCGATTCCACGACCCCTGCTGTCGTCACGGGTGGCGCATCCGGACTCGGCGCCTCGGTGGCCGCCATGCTTCGCCACCGCGGCGCGCCTGTCGCGATTCTTGATGTCAGTGAAGACAGCGGCAAGGCCACTGCGAACGCGATGGGCGCCCTGTTTTGTCGTGCTGATGTCACCCGTTCGCAAAGCGTCGCTTCCGCCTTGCAAGTGGCCCGCGATACCCATGGGCAGGAAAGAATCTGCATCAACTGCGCGGGGATCGCCCCCGCTGCGAAGACGGTGTCGCGTGGGCTGCCGCATGATCTTGCGCTGTGGTCGCAGGTGATCGATATCAATCTCACAGGTACGTTCAATGTTGCCAGTCAGTCCGCTTGTGGCATGGCAAACAATCTGGCGGAAGGTGAGGACCGCGGCGTGATCATCAACACCGCGTCGGTCGCAGGCTATGAAGGGCAGATGGGCCAGGTTGCTTATGCGGCCTCCAAGGGTGGCATCATCGGCGCGACCTTGCCGATGGCGCGGGATCTTGCCAAGGCCAACATCCGGGTCATGGCGATTGCGCCCGGGATATTCGCAACGCCCATGCTCACAGCCATGCCACAGGATGTACAGGATTCACTGGCGGCCACCGTCGTCAATCCGCAGCGCCTTGGAGATCCTGATGAATACGCAAGCCTTGCGGCCTCGATCATAGAAAACCCGTATCTCAACGGCACCGTCATCCGGTTGGATGGCGCATTGCGAATGGCAGTCAGGTAGGCGTCATGAATTTTTCTCTCAGCGAAGAGCAAGGTGCCATCTTCGATATGGCAAGGGAGTTCGGCGAGCAGCACATAGCGCCGTACGCTCTCGAATGGGACAAGCGTGGTGACATCCCAAGAGCGTTGTGGCAGCAACTGGCGGAGCTGGGTCTTGGCGGCATCTATGTTCGCGAGACTAGCGGTGGTTCGGGACTGTCGCGGCTGGATGCCACGTTGGTCTTCGAGGCGCTGAGCCGTTCCTGTGCGTCGGTTGCGGCGTTCCTGTCGATCCACAACATGTGTGCATCGATGATCGATACCTTTGGCTCGGAGGAACTCCGTGAGCGCGTTCTGCCCAAGGCCGTCACTTGCGAGACGTTTCTGGCCTACTGCCTGACCGAGCCGGGTTCAGGCTCTGATGCGGCGGCCCTCAAAACACGTGCAACCCGTTCCGACGCAGGGTATGCGTTGACAGGCAGCAAGGCATTCATCTCGGGCGGTGGCTACGCGGATGCCTATGTCGTGATGTGCCGCACAGGCGATGACTCTCCAAAAGGGATCAGTACGGTTCTGGTGGAAGATGGCGCCGAGGGGCTTTCCTTCGGCGGGCTGGAAGACAAGATGGGTTGGCGGTCGCAGCCTACGCGACAAGTGCAGTTTGATGTCTGCGGGGTGTCACGTGACAACCTCATCGGCGACGAGGGATCGGGCTTTTCCTATGCGATGGCGGGGCTGGATGGTGGACGCTTGAACATTGCCGCCTGCTCCCTGGGCGCAGCTCAGGCAGCACTCGATCAGACGATCACCTACATGTGCGAGCGAAAGGCCTTTGGCAAGCCGATATCGGAGTTCCAGGCCTTGCAATTCCGGCTGGCAGATCTCGAGATCGACATGCAGGCCGCTCGCGTGTTCCTGAGGCAGGCGGCATGGAAGCTCGATCATCGTGCACCAGATGCCACTCAGCACTGCGCGATGGCCAAGAAATTCGTGACTGAAGTAGGCTCTCGTGTGGCCAACCAGTGCTTGCAGTTGCATGGTGGCTACGGTTACCTGGCTGACTACGGCATCGAGAAGCGCGTGCGCGACCTGCGGGTCCATGAAATTCTCGAGGGCACCAACGAGATCATGCGCTTGATTGTTTCTCGCAGGATTCTCGCAAGTTAAACGTCCATAATCCGGCGTTCAGGGTTCTCCGCTCCAGCGAGCGCCGCACTGATCGACCACTAACCCAATTTCAACCGCAATGAAAGAAGTCCAGCACATCATCGGCGGCAAGCCTGTCGCGGGAATATCGGGACGCTATGCCGATGTTTTCAATCCGGCCACAGGCGAGGCAGAAAAGAAAGTACCCCTCGCCAATGTTGCCGAGCTCAACGCGGCAGTGGAGAATGCCAAGGCAGCTCAACCGGCCTGGGCCGCCACCAATCCGCAGAAGCGTGCACGGGTGCTGATGGAGTTCGTGCGCCTGTTGCACCGTGACATGGACAAGCTTGCAGAAGCGCTGTCGCGTGAACACGGCAAGACCATCCCGGATGCCAAAGGGGATGTGATTCGAGGACTGGAGGTGGCGGAATTCTGCATCGGTGCGCCGCATCTGCTGAAGGGCGAATACAACGAAGGTGCGGGCCCCGGTATCGACATGTATTCGATGCGTCAGCCGCTCGGTGTCGTCGCCGGTATCACGCCGTTCAACTTCCCCGCCATGATTCCGATGTGGAAGTTCTGCCCTGCAATTGCCGCAGGCAATGCCTTCATTCTCAAGCCTTCCGAGCGTGATCCGACGGTGCCCAACATGCTGGCGGAACTCATGCTGGAGGCCGGTCTGCCCGACGGCATACTCAACGTGGTTCACGGCGACAAGGAAGTGGTTGACGCCATTCTGGACAGCCCGGACGTCATGGCCGTAGGCTTTGTCGGTTCAACACCGATCGCGCAGTACATCTATGAGCGCGCTGCGGCAACCGGCAAGCGCGTGCAGTGTTTTGGTGGTGCCAAGAATCACATGATCATCATGCCGGATGCGGACATGGATCAAACCGCCGATGCCTTGATCGGTGCCGGCTACGGTGCAGCCGGTGAGCGTTGCATGGCAGTATCCGTTGCCGTGCCCGTCGGTGACGAGACGGCCGAGCGCCTGATCGCCAAGCTGAGACCGCGGGTAGAAGCCTTGAAAGTGGGTCCATACACCGAAGGCGACGATGTGGATTTTGGGCCGTTGGTCACCAAGGAGGCCAAGACGCGAGTGCTAGGACTCATCGATAGCGGTATCGATGCGGGCGCAGAGCTGGTGGTCGATGGTCGTAGCATGAGTCTGCAAGGCTATGAAAACGGCAACTTCGTTGGCCCTTGTCTGTTTGACAAGGTCACCACGGACATGGAGATTTACAAGCAGGAGATCTTCGGTCCGGTTCTGTCGGTTGCGCGCGTCACCACCTACGAAGACAGCGTACGCATGGTGATGGAAAACGACTATGGAAACGGCGTCGCGATCTTCACGCGTGACGGCGACGCTGCACGTGACTTCTCCAACCGTATCAATGTCGGCATGGTAGGTATCAACGTGCCGATTCCGGTCCCGTTGGCGTATCACACCTTTGGCGGGTGGAAGCGTTCCGGCTTCGGTGACCTGAACCAGCATGGACCGGATGCGTTCCGCTTCTACACACGTACCAAGACAGTGACATCGCGCTGGCCCTCAGGTATCAAGGAAGGTGCTGAATTCAGCATCCCGACGATGAACTGATCGCGTCACGTCGCACTATGGTTATCGAACGACAGACTGGTGAGATATACGTCAGGCAACAGGGTCGGGCCTTGCGTTTGACCCTGACCCGCCCCGAGTCGTTGAACGCACTGACGGCGGCCATGTCTCTCGAGGTCGAGCAGGCGCTCGATGCAGTGCGAGACGACGACACGGTTGCCTTGGTAATCGTGGATGCCGAAGGCGACAAGGCCTTCTGTGCCGGGGGGGATATCGCCGATGTCTATGCAGAAGGCGTAAAGGGCAATTTTGCGTTCGCGCAAGACTTCTGGACTCAGGAGTACCGCATGAACCTGAAGATGTCTCGGTACCCGAAGCCGGTGGTATCTCTACTGAAGGGATTTACCTTGGGCGGCGGGGTCGGGCTCGGGTGTCATTGCTCTCACCGAGTCGCCGGAGCAAGCCTGCAACTCGCCATGCCCGAGTGTGGCATCGGACTTGTTCCTGATGTTGGCGGCTCGTATCTGTTGAGTCGAGCGCCGGGCGAGCTCGGCATCTACCTGGGACTGACCGGTGCGCGAATGTCAGCTGCTGACGCGATTCATGCCGGCTTTGCTGACACCTATGTCCACGAAGACAGTTGGTCAGAGCTCATTGATACCTTGTGCAATACGGGTGACGTCGGTGCCATCGATGACCATGCCGAAGCGTCCGCCGCGAGTCACTTGAAAGCACAGGCGTCGGATATCGACACTCATTTCTCGATGGACAGCGTCAATGAGATCGTGGCGAGCCTGCAAGGCTTTGCTGCGGACGTGGCGCTTGAAGAGCAGCGGCGTAGCTGGGCGGAATTGGCGTTGAAGGCCCTGCGGCGCAACTCCCCGATGGCAATGGAAGCCACAGCACAGGTGGTCCGCGCTGCTCGGGATCTGGATCTTGAGCAGACACTCAAGCTGGAGTTCCGAACCAGCCTGGCAAGTCTCGAGCGCGGTGACTTCCTCGAAGGTATCCGAGCGCAGATCATCGATAGAGACCGCAAGCCACGCTGGAAATATGCCTTGGGTGAGGTGCCGACCTCTGAGGTTACGGCATCGTTTGCGCCCTTGGGTGCTGCGGACTGGAAGCCATAATCGGAAGCGATCAAGCATGAAATTAGCGTTTATCGGCCTTGGGAACATGGGCGCACCAATGGCGTGCAATCTGGTTGATGCCGGACACGATGTGCGCGGCTTTGATGTGGCGGCGCAGTTACCGAAGGTAACCATGGTGGAATCCACTGCGGCTGCCTGCGAGGGTGCCGATGTCGCCATTACCATGCTGCCCAACGGGGCCATCCTGCGCCAGGTGGCCGAGGAGGTCATTGCCGCCTTGTCTCCGGGCGCCATTTTCATCGATTGTTCGACGGTCGATGTGGAGAGTGCACGTGCCGTGGCGGATCAAGCGGCGGCCGCGGGTATTGGTGCGTTGGATGCTCCGGTATCAGGGGGCATCGGCGGCGCTGCCGCGGGCACGCTCACGTTCATGGTGGGAGGCGACGACAGCGCCTTTGACAAGGGCAAGCCATTGTTCGACATCATGGGGCAGAAGGCGGTCCATTGTGGTGCGTCCGGTGCAGGGCAGGCAGCCAAGATCTGCAACAACATGATTCTCGGGGTGACCATGCTCGGAACTTGCGAGGCGTTTGCCCTTGCAGACAAGCTCGGTCTGGACCGGCAGGCGATGTTCGATGTGGTCTCGACGTCATCCGGCTACAGCTGGACCATGAACGCCTACTGCCCCGCACCGGGAGTCGGGCCGACCAGCCCGTCAGACAACGACTATCAGCCTGGCTTTGCGGCCGAACTCATGGTCAAGGACCTTGGTCTGTCACAGCAGGCAGCTGAGGCAGTTGATGCTGCTACACCGATGGGGCAGCAGGCACTGGCACTGTACGAGGAGTTTGTAGAGACTGCGGCCGGCAAGGGGCGCGACTTCTCCGCGGTCTTGCCATGGTTGTCTGGACAGGGACGCAAGTAGCACTGAGAATGTGCTTCATGCCTTAGCGCTTCGACCTGTGTGCTGTTACCTTTGTGTCGTGCAGCGGTAGCAATGAGCTTCTCTATCAGTGACTGACAAAGAAGGAAGTGCGTCGTCGAGCGCTTCGGATGATGTGGGCGCATTGATCGCGTCGCTGTACCCGGACCACGAGACAGTAGCGCTGACCCAGCAGGTGCTCGACGCATTCTGGCCGGAAGGCAGCAAGGCGCGTGAGCGGCGGCGGGTTCCCGGGAACACCCTGTGGTCAGAGAACGACACGCTGCTCATCGCGTACGGAAACTCCCTCGAGGACGGACAGCACAAACCGCTGGACCTGCTGAACGATTTCCTGCATCGCTATCTGAAGCGCGGCATCTCGGGCGTTCATGTCCTGCCGTTCTTTCCGTTCAGCTCCGACGACGGCTTTGCCGTTATGGACTTCGACGTGGTGGATTCCCGGCTTGGCGATTGGGCGGACATCCAGCGAATCTCCGACGACTTCACTCTGATGTCGGACCTGGTTCTGAACCATGTGTCCAGTCAGAGCCGTTGGTTCACCGAGTATCTGCAGGGCAACGCTCCTTACAGTCGATTTTTTTTCGAGGCTGATCCAACTGCGGACCTGAGTCAGGTTGTTCGTCCACGCACATCACCTCTGCTTCGAGAAGTGGAGACGCGCGAAGGCATGCGTCATGTCTGGTGCACCTTCAGTCACGACCAGGTCGATGTGGATTTTCGAAATCCGGAGGTGTTGCTCGAATTCTTGCGAATCATCCGGCTGCACGTGGATAACGGCGTACGGATCATTCGACTCGATGCTGTCGCATTCCTGTGGAAGATCGCCGGCACTAACAGCATTCATCTGCAGCAGACACATCAGGTGGTCAAGCTGATTCGTGTGTTGTGCGACTTTGCCGAAGAGTCGGTGGTACTCCTGACGGAGACCAACGTGCCCAAGGCGGAGAACCTCAGCTACTTCGGCGATCGCGATGAGGCACATGCGATCTACAACTTTCCACTCCCTCCGCTGATACTGCATGCGATGTTGTCGGGCACGGCGCGTCATCTGACGGCATGGCAGAAAGCGAGCCCGCCAGCGCCAATGGGTTGCGCCTATCTCAACTTTACCGCCAGCCATGACGGCATCGGCATGAGGCCCGCGGAAGGCCTGCTGTCGGCGCAAGAGCAGCGAGACGTGATTGCGACGGTTGAGAAAAACGGCGGATTGGTCTCCTGGCGTGCCCTACCCGATGGTGGCAGGGCCCCATATGAGCTGAACACGACGTTCTTTGATGCGATGGTCGAGCCGTTTGCGGGCCCTGATGATCTGCAGATTCCGCGGTTCATCTGTTCGCAGACCTTGATCATGGCTCTTGAGGGTATTCCGGCTTTCTATATCCATGCATTGTTGGCAACGGCCAACGACCACGACGGTGTCGAGAAGCGCCAGGCCAACCGCGCCATCAATCGTCATCATTGGGACTACGCCGCGCTACGGGATCTCCTGGAACGCGAGGACTCGGTGCACGCACGCGTCTTGAACACTCTGATGGATCGGCTTGCCTTGCGTCGCCAGCAGCCCGGCTTTCACCCGAACGCCACCCAGTACACCGTGCCGGTTGGCGACGATCGCTTGTTTGCGCTCTGGCGTCAGAGCCTCGATAGAACCCAGTCGATATTTGCCTTGCACAATGTGTCTGCCGAGACAGTGACCGTGCCTGTGTTCGCGCTCAATCTGATCGACGACAGGCACTGGGTTGATTTGTTGTCGTCAGAGAGTATCGAGGCCAACGAAATCGAGCTTGCTCCCTACCAGTGCCGTTGGATCAGTAATACGGGTTACTGATATTCCTTTTCATCTTCTGCCGCGGCTGCCAAAAGGTCCCGGGTAAAGTCCGGATCGGCCGAGTGGATACGATTCCATGTCGGGATGAAGGGCGTCTCATGGGGATTGTCGAGGTAACTGGTACCCGCTCGCATCAGGCTCTCGGCAAAGAGTTCGATGGCCGCTTCCTCGGCGTGTCGGTCGACGGTTAGTCCGTTCATCCTCGCATCGCAGTAGTAGGCCTCGAGCAGGTCGAGGGCGCTGCGGTAGTAGGTTGCCTTGAGCGTCCGGAAGGTGTTCTTGTTGAATACGGTGCCATCGGTTGCGAGCTTTCGGAAGATCGCCTTGCAGATGTCGGTAGACATGCGGTTGAGGCCGGAGGCGGCATCTTCCGGGCTGAGGGTCTGATGCTTGTGATCGTAGTCGTCCGCGATCTCAACCTGACACACTGCGCCTGGGGCGAGGTTTCTCCACGCCTCGGACAGCACGCCGATTTCAAGCCCCCAATCTGATGGGATACGCAGGTCAGCAAGGATACCGGTGCGCATGGCAAATTCGCCTGACAAGGGGTAGCGAAAGCTGCGCAGGTAGTCGAGGTAATCCCTGTCGCCGATCACGCGCTTCAATGCGATCAACAAGGGACTGACCAGCAGTCGTGTCACCCGACCGTTCAGTTTTCCTGAACCGATGCGTGAGTAATAGCCCTTCGCAACCTCGAACGGAAAGGTCGGTTTGGCCACCGGATAGATGAGCCTTGCGAGCAGGTCGTTGGTGTACGTCAGTATGTCGCAGTCGTGAACGGCGACCACCGCACTGTCATGGCAGCCGAGCAGGTAGCCGATACACGACCAGACGTTCTTTCCCTTGCCCTGCTCGGAAGGTGCGAGACCCATGCTGTCCAGACGCTCCCCGAGTGCTTTCATGCGTGGGCTGTCGTTCCACAGGATCGTATGGTTTTGCCCGAGATCGCGGAAGAACTCACGGGCGTGTCGGTACTCGTCCTCGGTGGCTCGGTCAAGGCCGATGACCACGCGGTGCAGGTAGGTCACGCTCGAGAGCTCGCTGACAATGCGAGGCATGGCCTCGGTCTCGATCTCCGAGTACAGGCACGGCAGGATCAGTGACATCTTGCGGGTTTGCGCAAAGCGCATCAGCTCCTCGGTCAGATCTTCGGTGCTGCGCGTGCGCAGGTTGTGCAGGGTCGTGATGTTGCCGTTCTGATGAAAATCGACCATGAGGGCCCCAGATTGAGTGAAGGTCAATGTGTCGGCACATCAAGTGACGACAGTACGTCCAGCATTTCCGTGTTCCAGCCGTGCGGACCGGTTTGCACGCTGCGCCGAATGCGCCCCTCCGCCTCGCCACCCAGGATGGGCAAGGGCGCGCGATGCGGATTGGCAATGATGACGCCAATGTCTGCAGTCTCGAGCATCTCTGCATCATTGGGTGCATCTCCGAGAGCGATGGCAAAGTCTGCCTGCAAGGCGTTGATCACCTCAGTCATCGCGTCAGCCTTGGTCCTGCCGAATGACAGGGTCAGAAATCGTCCTCCGTGGCGTGCACTGATCCCGAGTGATCCCAGTGCGTCGATAAACGCCTGCTGTCCCGCCTTGTCACCGCTCCAGAGACCTGGCTCCGTGTACTCACGCTGTCGTGCCAGCTCGGCCGCTCGTGGTGGCAGTCCGGTGCAGGCCGAGACCCGGGCGTTGTCCATGTCACCAAAACCCTCGAATGGTGTGCGTAGCGCATCAGGCAATCGGGCCAGTGATTCCCTGAGACGGGTGTATGTGCCCGTCGAGGACGCGTCAGCAGACGGTAGACCGATGGTGCCGGCACCGTTTTCGACGATGGCGGGCGCAGTGCTCAGGCCCATGTCATGCTGGATCTCCCGGATCTCAACGCCCGTCTTGCTGCTGGTCAGCACCACCGGGATATCGAGTTCACGCAATCGCGTGAGTGCGGGCCTGGCTGCCTGCCACGAATAGGTGTCGTGGTCTAGTAAGGTGCCGTCAAGGTCGGTGAAGACGACAGGGCGGGTTCGGGTGTGCATGAACGTCATGATCTCACGACCGCTGCGATCGCACCGCGGCGCAGCGTTTCTCATTGTCTCAGTCAGCGCTGCGCGGGCGCGTCGCCGCGCTGTAAGTAAGCTCGGCGTCGATCAATCAGCCACGGCCAGTGGACTGACCACTAGCCAGCCACACGGCAATTGCGGCCGTTGCCATACCGATCAGCTGCACCGCACCGAGGGTTTCATCGAACAGTAGCCAGGCAAGTAGCGTGGTCACCGCCGGTACCAGGTAAAAAAGCGTTGCAACCTGTGATACCGAGCCCTGCCGGATAAGCCACATCAGCAGGAACACAGCACCCAGCGACAGCACGAGTACGAGCCAGACGAGCGCAAAGTACAGCTCGGCGTTCCAGTCGATCTCCCGGGTTTCGGTCGCCATCAACAAGGTGACGGGTATGAGTGCCCCGAGGTATTGCAAGGCCGTGCCGGCGCGTAAGTCGACACCCACACCGACGCGTTTCTGTAGCACGGTACCTGCCGTCACCGAAAGCGTTGCGACGACAACGGCCACGATGGTCGACACGGTTACTGTCGCCGCTTGTCCAGCGGTATCGGTCAAGCCCGGAAGCAATACCAGCGCGACGCCGAGAAGTCCAAGTCCCAACCCAAGCTGGTGGCGTCGTGTGATCGCCTCGTTCAACCAGGTGGTAGCGAGTAGTGCGGTAAGCAGTGGTTGCAAGCCGACGACAATCGCGGCAACACCTGCGGGCATGCCGTTGTCGATCGCCCAGAAGACACCAGCGAGGTAGATGCCATGAACCAGGACGCCAACGCCGACGGCGCTGAGTAGTTGTCGACCGCGGGGCCACGGCGCTCTCGCCAGCAGTGCGATACCCGCAAGCAGCACGAATGCAATGGCAAAGCGCAACGACAGGAAGGTGCCCGGCTCCGCGTGAGGCATGCCTGCGCGGGCGCCGATGAAGCCGGTTGCCCAGAGAACGACGAACAGGAGCGGGATGGCACTCTCCAGACGTGTCTTCGTGTCAGGTTCAGGACTCGCACTACCGGTCATCGAGGTGGCTGGCCAATGGTGAGGAACAGTGTTGAGAGTTGCACGTATGCCGTGGTCACGCGCATCGTTTTCGTGGGCAGGGTACTCAGGCCTCGAGAGCGTGAACCATTCTCTCCAACGCGGGACGCAACACCGACTCTGGTTGCGCATAGCAAAGCCTGAGATAACCCTCGCCAGAAGCGCCGAATGCTATACCCGGTGCAACGCCTGTTCGGGCGCTGTGCAACAGCGCTTTTGCCATGGCGAGGCTGTCGGTCGCGCCCTCGATGGACATGAAGGAGTAGAACGCCCCGTCGGCTCTCATCAAGCCGACACGAGATGAAGCTCCCAGTGTCTTTTCAACGATGTCGTAGGCCACTTCGAGGCGTGCCTTCAGCTCGTCGATGGCGGGCTCACCGTGCTTGATCATCACCTCGCCGGCGCGTTGTATGAACCCGGGTGGGCCTGCAATGTTGTACTCGGTCAGGGCTGCGAGCGTTGCTTCAAGCGTCGCGGGCGCTGTGATCCAGCCGAGCCTCCAGCCGGTCATCGACCACGCCTTGGAGAAGCTGTTGATCACCAGCAAGCGATCTTCCGGGGTGGCGATAGACAGGAACCCCGGTGCGACAGCGGCATGTCGGTACAGGCGCGCGTACACATCGTCAGCGATGATCCAGCTGCCGGTGTTGCGACAGTGATCAAGCAGCTGGATCTGCTCGGCAGACGTCATCACCCAGCCTGTCGGATTGGACGGCGAGTTGACGATGACAGCCCGCGTGCGGGAGTCGATGCGGTCGAGCAGCGCATCCATGTCGAGCTGCCAGCGGCCGTGCCTGGCTTGCAGTGCGATGGCGTGCACGTCGGCGCCGACAAGGCGGAAGCACTCGGCCATGTTGGGCCACGCCGGTTCGATGATGGTCACCTTGTCGCCGGGGTTGACGAGGGCCTGGGCTGCCAGCGCAAGCGCTTGCATGGCAGAAGCTGTGACCGTGATGCGATCGGCAGCGCAGGCGTGGCCGTAGAGTGTGGACTGGTAGTCGCTCAGCGCTTCTCGCAAGGTCAGCCGTCCACTGTTCGGCTGATAGAAATGATCGCCCGCCTTCAGTGCGGCGCACGCAGCTTCCACGGCAACGGGGCTACTCGGCCAGGCGCTCTCGCCGAACCACAGGGCGGTCACGTCGGGCAAGGTCATGCCGACCTCTGCCACTTCACGAATCTGACTGGGTAGGAGTGCGCGAGCCCTTTCGCTGAGTTCAATCAAGAGTCGTGGACCTGGCGGGTATGTGCTACCGGCCATGGTCTCACGTCAGGTGCCCGTGAACAGACCACTAGCGTGACGCAGGCGGATCCATCCAGCCACGTCTGGACTCTCGTGCAGCATTCTCCGCGCTGACGCCAATGTCGTCGAGCAAGTGTGCATCAAGCTCGCCGAGCGCACGTCGCTCACGCTGAATCCGGTGAGCGATACGAGCATGACGCGCGCTGCGCACGAGGAACATGGCGGTATGCCAGCTCACAGCCCAGAGGACTTCGGCAGCCGACCGCACCACCGTTCGGTTGCGTGATCGCAGCGGACGCGCGACGGCCGATGCCTGGGAGGTAGCAGTCGGGCATTGACAGGTATTCGTGTCGTTTGCAAGCATCAGTGATGTCTCCCGGAAACGGTGCATGAACACGGAGTATCGTCACCAAGGACCATCCTGAAAAACGACTTGTTGTGATCTCTATTATCACGTTTGGTGATGTATTCTGTCGGTAACAAGCCATTCGGTGATGTTGCACTGATCCATCAATCGGTATGAACAGAAACCTCGACCTCGGAACGCTGCGGAGTCTGGTCGCCATCGCCGAGACGGGTGGGGTGACGCGGGCGGCCAATCGGCTGCACCTGACACAGTCGGCGGTCAGCATGCAGGTGCGTCGTATGGAGGACGTGCTGTCGGTGAAGTTGCTCGAACGAGAGGGGCGGCAAGTCCGACTGACACCGGAAGGTGATCGTCTGGTGGATGCGGCACGTCAGCTCCTTCCGATAAACGATCAGGTGGTCGCCGCGTTGACTACACCGCGTTATGAGGGGCAGTTGTCACTCGGTGTGCCGAACGATGTGGTCCATCCCCATCTGCCACCGGTGTTACGGCGCTTTGCGCGCGAATATCCGCGGGTGTCGGTCACCTTCGCGACCGGCGCGACTCTTTCACTCAAGCGTGATCTGCGCGAGGGACGTCACGATCTGATCCTTGGAACCGAAGACCGGCCCTCCAAGGGTGGCGTCGTGTTGGCCGAGCAGGCGCTGGTCTGGACCGGGGCTGTCGATGGGCGAGCCTGGCGTCAGAGGCCGTTACCGATTGCCTTGTGTCGGAACTGCATTTTTCGAAAACCCCTGTTTCATGCGGTCAAGGGTGTTGGCATCGACACCACGGAAGTCGTCGATACCGCTAGCGACGACGCGACCCTGGTGGCGGTCGCCTCTGACATGGCCGTCACGGTGGAGCTGGCCAGTGCAGATTCGCGTGGCTGCCAGATCATCGATCACGGCGGTGAGCTACCCGACCTGGGTGTGTCCAAGGTCACCTGTTATGTCGGCAAGGGGCAGTCGCGTGAGCTCGCGGAGATTTTTGCTGGCATGCTGGCAGAGCAATTCGACGGAGTCTGAACGGGCATGAGTGACAAGGTAGCGGTAGTGACCGGAGCCGCACGGGGTATTGGTCTTGCGACCACGCATCTTCTGTTGCAGGATGGCTGGCGGGTAGCAATGGTCGACCGGGATGCGGAAATCCTGCACCAGGAAGCGGAAAGCTGCAACAGTCTCCTGGCCATTGATTGCGATGTATCAAAGCCTGATCAGGTCAGCCGCATGGCAGCGCAGGTGCTTGCCGAATTCGGGCGGATCGATGCCTTGGTCAACAACGCCGGGGTTGCCGACTTCGGGCCGATGCAGGACACCTCCTTCGAGCGCTGGCGCCGCGTCATGGATACGAATCTCGACGGCGTTTTTCTCTGCTCGCAGCAGTGCATTCCGGCGCTTGTGGAGACACAGGGTTGTATCGTCAATATCGCCTCGATATCCGGATTCAGGGCGAGTACCTTGCGTGTTGCCTACGGCACGTCCAAGGCGGCCGTGATGCATCTGACCCAACAACAGGCCGCTGAGCTCGGTGAGTTCAACGTGCGCGCAAACTGTGTGGCACCGGGGCCGGTGCGTACCAAGCTTGCCATGGCAGTCCATTCCCCGGAGATCATCTCTGCGTACCATGATGCAATTCCTCTCAATCGCTACGGTAGTGAACAGGAGATCGCGAATCTCATCGTGTTCCTGTGCTCGGACAAGGCGAGTTACATCAATGGACAGGTCATTGCAGCCGATGGTGGATTCGAGTCAACGGGTATCGGCTTGCCTGCCCTTCGAGACTAGCCATCTGATACGCGCGTGATCATCCCTGCGTACAGCAGACGCGTTGCCGCACGCGGATACGTACCATGAGTGCATGCCAGACAGTGGAAGGCATGCAGTTCGACGACCCGCTGCGCGATGAAGTCGATGTGGTCGTGATCGGTGGTGGAATCATCGGTGTGTGTGTTGCGCTGTATCTTGCGCGGGCGGGGCAGTCGGTCATGCTGTGCGAAAAAGGCAGGGTCGCCGCAGAGCAGTCGTCACGCAACTGGGGTTGGGTGCGGCAACACTCCCGAGACGAGGCGGAGCTACCGATCATGATGGAGTCGATGCGGTTGTGGCAGTCGCTGTCCATGGAGGTGGGCGACCAGCTCGGTTTTCGACAACACGGCGTGTTGTATCTCGCATCGACGGAGCAGAAACTTGCGCAACGTGAGCGATGGTTGGACGTTGCGCGCCGCCATCAGCTGGATAGCCGACTGTTGAGCGCGCGTCAGGTCGCAGCATTGACGGGTGCACCGGAAGGTCAGTGGCAAGGCGGCGTGATGACACCGGGCGATGCGCGTGCCGAGCCGGATCGTGCAGTCCCTGCCATTGCACGTGCAGCAAAGCGGGCGGGTGTGCAGATCAAGGAAGGCTGTGCGGTACGGACCATCGAGCAGAACAACGCCGAGGTCGCGGGCGTTGTTACCGAGCACGGTGCTATCAAGTGTCACCGAGTCGTGTTGGCTAGCGGCGCCTGGGCATCGCTTTTCTTGCGCAACATGGGAATCGATCTGCCACAACTTGTCGTGCGCTCAACGGTCGTTCGTACCACCCCGGTAAGTCAGTTCTTCGCTGGCAATGCTGCTGATGAAACGCTTGCCTTCAGGCGCCGCGAGGACGGCGGGTACACGCTTGCGCAGACCGATCGCACGCTGCACCCGATAGGCCCGGATTCCTTCCGGTATCTCAAACCCTTCTTGCCGGCGTTGTGGCGCGACAAGTCAAGCTACCGATTTGAACGGGCCAGCGCGGCGCATGGGCCAGCGGCATGGCGTGTTGCCAGGCACTGGTCCGCCGACGATCCAACGCCGTTCGAAGCGACGCGTGTGCTTGATCCGCGCCCCGATCCGCTCGCTGTCGATAGGGTGTTGAAGATGGCGCACGCCAAGTTGCCAGGATTGCAAAATGCGTCAGTGGCGAACAGCTGGGCTGGCATGATCGACTCGATGCCCGATGTCGTGCCGGTCATCGACACGCCGTCGTCTGCCGTGCCCGGTGTGCCAGCGGGCCTGACGATCGCCGCCGGGTTCAGTGGGCATGGCTTTGGCATCGGGCCGGCGGTGGGCAAGCTGGTGGCGGACATGGTCTGCCATCGGGCGCCAGCCCACGATATCAGCCGCTTTCGATTAAGCCGCTTCTCGGACGGCTCGGAGATCTCGCTGGGTCCTGTTTTTTAGCCGTCTGTAGGCGAATGCGCTGAAAACCCCGGGAGCTTTGTGCACAATGAAACCTCGAGTTGATAAAGAGGACCGCATCGGTGGATAGACTCAAGGGGAAGACGGCGCTACTCACCGCTGCGGGGCAGGGGATCGGCAACGCGACCGCGCTCGCCTTTGCGGCAGAAGGCGCCCGCGTGATCGCAACTGATATCAATGAAGAGGCAATCGCGGCGCTCGGGCAAACAGAGGGAATCGAAGGGCACCGGCTTGATGTGCTCGACACGGAGGCAGTGACTGCGTTTACCCGATCTGCAGGTCCGGTAGACGTCCTGTTCAACTGCGCGGGTTATGTTGCGAGTGGCAGCGTGCTCGATGGCACGGACGACGATTGGGCGTTCAGTTTCAAGCTCAACGTGGATTCGAACTATCACATGACCCGCGGTGTGTTGCCGGGCATGTTGGAGAACGGTGGCGGCTCGATCATCAACGTCGCATCGGTCGCATCGTCAATCAAGGGTGTGGTCAATCGTTGTGCCTATTCGACAACGAAGGCCGCGATTATTGGCCTGACCAAGTCCATCGCCGCTGACTACATCACGCAAGGGATTCGTTGCAACGCGATTTGCCCTGGCACCGTGGATAGCCCGAGCATGCATCAACGCTTGCGCGACACTGGAGACTATGAAAAAGCGCTGAAAGACTTCGTGGCGCGCCAGCCCATGGGACGCATCGGTACTGCCGAAGAGATCGCTGCCATGGCTGTCTACCTTGCCAGTGACGACAGCCTGTTCACGTCGGGTCAGGCCTTGTGCGTGGATGGCGGCTGGTCGATCTGACTCAATGCTGCCTGGTTTGGGCGAGGCCCTGTCAGGCCTGGGTGTAGGTTCTCAGGAATTTCTCCAGGCGCTCGAGCGCGTGGGTCAGATCGCGAACCCGCGGCAGGAAGACGATTCTGAAATGATCAGGCTCGGGCCAGTTGAAGCCGCTGCCCTGAACCAGCAGGATCTGCTCCGATCGCAGCAGGTCGAGCACGAACTGCTCATCGTTGCGAATGCCAAACCGTTTCGTGTCGATCTTGGGGAACAGGTAAAGGGCGCCCTTGGGCTTGGTGCAGGACACGCCAGGAATCGCATTCACCATTTCCCAGGCGACTTGACGTTGCTCATACAGGCGCCCACCGGGGTGGATGAATTCGCTGATGCTCTGGTAGCCACCCAGTGACGATTGGATGGCGTGCTGTGCCGGCACGTTTGCACACAAGCGCATCGACGCCAGCATGTTGAGCCCTTCGATATAACCGCTGGCACGTGACTTGGCGCCGCTCACGGTCATCCAGCCCGATCGGAACCCCGCGACCCGATAGGTCTTGGACAAGCCGTTGAGCGTGACGCACAGCAGTTCGTCGGTCAGTGAAGCGATACAGGTGTGCTTGGCATCGTCATAGAGAATCTTGTCGTAGATCTCGTCGGCGAACACGACCAGCTCATGCTCGATCGCGATCTTCACCAGCTCTTCGAGTAGCTCTTTCGAGTAGACAGCACCCGTCGGGTTGTTCGGATTGATGACGACAAGGGCGACCGTTCGATCTGTTATCTTCGAACGCAGATCATCAAGGTCCGGGAACCAGTCGGATTGTTCGTCGCAGCGGTAGTGCACCGGTGTGCCCGCAGCAAGTTTGGTGGCAGCGGTCCATAGCGGGTAGTCAGGAGCGGGTACCAGCACTTCGTCGCCCGCATTGACGAGTGCACTGAGTGACATGCTGATGAGTTCGCTGACGCCGTTGCCGATGTAGATGTCGTCGATTTCCACGCCCGCGATGCCCATGCGCTGGTTGTACTGCATGACCGCCTTGCGGGCCGAATACAGACCACGAGAGTCTGCATAGCCTTGTGCTGTCGGCAGATTGCGCACCATGTCAACCAGCACCTCTTCCGGGGCTTCGAATCCGAACGGTGCGGGGTTGCCAATGTTGAGCTTGAGGATGCGGTAACCCTCGTGCTCCAGCCTTTCGGCCTCGTGCATGACCGGGCCACGGATGTCGTACAGCACATCGTTGAGCTTGTCGGACTTGTGAAACTGGCGAGCCATCGATCAAAAGCGGTGACGGAACTGCGAGCACGTCAGCTTACAGGATCGAGGCTCGCGCTTGCCGCGCTCACCCCGGCCACAAACGGGTAGTCGGGTGGAACTGAGACCAGGCAAACCAGAAGGCCTCGTGGCTGCCGAGTTCGCGTCCGTCCTTGCTGCGTGCTTCGATGCCGCCACCGTTCAGGACCAGTTGGATACCGCCTGTTTCGACATCGTCGCCTCGTAACAGCGCGCTCATCGCTGCACTGCGCGTAAACGCAAAGGCCTGGCCGTCGGCGCCGACCACACCGACCACATCTTCATGGACGGGCAGGCGGGGGTCGACATCGCCGATCGGAAAGATGGGGCCGTTGGCATCCCGATTGTTTCGGAAGTCGAAGTCCCTGCCGAGCGCCAGCGACTCCAGTAGTACGGTGGTTTCAGGATGAGCCTCTTTCCAACTTCCCCATCGCGTGGTGATGACGTTGGCCTGTTCGAGCGTGATCTGTTTTTCCGCCAACGGTCCAGTGACTGCATTGCCACGAAAGGTATCGAAGACCGAGCTCGATGTGATGTCGTACATCACCTTGTTCGAGCGAATCAACAGGCCCGAGGTACGTAGCACTGGTCGCTCGATTCCGTCCGGCAGGCCGTCGGTAAAGTAGGCCTGTGCCGCGCCGCACAAGGTGCAGTAGGGTATGCCAAGGTCCCTTCCACCCAGGGTGTCGTTGACCATCTCGCGCACCTCCATGATCTGGCGCGGATAGGCTCGGTGCTCGCCGTTGACCGACACACCGAACACGATGTCGTCATCGCCCAGCCATGTTGCCTCCTCGGCCGTGCTGACTGCTGGATTGTCGGCTGCAGGAATGCAGTTGCACGGCTCATCGGTGGTGCCGTACGGCCTGTCATCGATCAAGACGCCGCCCCAGGAAACGAACCGCCAATCGATATCGCCCGGTACGAAGATGTCTTCCCATCCGGGGACAAAGCTTGTGAAGATCGCGCGCTTGTACCTGAGGTAGTCGTCTGGCGCGGGGATGTCCCAGGCCATCAGATGATCAGTGGTCAAGCCCCAGTAGTTTCCATCGTCGTATGACAGACCTAGCAGGGAACTCAAAGCATCGACCAGCAAGGCACCAAGCTCTGGCTGGTTGACGAAGCGCAGCATGTCGGCCAGCAACCATGAAACTCGGGGATCCTCGGATGCCAGGATGGCGCGCATGCCGTCACTCTGCGCGTCGTCCCAGACGCTGTTGGCAAGACCCTCGATGAACACGGCATCCAGAGCCGCTGTCAGCTCCGGGCTGGTCGGCCCTTCCGGGATGAGCGGAGGCTCACCAAAAAGCTCGATTATCCGGGGAGAGAGGCTGTTCCTGGCGGTATCGCTTTCATCAGCGTGTACAGGCGCAACTGCCAACAGCGTCATGAGAATACAGAGCGCGCCTGCGATCGCGGTGTTTGCCAACCCCGGTATCCGTTGAAGGTTGGAACGATGAAGTCCGAAGTGGCGCATACGCATGTGATCCATGTCTCCCTGGTGTTTCTCTAGGACACCGTGAGCTTTCAGGAGTTCGCCTACGTCTGGGCCGTGCCCTCATGTGTACCGCTGAGGTGATCATTCAAGGCGCGTAACCACTGGTTCTCCCACTTCCAGTGGGGCTTGCCGGCATTGAAGACTCGCTCGGCCACCATTTGCTCGACATCCGCAATCGCCATGTGCTGGCAGGTCTTCATTGGCGCTTGAACAACGCAGCGGCGATAGCTCGCCATGGTTACGTTACTGGCATCCAGATCAAGCCCCCACGCATAGGTCGGACGATGACGCACAAGTAGCTGGCCGAGTGCAATCGCCGTGTCGGTCACGACTGAATAGATCAGATCGTCGCCATCGCGGGTACTCTTGGGCCACGCATTGCGCGTCTTGTCAGTGCCCGCAACATCGCTCCAATGAGCATCAGCCCAGTGATAGAGCGCGTCAACAAGACCCTGAGGAGAGTTGCTATCGAGCCCCGCCATCACGTCGATGTCGAACTGCTCTACGAGTTCGGCCAGATAGTGCAGTCGCTGCGCCTTGTTGGCTAGAAGGTAGTCGAGATTTTCAGAGGCCTGCGCTTCGGACAAGGTCCTGCCGACACCCACATGCGGTGCCTGATAGGGCGGGTAGTCGCGTAACCACCCGCCTGTCTTGTTGGTGCGTTTGAACAGATCGAACATGCACGTGGTCAGCCGGTTACGAGAACCAACCTCTTACCGCATTGAATGCACTCTTGGCAATGTTCTCGCCTCCGATAGCGCCGGCAATACCGCCAACGACACCACCGACGATCGCTCCGGCTGCGGTTCCGACTCCCGGAACGATGCTGCCAAGTGCGGCACCAGCGGCGGCACCTGCTTTCGCGCCGGCGAAGCCACCGGCCGCACCACCGGCAATACCCGTTACCGTCCGCCCGGTCTCCACACCGACCCCGCCGTCGCGGTAGATTGCACTGGAGACGCTCACAGCATCGATCACCATGCCGACTGGGCGCACGAACTGGCCGCCTCGCTCGAGCAGCTCCCCGCCTGCGCGGATCGCCTGGTTGTTTCTGAGCATGCCCGCGTCGTGCGCAAGCTGGGCATCGCTGATGGTGCCAGCATTGACCCGCATGGCCTTGGACTCTACATGCTCGACTTGATTGAGCCTTGGGTCAGTAGGGTGCGGACGCTCGATTTCGACATCCACGATGCGGTCGCCGGCTGAGCGCGGTGAACCGTCGGGCAGACGATTGAAGTCAGCGTCGTAGTGTCCGCCCGGGCCCGCTTGCAGTCCCTGACCCTGCGCCCGGGTGATGATGGCCTGTTCTGCCAGTTCGCCGTTATGTGTGGTTACGGAACCCGCCGAGATACCCGGGGTCCTTGGGATGGAGCTTGCGGGCGTGGGATTCGGATTGGTGTTGACATCGATGCCTGCGTCTTCCAGTCGCGTGATTGCGCCATCGGTAAAGCCACCCTTGTTGGTCCACGCGCTGGTGGTCGACTCCCAGGTCTTGACCAGCTCCGGGTTATCGATGAGCCTTTGGGTGCCATGGTTGATCAGCGTGTTGCCCGCCGCGATGCTCAGCCCAGTGGCAGGAGGCGTCAGGTCCACTGGCTCGTCATTGGCTGCGACGCCAACGATCTGTTCTTCCTGGGTGTGCGCCTGTGTCAGTCGGTCTTCGGTGGTTGGGGAGTCACCAAACCAATCGGGCTCGGGTGAGTTGAGTCCTGTATCGGATAGCTGCGCATTTTCGACGCTGTCACTCGAGTCGTGGTCATCGAACGACGAGGAAGCCACACTTGAACCGGATGAGCCTGAAACGCCATTGACACCAGACATCGTGAACTCCAAAGGTAGGAACCGAGCCAGCACGGACGAGGTCCGGCTGGCGCCGAGGAGGGAAGTCGACGGTGAATACGATAGCGAGCCGGGGTGCAGTCCGATAGAGGAAAAACCCTAGACTTGGTCCAACTGACGAGGGACGAACTACAGCGAACGGCTGTATTGAAAATGATCGAAGTCGTCTGCGTACATCTCGAGCACCAGCTCTTGAGTCGTCTCGTTGTAGTAGTGATTCAATTTTTCCTGTGCCCCGGTCGCGTGGTGGTGCACGGAGCGGATTCCATCCGATGTGCCGGTTGCGTCGCGGGAAATGGGGTCCAGTCGCTGCAGGATGATCTTGAGATCGTGCTCCAGTGACTCGACCTTGCCGATGAATTCAAAGCGTTGGAGTGGCAGCAGCAATAGTGACGACTGCGGCGCCCAGTGCGCATTTGAATAGAGCGCGCCCTCCCGGAGCCATCGGAGAAAGCCCTCGAAGTCTCTGTGCTTGCCGCGCCAACGTCCATCGTCCTGTTTGCGTTTGACCTTGTCGAGATAGGCCGACAAGGTGCGGCTATAGGGGTTGCGCACAACCGAGAAGCAAAACAGGTGCTCGAGCATCGCTACCTCGCCTGCCGACAACGCTGAAGGACGCTTGAACAGGCGCTTGCCTTCTTTGGAGCCGATCTCTCGCTGCATCTTCAGGCTGGCAAGGCTGGAGACGACAGTCGAGTTGGCCGCCTTGGGGATACGGTTGTAGAAAAACCCCATGTCGATATCCACACAGCCACGATCATCCACGCTACGCGGGGATGCCGAGCCTGTGTAGGGAAATGCCTTGTAGAACGGCTGCAGCCCGGGGAGCAGTCGGCGGTACGACACGCGATCGGACAGCCGGTCCAGGAGTGCATGACTCATGAGTGTTCTTCAGATCGTTCAGTAGCGCCCGGAAAATACCGGACGACGTGCGACACAAGCATAAACGCAGGGCGCATTGAATTCAGGGCCACATGTGTTCTCCAAGGATAGGGTCTTGCTGTAGGGCCGCGCTTGTGGCCTTGTGTGCCCTGGTACTCGCGTCTGCGGCGCATGGCCATGGCGAGGAGTCTTCGCTGTTCCAGATCATTCGGTTCGAACGGGACACGTGGGCCTTCCAGGTCAATGCTCCGCTGCTGGCCCTTGCCGAGGCATCCGTGGATACCGTGGAAGAGCCGCTGACGCCAGCGATTGCCGCGAGTCCGGACGTACGACAGCAGATGGTGCGCTATATCCGTGAAGCGTCAGGCGAATAGAGTTCACTTTCGACTACATGGCGTCAGGCACTGGTGCCGTGAGCGATGACCCTCAGGTCAACCGGGCGCAGCTGGTTGATCTCAGCGGTGAGCGCAACAAGATGGAACGGTTCGAACTCACCGAAGGCAATAGCTTTTCCGCAGAAGACAGCGATTTCGTTGCCGATTGAGGCGGTGCTTACAGCTGCCTAGAT
Organism: uncultured Granulosicoccaceae bacterium; assembly: GCA_938006335.1. GTDB lineage: Bacteria > Pseudomonadota > Gammaproteobacteria > Granulosicoccales > Granulosicoccaceae > Granulosicoccus. Next base: position 23,210 of record CALLMF010000009.1, on the reverse strand, counting down.
CTGCTTGAGCACGTTGGCCATTTCTATCGCGGCAAGCGCGGCTTCCTCACCCTTGTTGCCTGCCTTGCTGCCGGATCGCTCGATTGCCTGCTCGATGTTTTCGGTGGTAATGACACCGAAGGTGACTGGCAGGTTCGCGGCAAGCGCCGCGCTGTTGATGCCCTTGGTCGCCTCGCCGGCAATCAGGTCGAAGTGGATGGTGCCCCCGCGAATCAACACCCCGAGGCAAACGATGGCGTCGAACTTTCCCGACTCTGCCAGACGTTTTGCGGTCAAGGGAATTTCGTAGCAGCCCGGGATGGTCACCACGGTGATGTCATCGTCTGCCACGCCGTGTCGGGTCAGGGCGCTCTCGGCACCCGCCAACATGCGATGACCCATGAAGTCGTTCCAACGTGTTGCGACGATGGCGATCTTGAGTCCGGTGCCGATCAGGTTTCCTTCGATGTGAGTAGCCATGGTGTGTAGCGTTATCCGGTTTACGTTGTGCGTTTGTTTGCGATTACGAAGCGGTTTTTCGTCAGGCCTTAGTCGGCCAGCATGTGACCCATACGGTCCGCTTTGGTCTGCAGATAGCCCTGATTGTTTTCGCCTGCTTCGATGATCAACGGCACGCGCTCGGTAACCGAGATGCCAAGCGCTTCGAGGGCTTCGATCTTGGCGGGATTGTTTGTCATGAGTCGCACCCGCGTTGCGCCGGCGTCGCGCAGCATATCGGCAGCCTGGCCGTAGCGGCGCGCATCAGCGGGGAAGCCGAGTGTGACGTTGGCGTCGACCGTATCGTGCCCCTGGTCTTGTAGCGCGTAGGCCTTGATCTTGTTGGCAAGGCCGATGCCGCGACCTTCCTGGCGCAGGTAAAGCAGCGCACCGCAACCCGCCGCAGCAATCGCCTGCAGGGCGTTTTGCAATTGCTCCCCGCAGTCGCATCGGCTTGACCCGAAGGCATCACCGGTCAGGCACTCGGAGTGCAGGCGGACAAGCGGCTCGTTTGCGGAAATATCGCCCATGGACAACAGGCTGTGCTCAAGTCCGTTGAGATCGCGATAGATCGTGATGTCAAAGGTTCCGTGTCGTGTGGGCAATGTGCTACGACTGATTCTGCGGGCTACGGGAGAGGGTGTGCGTGTGGCGGTGTCATGCTGTTCGCGCCAAGCGACCATCGCCTCGACGCTGATGACCGGTATGTCGTGCTTGACGCCATAGTCGAGCAGCTCTGGCAGACGCATCATGCTGCCGTCGGGGCGCAGGATTTCGCAGATCACGGCAACCGGTTGCAGGCCTGCCATGATGGCAAGGTCTACGCTGGCTTCGGTTTGTCCGCGGCGCTCGAGTACGCCGCCGTCCTTCGCCCGTAATGGGAAGATGTGACCGGGGCTTACGATGTCGGTTGCTGCACTGCCGGGATCGGCGAGCGTACGCACGGTGTGTGAGCGATCAGCGGTGGAGATACCGGTGCTCACACCCACCGCCGCTTCCACGCTCAGCGTGAAACCGGTACCAAAGCCGCTCTGGTTACGCTCGTCCGGAACCATCATCGGAATGCCGAGTTCGTCCAGCCTCGAGCCTTGCATGGCGCAGCAGACCAGTCCGCGACCCTCGGTAACCAACGTGTTCATGATATCGGGTGTCATGTGCTCGGCAGCCACGACAAAGTCACCTTCGTTCTCACGATTCTCATCGTCAACGATGATCACCAGACGGCCTTGCTTCATCGCTGCAATCGCCTCGTCCATCGACGACAGTGACAAGCCAGTGTCAATGGTAGATGAGTCAGGCATATCCGTTCTCTTTCAGTACATCCAGTGACAGCGTCGAGTGATTGGCCGACTCGCGCTTGAGCAGGTTCTCGACGTACTTGCCGAGTACATCGACCTCGACGTTCACGGAATCGCCCACCGACTTGCCGGGCATGATGATGTGTTGCTGGGTGTATGCCACCAGGGTGACGTTGAACCAGTCTTCACCGACATCCACGACGGTAAGGCTCGTGCCGTCCAATGTGATGTAGCCCTTGGACACGATGTAACGCATCAGCGGGGCAGGTACCCTGATGCTGACCCACAATGCATCCTGGTCGGGGCGAAATTCCACGATGCTGCCGGTGGTATCCACATGCCCTTGCACGAAGTGGCCACCCATGCGCGTGCTGGGCGTAACCGAGCGCTCGAGGTTGACCGGGTTGCCGATGGACAGATCGGCGAGATTGGTGCGTGATCGCGTCTCAGGGGCCAGTCCTGCAGTAAACTGCGTGCTGCTCATCGAGGTGACCGTCAGGCACACGCCATTGACGGCAATGCTGTCTCCCAACGCGGTTCCCTGGAGCACCGTCGAGCAGCTGACGGCCAGCTCGAAGCCGTCGCCCGACTCACGACACGAGGCGATGGTGCCTCGTTCTTCGACAATTCCTGTGAACATCAGCCAGTGCTCCGGGGGACGTCGGTGACGCCTTGTTTGCTGGTATCGACAATGCCGCGAAGCAACACGTCGTCACCGAGCGTCTGGACATCAATGCCGGTGAGATGCAACCCCTCCGTGAGGGACGCACAGCCAGAACCGGCGACTGAGGTGAGGGCCGTTGAACCACCGATGATCATCGGTGCAATGAAGGACCACACCTCATCGATCAGCTGCTCGTCGGCGAAGGCACCAAGCAGCTCGGCGCCACCTTCCACGACCAGGCATTGGCTGCGGCGCGAGAGGGCCTCGAGCAAGGCACGCATGGATACCCGACCGTCAGCGTCTGCCGGCAGGCGCAGCACTTCGTTGCCGAGCGATGTCAGCTCTGCTTCCTCTTCTGCCGACATCAGGTCGCTTGTCGCGACGATCGTCGTCCCGGGTAGTGAGCCGTTCAAGGCACGCGCGGAGTGGGGAAGGCCGCCTTTGCGCGTCACGACCACGCGGGTGGGATGCACCGGCTCCAGTGCCATGAGCGACGTGCTCCAGCGATCTCGAACGGTCAGCGATGGATTGTCCTGGCGCAAGGTGTTGGCGCCAACGACGATGGTGTCTGCAATCTGTCTGAGATCGTGTGCGCGTCGTCGCGCAGCGTCACCGGTTATCCATTGGCTATGGCCGGTGCGGGTCGCGATCTTTCCATCCAGACTGGTGGCGGTCTTGGCGATGACCCATGGCCTGCCCGTTCTCAATCGATGCAGAAAGGCGCGGTTCTGATGCTGCGCTGCCTCGGCTTCGATGCCGGTGATCACTTCAATGCCAGCGGCCTGGAGTTTTTCAATGCCGCCGGCCGCCTTCGGGTTAGGGTCGCGGGTCGCGATCACCACGGTGGCGACCTTGGCGTTGATCAGTGCGTCCACGCAGGGTGGTGTCTTGCCGTAGTGCGCGCAGGGTTCGAGTGACACGTAGGCCGTTGCCCCGGCGGTGGGATGTTCGGTCGATTCCGGCGCACGCTTGCGCGCGTCGCTGATGGCATTGGCCTCGGCGTGCGGGCCGCCATAGCGTTCGTGCCAGCCGCGCCCGATGACCTCGCCGTTCTTGACGATTACGCAACCGACGAGCGGGTTCGGGCTGGCGTGCCCGGTACCCTGCTGGGCGAGTTGTATCGCCTCAGTCATGAACTTGTGATGATCGACCGACAAGGCAGCTTCCCGATACTCCACACACCCACGGCTGTGGGCGGTGACCAGACTCTGGCCGCGAGTTATTCGGGGGTGCAGGTGCCCGAACCTGCCGTGCTGGCGAGCACGGAGGTTGCCACCGGAGGCGCCGCCATGGCGCCATCGCTGGTGTGCACGGTTCTTCTCCCATCCGGACTATGACCGTCGGCTCTGGACTCTGACCAGATCAACCTCGCGCCAGTACTGGCGCGGAAGCTCACGGGCTTGGCACGCATTAGACGCACCCTACCGCCGGTGGGGAATTACACCCCGCCCCGAAGAACAGTTTGACCGTATGGCATTTGGCGCAGGATTGCAATGCAATGAGTCACAAGTCCGCATGGGGTAGCTCCCGCCATTTTCGTCCCTTGCTGCGTCTGTTTCTCCCGTATCGAAGGTGCTGTACCTTTCAGGTCCTTGGAATGTCGAGTAAATCGGCCATGCAGTTGCCTGTGTACTTGTGCGATTTCGCTTGCCGGACCACGAACGGTAACTGGTATTTCACGATGGTCTTTCCAGCGAGTCCCAAGTCATTCAACGGGCATGGGGCGCTCAGCCCATGAACATGGCGCAACATTGTCTGGGTGCGGGCACGAAAGCCACGGCCATTGTCGACCTGACAGGACCGGAGACGAGGCACGTCAGTTATGCCGAGCTCGGCGACATGACGACGCGTGTTGCTGCCTGGCTCTCGCAGCGCGTACAAGCGGGCGATCGAGTCGGCGTGCTCTTGTCTCAGGACCCGTGGTGCGCCGCCGCTCATCTCGGTTGCTGGACCATCGGTGCGGTGTCGGTGCCCTTGTTCAAGCTGTTCAAGCACGATGCCTTGCAGTCGCGCATTGACGACAGCGGTGTCAACCTTGTCTTGACAGATGCGGAGGGTGCCGCATTGGTACAAGGCCTTGCAGAACCCGTTCTGGTATCGCAACTCGAACCGTCTTCACCGGTGCCGATGTACGCCGTTGATGCGACTACCCCAGCGGTGCTCATCTACACCTCCGGCACCACCGGCACGCCGAAGGGGGCACTCCACGGTCACGGAGTATTGACGGGGCACTTGCCTGGCGTATCGCTCAGTCACGATCACCTCGGCGCGCCGGATGACTGTTTGTGGACGCCTGCTGACTGGGCGTGGATCGGTGGGCTGTTCGATGTGTTGATGCCCGGGCTTGCCCTGGGCGTACCGGTCGTCGCTGCGCGTCTGGAAAAGTTCAGTGCCGATGGTTGTCGTGAGGTCACTCGGCGTGGTGCAGTGCGCAACGTTTTCTTTCCCCCGACTGCCCTGCGCATGCTGAAAGCCGATGGGCGGCAGATAAGCGGGCTGCGCTCGGTTGCGTCAGGAGGCGAGCCGCTTGGGGCCGAGATGTTGGCATGGGGCGTCGAGTGCCTCGGCGTCACGATCAACGAGTTCTATGGACAGACCGAGTGCAACATGGTCGTGTCGTCCTGTCAGGCAGACTTTGCCGCCCGCCCGGGTTGCATGGGCAAGCCGGTGCCCGGCTTTGATGTTGCGGTAGTGGATGCCAACGGCGATCGCACCACTGCTGAAGGCGATATTGCCGTGCGCCGTGGCGCGCCGTCGATGATGCTCGGCTACTGGAACCGTCCGGCTGAGACGGCCGACAAGTTCCGAGGTGACTGGCTGATAACAGGCGACCGAGGGGTGGTTGAAGACGGCTACATCCGATTTGTCGGACGCGAGGATGACGTCATCACGTCGGCGGGGTATCGCATTGGGCCTGCAGAGATCGAGGACTGCCTGCTTACGCATCCCGCTGTCGCGACCTGTGGCGTTGTCGGCAAGCCGTGTCCGACACGCACCGAGCGCGTCAAGGCCTATGTCGTACTCAAGCCGGACGGTGTGGCTGATGAGCAGGAGCTACAACAATGGGTGAAGGACAGGCTCGCCACCTATAGCTACCCGCGGGAGATAGCGTTTCTGGATGCACTGCCAATGACCGTGACCGGCAAGGTCATCCGGCGCGAACTGAAGCAACGTGCCCGCGAGGAAGCAGCGGCGGAGACCTGAACCTCGCGCCGTCAGTGGGGCTCGGTGTCAGGCCTCCATCTGCCCGCCGTCGGCCGCCCGGTCCGTGTCGTCCGAGATTCCAGCGACGATCGGAGCCGCGCAGCAGGCAAGCGCGATGGCGTTGATCAGAAACAAGCCAAAACCCACACTGGCGGTCGCCGGCATGATGATCAGCGCGAACACGGCGCCGACGAGGCAAAAGATGAACCAGTTCGAAACTTCTTGCATGGCCATGGACTTCAAACGATTGGGATGGCGAAAAGATACCTTGTATGGCGACTGCGCACACGGGCACGTGAGGGCGGTACGCTGGCCGATCAGAATAGGGTCTCATCGCTGCCTCGTTTTTTCGCGATAGCGTGAAACACTTGCCAGCGCCAGGACTCGCTGGCACCCTCTGGGCGTGGGCAGCATGCCCGAACGACCAACCCTGGAGATGAACATGAAGCGCACCCTTGTTGCAGCGGCTGTTGCCGCCCTGACCGTGGGCAGTGTTGCCCACGCCGAAACGCTGCGCTGGGCGCGGGCGGGCGACTCGCTCACCCTGGACCCTCATGCGCAAAACGAGGGGCCGACCCATACGCTCGCCCACCAGATGTACGAAGGGCTGCTGCAACGCGACATGAGCGGCGAGATCATTCCGGCACTCGCAACCGACTGGGCGGTGACCGACGACCCGACCGTATGGCGTTTCAACCTGCGTGAAGGCGTCACCTTCCACGGCGGTCAGGAGCTGACTGCGGACGATGTGGTGTTTTCATTCCAGCGGGCGAAGATGCCGACATCCGCGATGAAGGAGCTGCTCGCATCGGTTGCGGAAATCCGCAAGGTCGACGACCTCACCGTGGAGATCGTGACCGAGGGTCCCAATCCTCTGCTGCCGGCCAACCTCACCAATCTGTTCGTGATGGATGAGGGCTGGACGCTCGAGAACGACTCGGCAGAACCTCAGGACATCGCCAATGGCGGCGACAACTACGTGGCAAAGAACACCAACGGCACCGGCGCGTTTGTGCTCGAGTCCCGCGTCGTCGACGAGCGAACCGTACTCACGGCCAATCCGGATTACTGGGGCAAGGACGATTTCCCGATGGAGATCACCGAGCTTGTCTATACCCCCATCCAGTCCGCCGCGACCCGCGTGGCCGCACTGTTGTCGGGCGAAGTGGATTTCATTCAGGACGTGCCGGTCCAGGATCTTGACCGGGTGGCACAGGCCGACGGTCTGATGGTGGCAACCGCCGCGCAGAACCGCGTGATCTTCTTTGGTATGAATCAGGGCGCAGACGATCTCGAGAACGACAACATCGACGGCGAGAACCCCTTTGCCAAGTTGGAAGTACGCCAGGCGATGAACATGGCGATTGACCGAGAAGCGATCAAGCGCGTGGTAATGCGCGATCAGTCGGACCCAACTGGCGTCATCATGCCTCCGTTCGTCAATGGGTGGACCGAGGCACTGGACGCAACGCCTGAAGGTGATGCGGCGATGGCCAAGGAGATGATCGCAGCGGCCGGCTATCCCGATGGCTTCACCATCCAGCTCGATTGCCCGAACGATCGCTACATCAACGACGAAGCGATCTGCCAGGCAGTGGTCGGCATGCTCGGCAGGGCGGGTATCACGGTCAATCTGGATGCCAAGCCGAAGGCGCAACACTTTCCGTTGATCCAGAACCGCACCACCGACTTCTACATGTTGGGCTGGGGCGTACCAACTTTCGATTCGGAGTACGTCTTCAACTTCCTGGTGCACAGCTCTTCCGATGAGCGCGGTACCTGGAACGGCACCGGTTACTCCAACACGGACGTGGATGAAAAAATCGTATCGCTGGCATCGGAAACGGATGCCGACGTGCGTAACGGCACCATCAACGAGATCTGGGAGCAGGTGCAGTCGGACGTGCTCTACCTGCCGGTTCACAACCAGGTACTCAACTGGGGCATGAGCGATGGCATCGACTTTCCGGTGCAGCCGGAAGACCAGCCTCACTTCAAGTTTCTGAGCTACTCGAAGTAAGCACGTGCATGACGACAGGCGCGCACTCTAGGGTGCGCGCGTGATCGCCTACATCATCCGCCGTGTGTTGCAGGGTGTGCTGGTGCTGGCCGTGGTCGGATTCGTCGCCTTTGCGATGTTCCGGTTCATGGGCAATCCGATCGAGAACATGCTGGGTCAGGAGGCAACACGGCTGGACCGTGCGGCCTTGGCGGAGCGTCTGGGCCTGAATGATCCGGTACCGATCCAGTACCTGAAGTTCATCGGTAACGCGGCGCAGGGTGAGTTCGGGGTGTCCTATCGCAACGGACTCCCGGTGTCGGAGATGATCGTCCAGCGCCTGCCGGCAACGCTGGAGCTTGCGTTTGTCAGTGCGGTGATTGCCGTGGTGTTCGGGATTGTGCTCGGCGTGTTTGTCGCCATCCGGCGTAACGGTATCGTTGCCAACATCGTGATGTCCGCCACGCTGGTCGGCGTATCGCTACCGACCTTCCTGATCGGTGTGCTGCTGATCTGGATCTTTGCCGTCGAGTTGGGGTGGTTGCCCTCGTTTGGTCGGGGCGAAACCGGCACCTTGTTCGGTTGGCAATCCAGTCTGGTCACGGTATCCGGCTTGAAGTCCCTCGTATTGCCAGCGATCACGCTGGGTCTGTATCAGATGACGCTGGTGATGCGCTTGGTGCGCTCGGAGATGCTTGAGGTGCTGCGCACCGACTACATCCGGTTTGCGCGTGCGCGTGGATTGCCTGACAAGACCGTGCACTTCAAGCACGCATTGAAGAACACGCTGGTGCCGGTCATCACCATCATCGGTCTGCAAGTCGGGCAGATCGCCGCCTTTGCGATCGTCACAGAGACCGTGTTTCAGTGGCCGGGTGTGGGCTTGCTTTTCATCAACTCGATCCAGTTCGTCGATATCCCCGTGATGGCTGCTTACTTGTTGTTGGTAGGCGTGCTCTTTGTCAGCATCAATCTGGTGGTTGACCTGTTGTATGCCGTCGTCGATCCGCGCCTGCGTTTGCAATGAGTAGCGTGCAACCCACACTCAAGCCGAGTATCAGCTCGCGTCTTCGCGGTGTCTGGGAGAGTGATATTGCGTGGTCGTTCCGGCACTCGCCGGTCGCCATGATCGCCGCCTTCGTTTTCCTTGCGTTGATCCTCGCTGCGTTGTTCGCACCGTGGATCGCTCCCTACACACCGTTCGATCCGGCATCGCTCAATCTGATGGATGGCTTCACTCCGCCCATGGGTGAAGGCATGGGCTCTGGCTCGGTGTACTGGCTCGGTACGGATGATCAGGGCCGTGACGTCTTCTCGACCATCTTGTACGGCATGCGTCTCTCGTTGTTCATCGGTCTGTCGGCGGTTGCCTTTGCGGCGGTCCTGGGCGTGACCTTGGGTTTGATTGCCGGTTACGTCGGCGGTTGGGTGGACGCACTGATCATGCGCGTTGCCGATATCCAGCTCACCTTCCCATCGATCATGGTCGCCTTGTTGATCTTTGGTATAGCGCGTGGGCTGATTCCTGCGGAGTACCGTGACCAGATGGCGGTGTGGGTACTCATACTCTCGATCGGTCTGTCCGAGTGGGTGCAGTTTGCGCGCACCGTGCGGGGCTCGGCCATGGTGGAGTCCAAGAAGGACTACGTACAAGCCGCACGACTCATCGGCCGCAAGCCGCGGCAGATTCTGTTCAGGCATCTGTTGCCGAACGTGATGGGACCGGTATCGGTCATCGCGACCATCTATCTGGCGCTTGCCATCATCACCGAGGCAACCTTGTCGTTTCTGGGTGTCGGTGCACCACCGACGCGGCCATCGCTTGGCACGCTCATCAGTATCGGACAGGACTATCTGTTCTCTGGTGAGTGGTGGATCCTGTTGTTTCCGTCGATGACCTTGCTGGCCCTGGCGCTGTCGGTCAACCTGTTGGGTGACTGGCTGCGCGATGCGCTGAATCCGAAGTTGCAATGAGTATCCCCAACGCTTCGTCTGCAAGCGCGACCGGCGTTCAGCCAGTCAGTCGTCCATCGTCGTCGCACGATGAGCCCTTGCTTGCCGTCGAGGATCTTGTCGTCGAGATACCCACGCGCCGAGGCCTGTTGAGGCCGGTCGACGGCGTCAGCTTCGAGTTGAACGCGGGCGAGATTCTCGGTGTGGTCGGCGAGTCCGGTGCTGGCAAGTCCATCACCGGAGCTGCCATCATCGGTTTGCTCGAGCGCCCTGCGCGCATAGCGAGTGGTAGCGTGCGTCTTGCTGGCAAGCGCATCGATAACCTGACCGGGGATGATCTTCGGCGGGTTCGTGGCGGCGAGATCGGTACCGTGTTCCAGGACCCGTCGACCAGCCTCAATCCCTTGCAACGTATCGGGGATCAGCTCGCGGAGACGGCCCGCCAGCATCTGGACATCAGCCGCGCCGAGTCCCGCGACCGCGCGCTACTCGCCTTGCAGGAAGTCGGTATTCCCGCGGCGGCCGAGCGGCTGGATGCGTATCCGCATGAATTCTCCGGGGGGATGCGTCAGCGTGTCGTGATCGCGCTGGCGCTGATCGGTGAGCCGGTACTGGTCATCGCCGACGAGCCGACCACAGCGCTTGATGTATCGGTACAAGCACAGGTGTTGACCTTGCTCAAACGCTTGTGTCTGGAGCGCGGTACCGGCGTCATGATGATCACGCACGATATGGGCGTAATCGCTGAAACCACGGACCGCGTTGCCGTGATGTATGCCGGGCGTGTCGCCGAGATCGGACCGACGCCTTCGGTGCTGGTCAACGCCGCTCACCCCTATACGCGCGGCTTGATGGCCTCGACGCCCAACCCGGCTTCCGATGTGGCCGAGGGTCTTGTTCAGATACCGGGGGCCATGCCTGGTTTGTTGTCGATTCCTGCCGGCTGTGCCTTCCACCCTCGATGTGATCGTGCAGTGCCTGACTGTAAGCAAAAGAGACCCCCGCGAGAAACCATCAACGACAGTGATGTCTGGTGTTGGGTCGCATCGCAACCACAGCAGGCACGTCATGACTGACATCATGGTGGAAGTCAGCGGACTGACGCGACGCTTCGATGTCTCGAGTCCATGGCTGAATCGTCTGCTGCAGCGTGAGCCGCGTCGAATTCTTACTGCGGTCGACGATGTGAGCTTCTCGATTGCCAGGGGGAGTACCTACGCTCTGGTGGGTGAGTCTGGTTCCGGCAAGAGCACCATCGCAAAGCTGGTACTGGGTCTGCTGAAGCCGACGGCCGGGCAGGTGCTGGTGGATGGCTCGGATCTCTCGGCGACAGCGACCGCTGCGAGCGATGCGCTGAGGCGTCGTGTGCAGATGATCTTTCAGGATCCCTACGCAAGCCTGAATCCGCGATGGCGGGTAGGGGACATCATCAGTGAACCCATCGAGGTCTTTGGCCTGGAGCCGGATGCCGGCGCGCGTGCGCGCCGCGTTGCCGAGTTACTCGATCAGGTAGGCCTTGCCGCGTCCGATGCCACGAAGTTTCCGCATCAGTTTTCAGGCGGGCAACGCCAGCGTATCGGGATAGCGCGCGCCTTGGCCTCTCGGCCTGAGTTCATCGTGTGTGACGAGCCGACCTCGGCGCTTGATGTGTCCGTGCAAGCCCAGGTGCTCAATCTGATGCGGGACCTGCAATCGGAACTGGGTTTGACGTATCTGTTCATCTCCCACGACTTGTCAGTGGTGCGTTACATGGCCGATCAGGTCGGTGTGCTGTACCTCGGCCGTCTCGTCGAGACTGCGACCCGGGATGCCCTGTTCGAAGCGCCGTGTCACCCCTACACCCGCATGCTGCTGGATGCCGCACCGCGTATCGACGGATTTGGCCGGGAACATCAGACGGACGGCGGTGAGATTCCTGACCCGATCAATCCGCCCAGTGGATGTCACTACCACCCCAGGTGCGCCCTGGCGACTGAGCGGTGCAGAGTCGAGGTCCCAGCAGTGTCGAATCTGGAGGGCCGGCAGGTGGTCTGCCACGAGGCCACGCAGATCCTGTCCGGAAGCGTCGATCTGTGATGCGTTGCGGGAGTATTCCCGAGCCTTCTTGACCTCGGCCGTGCATTGACTGACACTCCGGCCGCTGCCACGTAGTGGTCGCAGGATGCGTCGTGTCTCACGACGGTGGAACTCACGATTCCATCAAGGATCAGAGAGGGGTCACGCGCGCTCGCGCGCGGCGTCACGTCTGATGCTGGCAGCCTGGCGGTCTTGTTCCGGCGCCCTCACGTTCGCTCCTGGAAAAAGCCCCTCATTCACACCCTCACACGTACATCCGACGGTAGCCACTTCCCGCTCCCGTCGCGCGCACGGCGAGTCGGCCTGGTCATGGCGACCGTATTGCTGCTGTTTGCCGTGATGCGATTTCCCGGTCATCCGGCAGATCTCACGATCAGCCGGCTGTTGGCCTGGCCGCTCGAGCTGCCCGTGGTGCTTGGTGTGCTGCTGGCACTGCCGCGAGGCATCGGGCGATGGTGTCGGCGCGTGTTGATCGCGCTGCTCGCAGTACTCGTGTTCCTGCGCTTTGCCGACATGGGGTCGCGGTTGGCCTTCGGGCGTGATTTTGATCCCCTGGCCGAGTTTCACCTGATGGCTCAGGGCTGGACCTTGGCGTCCCAGAGCGTGGGTCGGCTGGAGGCGGCGCTGGTGGTGTGCATCGTCCTGCTGCTTGCGGTGTCGATGTTCTATGCACTGAACGCGGGGCTCGCAAGCCTGCAGGCAATGGCGTGGAAGGAGCGTCAGCGGATGCTGATCATCGCTGTGATTGTCACGGTCGTGGGGTTCGCCTGGTACGGCGTATCGGGTGCCAGCGCGACCGGACCTCGTCTGGACACCGTGCAGGATTTCACGAAGCGCTTCGAGCGGGTGCGTTGGCGCATTGGTGATCAGCTCGCGTTTTCGCGTGAGCTGGCGGACGATCCGGTGTTCGAGAATACTCCCGCAGGTCCGCGCTTCGAGGCATTGCAGGGGCGCGATGTCGTGACCTTGTTTGTCGAGTCCTATGGTCGCAGCTGGCTGGATCACGAGCGGTTCCGCGACACCGCGCATGAGCGCCTCGGTGAGGTGGAGAACGTGTTGCGCGATGCCGGTCTGGGTATCCGCAGCGGCTGGGTCGACTCGCCGATCCGTGGTGGGCGCAGCTGGCTTGCACAGGCGAGCTATGCCTCCGGCCTGATGCTGACCAGCCAGGCACGGTTTGATCGCTTGCTGTCTTCTGACCGCGTGCCGCTCTACAGTCTGTTGCGTGATGCCGGATGGACCAGCGTGGTCGCATTGCCGGTTGTCAGCAAGCCGTGGGTCGAGGGTGCCTGGTACGACGTGGACACCTTCCTGAACCGTGATGCGCTGAGCTATCGTGGCAAGGACTTCGGCTACGTCACCATGCCTGACCAGTACACCTTGACCGCCTTTGAAGATCAGGTCAGAGACGTTGAGGAAAAACCCGTTGCCGGCATGATCGGCCTGCTTGACTCCCATGCACCCTGGGGACCGTTGCCCTTGCCCGTACCGTGGGAAGCCGTGGGTGATGGCAGCGTATTCGATGGGAGCTATCGTGACGGTGGCCCGATTTCCTGGGCGACGCCAGAGCCGGTGCGGGCAAACTACTCGCGCTCCCTTGATCGGTTGATGCAGCGTCTCGCGGAATACCTTGCGCTCTATGCCGACGATGCCTTGTTTGTCATCATCGGTGATCATCAGCCCGCCAGTGTCATCGCCGGCTGGGCACCCAACGCACATGTGCCGGTGCACATCATTGCTCGCGAGCCCGAATTGCTCGACCGCCTGCCTGATGCCTCCTTCAGCGATGGCGCAATTCCCGGAGAGGCGTTGGCTGCGATTCCGATGGGGGATATGCGAGCCTTGCTGGCCTCGATCTACGAAACACCTTTAGGCACACCCTAGCGTTGAACACGGTAATTCTTGATGGCGGCATGGGCCAGGAGCTGGTCAAGCGCAGCTTTCGCCCGGTCACGCCCTTGTGGTCAACGGAAGTGTTGTTGCATGAACCGGAAATCGTGACGGACCTGCATGCCGCCTACATAGCCGCAGGCGCAGATGTAATCACGCTTGCAAGCTATTCGGCGACGCCGGAGCGTCTGGAACGAGACCACATCGCTGATTCTTTCCTGTCCTTGCAATCCGCTGCGACCGAGTGCGCCGAACGAGCGCGCGAGCAGGCAGGACGAGAGGGTGTGAAAATCGCTGCAAGCTTGCCGCCACTGGTCGCGAGCTACCATACGGATCTTGCGCCGGCAACGGCACAAGCGTTGGCGAGCTATCGGCGCATCGTGGAGGCTCAGGCGACGCGCTGCGATCTGATGTTGTGCGAGACCATGGGCTCGATTGCCGAGGCGCACCATGCGGCTACGGCAGCGCTCGAGAGCGGGCTTCCGGTGTGGGTGGCGTTTACGGTGGACGATAAGGCCGCGGTGGATGATCCGCGATTACGCAGCGGGGAATCGGTTTGCGATGCGGTTGAGCAGATTGGCGCTCTGGGTGTTGATGCCTTGATGGTCAACTGCAGTAGGCCGGAAGCGTGCGGCGCCGCACTCCAGGTCATGCAATCATCGCCGCTGAAGACCGGCGTCTACGCCAATGCGTTCAAGTGTGCGAGCGATCTGAAAGCGGGCGGTACTGTCGATGGGCTAGCCGCACGCAACGACCTTGGCCCGGAGGCCTATGCAGACTTCGCGGCCGACTGGCAGGCGATGGGCGCAAGCATCATCGGAGGTTGTTGCGAGACCGGGCCTGAGCACATCGAGGTGCTTCGCCAGCGCATGCACGCGCTGGCGTAAGTCTGTTCTCTAGCCGCGTACGGTCTTTACTGTTACATCTGTATTCCCTTCGGCGGGAGCCTGGGAGATCGTCGGCTTGCGTCCGCAACCGGCGGCGTCGGCGCTGGCACCCTCATCGCTGTCGGAGCCTGCAGCTGCCTGCTTGGCCGACGCTGATCGCGAATTGCGGTCGCAGTCTGCTGCGAGTGCACCGGTACTGGTGCTGGCTGCGGCAATGCCCGCGATGGCCACTGCAGTGCCCGTGCGCAAGAAGCCGCGGCGCGTTGCGCCATCGTGTACGAGAACGTCGTCTTTTTCACTCATGTGCTCAAGACTCCAATAACAAGACCTAGACCCACTTGACGCTACGTCATGCGTTAAAGCGCGTCAACTTACGAAGGAGGATCGACAGTCCGAATCAGCCCGTACTGCGCAAGCGTATCGATCATGGCGCTTGGGTCGCTATCGCTGCCGTCACTCGGTAGACCGACGGCCGCTCCGGAGGCGAGGCGCCTGATGATCTGCACGTGTTCCCCGTTGAAGCTCAGTGCGGCTCCGGCGGTACGTACGACGACGCGCCCGTCGGTTTCCTCGATGTCGTGCCATTGCTCGAGGCTTGCAACGATCGTCTGGCCGGGCGATGTGTCCACAGCATCGCCAGTCGTGTTCAGTATGTGACGAACATCTGGCGGTGCATCCGCTGCCAGGTCGTTGCGAAGCAGGGCGAGGCTCGACGCTACTTGCGGCGTGGAGGTCGCAGCCGCCATGCATTGGCTCAGGCGCTGTTGCACGTCTTGATCTCGGCCCATGTCAAACGCTCCCGGTATCGAGCGCCGAAAGTCGGCATCGTTGGTCTCGGCCCGAGCGAGGAGGTCCTGGAGTACGTCCATGAGCGTGAGCGGGAAGAGTCCGAGGGTGATGTGCAAGGAGGGGCTCGCGCGATCGGCTGCTGCGTCGTGCATGACGCCACGTGGAATGTACAGCGCGTCGCCTGCCGTCAGTTCAACAGCGCTTTGAAGATCGCCCGCACGATGTAGCGCGGCATCGAAGCGGTGATGATTGGCAGGCAGCTCGGGCCCGCCACCGTAGAAGTTGAACACCTTGCGCCCCTGCACCTGAAGGATGAACACATCGTGACTGTCATAATGCGGTTGAAACCCTTGCTGCCCGGCAGGCGACAGATAGGCATTGGTCTGGCAACGCATGGCAAGGCCTGCGTGAATGTCGCGACAGAAGTCGGCGAGTGAGGGGATGCGACGTTGCGCTTGTGACAACACCAGCGTCGCACCTTTGCGATGGCCATCCAGCAGACGGCGTGTCACGACATGTCCGTTGGCATCGAGGTAGTCACTCGGCGGTGGTGATGCGGCGCCGGCCGAGAGTTGTACATCTGAAAGCTCAAGGCGTTGGGTAGACAGCAGGGTTTCGATATCACCGGCTGATAGCAATGATGCATAGCGATCTGGATCGTCCCGATTGATGTGCAGGACTTCCCGCTCCCAGTACTGCTCGACGAAGTGGGTGAATCCGATCGGCGACAGGAGCCGCTCCAGACAGCGATCTCGTGCTGCCTCGTTCATCAATAGCAACCGGGAACCAGCGCTGCGGTGCGCGACCGGTAGTCAACATACTCGGGGTAGCGTGTCATCAGCAATTGCTCCTCCCGGTTGATCTTGAGCAACAGCACCACGACCAGCAGCACGCAGGCAATCCAGTCGATTGCGCTGTTGCGCATCAAGGCGGCTCCCAGCGCTCCCAACAGTACGGCCGTGTACATCGGATGGCGGACGCGCGCGTAGGGCCCGCGCGTCACCAGTTGCGCTGTACTGCGTGGTTCCGGCACGACCGTGAACGTACCGGCACGCATCGATATCAGGGCCCACACTGCGAGTACCACGCTGGCCAGTAGAAGTAGCGTGGCAGGCGTATCCGAAAGCTCTGTTGGCAGCAGCGTACGTGCCGGGCTTATCAGTACCGCGATCAGTGCGAACTGAGCGGCTACCAGCGCTATGGAAAGCGGCGATGTCGATGTTTTCACATTGACGAGTATACCGAGCTGATACCCGAGGTCTCACGAGCGTAGTCCCGGCGTCTGGTAGGCGGCCGCCGGCACCGGTGTTCGTCGCGCTTGGTCACTCTCCTCTCGTGCTGCACCGGGTCTGGTGCCGCCAGTCAACGAACAGGAGAGACCTCATGAAGTCACGATTTTCACGCCGATGGGTTACGGCCATTTTCAGCTTGCTACTGCTGGGTACGGCGGCGGCTCCAACGGCTGCTCAGGCCGCAGGCCTCATGACTCCCACCACCGGGGGTAGCACGCTCACACTTGAAGAGCAGCACGTCGAAGTGGTCGTGGAGAGCGGCTTCAGTGTGACCAGTGTGGAGCAGCGTTTCAGCAACCCACACGCGCAGGATCTGGAGGCGATGTACCGATTCCCGATTCCGCGTGGTGCAGCAGTGGGGGAATTCACCTACTGGATCGATGGTCAGCCGGTACATGCCGAAGTGCTTGAACGGCAGGCCGCACGCCAGTTGTACGAAGCAGAGAAGCAGGCCGGACGGGAGTCGGCTCTCGTTGAGCAGGACGGGTACCGGAACTTCGATATCGTTGTGTATCCGGTGCGCGCCAACAGCGACGTTCGCGTGCGCCTGGTGTACCTGCAGGAAACGGCTATCGATCACTCGGTCGGGCGTTACGCCTATCCTCTGGAAAATGGCGGTACCGATGAAGAAGGGGATGCCTTCTGGTCCCGCAACGAACAGGTGGAGTCGGCCTTCTCGTTTCGCATGCACATCCGTTCCGGATACCCCGTAGATGCTGTGCGTGTTCCGAACGGTCAGGCGGTGGTGAACGATCTGGGTAACGGAGAGTGGGAGGTGCTGATCGATTCGGTCGCGGGTCACGGAGCCAGCACCGGTCAGGGGCTTGACGATGCAGCTTTGCGAGACATCAACGATGAGGAGCGCGTCATCACCCCTGATCTCATCGAGCGTTTGCCATCTTCGCCAGCGACAGCGCGAGGCCATTCGCATGGCCCTGCGTTTCTGCAGGCAGAGAACCTGCTGACCGAGTCAGCACCTCGATTGATGAACCCTGTGGTCGCCACGCGAAATCAACCAGCCGCGTGGGCATTGGACAAGGACATCATTGTCTACTGGAGACTGGCTGAGGATCTGCCGGGCGCTGTGGATCTGGTGAGCTATCGCGAGCCAGGCGCTGCGGAAGGTAGCTTTCTTCTCACGATTACGCCGGGAATCGATCTTGCGCCGATTACCGAAGGGCGCGACTGGCTGTTCGTACTCGATACCTCAGGCTCGATGAGCGGCAAGTTCAGAGCGTTGGCGGATGGTGTGAGCCAGACGATACAAGCGCTCAAGTCCGGTGATCGATTTCGTATCGTGACCTTCAGTGACAAGGCGCGTTCGTTGACGCCCGGTTTTGTGGATGTGACTCAAGACAGCGTTCGCGATGCGCTCGCGAGTATTCGTGCGCTGCGCTCAGACGGTGGTACCAATCTTTTCGACGGTCTTTCCACGGCGCTCAGATCGCTCGATAACGACCGCACGAGTGCCGTGATACTGGTGACTGACGGGGTAGCGAATATCGGGCCGAGAAAAATGGCACGGTTTCTTGATCTGCTGGAGCCGTATGACGTGCGGCTGTTTACTGCGGTGATGGGCAATCAAGCCAATCGTCCACTGCTCGAGGGCTTGACGCGACACTCCGACGGCTTTGCCATCGAGGTCTCCAACGAGGACGACCTCGCGGGTCTTGTTCGTCAGATTGTCTCCAAGGTGACACACCAGTCCATGCACGATGTCGACATCAAGATCGACGGGGTTGACGTGCGTGACATGAAGCCCGCCAAGTTTCGACGTGTATACCGTGGTGAGCAACTGGTGTTGAGTGGTCGCTATCGAGGTGCGGGTACGGCGGAGATGACACTCGACGTGGACATCTCTGGTGAGCGTCAACGCTACCGATCGGGTTTGTCCTTCGCCGCCGAGGACACGACGTACCCGGAGTTGGAACGGCTGGTGGCCTTTGCCAATATCCGTGCCTTGCAGGCAGAGCAGGACGTGGTGGGAGACACGCCGGAGTTGCAACGTGCGATCACGGACATTGCGCTGGAGAGTGGGCTGGTGACACCCTACACATCGCTCGTGGTTGTGCGTGATGAGGTGTTTGCGGCAGAAGGTATCGAGCGCACGAATGAAGCGCGTGTCGACAAGGAGCGTGCAGCTAGAAGCGCACGTGCCAACACATCGGTGCCGAACACACGGCAAGACAGCTCCTCGCCCAGCTTCACCGCGCCGAGAGCAACAACGTCCAACAGCGGGGGCGGTTCTCTGGGGCTGTGGTTGCTGGTGGTGTTCGGTGCGTTGGTGGCGACGCGCTGTGTCTTGACACTGCAGGAACGCAAGAACAGGCACTAGTGTTCTGACGAACGGGAGCTCCGCCGCAACACCCTCGCCGTGCGCGAGGGGCGGCGTGGCTCCCGAGTAGGCTTACACTGTCACGCCCCTGGCCACTGACAACACTCTCATGCCGTTTCGACTTGGCTTGCCAGCCTGGGCCTTTCCGGCATGGCAAGGGCGCTACTTCGACACTGCGGAATCCGCACTGCGAGGCTATAGCCGCGTGTTCGGTCTGGTTGAGGGAAACACCAGTTTCTACGGTGTGCCCAGCGCATCGAATGTTGATTCATGGAAGGCGTCGGTCGCGGACCGCGACTTTCGATTCTGCTTCAAGCTGCCGCGAAGCGTGACTCACGAGCGCAAGCCCTCGACCCGTGATCTGGATGCGTTTCTGGATGTGATCGCCCCTTTGGGTGATTCACTGGGGCCGCTGCTCGTACAGTTCCCGGCGAGCGTGGGGCCCTCCGAGCTGTCCCTCAAGGGTCCGTTGTTCGACACGCTGGCACGACGCTATCGCTGCGTGGTCGAAGTGCGGCACCCCGCGTTCTTCAATACCGATACCGAGTTGGATGCGCTGCTTCAGCATCATGACTTCGGGCGCGTGATCCTCGACAGTGGTGCCTTGTACGCAGGTGACCCGTCACATCCGGCGGTGGTGAACGCACTGCATGAGAAGCCGGACCTGCCGGTGCTGACGCCATTGCCAACAGGGCCGGTGCTGGTGCGGCTGGTCTTGCACCCGCAGGCGAGTATCAACACGCACTGGCTGGATCGGTGGGCGGATCACGTGGCGGAACTGATGGCCGCTGGCAGAGATGTGCTGCTGACCGTTCATTGTCCTGACAACGGTTTTTGTCCGCCCTTTGCTGAAGACTTTCACCAGCGGCTAAGGCAACGCGTACCGGATCTTTCAGCCTTGCCTGATTGGCCCGTGCCGCAGCAGGGCAGCCTGCTGTAGAAGCGCTCAGGCCGTGCCGATGCTGCCGATGGGCGTCGACGCTTTCGATACCACCGACAAGTGCGGAAACGGGATGTTCCAGCGGTGTTCCGTGCAGGCCTTGATGCAGGCGCTTTGCATGAGCCGTTCGATGCGTCGATAGGACTTTGCTGCGCTGGCATCCATCGTTACGAAGCACCAGTAGTCGAGCGAGGACTCGCCAGCGGCTTCCAGTTCCACGGTGACATCCTTGACCGAATCGGCGAAGCGTGTGGCTGACAGGGCTGCCTTGATCGACGATTCGAGTGTTTCCGGCACCTTCGAGAGGGCGTCGCCTTGTTGGTCGTAGTCGATACCAAACTGTCGCTCGATGCCAAAGGTGCCGGACCTTGTGAGATTGGTCATCGCCGATGTGTAGAAGATGCTGCTGGGGATGACGCGGGTCTGCCCGCCGCGTTCAAGCACGGTGACCGTGTCGGGGTTCTGATTGATCACCTCGGCGAGTTGCGACGGATCGTTGTCGATCAGTACCACGTCACCGCAGGAGGTGGGGAACCACGGATCGTCACCGACCGGGCGCGACGGTATGCCGTCGAGTGTGGCCAAGGGGATACGCAACTGGCCGCTCAGTTCGGGATTGACAAGTGTGGTGTACATGTTCACCGACTCTACCCGCCACGGCAGGTCCCGGTAGATCAGGCGCTCTCCTTCGCGCATGGGTCCGATGTTCAGCAGCAATTTTGCTTCGCTGACATAGCGGGGCAGCACATGGCGTATTCCCATCGCAAGGCCGAAGAACAACAGGATCATCAAACCCAGCAGGAGCACGTCTCCACGCTGATAGATGACGACAAAGATCGCCACCAGTATCAACAGCCCGGTAAACGCGTGCATGCTGTATTCGGCAAGCCGATAGCGTGTGCGGCTATCGGGTTGGCTGCGATCGAGCAATGTGCTGCGATAACCCCGTAGCGCGTAGCGCGTGCCCTTGAACACGAGAACCGCCGCGACGGCAATCATCAGCAGGGTGAGCCCACGACCCGTGGCAAACGCCTTGACTGCATCCCAGGCGGTCAGCCAGACGGGTTTGTCACCGCGCAGGTTGGCGATCTGGAAGCGTGCGATGTCGATCGTGGCCGTGGCATCGTCTGCCCGGCGTGACCAACGCGTTTCCAGTTGCGTCAGGACCGCGGCGAGACTTTCATCTTCCACGGCAGCGAGTTCGGGGGCGAGTTCTGCCAAGGCTTGTTCTGCCGTGGCAAGTTCGGTCTCGCGCAGTGCGATCGTATCGTTGAGTTCCTTGATACGGCGCGGTGTTTCAGTGATGTCCTTGAGACTTGCGATGACGGGCTCGGCGATCAGCGCCACATCGTCACGCCAGTCCTTTGTTTTCTCTTCGGCGTCGTCCGTTTCGAACAGGCTCGTATCGACACCTCCGGTCGCAATGCTCTCCAGGGTTGCCCGCAGCTCGTTGATTTCGGTGGTCAGATCGCTTGCCTTGGTGCGCAGATCTGCACGGTCCTGTTCGTTGGCCGCTTCAATCTGTTCGCCTAGCTCGCTACGCTCGGCAATGCGTTGCTGGATGACGCCATTGATGTACCCGAGACGCGTCAGCGTGGCGGCGACGTCCTCGTCCACGGGTTGTTCGCGATCCGCACTCGCATCTTCTTCGCCTGCGGGTGCTTGCGAATCGGTGGCTGCTTGAGCGGCTGCTGGCGCACCGATAACGGCCGTATCTTCAAGGTCCGACAGCGGTGGCGGGTGATCGGCCGACGCGGTGCCGGCAGTAAGCAGCATGCCGCCAGCGGCCCCGATCAACAGCCCGAGTGTTACCAGGGCTGTCGCGAGCCAGGTCGAGCGTCCGCTGGGCGCGGAGTCTGAGCGGTTTGCGGGCGCGTCGTGACGGGGACTTTTCATCCCTGGAGGGTAGCGACAAACGTGCCGGGTCAAGCGTCAGAGAGTCGACGCGAGCGGAGCTCAGGGGTTGCGCACGTAGATCGGAAACGCGGTATTGATACCGCCTCGGTTGGAGGTATATCCCTGAATCCTGAAGCCGTGTCCGGACGGTCCTTCGAAGGGCTGGGCGCTCGGGTTGCTGCTGTTGTTGTAGGCGTTGAGTACCGCCTCGATCACATCGTCCCGCGACATGTCATCGGGGAAGAAGCTGGAGAACTTGCTCTTCCACGTACCGCCGTCCCGGATTTCGATGGTCGCGGTGTACACCCCGAGGCGATTGGCTGAATCCCGAATGTTGCTTACCCGCGCATTGGCGGGGTCTCGACCGCCGGGGCGGGAGTGGTAGCCAACCGGCTTGCCGCTGCGGTTTATCTCGCCTTCGAAGACGTGCCAGAGATTGATTTCGGGATTGGTCGAGGACCACTGGGCGTAGTCCGCTGGTGCGTGCCCACCGCTGGAACTGTGGCTGCTGTTGCTACTACCGCTGCCCCCGAGCAGGCTATCGAGATTGATGCCGTACTGGTTCAGATTGACGCCGAAATAGCCCAGTCCGACCACAATGAGCGGGACAACGACCTTGAGAATCTGACGGTTCCTGATGTTCATCTTGTGAGCTGCTGCAGGTCCTGGGCGCGGGAGTCTGAACCAGCGCAACATTCCCGCCGTGGTTCATGGGCCGAATGAGGCCGACTGCACGTTACTATACAAGGGAGGCTGTTTTCCGCGATCGCGGCTGGTGCCGCTGTCGTCTCGCACGGACACGCAGAGTAATTGTGAGCGTCTATCTGACCGCCAGCCAACGGGTTCGACCACGCCGGGCAACGCCAGGTGTGTGCTCCCGTGGGATCAAGCTGCTCGTGACCACGCTGTTCCTGCTCGCGGAGTTGTGTCGCGGCACCGCCGCTCTGGCTCAGGGCCCGTCGGGCTTCGCCGGTGGTCTCGATCTTGAGCCTCCGCTCATCGAACACGAGATCGTCAGCGAAGCGGATGCCTCGTTCCGGCAGAGGTTCTTTGCGCAGGTGGTCGATGATCGTGAGCTTGCCAGCGTGACTCTGCATTGGCGTTACGCCGGGGAAGGCAACTACGCGAGGGTCGCGATGAATCGGGTGTCGACGTCGTCGACGTGGGTGGGGGAAGTCAGCACCTCTCCGGCCGACGCGCGCGCTATCGAATATTTTCTAGAGGCGCGCGACGTCGGTGGTAATCGCACCGTGCGCGGCTTTGTGTTCAGTCCACTCGTTCGTCGTATCGTGAATCCGGATCGTCCCGCAGCGCCTGCTGCCGAACGGACAGCCGACGCGCAAGCACCCGAAGCATCCAGATCCAGGACGATTTACTGGGTGCTTGGGGCATTGGCGGTTGGTGTTCTCGCAGGGCTCGCGTCAGGCGGTTCCTCCGGTGGCAATGACAACGGTGAGTGTGGCAATGATGGGTGCGAAGTCGTGATTCTGTTCGAGCCCCCGGTCTCGCC
>CALLMF010000008.1 GCA_938006335.1 uncultured Granulosicoccaceae bacterium | reverse complement strand
AGCGATACCAGCGATGCTGAGCTGATCATCGATCTGACACCACCGGCCGTGCCGACCGTCACGTCACAGACAACCAACAACAACACGCCCGTGGTATCCGGAACTGCAACACTGGCGCCCGGCGATGTGCTCACCGTCCTGATCGATGGGGTCAGCTACACCGCCGGCGACGGGGATCTTGCTGACAATGGCGATGGCACCTGGGACCTCAGCCTGCCAAGCTCGCATCCCGAAGACCTCTACGAGGTTGTCGCAACGATTACCGATGTCGCAGGCAATGCCGCGAGCGATACCAGCAGCAATGAACTGCTCATCGACAACACGGTGCCGGTAGTTCCCACGGTTACCTCATCGACGACCAGCGACAACATGCCGGTAGTCGCGGGCACCGCGACGGTCAACCCAGGGGAAACCCTCACGGTCACGGTCAGCGGCGTGACCTACACTGCTGGCGACGGCGACCTTGTCGACAATGGCGATGGTACGTGGACCCTGACCGTCCCGACCGCGCTTGCCGATGGCAACTACGAGGTGACGGCAAGCGTCACCGATCTCGCGGGTAATAGCGCGAGCGATATCACCCGTTCCGAACTGGTGGTCGACACGGTTGCGCCGGTACAACCGACCGTCACGCCGCTGTATACCAGTGACACCACGCCAACGCTATCGGGCACCGCGACCGTCGCAAGCGGCGAGATACTCACGGTCGTCGTCGACGGCACGACCTATACCGCTGGCGACGGCAACCTCACCAACAACGGCGACGGCACCTGGACGCTCGACCTACCGGTGGTGATGGTGGATGGCAACTACGACGTGACCGCACGCGTCACCGACGCCGCAGGCAACACGACCAGTGACGCGACCGCTGGTGAACTGACCATTGACACCTCCGCCCCCGTGATTCCAACGGTCAACACCCTGAGCACCACGGACACCACGCCGTTGGTGACAGGAATGGCGACGGTTGCCCCCGGAGAAGTCCTGACCGTGACCATAGACGGTGTGACCTACACCGCTGGCGATGGTGATCTTGTAGACAACGGCGACGGCACGTGGGAGATCGCCATCCCGAACGCGAATGCGATGGCAGATGGCATCTATGACGTCGCAGTCACGGTGACTGATCCCGCAGGCAACAGCAGCAGCGACACCACGAACCTTGAACTAACGGTCGACAACGTGGCGCCAGCGACACCAACTGTGGTGTCACAGAGCACCAACAATCCAACACCGACGATCTCGGGTACGGCAACCGTCGCTGCCAACGAAACCCTGAGCGTTACCATTGACGGCGTCACATATACCGCTGGCGACGGCAACCTTACCGACAACGGCGATGGCACCTGGGATCTGACGTTGCCGGTGGCGATGAGTGAAGGTACGTTCGACGTTACTGCAACCGTGACCGACAGCGCCGGCAACGCCACCAGCGATACCACCGCGGGTGAGCTGTATATCGATCTCACAGCTCCCCTGGCACCTGGCGTTACCAGCCAGACCACTGCCAACCCGACACCAGTGATCGAAGGCACAGCGACTCTCATGGCTGGCGACGCCCTGACCGTCGAGGTAAATGGTGTGCTGTACACCGCCGGAGACGGCGATCTTGTCGACAACGGTGACGGCACCTGGGCGCTGACCATTCCAGTATCGAACGCGCTGCCGGAAAACGTGTATCAGGTGGTTGCCCGCGTGACCGATGCTGTGGGTAATCTGAGTACCGATCCAGGCGTCGATGATCTGCTGGTTGATCTCACGGCTCCCAGCACCCCGGGGGTCACGAGCCTGACGACCAACATCACGACCCCGACACTCGAAGGCACGGTAAGCCCGGGACCCGGTGAGACCCTGTCGGTCACCGTCAATGGTGTTGTCCATGTCGAAGGTGACGGCAATCTGGTCGACAATGGCGATGGCACATGGACGCTTGTCATCCCGGCGGCTAACGTGCTCGCCGAGGGTCTGTACGACGTTACGGCCACACTGACCGACCTTGCCGGTAATACCAGCTCGGATCCGAGCTCCAGTGAACTACTGATAGACCTCACCGCGCCCACAGCGCCCACGGTCAACCCGCTCGTTACCAAGCTGACCACACCGACCGTGACCGGCACGGCCGTCACCGGGTTCGGCGAAGTACTGACCGCCACGATAGACGGCATCAACTACACCGCTGGAGACGGCTATCTTGTCGACAATGGCGATGGTACGTGGGCGCTTACCGTATCAGCGCCGTTGGCAGAAGACACCTATGACGTCAGCGTCAAGATCACTGATGCTGCGGGCAATGCCACCAATGACGGCAGCGTCGATGAATTGATCGTCGACCTCACACCTCCGACTGTGCCGACGGTGACGTCGCTGGTTACCAACAACAACCTGCCGACACTATCGGGCGGCGCCAGCCTTGCACCCGGTGACCTTCTGAGTGTGACCGTGGACGGCACGAGCTACGCCGCTGGCGGCGGCAATCTGGTCGACAACGGCGATGGTAGCTGGGATCTGTCCGTACCGACGCCGTTGCCGGAGGACACCTACGAGGTGACCGCGATCATCACGGACGTAGCCGGCAATGACAGCACGGATATCAGTTCCGATGAGCTGATCATCGACAACACACCTCCGGTAACACCCACGGTGGTGACGCAAACCACGTTCAATACCACACCCACCATTTCAGGTACGGCCACAGTCGGTCCGGGCGAAACGCTCAGCGTCGCCGTCGGAGGAACGACCTATACCGCGGGCGATGGCAGTCTTGTCGACAATGGCGATGGCAGCTGGGACCTCGTGATCCCGACACCGCTGGTCGAAGGCAGCTACAACGTGAACACCTCTGTCACTGATGCTGCTGGAAACACGGTGCTCGATAGCACCAGCACTGAACTGATCATCGACACGACCCCGCCGTTGACACCAACGGTCGTGTCGCAGACTACCAACGACGACACACCGTTGATCACAGGCACCGCGACCATCGGCACCGGTGAAACTCTGACCGTGACCGTGGACACGGTGACCTACACCGCCGGCGACGGCAACCTCGCCGACAATGGAGACGGCACCTGGGAACTCACGATTCCTTCCGGCAATGCTGTTGCTGACGGCACGTACGATGTCACCGCAACGGTCACGGACACCGCGGGCAACGCCACCGACGATGCCACCGTGCTCGAGCTGATCGTTGACACAGTACCTCCGACCCCGCCCGCCGTTACAGCACTCGTCACCAGTGACACGACACCCGTCATCTCCGGCACGGCCACCGTGGATGCGGGCGATACGCTGACGGTTACGGTCAACGGCATTGCATACACTGTGGGTGACGGTTACCTCGTGAACAACGGTGATGGCACGTGGGATTTGAACATCCCGGCGGGGGCCGCGATAGCGGACGGCGTCTACGACGTGACCGCCACGGTGACCGACAGTGCCGGCAACAGGTCAACCGAGGCCACATCGGATGAGCTGACCGTAGACACGATCGCACCGGTGATACCCACTGTCACGGCACTCACCACCAGCGACACGACACCGACAGTCTCCGGCACCGCCGTTGTCGCTGCCGGTGAAACCCTGACCGTCCGTGTCAACGGCATCAGCTACACGGCAGGCGACGGCAACCTGACCGACAACGGCGACGGCACCTGGGACCTCGATATCCCTGCGGGTGAGGCGCTCGTCGACGGCAACTACGAGGTCAGGGCGACCATTACCGACGCCGCGGCAAACACCGCAGGCGATCTCACCGCCTTCGAGCTGACGGTCGACACTGTCGCGCCGGTAACGCCGACCGTCACCAACCTGATCACGTCGGACACTACACCGATCATCTCCGGTACGGCGACTGCCGCCGCCGGCGAAACTCTCGTGGTCACGGTTGACGGCGTGAGCTACACCAGCGGCGATGGCAATCTTGTAGACAACGGCGATGGAACCTGGGATCTCTCGATTCCCACTGCACTGGCCGAAGCCACCTTCGACGTTGCGGCTACGGTGACAGATGCTGCCGCTAACGCCTCCAGCGATGGCAGCTCTGGCGAGTTGGTCATAGATGTCACACCGCCACCCGTGCCCACCGTGGCAGCGCTTATCACCAACGATACGACTCCGACGGTCTCGGGTACGGCCATCGTCACCCCCGATGACGTCCTCACCGTAGCAGTCAATGGTGTCACTTACACCGTGGGCGACAGCCGTCTGATCGACAACGGCGACGGCACGTGGGATCTGACCGTTCCGCCTGGCAACGCACTGGCCGACAATGTCTACGCTGTGACCGCAACCGTCACGGACGCCGCTGGCAACGCCTCCGACGACATCACCACAGGTGAACTCACGGTCGATACGCAGGCACCCGCAACGCCAACGGTCAGCTCGCAAACCACGAGCAACAACCTGCCGGTGATTACTGGCACCGCAACGGTCGGTCCCGGTGACACACTGACGGTGACGGTTGATGGTGTTACGTATACCGCAGGCGACGGACACCTCGTTGACAACGGCGATGGCACGTGGGCGCTCACTGTCCCGACCTCACTGCCGGAAGACACCTTTGACGTCACGGCGACGGTAACCGACGCGGCGGGCAATACGAGCGCAGACGTCGAGAGTGATGAGCTCATCATCGACACGACGCCCCCACCGGTACCCACCGTCACGTCGCAAACCACGAACGACACCACCCCCCTCATCGTTGGCGCGGCAACCGTTGCCCCAGGTGAGGTTCTCACGGTTGTGCTCGACGGCATCACCTACACCGCAGGCGACGGGCACCTGATCGACAATGGTGACGGCACCTGGGCATTGACCTTGCCAACAGCAGTTGCGGAAGGGACCTTCGAGGTCACCGCAACCGTGACAGACGCCGCGGGCAACACCAGTACCGACACCACCCTCGACGAGCTCATCGTCGATATCACACCGCCTGTAGCGCCGACCGTCACCGCCTTGTACACCAGCGACACGACACCCGTGATCGTTGGCACGGCAACGGTAGCTGCAGGAGAGACGCTCACCGTCACGGTTGATGGTGTGACCTATACCGCCGGTGATGGTGACCTCGTTGACAACGGCGATGGCACCTGGGCACTCACCGTTCCCACGCCCCTGTCAGAGGGAACCTTCGAGGTCGTTGCCACCATCACCGATATCGCGGGCAACGTGACGAATGACGCTACCCTCGACGAGCTGATCATCGATACCACGGCACCTGCAGTCCCGAGTGTGACTGCACAAACGACCAACAATCCGTCTCCTGTCGTGTCGGGTACAGCGGCGGTCGGCGCTGGGGAGACACTGACGGTCACCATTGATGGAACGACCTACAGCGCCGGCGACGGCAGCCTTGTAGACAACGGTGACGGCACCTGGGATCTCACGCTACCGGTCTCGCTTGCCGAGGGCAGCTACGACGTCACGGCCACCGTGACCGATGCCGCTGGAAACGCATCAAGCGACACCACGGCAGGCGAACTCATCATCGATGTCACCGCTCCCATTGCCCCGGGTGTCACCAGCCAGGCGACGGCTAACGGCACACCTCTGATCGAGGGGACGGCAACACCAGGAGCAGGTGAAACACTGATCGTCGAGGTCAACGGCATCATCTACACCGCGGGTGACGGCGATCTTGTTGACAACGCGGATGGCACTTGGTCGCTGACCATCCCGGCGGGCGATGCCCTAGCAGATAGTCTTTATCAGGTCATCGCACGGGTTACGGATGTCGCTGGCAACAGCAGCACCGATCCGGGTGTTGATGATCTTCTCGTGGATACCATGGCCCCCTCAGCGCCGGGTGTCACGAGCCTGACAACCAACAACACCACCCCGATCCTCAAGGGCACCGCAACACCCGCACCGGGAGAAACCCTGTCGGTCACGGTCAATGGCATCACCTACATTGAAGGCGATGGCAACCTCACTGACAACGGCGACGGTACCTGGACGCTCGCCATACCCGCATCAGATCCAATACCAGAAGGTTCCTACGATGTTACCGCCTCGCTGACTGATCTGGCACTCAATGTCAGTAGCGATCCAAGCTCTGGTGAGCTGCTGGTCGACACCACGGCACCGACTACACCATCGGTCACACCGCTGTACACAAGCAACACCACACCGGTCGTATCGGGTAACGCCAACGCAGGGCTCGGTGAAGTGCTGACCGTAAGCATCAATGGCGTGAACTACACCGCAGGCGATGGCAACCTGGCGGACAATGGCGATGGCACCTGGGATCTGACGCTCACGATGCCGCTCGCCGAAGACACCTATGACGTTCTGGTGACAGTCACCGATGCTGCCGGCAATGCGACGTCGGACGTAAGCGCTGACGAACTTGTCGTGGACCTCACGGATCCCGTGATTCCGACGGTCACCGCTCTGATCACGAGCGACACCACACCAACGATCGTCGGAACCGCGACGGTGCAAACCGGAGAGTCACTGAGCGTGACCGTGGATGGCGTGATCTACGCGGCGGGCAACGGCAATCTCGTGGACAACGGCGACGGCACCTGGAGCCTCACCGTGCCGACACCGATAGCCGACGCCGCCTATGAAGTGCTGGCGACAGTGACCGACCTTGCCGGCAACAGCAGCGATGACAGCAGCAGCGTTGAATTGACCGTCGACACCGTCGCGCCAGTCGCGCCAACGGTGACAGCGCTCAACACCAGCGATACCACGCCGGTCATCTCAGGTACCGCCACGGTCGCGCCCGATGAGACACTGGCGGTCATTGTCAATGGAGTCACCTACACCGCAGGCGATGGCAATCT
This sequence comes from uncultured Granulosicoccaceae bacterium, assembly GCA_938006335.1. Classification (GTDB taxonomy): domain Bacteria; phylum Pseudomonadota; class Gammaproteobacteria; order Granulosicoccales; family Granulosicoccaceae; genus Granulosicoccus. The sequence continues at coordinate 95,452 of CALLMF010000008.1, read as the reverse complement.
CGTCGACAACGGTAATGGCAGCTGGGATCTCACGATCCCGACGGCACTGGCAGCAGGCGACTACGACGTTACTGCGACCGTAACGGATGCTGCCGGCAACGCGAGCAGTGATGCAACCGCCGCTGAGCTCACGATCGATGTCACACCGCCAGTGGCTCCCACGGTGAATCCTCAGATTGGCAACGACACCACGCCGGTATTATCAGGTAGTGCCACCGTGGCACCAGGGGAGACACTCACCGTCACGGTCGACGGTGTGACCTACACGGCTGGCGACGGAAACCTCGTCGATAACGGCGACGGTACCTGGACGCTTGCAATCCCTGCGGGCAATGCCATTCTGGAAGGTGGCTACGCGGTCACCGCCACCGTCACTGATCTCGCTGGCAACGCAACAAGCGATGCCACCGCGGGCGAATTGATCATCGATACCACGCCACCGGTCGTGCCCACGGCAACGTACCAGATCACCAACGATACGACCCCGGTGCTGTCAGGTACTGCAACCGTCGCGTCTGGCGAAACCCTGACAGTCAGCGTTGATGGTGTGACCTATTCCGCCGGCGACGGTAGCCTTGTCGACAATGGCGATGGCACCTGGGATCTCGCGATTCCCGTCGCTTTGGCTGAAGGTCGCCATGACGTTGCGGTCACTGTGACCGACGCTGCGGGCAACGTCACCACTGACAACACTACAAGTGAACTCGAAATAGATATCACCGATCCGGTTACGCCGACGGTGACTCCCACCAACACCAGCGACACCACGCCGGTCATTTCAGGTACTGCTACTGTGGGGCCGGGTGAGACACTGACGGTCACCGTGGATGGCGTCACCTACTCCGCAGGCGATGGCAACCTCGTCGACAATGGCGACAGTACCTGGGATCTGACCATCCCGACACCGCTTACCGAAGGTAGCTACGATGTCGTCGCCACCGTCACTGACGAAGCGGGCAATGCCAGCAGTGACGCCACCGCCGGTGAGCTCGTCATCGACATCACCGACCCGGTCATACCAACTGTCACACCAGCGAACACCAATGACACCACGCCGGTCATTTCGGGTACTGCTACCGTGGGACCCGGTGAGACACTGTCGGTCACCGTTGGTGGGGTCACGTACACCGCAAGTGATGGCACTCTCGTTGACAACGGCGATGGCACCTGGGATCTGACCATCCCGACGCCGCTTGCCGAAGGCAGCTTTGATGTCGCCGCTACCGTCACTGACGAAGCGGGCAATGCCAGCAGTGACACTACTGTGGGCGAACTTGTCATCGACACCACCGATCCGGTAACGCCCACGGTCACTGCCGCAAATACCAGCGACACCGCACCCGTGATCTCAGGGACCGCCACCGTCGGTCCTGGTGAAACACTAACGGTGACCGTTGATGGCGTGACCTACACCGCAGGCGACGGCAACCTCGTCGACAAAGCCGATGGCACATGGGATTTGACCATCCCGACGCCGCTTGCCGAAGGCAGTTATGACGTCGTGGCGACCGTTACCGATGAAGCCGGAAACTCTGCCAGCGACGCGACTGTAGGTGAGCTTGTCATCGACACGACTGATCCGGTCCTACCGACGGTCACCCCAGCCAACACCAATGACACTACTCCCGTCATATCCGGTACTGCCACCGTGGGGCCCGGTGAGATACTATCGGCCACTGTCGATGGCATCACGTATACCGCAGGTGATGGCAATCTCGTTGACAACGGCGACGGCACCTGGGATATCACCATCTCTACACCGCTTGCCGAAGGCAGCTACGATGTTGTTGCCACCGTCACTGACGAAGCGGGCAACACCTCCAGTGATGCCACGGCCGGCGAGCTCGTCATCGACACGACCGATCCGGTTGTACCGACCGTCACGCCAGCAAACACGAACAACACCACTCCTGTCATATCGGGTAACGCAACCGTGGGAGCCGGTGAAAAGCTGACCGTCACCGTTGATGGCGTCACGTATACCGCAGGCGACGGCAATCTCGTCGACAACGGCGATGGCACCTGGGGTCTGACCATCCCGACCCCACTTGCCGAAGGCAGTTACGACGTCGTAGCTACCGTCACCGATGAAGCCGGTAACTCTACTGGCGATGCAACAGCCGGTGAGCTCATCATCGACACGAGCGACCCGGTAACGCCTACCGTCACAGCACTGACCACCAGCGACACCACCCCGGTGATATCGGGCACTGCCCCCGTGGCACCTGGTGAGACACTCACCGTCGAAGTGGATGGCGTTGTCTACACCGCCGGCGACGGTAACCTCGTCGACAATGGCGACGGTACCTGGGCCCTCGGCATCCCGACGCCTCTGGCTGAAGGCAGCTATGACGTCGTCGCTACCGTCACCGATGCTGCCGGCAATGTCTCCGTAGACACGACCGCCGGTGAACTCGTCATCGACTTCACCGCACCCGCTGCGCCCGAGGTCACACCTCAGGTCACCAACAATGCCTCACCGGTCATCTCCGGCACGGCAAGCGTGGCTCCCGATGAGACACTGACTGTCGAAGTGGATGGCGTCACCTACACCGCTGGCGACGGCGACCTGGTCGACAATGGCGACGGTAGCTGGGACCTCACCCTGCCCGTCGCACTCGATGAAGGCAGCTACGATGTCGTGGCCACCGTCACCGATGCCGCGGGCAACGTCACCAGCGATGCCTCTACCAGTGAGCTTGTCATCGACCTCACCGCCCCGGTCGCGCCGGGTGTCACCAGCCTCGTGACCGCCGACACCACACCGGTGATCTCCGGTACTGCCACGGTAGGCACGGACGAGACCCTGACGGTCGAGATCAATGGCATCACCTACGTCGCCGGCGACAGCCACCTCGTCGACCATGGCGACGGCAGCTGGGATCTCGCCATCCCCGCGTCCGACACACTCGCTGAAGGGCTGTACCAGGTGGTCGCGACCGTCACTGATGCCGCGGGCAACGCAAGCCTTGATCCCGGTGTCGATGATCTGCTTGTCGATACCACCGCACCCAATGCACCGGGTGTCACCAGCCAGACCACCAGTGATACCACACCGGTGATCACCGGTACCGCCACCCTCGCTCCTGGCGAGACACTCAGTGTCGAGGTCAATGGCGTGCTCTACACCGACGGTGACGGCGACCTCATCGTCGCACCCGACGGCACCTGGACACTCGATATCCCGACACCACTGCCCGAAGGCAGTATCGATGTCACCGCCACCATCACTGATGCGGCCAGTAACACCAGCATTGACCCGAGTTCCGGCGAACTCATCATCGACACCACACCGCCGAACACACCGACGGTCGACCCGCTGGTCACCAGTGACACCACACCGGTAATCACCGGTACCGCCAACCCTGGCCCGGGTGAGACGTTGACCGTCACCGTCGATGGGGTGACCTACACCGCAGGCGACGGCAACCTCGTTGACAACGGCGACGGTACCTGGACACTCACCGTGCCGATACCGCTCGCGGATGGAACCTTCGAGGTCACTGCAACGGTGATTGATGCCGCGGGCAACTCGACCGATGACGCCAGCAGCGAAGAGCTCGACATCGACACCGTTGCGCCCGTTGCACCCACCGTCAATGCACTGAATACCGATGACGAGACACCCGTACTGACCGGTACCGCAACCGTTGCTCCCGGTGAGACGCTGACTGTGACCGTCGATGGCGTCACCTACACCGCAGGCGACGGCAACCTCATCGACAATGGCGACAGTACCTGGACACTCGCCTTGCCGACGCCGCTGGCAGAAGGCAGCTTCGACGTGGTCGCCACCGTCACCGATGAAGCGGGTAATACCGCAAGCGACAGCTCCGCTGGTGAACTTGTCATCGACACCACGGATCCGGCAGAGCCGATGGCAACATCACAGACGACGAGCAACACCAACCCGGTCGTCTCCGGTACCGCCGATGTCGGACCGGGTGAGACCCTCACGGTTGAAGTGGATGGTGTTGTCTACACCGCCGGTGACGGCAAGCTCGTCGAAAACGGCGATGGCACCTGGGACCTCAGCCTGCCGGTTGACCTCACCGACGATACCTACCCGATCACCGTCACGGTGACCGATGCGGCCGGTAACGCCACCGACAACAGCACGAATGCAGAGCTTGTCATCGACACCATGGCGCCCGATGCGCCTACCGTCGATGCGCTATCGACCAACGACAATACCCCGACGATCACTGGCACCGCGTCAGTCGGACCCGGCGATGTACTGACCGTGGCCGTCGATGGTGTGACCTACACCGCCGGCGATGGCAACCTGGTTGATAACGGCGATGGAAGCTGGACACTCGAGATCACCGACCCACTGCCGGAAGGCGCTCTCGACGTGACCGTCGCGGTCACCGATGAAGCCGGCAACACGAGTAACGACAACAGCGCTGACGAACTGTTCATTGACACGATCGCGCCCGATCCGATGCCCACGGTCGCGACTCTGGTCACCACCGACGCGACGCCAACGCTGTCCGGCATGGCAGAGCTCGCGCTTGGCGACACGCTATCGGTCACGGTAGACGGCATCACGTATACCGCTGGCGACGGCTACCTTGTCGACAACGGCGATGGTACCTGGACACTGTCCATACCAGATGCATTGGCCCCAGGTGAGCTCGATGTGACCGTCACCGTGACAGACACCACCGGCAACAGCACCAGTACGTCTTTTCCCGGTGCACTTGTCATTTTGCCAAACGTCGATTTCGATGGTGACGGCATACCTGATGCGATCGATCTGGATGACGACAACGACGGCATCCCCGATCTGACCGAAGGCACGCGCGACAGCGATGCCGACGGCCAGCCCGACCATCTCGACCTCGACAGTGACAATGACGGGATTGCCGACATCGTCGAAGTCTTCGGTGATGATGTTGACAACGACTACCGCGTCGACAATATGATTGACAACGACAACAACGGTCTGTCTGATGATCTGCAAATCCTGCCCTTCGAGCTGGTCGACACCGACGGGGACCTTGTGGCCGACTATCTCGATCTCGATTCAGACAACGACGGCATTACCGACCTACTCGAGAGTGGTGGCATCGACAACGACAACGATGGCCGTATCGATGCCTTCAGCGACGACGGCGCTGACGGAGCCGACGACGCTCGTCAACTCGCTGGGCCCGCTGGACTGGATACCGATGGTGATGGCGTCCTCAACCGTCTCGACCGCGATACCGACAACGATGGGCTGTTCGATGCCATCGAAGCCGGCGGTAGCGCAGACAACGCGGACGGCATCATCAATGCGATGTACGACAGTGACGGCGACGGTATCCCGGATACGGTCGATGTCGACCTGACAGCCGGTGACGATAGTGATGGTGACGGCATTGACGATCGCTTTGATGCCAGTGTGGTGGCGGAGCGAGACAGCGACGGCGACGGCATCATCGACAGAGCAGACCCCGATGCCAACGGTGACGGTTTTGCTGATGATCCACGCAACGCACCCGCGCTCGGACAAGGGCTGCCTGATGGCAATGCAAACGAGGTTGCCGACGTACTGGAACCCGACAGCGGCATTCTGAAGACCGGGCTCGCGGGCCACGGAGGATGCAGCATTTCCATTGCGTACGCGGACAAGCCGGCGCGAGATCCACTGTTTCTGCTGATGATTGTCTCGAGCGGAATCCTGTGGAGACGACGCTTTGGATCACGCCTTGCAGTGAACATCAAACAGCAATGATTCAGGCCACGTCACAGAACACATGCGCGTCGGAGCTCCCATACGCCTACAAAGCCAAAAATCACTAAACAATACCCTGCAGCCGCCGCTTGAACCCATGCAGGCGGTCACACGGATAGACCGACACATCCGTCACATGAGCACTGGAGCCGAGCACAAGGCACCATGGCAGCAGAGCTATTGAGATGAAAGTCACACGAACATGCAATATCGCGAGCTTGTGTGTCGCTGGCCTGGTCTTGAGCGCTCTCGCGCCCTCCGCCCTTGCTGGTGGTCCCGGGCTTCGACCCTGGCTTGGTGGCGCCTTCGGAATCTCGCGGCTCGAACCTGACGCGGCAGAGGTCAACCAATCACTCAACGACAGCAAGGGCACCGCGTTGCGCGGCATGATCGGACTCGATATCAACCATCGCTTTGCCGTCGAAATCGGGTACACGGATCTGGGTCAGGCCGGTCTCACCGAAGGCAATCACGTGTCCTATTACGAGGTCTCTGGCGACGTCCTGGTTTACGGCCTTGCCAACCAGACCCGACGAGAGCATCGCCGTGGCTTCTTGCCCTTTGCACGTGTGGGGCTCTCTCAGATGACCAACAACTCCAGCTTGCAATACGTGCGTGAGAACGACACCAGCATCGACTTCGGCGCCGGACTTGAGTACGGCATGCGGAGCGGTCTCGCCGCTCGCGCCGAAGTCACCAGTTTCGACGCTGACGCGCTCTACGCAAGCTTTGGGCTCCTGTACCGGTTCGCAACACACGCTAGCCACCCTCTGCCACCAGTCGGCGCTGCAATGCCGGTGGTCGCAGACAACCCGGTGGTCGCAGACAATGAGGTCGCTGAGGCCGTTGAACTCGGGCCCGTATTCTTCGGCACCAATAGCGCAACACTTGACAGTGCCGCGCGACGCCACGTTGCGCGCATGGCAGAAAGTCTCAAAGACTATCCGGACTACACCGCTACGTTCCTGGGCTACGCAGATCTTCGAGCAAGTATTCCATACAACAGGGCTCTTTCACAAAGACGTGTTGATGCTGTGGTAGCCGAACTCAAGCGTCTGGGTATCGATACCGATGATTACCGCACCAGCGCCATCGGTGAAACCGACCAGTTCGGTTCCATGGCCACCGCCGAAGGGCGCCGTCAGAATCGACGGGTGAACGTGCTGCTCGAACCAGCGCCTGCCAAACCTGTACGCCTTAGCGACGCCGACTAAGGACAGGGGAAGTTTCGGTGCCGATGTCTCCCTGACAGCGTCGCCACCTCTCAAGAGGCAGATCACCGGCAAGTGACAATGCGCAACGACAGGAATGCGTTCGGTATTGAGCGTCAACACGGTATCCTGTCAGCCGGTTTCAACTGACCGGCAGACCGACGCGATGGGCTGAGGTGTCCCCGCGGAGGTACTGACACCGGCGGGATATCGACGAACTGGATATCAATGACGTTGTGCAGCAGGTCTGTGCCGACGTAGCGCCCGTGGTAGGCACAGGCGTTGTCGCCGACTACATTCCCGCACTAGCCAAAGTACCGATCGACCGTTTCGGCATCGCTGTCCAGACCACCGACGGCGATATGGCATGTGCGGGAGACGCCCGCGAGCCGTTCTCGATACAAAGCATCGCCAAGGTCTTCACACTGACGCTGGCGCTTGAACATCGGGGTGATGCGCTTTGGTCGCGAGTCGGCAAGGAGCCGTCAGGAGATCCGTTCAATTCCCTCGTTCAGCTGGAACACGAGTGTGGGATTCCACGAAATCCGTTGATCAACGCGGGCGCGCTCGTGGTGGCCGATTGTCTGGTGAGTGACCATCCGCGCCCGCTCGACACCCTGCTACAACGCGTTCGATCACTGTCTGATGCCGGTGTGCACTATGACGACACCGTGGCTGAATCCGAGCTTGCCACCAGTGATCGCAACGCCTCGATGGCACATCTGATGAAGTCCTTCGGCAACCTTGAGAATCCGGTAAAAGCAGTGCTCGATACCTACTGCTATCAATGCTCACTGGCCATGGATTGCTGTGCGCTGGCCTCGGCGTTCAGCTACCTCGCCAGTGGTGGTGTGCACCGCGGCCGTGCGAGTAACACAGGCGACGTGGTACGTATTGTCGATCCGGCGCGAGCACGCCGAATCAACGCCTTGATGCTCACCTGTGGCACCTATGACCGCGCCGGAGAATTCGCCTACGAGGTAGGTGTGCCAGCCAAGAGCGGTGTCGGTGGTGGCATCGTTGCCATCGTGCCCGGAAGAGGTACCGTTGCAGTATGGTCACCGGGTCTTGGCCCTTCGGGCAATTCGCTAGCGGGTGTCGAGGCACTCAAACGATTCGTCTCACTGACCGGCTGGAGCGTATTCTGACTCTCGCATCCCGGATCTCGCGCACAGGTACGCCGCAGGGCCGACCGCCACAACGTCAAACACATCGAAACTATCGCACGTGAACACCGACCGACGCTTGCTGGACAAATCCGAGCGCCTGACTGAATCGGGCATTGGTTTATTGCGAGTGGCAGCAGGCTTGTTCTTCCTGATTCCGGGAATCAGCAAGCTCGTGTCCCCGGACGTCCTGCTGACCATGCTCACCGAGTTGCCGCTGATGCTTCAGGCACACGTGCACTGGATCGCGACGCTGGTCACCTGGTCGGAAATCATCGGGGGCACACTGCTGGTGATTGGCTGGAACGTTCGGCTCGCGGTCATACCCTTGATCATCATCACCCTGGTAGCGGAGTTGCTCGTCGTCGCAAACGACACCGATTCGCGCCTTCGAACGCTGAGCATCGCCACCCACTTCATGGGCATCGGCTTGTATTTCGGGATCATGCTGCTCGGTCACGGGCGCTGGGCTATACGCGAGAAGTCCAGCATCGTCAAACGTCTTGCTGGGAACAAGGGGAGCATTTCATCGTTAGCGGACTGGTTCATCAGCGGCGCGGGGCGTAACTACGGCATCGTTCTGGTCAGAGTATCGTTGGCACTACCGTTCCTGAGCGCGGCCGTACTGGGAATCACTGACCCTCAGTACATGAGCCTGCTGCCGGAGAGCCCATGGGTTCGTCTGCCACTACTGCTGTGCTCGCTGCTTGGCGGTATCGCCATGTTGCTTGGGTTCCAGACGCGAGCGACCGGTACGTTGCTGGCGCTGCTGGTGGTGGTCCATTTCTTTACCGCAGGCCTGTCTGATCTACCGGACTCGCGTATCGGACTGATCAATCTGCTGTTCCACTTGCTGATTCTGACCGCGGTACTGGCCTTGCGCCGCATCAGCTTTGGTTCTGAACTCGCGGTCGAGCACATCCTGTCTTTCGACAAACGAAACGTTGTTGTCGTCGGAGGAGGCTTTGCCGGCACCGAGGCCGCGCGACGCCTCGAAAAGCATCTCCCACAGGAATGGCAGGTGGTGCTGATCAGCGAAGAGAACTACATGACCTTCAATCCGATGCTCGCTGAAGTCGTTGGTGCAAGCGTGATGCCCAATCACGTCATAGCGCCGGTGCGCCGCATGCTCCGTCGCTCAAGATTCATCTCGGCGAAGGTCACCAGGATCGACGCTGAGGACAAGCTCGTTCACTTCGACAGTGCCGGCCACGTTGGCAACGTACCCTTCGAGCACCTGTTGCTGGCCTTCGGTTCGCGCGTCAACATGGACCTTGTGCCCGGCATGCAGGAACACGCATTGCCTTTCAAATTACTCGGTGACGCGCTGCAGCTGCGTAACCGCGTGATCACGCAGATGGAAAAGGCGGACCTCGAAGCCGATGCGGAAACCCGGCGCTGGCTCGGTCACTTCATCGTCGTTGGCGGCGGCTTCAGTGGTATCGCCGTAGGCGGTGCCATTCTCGACTTTATCCGCTCCTCGCAAAAGCACTACCCCCGCCTGCACGACTCGGATCTGTTCGTGAGCATCGTCCACGAGGGCGCACTCCCCTTGCCCGAACTCAGCGATGCCGCCCGACGCCAGACACTCACCAGGATGAGGTACCGAGGCATCAACATGGTGACGTCGACCCGTTTGGTGTCCGTCGACGAAAATGGCATCAGTCTCGACAATGGCAGCCGTATCGAAGGCGCAACGGTGATCTCGAGTATTGGCAAACGACCCAATCGCCTCGTCACGGACTCATCCCTGCCGACTCATCTCGGTCAAGTTCACATACAGCCGGATATGCGCGTCAAGGCATCCGACTCGATCTGGGCAATTGGCGATTGCGCCAGCATACCGAACGCAGCCACTGACACGCTTGCCCCGCCCACCGCACGGTTTGCGATTGCTGAAGGCCGGCAAGCGGCTGACAACATCGTTCGCGCGATCAACGCAGAGGAGCTCCACCCCTTCGCCTACACCGACTCCAGCCCCATGGCCACCATCGGCCATCTCAACGGTCTTGCAGAACCATTCGGCAAGGTGCGCCTCAACGGATTCACCGGTTGGCTGGCGTGGCGGGCTTTCTACCTGTCACTCATGCCCACGGCCTCGATGAAAACCCGGATCTTCTTTGAATGGGCCTGGAGCATGCTGTTCTCCCCGGAGATCGTGAATCTGCGTTTCACGACAACCGACGAAGTCAGACGCACCCGCCAAGCGGCAGATGAGCGACCGGGCGACCAGCCAAACGGCCCATCGCCCGGGGTCAGCTAGTGGTCTGCCCGTGGTCTGTCCACTAGAGAAACAGGGTCACGATCGACGGCCACACCAGCATCACCGTCAATCCGAGCAGCTGCAGCGCGATAAACGGCAGGAATCCCCTGAAGATATCGACCAGGGAGATATGCGCGGGTGCCACCGACTTGAGATAAAACGCAGCGGGTCCGAAGGGCGGCGACAGGAAGCTCACCTGCATGTTCATGCAGAACAGCACGCCGAACCAGATGCTGACGTGTCTTGGCTCAAGCTGCCCGATGAATCCGATTTCCTCGATAGGCAGAGCTTTGACGATCGGCAGGAACACCGGAATGATCAAGAGAACGATGCCGACCCAATCCATGAAAGCACCCATGAACAGCAGGATGGCCATCATGGTCAGCAGCACGATCATCGGCGACATGTCGGCACCGACGATCAGGGACGCGATATAGCTTGGACCGCCCGCCAGGGTATACGCACCAGACAAGGCCGCAGCACCGATCGTCACCCAGATGATGGTGCCGGTCGAACGCAAGGTACGCATCACGCTATCCCACAGCAACGCGATGGAGAACTCACCGCGCATCATGGCCAGTACGGCCACCGCCAGCGCACCCATGCCAGCCGCCTCGGTAATACCGGTGACACCACCATAGATTGACCCCAGCACGATGCCGATGATGGTCAGCGGCGGCACGAGGCCCTTGCCGTGCTTCCAGCCCATACGCGTACGCTGTACACCGAATACCAGCACCGCCAGCAGGATGAAACCGGCCATGACGCCTGCGAGTATCGGCAGATGCTCGGGCATGCCGAGCGTGATCGTCCCCTCCTCGACGGGAATATCCGCGTTGCGGCCGGTCATCGTATAGAAGGCCGCACGCAGCAACAGCAGCAGTGATAGTCCAGCGCCAACGAGCGACAGGAAGCCGCCGAACATCAGGTACTTCTCACGTGGCTCCGGGTCGTCTTCGGCGGGCGGCGGCAGCGGCGCAAGAGACGGGTTGATACGTGTGCGTATCAGGATGTAGACGATGAAGAACGTCGCCAGCATGAAGCCCGGCAGAAACGCCCCGGTGAACAAGGCCTTGATCGATGTCTCGGTGATCAGACCATAGATGATCAACACGATGGAGGGCGGAATCATGGTGCCGAGCGAGCCCGACGCGCAGATCGTGCCGATGGCGAGGTTCTGGTCATAACCCAGACGCAGCATCTGCGGCAGTGCGATCAGCCCGAGCAGCACGATCTCCCCTCCGATGATGCCGGACATGGCGGCAAGCAACACGGCCATCAACGAGGTCACGATAGCGATGCCGCCACGCACACGGCTCAACCAGAAGTCGAGCGAGTCGTACATTCCACGTGCAAGACCCGAGCGTTCCAGCAGCGCCGCCATGAAGATGAACAACGGAACTGATAGCAACACGTACTCGGTGAGCAGATCAAAGATCTTCTGCGTGAGGATATACAGCGGCCCTGTGCCGGGGCGGCCCGTCAGCAGGCCCTCACCAAAACTCATCGGATCGGTGAGCAGGTTCGGCTCGAACTTCATGATCATGATGACCGCTGCCAGAGCAGCGGAGGCAAGACCCAGCGGCATTCCCACCGCCAGGAAGAACAGCAGGCCCAGCACCAGAACGATCGAGATGGTTCCGATATCCATCAGTTTGCTCCTGCAGCCTTACGAAGCGCTTCGAGCTCGTCTTCGTCGATTTCGTCGTGCGCGGAGCGGGTCGCGCCATCCTTGTTCCAGTCGGCAAACAGATTGGCCGTGGCCTGGATCGCGATCAAGACAACCATGATCAGAATAAAGGGTTGAACCGTTGCGGGAATGGGTGGATCGAATGCGGTTCCAAACATCTCCCATTTATAGAATTTGTTGACGAACACCTGCTTGTAGCTACCAAAAACGAGCGCGACGGCAAACACCCAGATCATCAGCAGCGACAACATGTCGAAGATGTGTTGAATGAAACGCGGCACCACGTCGTAGAGCAGAAAGATACGGATGTGACAGCGCTGCTGCATGGCGTACAGACCGCTGAACAGGAACACGTAACCACCCAGCCACAAGGTCAGCTCATTCGCCCAGAGCGTGGGCGCCGCCAGCAGATAGCGCACGAACACCTCGTACAGCATGATGCCGGTCATCAGCAGGATGAGCATCATCGTGACGCGGCCGACGAACAGCGCGAAACGGTCAAACCGCGTCCATTGCTCGAACTCCATCGGTGCGCAGCGAATGGTGCGCATGCCGATGTAGAACAGGATGGGCATGGCTAGCAGTGCGGCCCAATCGACCGGGTCGGCAAACCCACCAAACAGCCCCGACAAATTGGGGGTTACATCCTTGCGTGCGTGCAGTTCGCTGATCTGCGCGAAAAGGCTTTCGCTGGCAGGCGGCAGAAAATCCAGAATGAAGGCAGGCACATGCCACACCACCCAGCCCGCGCACACCACGAAAGCCAGGGGCATGAGCCACTGAATGAAACTACCGGATTCGTCTTTCATCAGCACATGGGTCGCGTCCACGGCCTCGGGCCCGAACACCGAAATCAGGAAAGAGAAACGAGACCGACACCCACCCGGCTCGATGCGCGAGGCGGGTGTCGATGGACGTTGTCAGTCGAAGATCGACACCTGGTGCGTCGACCATCCGCGGGCGGCCCGAAGGCCGCCCCGGGGACGACTGTTACTCCATGGCACCGATGCCACGGAGGAAGGTCAGGTGCGCTTCCAGCAGAGCCTTGGACTCCGGTGTGGTCGCGAACTCTTCCCAACCCTTCTGTACCGCGCTACGGAACGCAGCGATGTCTTCCGGTGCCCAGGCGTACATGTTGACCCCAGCTTCCGACAGTGATGCGAAGGCTTCACCGTTCTTGACTTCGGTCAAGGTGGACGTACGCAGACCGGTCGCTTCCATCGCCACCGTCAGGATGCGCTTGTGGGCCTCGGGCATCGCGTCCCAGACATCCTTGCGGCATGCCAGGTGATCCGCAGGCATGGAGTGGAAGCCCGGAAAGTTGGTGTGCTCGGCAATGTCATACAGACCGAGGCCGACGTTGTTGGCCAGGCTCGACGCATCAGCGCCATCGATGATGCCGGACTCAAGCGCGGTGAAGATCTCGGTGAAGTCCATGACGATGGGCGACGCACCGAGGTTCTTGAACACGAGCGTTGCAAGGCCGGGCGGTGAACGGAACTTCCAGTTCTTGAAGTCTTCAGCGTTGCGGATGGGCTTGGTCGATGCGAGTGATTCCGGGCCAGGAATCCACCAGCCGACGAACTCCATGTCGTGTGCGTTGTAGAGTTCGTTCAGGGCTTCGACACCGTTGCCGTGCAGCATCCAGGCGTATTGCTGGTATGGGTTGACGTAACCGCCCATCAGATCGCCAGCAAACTGGAACGCCGGGTTCTTGCCGGTCTGGTAGGCGCCGCCCGTCATGTCGCAATCAAGGATGCCGGTAGCGGCCGCGTCGAAGGTCTCTGCCGACTTGACGACAGACGACGAGTAGAACATCTCGATCTCGATCGAGCCGTTGGACATGGTCTGCACGTCGTCAACAAACCGTGCCGCCATTTCGCCCGACAACTGCTCGGTCGAAAAGTGCGTCTGAATACGCAGCTTGGTGACTTCGTCGTCCTGAGCCAGTACCGAGCCGGCACTGACGGACAGCGCAATCGCCGCCGCTGTAAGTGAAATTGAAAATCGCTTCATTGTTTTAGAGTCCTCTCAAGTGGTCTTGCTGATGCCAGCCTCGGTCGAGTACACGGCACTGGGCAGTCAACCCCCAAACAGTAGGACGTTCCTTGATTCAATGCAACAGATGTTGTGCCCGATCAGCACCTCGGGCCGACGTTCGTACCCGAGGAAAACGCGAAAAAGCGGCTTCTCGCGGGGGCATGACTGCATTCGATGTGAAACAGTCCTCAACTCGGAGGGCGGTACGGCCGGCGCGCCGTTGGCAAATCAGCTGCCTGTGGCAGCGAGGGTCTCCGGCATTTCATGCCGAGCCGCGTCGTGCTCTCGCTGCACGGACAAATCGTAGGCGCGCAACACCTGCTCGCGTCTCAAGTCAAGACTCGAGAGCTTGTCTGCACCATAAAGATGCAGCTCCTGACGGATCTCGTGGCGGCGCAGCGCACTGCGGCGGTAGGCGAGGAAGGTGGATACATCGCGCCCTTGCTCGAACGTCGAGTCCTTGCAATACAAGCTGGTGTAGCCAATACAGGCCAGCCGGCCCTCTGCCGTCGCCTTCACCAGCGCACGATCGTCGAGCATCTTGTCAAGCACCTGCCGCTCGAACCACAGCTCGTCGATGTTGCGATCGTTGAACAGTTGTATCAGCAGGCTCCGCTCGGTGCTGGACAAACCGTATTCTCGCGCCAGGATCGCAAGGTTCTGCGTGGCGTAGAGGTCCTGCCACAGCAATACGTTCTCGACCAATGCAAGTCCCGCCTTGAGTCGAACGGTGTTCACGTGATGGGGGCGATGTGCGTAACGCGGGTCGCGCTGACTGGCGCGCAGCTCGATCAACAGCCGCTCGATCAGTGGCCGGACGATTTCTCCGCGAACACGTTCCGCCCAGAAGATACGCGCTCCGGAATGTTTCCAGTGACCCGACATCAGCTCAGGGTCCCGAATGCCCTCTTCCAGTGACGCTACCGTGTCGAGCAACTTGATCACGATGCCAGCGAGCGTGTACGGCACCTCTGTCTCGGTCGGCTGCGGGCTCATTGCGGTAAACCGACCGACGTTGTACTGGACCTGCGGCGACAGCAGATGTGGCTGCTCGAGGGTCAGACGCGCCTTGTGAGCACCGGCAGACGACACGCTCGAATCGGTGAGCTCCGAGACCATCGCAGCGATGGGCCCGCCAAATCGGAACTGGATTCTTCGTAGCGAATGACCAAACCCGGTCACACGCTCTCCTCCATCCTCCACGACATCGTGCAGCATGGCAACCGTGACAATCAGGGGTTCAAGCGCACGCCCACACACCCGCTCGGCAAGCGCCGCTATTCGAAAGGCGTGCGCACTCATGCTCGACAGGGATTTGCGCCGCCCGCGCTCGAGCGCACGCATCATCTCCAGACTGGCAATGTGCACGGTCTCGATCGAATTGGGCGACTCTGCCGCAACGAAATACTCCATCACCGGCAGATTGATGTGCATCTCATGGGTAGCCTTGCCGCGACGCCCTGACAATCGGTCCCGCTTGTCGGGGTCCTGAAGAACATCGGCGACCGCCATCAACAAGGTGTTGCGAATCGGCTCGCGCACTGCGTAGTGGTCACAGCCCTGCTGGGCAAACGCTGCAACCGCACGATCGTAGTCTCGCTGCAACCACGCGCGCTCCGGAAAATCGCTTGCGCAATCGATACCGGTAACAGTGAGCTCCTTCTGGCCCGCCACATCAAGAAAGCTGATGACCCGGTCGCCCGCTGCACGCGCCGTCAGGCGCAAGCGGCTGGCTTGAACAGCGGCAACCGCCGTTGCCAGCGCAGCGGACGGGGCCTCGGGGATCGGGGCGCCACAGGCGATGGCATCATCAAACTCGGCCAGACAATCAGCGAGTTCGCGGGCCAGAGATGCCACGCCATCCCCGAACCACGACAGCAGGAAGGAATCGTCGACAATCTCGTGATCGACCGGGGTGATTCCACTGAAGCGGTGAGGCTTGCCCAGCGCATCCTGCAGCATGGTGGCAACAATCAGGTCATGCGTAATGGCAGGCTGACCCTTGCCATGTCCCCCATAGAGCTTGACGCCGAGCAGGATGTTGGCCGCGAGTACCGCTGCGTGGATGATCGGTTCGAGCTTGGGAAGCCGATTCGAATTGATGGTGAGGCCAGCGGCGAGCTGGGCAATATCCAGATCGTCCGGTTTGAGCGATTCGGGATCGATATCCTGGTCTGCAAAGAGCTCGGCAGCCAGCAAATCGCGGCCACGGGGCGTGTTGAACAGCGCCGCAGGCAGCGTGGCGAGCGGCACGGAGTGCTCGACCTCGGTGGCGATCCAGCGACGGCTCAGCGCGCCAGCGATAACACGCTCCTCATCGGAGGTGCCCGCAAGCACGCCATAAGCCCGGACCAGCTTGACCAGATCAGTGAGGGGGTAGGCGCGAGCCACGGACGTCAACGAAGAGTGAGCAGATGAGTGTATGGACAGGGATGCTAGCTGCGGACGAAAACCCAAGAGCAATACCAGACGGAAACTCTAGTGCAAACAGCGCTTTTGCAACGGCATCCAACTGTCATAGCTGGTGAATTCTCTGGGCCGTGACGCCTTGTGTCGGCCGCACGACCGGTTACGGTAAAAAGACCTCGTCTTGCGCAAGGATAGACACTCACTGCAACGGCTGCCTGAGACGTGTAATCACGACCACCGGACCCTCGCAGTACAGCCGGCCCGGAGATTAATCCGAGACGGTTTTCTCACAGTATTCACACAGATCGGCGACGACGCAGTCCGGACATCGCGGTCGACGTGCCACGCAGGTGTAGCGCCCGTGCAGGATCAGCCAATGGTGGGCATTCATCAGATACTCCCTCGGCGTGTAGCGGAGCAACTTTTTCTCGACCTCTTCAACGGTCTTGCCACGAGCCAGCCGGGTGCGGTTGGCCACCCGGAACACATGGGTATCCACGGCAAGCGTTGGCTGACCGAAAGCCGTATTCAGAACGACGTTGGCCGTTTTACGACCGACGCCGGGCAAGGCCTCGAGCGCCTTGCGCTGCGCGGGGACTTCGCCACCGTGTTTGTCGATCAGCTGCGCGCAGGTTGCCACGACATTCTTGGCCTTGGCATTGAACAGACCGATGGTTCTGATGTGTTCGATGACGCCGTCTACCCCGAGCTCGAGTATTGCCTGCGGCGTATTGGCCAACGGAAACAGGCGGCCGGTGGCGATATTCACGCTCACATCCGTTGCCTGGGCCGACAGGATCACCGCGATCAGCAGCTCGAACGGCGAGTTGTAGTCGAGCTCGGGTACCGGGTCCGGGCGCTGCTTGGCGAGCCTTTCGAAGATCTCGCGCCGCTTGTCGCTGTTCATGGGGACGTCATGCGCGGAGCGTCCGGCGGGTCCGGGTCAAATGCTGGAGTCCGGCGCACCCAGTTCGAACTCACCGGCCACTTCATCAGGATCGATGCCTTGCTCCAGCAAGGCCTCTCGCACGCAGTTGATGTCGGCGAGCGTTTGCTCGACGCGCCCAGGGAAGTCGTATTCGTTGACGTCCATGGCTTGCGGCAGGTAGGTGAATGCGACCTTCAGGGCGTGGATGAGATCGGGATGGGACATGGGCTTGAAAAAAACAGGTGGGCCATGTGGGATCACATGCGGGAGGACCCTACCAGCCTAGTAGTTTCTCAGCTGACCGACCAGTACTCCCTGGAAGCTGACCCGACTGGCAGCGTAACGCATCGTGTCCATCGAGGCGTTCTCGGGAATGAGCTCGACCTGTCCGTCCTGAAGGGCGCCGAGCCGTTTGAGCGTGGCCTCCTGACCGTCAATCAGCGCGACGACGATATCGCCCGAATGCGCTGTTTCCTGCTTGCGCAGTATCACCGTATCGCCGTCGAGAATGCCGACATCCATCATCGAGTTGCCGGTGACCCGCAGGGCATAGCGATCCGGGCCAATGAAAAAGGCGGCCAGGTCGAGATAGTTCTGGTCCTCGATGGCCTCGATCGGCATGCCGGCAGCGATGCGCCCGAGCAAGGGAATGCGCATGTCGGCGGCAGCCACCTCGGGCAAGGCCATGGGGTCGGCCACATCGGACGCTGCTCCCGGCGGCAAGCTGAGCGGTGCCGGCACAAGACCACGCGAGGTGTCCACCGACCCTTCACCCCCTTCGGCAGGCGCGTCAGCCGAAGCGGAATCGGTCTTGCGACGCGCCGGGAAAGGGTGCACGTTGGAGCGGGTGCGCGGAATATCCAGACCGACGATGCGCAGGCCACGCCAGCCATTGCCCTGCCGCTCGAGACGGCCCTTGGCGATCAGGGACTGGACGTAGCGATGCACGGTGCCTTTGGACTTCAGCCTGAGATCGGCGGCGAGTTCCGCGATGGTCGGGGCCACACCCTCCGAGCGAACATGACGCTCTATCGCTGCGAGCACTCGCGCCTCGAGGTGCGTCAGCGGCGGCTCGTCACTCATAAACGTTCTCCAAATGTTCTCTGCAGAGAATAGAGAACGTTTGGAGAAAATTCAACGGCAATGGTCACCTCGGCCGCTAGACTTCCCGATCACATGATCCAGCCGCCAATTGACCTGGCATGAAACACATGACGTCTCGGGTGCGAGGCCGCATTTGCTCGTGAGCGCGTCGCTCCCGGCATGGGTGCCCTCTCACTGCCCTGACACTGCGACCGACCACGGCGAGCGGGTGCTGCACGCGCCGGGCGAACCCGCGTGGGTGGACTGCGGTGATGATGCACTCGAGCTGCGCGTGCTCGAGTTGTTGCGCCACTCCGGTCGCCTCGTTGCAGAGCTTCGGACCCGCGGCGCGGCCACCTGCCTGCCAGACTGCCGGGGCCTGGAACTCTTCGTACGTCGCGGCTCGGTCACGATCGACGGTGAACGCTTGGGACCCGGTACCTACATGCGCTTCCCTCCAGAGAGCGAGCGTGTACCCTCGCTGGTACTGGATGCGGATACCTTGCTTGCGCTCAGCGCAGGTCACATTCTTCATAGCGACACGGAAACGCGCATCATCGACACCAGAGCTGACGATGAATGGCTGACCGGGCCCGTCGAGGGCGTGGAAATTCTGCCACTGCACGGACACGGCACCGGCAATATCATGCTGGTTCGCTGGCTCGCCACTGCCGCTTTCCACCCGAACCTCGACCCGGCAGGCGAAGAGGTGTTTGTGCTCGCCGGCGAGCTGCACGATTCGGCAGGCACCTACGGCACGGATGGTTGGGTGCGTAACCCTGTCCCTGCCTGGCAATCGTGGGCAGGCACTCCGGGCACGCTCATCTGGTACAAGAGTGGCCACTTTCCAAGCGACGTCAGCTCCGCGAGTGACAGCTCCCACTCCGCCTGATAGCCCGCTATTGCGCGCTGACGGTACCGCCCGCGACCTCGACTCCAGGATCCTGGTCGAACTTGCAACACGTATCAAGGCCTGGGGGCGCGAACTCGGACTATCGGCGGTAGCGATAACCGATACCGACCTTGGCGAGCACGAAACACATCTGCTCAACTGGTTGGACGATGGCCGTCACGGCGAAATGAGCTGGATGGAACGTCATGGCACCCACCGCAGTCGACCTGCCGACCTCGTACCCGGGACCCTGCGCGTGATTTCCGTACGCCTGGACTATTTCCCACCGGATGCTGCCGATGCCCACGCCAATCTCAGAGACCCGGACCGCGCGTACGTGTCCCGCTACTCGCTTGGACGCGACTACCACAAGGTGCTTCGCAAACGCCTGCAGCAATTGGCCACACGCATCGAAGAGGCGATCGGACCCTTTGGCTATCGCGCGTTTACCGATAGCGCCCCGGTACTCGAAAAAGCCCTGGCCGAGAAAGCAGGCCTCGGTTGGATTGGCAAACATTCCAATCTGATTTCACCGACGGCCGGTAGCTGGTTTTTTCTGGGCGAGCTGTTCACCGACCTGCCACTTCCAATCGACAAGCCGGTGGTCGATAGTTACTGCGGCTCGTGCCGGGCTTGCATTGACGCCTGCCCTACCGGCGCCATTGTGAGTGATCGTCAAGTGGATGCACGCCGTTGCATCAGCTACCACACGATCGAACTCGACGGCCCGATACCTGAGGAATTCCGCCACGCGATGGGCAATCGCATCTACGGCTGCGACGACTGCCAACTGGTGTGCCCCTTCGACAAGTTCACAAGCGAAGGCGACCCCTCGTTTTCCCCCAGGCACGCCCTGGATACAGCAACGCTCATTGCGTTGTTTTCCTGGAACGACAAGCAATTTCTCAGGCGTTTCGAGGGCTCAGCCATACGCCGTATCGGTCACGAACGTTGGCTACGCAATATTGCAATTGCACTCGGCAATGCAAGTACGACACGTGAAACACTCAATGCGCTTGAGTCACGAAGCGACGACAGATCAGCCGTGGTGCGCGATGCCGTTGACTGGGCCTTGAATCAACACGACCCGCTCGGACTCAGCTAAGGCTCCGCTCCCAGAACTCGGCGCTCCCGAGCGTCTCACCAAGCTCATAACCCTGGAATCCAAGCCGCGCATACGCCGCCTTCGCGCGAGCGTTGCCCTCCAGCACTTCCAGTGTAATCTTGCACGCACCAAGTGCACGCGCATGAGACTCGATACCCGAGAACAACGCATTCACCGCGCCGCCACCTCGCGCATCGGGTGCGACATAGACGTCGTGCACGTTGACAAGCGGCTGTGCCGCAAAGGTAGACAAGGCAGTGAAGCAGTTAGCCAGTGCCACTGCCTGCCCTTGCCGCTCGACCACCAGAGAAAACGCATTGGAAGTCGCCGCGAGCACTCCAGCCAAGGTGCGACGGCAGTGGTTGCTCAGGGGTTCGCCTCCACCCATCGGATCGCGAGCATAGGCATCCAACAGCTCGACCAATAGCCTGCCATCAGCTTCATCGCTGTAATCAACAAGGCGCCATTGCGTGTCCATGTAAACGAAGATTCCTAGAAGTTAGTGTCCGGAGTTCGCCGTCGTACAGACAAACCACGACGAATATCCCGCGACGCGCGTATCTGGCGCCGGCCGAGTGTCCAGCGACGGTATCGCTCCCACCGCTGGCGAAGCTCGGGCGGCACGGCCGCGCGCCACGCGACATCGACCACGCGCAGGACACCCAACTTCTGCAGGACCGCCAGCATACGTTTTTTCAACCACTCGAGGATGGCTTGCGGAACGATCAGCAATGCCAGAGCCACCCATGTGCTCCCTGCCGTGAGCCCTAGCAAACCGATAGCGACAAGACAGCGCAGCCACAAGGGGCTCGCGATATAGGCGCGCAAGACCTTGAGCGATACATCTATCCAGTATTGCTTGAGCGCCAGAGCACGGCGACGCCACGGGCGATGCGTGAACACCGCAAACTCGGTGAGCACTTTCACGATCGTGTCGCGCAACTTGATGATCATGCTGTTCTTTGCGATCGCCACCGCAAGCTGGGGGGATGCGAGCTTCAGCCACGCGCCCAGAGTCGCCTTCAACCACGTGAACGCACCCAGGAAGATGGGCACAAAGTAACTGTGATTGTGTACAGAAACGTAAATGACGGCGACCGCGAACAAGGTGCCGAACAAAGCAACTCGACGGCGTGAAGGCGCCGACTTCACAACCGTCGCGATTTACGCCTAGGAAGCATCGTCAACCGGTACGACCACACCGGAGCCAATCACAGGACCGGCCGGCGCAGGCTCGCGCGTACCGCCCGGCATCTCCACACTGACCGCGAAGGCCGATCCGTTGGACAATGCACCGGCTGGAAGCTCGTCAGGCAATGCGTAAATCACACTGGCACCACTGCCGTAAGGGAGCAAGCCCAAGGAGGCTACACCTGACTCTTCTGGCAGCACCACCCACAGCTGGTGCGATTGCTCGGGCGAGGCATCGGGCGAATCGAGCGCGACCACGCGAGCCTCACCGATGGACTCATCGACGACGATCATCCACAGCTGCGCGCCGTTGTCGGAGCTGACTATTGCAACCCTGTCAAAGGCGACGGACTGTTCAGCGAGTGTATTGGCCGCAGGCAAGACCTCGAGCGCATCATCCTGTCGTGCAGCAATCACTGAAACGAGGAGCAAGAAGGAGGCGAGTGCCGCCGTTGCAACCATTCGGGATATATCAAGCCAATGCCGTGCGGCGGCGAGCTGTTCCTGCAAGGCAGCCACGGTGGCTCGAGTAGTACCCGCTCGGTCCTCCGCAGCGTGAGGCTCGGGCCTTGCCGCAATCTGACTTTCCCGATCCAGCCGCAGCTCTATCTCTCGCCACACCGTCTCCGGCACATCGATGACCGCTTGATCCGGCAGCCGATCCAAGGCCGGATCGAGATCCGAAAAACGTCGTTCCCAATAAGCGACCATGCGTCGCGCATCGGCATCGCGAGTCAGGAGTTTTTCGAACAGATCTCGCTCAGGACCACGCAAGGTGCCAAGGACGTACTCGCCCGCCTCCAGCAGCCACCAGTCCTTATTCATCGAAGCTATCCAGACAGCGACGTAGCGCGGTGAGGCTGCGCCTGATCCAACTCTTGACTGTGCCAAGCGGCGCACCCGTCTGGGCACTCAACTCTTCGTGAGAGTAGCCTTCACAAAAGGCGCGCACGACACAGGCTTTGCGGATCGGTTCGAGTTGATCCAGGCAGTGCATCAAGGAATCTGCCGACTCGAAAGCGTCGGGGCGGTGACCGACCGAGGGGTCGACCAGGACCTCCAGCAAGTGGCCGCTATCATCGAGCTCGAGGTCCACGCGCACGTGCTGGTAGCGCAGCACATCAATCGCCTGGTTTCTGGCAATCCGGGACATCCACACGATCGGCTCGCCCAATGACGAATCGTAGTGATCGGAACGCTGCCAGATCTTCACAAAGGTATCCTGCAATGCTTCCTGGGCGACTGCCTCTACCTTCAAGATACGTAGCAACAGACGATACAGAGGCAGGCTGCAGCGCGTGTACAGCGTTTCGAACGCAACTCTGTCACCGGAAGCAGACGCAACCAGCAACTTCTGAAGCTCTCTCTGTTCAGTGGAGACGTCGCGCTCCGCCGCCACCGATGATGCGTGCACACTCGTGCTCATGCGCCGAAGCGCCCACATCGCACTATGGCCACGCGCTGAGTGTCATCAAAATGCCAAGGTCGTGTCACTGAGGATACTCTCGGCGGTGTCCGCATCGGTTGGAGTTACGCAGGCCATCATCATCCCCGCGCAGGTGGAATATAAAGATTACCTGTTTTCGAAGAAATGCATCTCAAATTGATCATCTAGCGTAAGGTTTAGTGAAGCAGTACCTGTCATCCACTCCCGACTTACCGGTCCATCAGGAAATTCTATGCATCATCGCTCAGCCGTGCTAGGCACACCCTTCAAGTCTCTGGCGACCGGCGTCGCGCTTCTTGCCTCTTGCGCGATCAACGCCGCTGACCACCAGGAAGCGCCCAACGCCTCAGCCCAGCTGCTTGCCGACATCGGTGACTACTACGCCTGGGTCGACGCGGGTCAACTCAATCTGATTGTCACCTTCAATACGTTCCTGGCCCCCGGTACGGAAGCCTCGTACGACAGCAACCTGCTGTACGGATTCCACTTCGACACGTCGGAAACTGCGGACGGTGTATCCGACGTTGACATGTACGTGCGCTTTGCACAGGACGTCGAGGGCAACTGGGGCTTGCAAGTGTCTGACACAGACGATGTTGCCGTGTTGTCAGGCGCAGTCGAGACCGTGCTGACCGAAGGCGCGGTCTCCGCGTGGGCTGGCCTTGCCGACGACCCCTTCTTCTTCGACCAGGAAGGCTTCATCGAAACGACCACCACCGGTACCTTGTCTTTCGATTCGACCCGAGATTCCGTGGCCGGCGCCAACATTCAGGCCATCGCCTTGCAGATGCCTGTCGCCAACATTGCCGCTGATGGCAGCGCCTTCCAGACGTGGTCAACCACGGCTTCTCAATAAGGAATTGATCATGAAACTGACTTTTAAAAATACCGCCTTCGCCCTTGTGCTGCCTTTGATGGTCCTTGGTGCCTGCGACAGTGATGACGATGACACGGACACCGATACCGACACGGTGGCTGTTGACGAAGGCTTCAACTTCTCGACCAACGGCATCGGCACCTACACACGCGTTGACCGCATGGGCATGCCCGCGGTTGCAACTGCGTTGATCACCAGCAAGGACACGTACAACAACGCAGACCCGTCCGACGATGCTGCTGGCACATTCGTACCAGAAATCGTTACCAATCTTCAGGGACTGCACGATGCCCTTGATGATGACCTGGTCGCAGCCGGTCTTGTCCCATGTGTCGTCGATGGCGGCAACGGCTCATGCGTTACGGTCGCAGGCCCACTGATCATCCCGGACACCTTGTCGATCGACAGCGGCGCCGCTAGCGGTTTCCCGAACGGGCGTCTGCTCGCTGATCCGGTCATCGATGTCACGCTGGCAGTTGCACTGCTGGAACTGACCCAGGACAACGGGCAATCTGCCCTCACCCTGGCGAGCATTCCACTGGGCCCGCCCGCCAACGACGCGGAATTCAGTGCTGAGTTTCCGTACCTGGCAGCGCCCAACTGAGCGAATAGTCACCTTGACTTGTGACAGGCGGGCAGCAGCGATGCTGCCCGCAGCATGGCTTGCACTTTCGCTGATGCTGGGGACTACCTCGGCATCAGCGCTACCAGGTGATCATTCGCGGTATACCAAGCCTGAAACCGACATCGTTCGCGCAGAGCGGAGCCCGGCGGCCGCTGCCAACGACTTCGAACGCGAACTCGCGCGGGTCGACGATGCCATCGCCGCCACACGCAAGCGCATGGAAGCACAGCCTGACTCGTGGCTTCCCTGGGAGACGCTTGCCAACAACTACCTCGACCGCGCTCGACTTACTGGCGCCGTGCATGACTATCGAGCTGCAGACTCGAGCATCGCCAAGGCCTTCACCCTGTCAGGTGAGCAGTCAGGCCCGTTTCTGACACGTGCCGGCATTAGCCTGGCGGTACATCGTCGAGATCAGGCACTGGCAGATCTCGATACTGCTCGCAAAGCGATCCTGATTGATCCGAAGACCCGTCAGCGTATCAATGGATTGAACGCTGATGCCCTGCTCCGATACGGCGACGTGGAGCAAGCGGCAAGCATGTTCCAGCAACTGGAACGCCAGAAACCATCCATGCTGAGCGCCGCGCGGCTCGCTCACTACCATGCAGCCATCAGCGACTACGACCAAGCAAGTCAGTGGCTGGCCGTTGCCGAAGGTCGGGTTGTCGGTCAGTCGTCCTATCAACTCGCCTGGCTGAAATTGCAGCACGGCATCCTTGCCCTGGAACAAAATCACCTCGACAAGGCGCTTGAACACTTCAAGGAAGCAGACAGTACCTTCGGTGGATACTGGCTGATCGAAGAGCATATTGCCGAAGTCGATACCCGACAGGGGCGTCTTGAAGACGCGGAAGTCCGCTATCGGGATATCGTGGATCGAACGCAGCTACCGCAGATGATGACCGCGTTGGCCGGTGTTCTTGAAGCACGAGACGCTGGAGCCAATGCGACGGAAGCCGCCTCACTGCGGCAGCGGGCACAGTTGCTGTTTGATGATATTGCTGGTGACTTCCCGGACTTCGTCACCGATCATTCATTTTAGAGTGCTCCAGCACGCTGGGGACATAGCCGCGAATTGAACGGGGTTAAATGCCCGTTTCCATAGGCCGTACCGGACAGATTCCTTGGCCTTTTTTCCAGCGCTCGGCAAGGTACTCGCAGAACACATCGATCAGTACCGCCATGTGGTCAGCAAGCCGCTTCGGGTCTGAGGCGCTAGAGACGATACCAGAACACCTCATCCCCAGCAGACTGGGGCACTTCTCAGTCTCTGACGTCTCAGTCTCTGACGTCCGGCGCTTCGTCAGTAACCACCTGCCCCGTAGCCCGTCGCCAGATGATGGCGCCCGACAATCCGATACCGAGAAACACGCTGACGAGTATCAGTGCAAGCCACTCGAGTGACGCGGTATTGCCTGTGCTTACCCAGCCCTCTTGCAAGGACAAGTAGATGACTGCGGCGAACAGCACACCCACGATGATCGCGCCCAACTTGCCCAGCGCCTTCCACGCGGCGATCAGCAGTGCCACATTGGCCAGCAAGGTAACAATCGCGACCAGCACCACCCAGGCGTTGGTGGGATCCTCGTGCAGTACCACCCAGTGCCCGATGGACTTACCGGTCGGGTTGTAGGTAGCGAACACGACGATGGCGGACACGAGCATACGCGTGAGCAGCACACCCGGTGATGAACCTCGCAGCGCAGAAAGCATGACGATCTCCTGGATTTGATGCCGGTAGTCTAGTTCCCCCAGGGAAGTTAGCGACGCGCGGCAGCATTGCGCGCCCGCAGGTCCTGCAGCCGCTCGGAAATACGAATCTCGAGGCCACGCGACACCGGCTCGTAGAACACCTGATTGCCGACCTCCTCCGGGAAGTATTCGGCACCGGCGGCAAAGCCATCAGCCTCGTCATGAGCATAGCGATAGCCCTCGCCGTGACCCAGCTCCTTCATCAGTGCGGTGGGCGCGTTTCTGAGGTGGGCAGGCACCGGTGCCGAGCCGTGCTCGGAGACGAAGCGTCGTGCGCTCTTGAACGCGTTGTACACCGCATTGCTCTTGGGCGCGACAGCCGCGAAGACGATGGCGTGTGCAATGGCAAGATCTCCTTCGGGAGAGCCGAGCCGCTCCCATGACTGCCAGGCATACAGCGCCAGCTCCGCGGCGCGGGGATCAGCGTTGCCGATGTCCTCGCTGGCAAAGCGCAGCACCCGGCGCGCAATGTACAAGGGATCACAGCCCCCATCGAGCATGCGACAGAACCAGTACAGCGCGGCATCCGGGTCCGAGCCGCGCATGCACTTGTGCAGTGCCGAGATCTGGTCGTAGAAAGCATCCCCACCCTTGTCGAAGCGGCGCAAGGAGTCCCGTGTTACCTCGGTCAGGACGTCCTCATCAATGATCATCTGACCTTCATGTTGCTTCGCGCAACTGGCCGCAAGTTCAAGCAGCACCAGCGCATGACGCGCATCACCATCGGCGATCTCGGCCAACGCGCTTCGATGCTCCGGGGTCATGTGCACTCGGCCACCGAGGCCACGCGGATCGTCGTCCAGCGCACGGTCAATGATCGTGGTGAGGTCCTGCTTGTCCAGCGAGCGCAACACATACACCCGGAGCCGGGACAACAAGGCGTTGTTGAGCTCGAAGCTAGGATTCTCTGTGGTCGCCCCTACAAAGTGCAGCGAGCCGTCCTCGATGTGCGGCAGGAAGGCGTCCTGCTGTGCCTTGTTGAAACGGTGCACCTCGTCCACGAAGAGCACGCTTCTGCGCCCTGTCTGCTCACGCACCTTGCGCGCCTCGGCTACCGCTTCACGAATGTCCTTCACACCGGACAATACCGCCGACAAGCTCATGAACTCGGCGTCGCAGTGCGTGGCTATCATGCGTGCCAGGGTGGTCTTTCCTGTTCCGGGAGGGCCCCAGAACACCATGGAGTGCAGGCGATCATGCTCCAGTGCCTGACGCAAGGTGGAGCCTTCGCCAAGCAGGTGCGTTTGACCGTGAAACTCATCCAGCGATCGCGGACGCAGACGATCCGCGAGTGGCCGCATCGCAAGATCCGATGCATCGGGCACACGCTGTGTCGTGTCACGCGGTGGCGCAGCCGCGCTTGCGTGATCGTTGTCGAACAGGTCTGGCGACTCGTTCACGCCACTGGTCGGTACGCGACGCGCTGCAAGGGGTCGACAAACCCAATGCGCTCGAGGTCTGCCCCGATGTGCTGCATCAGTGCGTCGTCCTTGCAACGCCGTGCAGCGTCGAACAGGATCTGGAACAACACGTCGCGCTGGGCATGGCTTCCGCCGAACCGCCAGAAAGCCTGTCGCAGGTCCGCAGCCTGATCAACGACCTGCTGATAGTCGCCAGCGCGGTGAGCGCCGATGGCGCGAATAACCGAGGGCGCATCCCGATACGCGTCGGACAACACGCTCTGCTCGCTGCGCGCGTACAGGATTACCGCGCGCAGCAATTCACCAAAGCGATCCCATTGCTCGGTGGCGGCGAGCACCATGGCGACATGCAGCGTCGTGAAAGGGTTCGACAGGTCATCCCAACTCGGTTCGACGGCATCGCCCAGCGCATGCCATCGCTCACCCGGGTCCACGCCTTGCAGCTCAAGACGGACGAGATTGGACGCGCCATTCTGAACGTCCAGATAGAAGTCGGGCAAGGCCTGCTGAATCGGTTGCTGCGCGTTGCGCAACCACTGATCGTGAATATCGAGCGCAGCATCGTGTTCACCCTCCTCGATATGGCACAAGGCACGATGCCACCACAGATGAAATTTCATGGGGCCTCCAGCATCCCAGCCTTGCTTCAGCTGATCAAGCCAGCGAATCCCGCCAGCGCTGTCGCCACGCATCTCGAGCACATGGGCCACGGCATGGGCACCCCACAAATTGTCGGGGTCCTGTTCGACACACTGGCGGCCACAACGCTCCGCAGCATCGAGTTGCCCGATCTCCTCGAGATCAAATGCACGCAAGGCGAGCCAGTCCGCGTGGCCGTCGACGTCCGAGCTCCAGTGGGCATCACAGCGCGCGGAGATCGCTTCGCTGCGTTGCATCTCGCCCGTCCAGAACAGTTCACCCTGCACCATCACGGAGGCGAGAAGATCGGTCGGGTGGGTATCAAGCACGGCCTCGAGCCCCTGCACCACTCGCACGGCATCACGTGCGATGGAGGCCTCCAGAACATCGATGTACAAGCGCTCGCGCGGAGTGACACGTGGGCGCTGAGCGGACGCTATCGCGTAGGCTTCACGCGCCGCCGCCAGTCCACCCTCCTTGCGCAGGCCACATGCCATCAGTCCGGATAGCACCTGAGCCATCACACACTCGGGATCGTACGTCTTTGCTTCGTTGATCGACGGGGTGAACGCGGCACGACGTCCGACCAGATGCTGAATGGCGGAATTGACAGCGGCAACAGCCTCGTCGCTTTCGCTGCTTATTGGATGACCTCGGGAGTCACTGCCCATATCCGGTTCTACTCAGAATCACTCTTCGCCAATGACGTCGACACCGGGCGGAGCGATGAACGTGAACAGGCTGTCGTCGGGAGTGACGCTGCCGTCAAAATCAGTGAACAGGATTTGCGTGGCCTGGCCGAAATTGTCGCGTAGCTCCATGGCTGCCAATCCACCATCGGCAAGGCCGACGTACACGGTTTCAAAGTCCCCTTCGGTGCCGACGGGTGCCAGTTCGAACCAGTCGATACCGTCGGAGTTCCCCAATGAGGAGACATCGAAGGCCGTGTCCAGAGGCTCGTTACCCATGAGCACCACGAGTGGCGTCCCGGCAACGCGCTCGTCGATGCGGTTGACGGTGACCTGCTCGAGGTCCGGGTCGTACAACCAGACGCGCTCCCCGTCGGCCACTAGCACCTGACCGGCAATACCGCCGTCTCCGTCCGCGTACTCCCAACGGAATCTTGCCGGCCTTTTCAGAACGACGGTGCCACTGGAGTTTTGCAGCGTGTCACCGTCTGCGTCGTACAGTGTCTGCTCGAAGTCCGCCGAAAAGGCATCGACGGTGTCCATGAAGGTCTGCAAGGTCGACACGTCAGCGAGCAACAGACCAGGCGACAGCAGAATACTGACCGTCGCCGCTTTGAAGATGTGTTGAGTCATGCGACCAGTGTGCCATGCAGCAGCCGCCATGTGCCTGGCACTACTGCTGCAAACCATTGCGTCTCAGCTTGGAGAGCGTTCGGCCCATCCGGCGAAGATGCTCTCGAGCGCAACCACGACGTAGTACAGCACGATGCCGAGGAAGGCGAGAGCGATCAGTACCGCGAACATCAGCGGATAGTCGGAGTTGGTCTTCGCAGAGTCGAACAGTGCACCCAAGCCGCGTCCATGAGGCGAGACGATCTCCATCAGATTGGTACCGATGAAGGCCAGTGTGACCGCCACCTTGAGTGCACCGAAAAACTCCGGCAGCGTCTTTGGCAGTGCAATCTTTCTGAAGATGGTGAACTGCGAGGCACCCAGCGAACGAAGGATGTCCCGGTATTCGGGCTCCAGGGTCGACAAGCCGATCGACACCGATACCGCGATCGGGAAGAACGAGATCATGAAGGCGATGAGGACCGTGTTGAAATCGTGCGCGCCAACAAACAGCAGTGCAACGATCGGAACCACCGTCGCCTTGGGTACCGCATTGAATCCGACCAGCAAGGGATACAGTGCATCGCGCATGGTGCGCGAAAAGCCCATGACCATGCCCAACAGCACGCCGACGACCACGGCGAGCAGCAGGCCTACCACGGTGCGCCAGAGCGTCTGCCAACCCATGCTGAGGAAGAGCTCCCAGTACTTGACGAACGCCGGCACAAGATCGGTAGGCGACGCCATCTTGTAGTTGGGCCAATCATTGGCCCATACCAACAGTTCCCACAAGGCAAGGAACACGGCGAACGCAATCAGCGGCACGAACAATTTGCGACTCATGAGCGAGCGTTCTCGGCAGGGTCGGCGCTCTCGCCTTCTCGAGCGATCTGGATTTCCCGCCTCAGCGTCGCGAGCATCTCGACTGATTCCGGCGTGTACAGCATGTCGAGATCGCGCGGACCATCGCTCGGTACGTCCAGCACGTATTGCGTGCGCGCCGGGCGCCCCGACAGCACCACGACCTGGTCGGCCAGAAAGATCGATTCGCGAAGGTCATGTGTGATGAGCACCCCGGTGAAGGGTTCCCGCGCCTTGAGCTCGTGCATGATCTGCCAGAGATCCTCGCGCGTGAAGGCATCGAGGGCACCGAACGGCTCATCCAGGATCAGCACATCGGGCTGGTGTACCAGCGCTCGACACAGGGACGCACGTTGGCGCATGCCACCGGACAACTCGGACGGACGCTTGTCCTCGAAACCGGCAAGCCCCACGAGTTCGAGCAGGCTGAGCGCACGCTCCTGCTGCTGCGAGCGTGACAAGCGCGTCGGCACGATTTCCAGTGGCAACAACACGTTCTGCAGGATGGTGCGCCACTCAAGCAATACCGGGTTCTGAAACGCCATGCCCACGGTAGAACGTGGCGAGGTCACCGGCTCCCCGTGCAGGGATACCGTTCCCCGATCGGGAATCATCAGGCCAGCGACCAGACGGGTCAGCGTTGACTTGCCACACCCTGATGGGCCGACCACAGCCGTGAAGCCGCCCTCTCGCACGGACAGGTCGAGACCTGCCAGCACAGGGAGCGGTCCGCTCGATGTCGCGTAGGCATGGTGCACATCGCGAATATCGATCAGAGCGTTCATGGGCAGCTCACCCTGAAACCGCTGACACGAAACTCCCTCTAAGGCAGAGGAAAACCACCCTGTGGCAGGTAGGCGTCCGTGAAGTACAGGCTGGCATCGGGCTCGTTCTGGAACTCGTAGGTCAGTCGAATCTGCTCGATGGCGTTGGCCATACGATCAGCATCGACGGCGCCCATGCCGTTGGCCTTCACGTAGTCGGTAACGACGTTCGCGTCGATCGCAAGTTGCAGGCGACGTTGCTCCAGCGCTGCATCTGCGGCAGGGTTGCGTTCCATCAGACTGCTGATCGCCATCTCGGGATCACTGATCGAGTCCACCCAACCCATGGCAACCGCCTCGAGAAACGCCTTGACCGCATCCGGGTTTTCTTCAGCGAACTCGGTGTTGACGATGACCGCATTGCCGTAGAGGTCCACGCCGAAGTCGGCCATCAACAAGGTGGTGATGTCGTCTTCCAGCACGCCAAGACGCACCAGGTTGAGGTAGGAGGAAAACGAGAACCCGGTGATCGCAGCGACGTTGCCTTCTGCGAGCATCGGCTCGCGCGTTGGGAAACCGACCGGCTCGACAGTGATCGCGTCGGTGTCTATACCGGTTTCGGCGGCAAAGATCGGAAACTGCGCCCAGGCGCCATCGGGCGGTGGCGCGCCCAGCACCTTGCCTTCGAGATCGGCCGGCGCTTCCACACCGAGACTCTTGCGCCCGACAACGGCAAACGGCGGCTTGTCATAAATCATCATCACTGCAGTGACAGGCGCACCGGGGTTCTGGTCCAGAAAGCGCACCAGGGAATTGATATCGGCAAAACCGACCGGAAACGCGCCGGTGGCAACCTTCGGAATCGCGTCCAGTGAGCCAGAGCCCGCCGTGATCTCGACAGTGATGTCCGAATCACTGAAGTAGCCGGAATCGATCGCGGCAAAGAACGGGGCCGAGGGACCTTCGAATTTCCAGTCCAGGGCGAAGGGCATGTCGGTCGCCGCCTGTGCGGAAAACGAGGTGAGCAAACAGCCGGCGGCTGCCAAGGTGCGCAAGAGCATGGGTCAATTGTCCGTCGATGGTGACTATGCGTCGGACTAGTGTATCCGTGCCGCGAGCACCACGTCTTCCCGGAAACGACGCTCAATTAGTGCACCGAGCGCACAAGTCACCTAACAATCCGTCTTGAATGGCTATACCGGCGGCGGCGCCAGCACCTCGCGCTTGCCGTTCATGTCGGCGCTGACAACACCGGCGGCCTCCATTTCCTCGACCATGCGGGCCGCACGGTTGTACCCGATCTTCAGCTTGCGCTGCACAAACGATATCGATGCACGTCGGGACTCGGTGACCACAGCCACGGCCTGGTCATACAGGGCGTCCTGCTCGCCGGCGTCGCCCGACGCCTCCCCGCCCGATAGTCCCGGGATGGCAGCGGTGTTCTCCTGCAGGATGGCCTCGATGTACTGAGGCTCACCCGTCTGCTTGATGTGCGCCACCACATTGAGAACTTCATGATCATCGACGAAGGCACCGTGCACGCGTTGCGTGATCGATGCGCCCGGCGGCTGATACAGCATGTCGCCGTGCCCAAGCAGGGTTTCCGCCCCACCCTGATCGATGATGGTCCGCGAATCGATGCGAGTGGATACCTGGAACGCGATACGCGTAGGCACGTTCGCCTTGATCAGGCCGGTGATGACATCCACCGACGGACGCTGCGTCGCCAGAATCAGGTGAATACCGGCGGCACGGGCCTTCTGGGCAATGCGAGCGATCAGCTCTTCGGCCTTCTTGCCGACCTGCATCATCATGTCGGCGAACTCGTCCACCACCACGACAATCAATGGCATCGGTTCGAGTTCCGGAGGTGGGCCGGACGGGTCAAGCGATAGCTCCGCTTGCCACAGGGGGTCTGTGAGTGGCTCACCACGATCGATGGCCTCGGCGATCTTCTTGTTGTAGCCGGCAATGTTGCGCACCTTGAGCGCGGCCATGAGCGTGTAACGACGCTCCATCTCGCCCACACACCAGCGCAAGGCATTGGCCGCTTCCGACATGTCGGTGACCACAGGTGCGAGCAGATGCGGAATGCCGTCATAGACGTTGAGTTCAAGCATCTTCGGATCGATCAGGATCAAGCGCACGTCCTTGGCGGTTGCCTTGTACAGCAGGCTGATCAACATCGAATTGACCGCTACCGATTTACCGGAACCGGTGGTTCCCGCGACCAGCAGGTGCGGCATCTTGCCGAGGTCCGCCGTCACTGAATGACCGGAGATGTCCTTGCCGAGCGCAAGCGTCAACGGCGACTTCTGCTTGGTGTACTGCTCGCTCATCAGCATCTCGGAGAGCTGCACGATTTCGCGACGTTCGTTGGGCACTTCGATGCCGATGGTGCTCTTGCCGGGAATCACTTCCACCACACGCACCGATACCAGCGACAGCGACCGCGCCAGGTCTTGCGACAAGCCGGTGACCTTGCTCGCCTTGATACCGGGCGCCAGCTGCATCTCGAAGCGCGTGATCACGGGCCCGGGCTGAACCGCGACCACTTCGACCTCGATCCGAAATTCTGCGAGCTTCTGTTCGAGCAGTATCGAAAGACTGCGCAACTCCTCTTCGGAGAAGCCACTGGTCTGGGGCTCCGGCGCGTCCAGCAAGGACAGCGGCGGCAGGTCGGAATCCGGAACGTCCAGGTACAGCTTGGCCTGGCGCTCGTCGTTGGATGCGCGGTCCTTGATCGCGATGCGCTTCGAGCGGATCGCAAGGTCTTCTGCGGTCGGTTCAGCGGCCGCTTGCGCCACTGCCGCGGGCCTTGCCGGAGGCGTGATCGGCGGGGCGGCTACCGGTGCAGCGACCGCCTCGGCGACGGGCGGCGTTACTGCCGGTGCGCCAGGCGCAATGACAGGAGCGACTGCGGGCGTCGCCGCCGGTGTTGTAGCCGCCTCGCCCGCCGGCGTTGCTGGCTCGGTGTGCAAGGCGTCGATATCGCGCTGCGCGTCATCCAACGCGGCACCGACACGCTCGTCCAGCGAGCCGGCTGTCGCACGCGCGAGCGCCGCACCAGCAGTGGACTCACCGCCGCCCCCAGGCTGACCCAGCGGTAATGTCCTGTGACCACCGAACAAGCGACCGATGCCGGCAGACAAACCGCCGACCAGACCACCAGCCAGAGCCGCAACGCCACCGCCCGTCGGACGCGTATCGGCATTGATATGGATATCGTCGACATCGGTCATCAACGCATCGGTGACGCCGGGTGCTGCGTCGGCAAAGCGCATGCGTCGAGCTTCATCAGCTGCTTGCTGGCGTTCGCGCTCTTCGCGCGTTTCGGGGTCGATACGCAACACGCCAATCACGACGTTGCCTGCGCGCGTGAGTGCCGAACCAATGGATTCGACCAGTTGCAGCCACGAGGTGCCGAATGCGAGCGTCATTGACGAGAAGAACGCCGCCAATAGCAGCAAGGTCGTGCCAAGCGGCTGCAGGTAGGCCACCAGACGCCACGCCACGGCAGTGCCCAGAATGCCGCCGCCGAAGGTGCCGTGCGGCAATGCGCCATCGGGAACACCGAAATGCAGATCAGCCAGACCACTGGCCGATGCCAGCATCAAGACGATGCCGATGACTCGCACAAACAGAAACGGACGATACGCGCTGCTTGCCGTATTCTGATCCCTGAACAGCAGCCACGCTGACAATCCGAGCACGACCGGGATCAGATAGGCCATGTATCCGAACAGATAGAACGAGACGTCGGCAAACCACGCCCCGACCCGACCCACGCTGTTGTGGATCGCCTCGCCACCGCCCGTGTGCGACCAGCCTGGATCATTGACGTTGAAGCTTGCAAGGGCAAGAAAACCGATGAGCGCAGCAAAACCACAGACGATGGCGCCGACTTCGCGCAGCAGCCGACCCATGTGACCTAGCGCCACGGAACTCCCGAAATTTGCAGTGGCAAGGCGCCGCTGCCGCTTCGGTGCAACCGCTTGTGTGCCCCTGGCGCTTGCGGCGCGCTTCTTGTTTGTCGCCGCGCTACCACGCGAGACGACGCCGCGCGACGCAGTCGCGCGTTTGGTCGTGACACGCGTACCGGCCGTCGCCTTTTTCTTGCGAGCAGACGCCTTCTTCTTTGCAGAAGCGGCGGGTCTTTTTCGGGTTGCCTGAGCCAAACCTGAGCTGAAATCGCTTGTATTTGTGTCGCGAGGAGCACTCGCGCGGGCCGGTATGGCCGGTAGAATATAAAGTGTAGACGCTTAACTTCAGACCTTCCATGAGTGCAGATTCACCCTCCACCCCGTCCGCTTCGGCCAGCCGCCACGCCCGGTTGCTGATTCTCGGCTCTGGCCCAGCGGGTTACACCGCGGCGGTGTATGCCGCGCGCGCCAACTTGTCACCGGTACTGGTGGCGGGCATGGAGCCCGGTGGTCAGCTGACCACCACTACCGAGGTCGACAACTGGCCAGCGGATGCCATGGGTGTCCAGGGTCCGGAACTGATGGAGCGCTTTCGCCAGCATGCCGAGCGCTTCGACACCGAGATCATCGCCGATCACATTTCCTCGGTGGACTTCTCCACCCGCCCGCTCAGCCTCACCGGTAGCGAGGGTCAGTACACCGCCGACGCTCTGATCATTGCGACCGGCGCCAGTGCTCGCTACCTCGGACTCCCCTCGGAAGAAGCCTTCAAGGGGCGTGGCGTGTCGGCCTGTGCGACCTGTGACGGTTTCTTCTATCGCAACCAGAAGGTCGCTGTCATCGGGGGTGGCAATACTGCCGTCGAAGAGGCCTTGTACCTGTCCAACATCGCAAGCGAGGTGGTGCTGGTTCACCGCCGGGACGCCCTGCGCGCCGAGAAAATCCTGCAAGACCGTCTGTTCGAGCGCGAGCGTGAGGGCAAGGTTCGTATCGCCTGGGACCACGTGCTGGAGGAAGTGCTGGGCGACACCAGCGGTGTCACCGGTATGCGCATTGCCGCGACCGACGGTACCAGTACCGAGACCATCGAACTGCACGGGGTGTTCATCGCCATCGGGCACACACCCAACACCGAGCTGTTCAAGGGGCAGCTGGACATGCAAAACGGGTACATCAGCGTGCACAGCGGCAGCGACGGGAACGCGACCGCCACCAGTGTCGAAGGCGTGTATGCCTGCGGCGATGTCATGGACCACGTCTATCGTCAGGCCATCACATCGGCGGGAACCGGCTGCATGGCGGCACTGGATGCAGAGCGTTGGCTGGAGAGCGGCGCGGCCGAATCGCAGGGCGCCTGAGCCAGGACAAGGCCGTGAGCACGGACTCACCCAGTGTCGAAGCTCACACCCAGGTCGAGGTGCGCAGTACGCTCGCGGATGCCTCGGCAGCTGAATGGAATGCGCTCAACGCCGATGGCAATCCCTTCGTACGCCATGAGTTTCTGTTTGCGCTCGAGACGACGGGCTGTCTGGGGGAAGCGAGTGGTTGGCATCCGCGGTACTTCTTTATCCATGACGAGGGAGAACTCGTCGCAGCCGTTGCCGCGTATGTGAAGACCAACAGTTACGGAGAGTTCGTCTTCGACTGGTCATGGGCTGATGCGTATCAACGACACGGGGAGGCGTACTACCCCAAGCTGGTCGTGGGCATCCCGTTTACGCCGGCAACCGGTCCGCGCTTGCTTGTGCGCGAAGACCGCAACTTCGAGCCTCATGCGCAGCTACTGACGCGCGCTCTGCTGCAGTACGCCGAGACCGAAGGGTTCTCCAGTGTGCATCACCTGTTCGTCCCCGAGCGCGAACAGCGGCTCCTGACCCACACCCCAGGCTATCCGCACCTCGCGAGAATCGATTGCCAATACCACTGGCAAAACGCAGCCTACGCAAGCTTTGATGAGTTTCTCGGCACGTGCACCTCGAAACGACGCAAGACACTGCGACGAGAGCGCCGCCACGTGACCGATGCCGGTCTCACCTTGCAGCGTCGCAGCGGCAGCAGCCTGTCGGCTTCCGAATGGGCGGATGTGCATGACTTCTACACCTCCACATTTGATCGCAAGTGGGGCAACCCCTGGTTGACGCTCGGGTTCTTCGAACGCATGGGTAGTCACTTTGGCGACGCCACACTGATCGTATTTGCCTATGACCCTGCCGACCCGACGCCGGAGCGGCCCGTGGCCTGTTCGGTCATGTTCGAGGGCGGCGACACCTTGTACGGACGCTATTGGGGCTGCCGACGCGACTACCACAGCCTGCATTTCGAGACCTGTTACTACCAGGGCATCGAACATTGCATCGAGCGGGGCCTGCAACGCTTTGAGCCTGGCGCACAAGGTGAGCACAAGATCACACGGGGCTTCCAGCCGACTCTGACGCGCTCGGCGCACGCGGTTTTTCACCCCGGATTTCGCGACGCAATCGAAGAATTCCTCAAGGAAGAGCGCCCGTACGTCGAACAGCGATGCAGCGGTCTGACCGATTTGTTACCTTTCAGGAAAGACCTGCAAGTCCCCTGACCCGCGATCCTGATGCCCATCCCGTTCCTGGCGCCTGACGACGACGAGACGCCGTTTCCGGATGTGGAGACGGCGCTGTCCGAGCCTAATGGCCTGTTGATGGCGGGCTCCAATCTCAGCCCGGAGCGCCTGCTGCTGGGCTACCGCAATGGCGTGTTCCCGTGGTACGAAGAAGGTGAGCCGGTGCTCTGGTGGTCCCCGGACCCGCGCTGCGTCATCTGGCCGGACGACTTCAAGATCTCGCGTAGCCTGCGCAAGACGATCAAGTCCGGGAAGTTCGAAGTCACCGAGAACTTCGCCTACCGCGAAGTCATGAAGCAATGCGGCGCGCCGCGCGCGGGCTCTACCGGCACCTGGGTGACCGACGAGATGATCGAGGCGTATTGCGAACTGGCGGCCGTTGGTGCTGCACGGTCACTCGAAGTGTGGGAAGGCCATCGTCTGGTCGGCGGGCTCTACGGCATCGCGCTGGGTCGTGTGTTTATCGGCGAGTCGATGTTTTCACACGCCCGGGATGCCTCCAAGGTCGCACTCGCCCACCTTGCCACGCACATGCCTTATCGTTTGATCGACTGCCAGCTGGAAACCAGCCACCTGGTGTCCCTCGGTGCGATCAACATCAAACGCAGCCACTACTGCCGACTGCTCGACGAATTCACCGACCGGGCCGACGAGCGATACCGGACGTTGGTCGAGGCCGCGCGCCGTCGCAAGAGCGCTGTCGAAAACTCGGGAAAGCTCGGCAACAGCGCCTGACAAATCGTTCGTCAGTCCAGACGACCGACAATCGCCGCCTTTACTGACGCCAGGTCCGCATCCACGGTCTGCACCGACTCGCGCCCCGCGATGGCCGTGGCCGTATCTTTCAAGCCGTGGCCGGTCAAGGTGCAGGCGATGGTGCTGCCGGCAGGTATACGACCCGCGCGGATATCACGAAGCGCGCCGCACAACGACACCGCCGACGCCGGTTCGCAGAACACGCCTTCCCGTGTCGCCAGCAAGGACTGTGTGGCGAGCAACTCATCGTCTGTGACCTCATCAAACCAGCCACCCGACTCATCGACCGCCGCCTTGGCCAGATCCCAGGATTGCGGGTTGCCGATGCGTATCGCGGTGGCCAGGGTTTCTGGCGCTTCTACCGGTGCTCCGCGGAGAAAGGGAGCGGCACCGGCTGCCTGATAACCCACCATGACCGGGCGCTTGCCGGTCTTGGGTTGATCCAGGTAGGGGCACGCGCCATTGCACAAGGTACAACTGGCCGTATTACAGCCAGCCATCTCCGAGTAACCGATCCAGTAGCCGGAGATGTTGCCGGCATTGCCTACCGGAATACAGTGATAATCCGGCGCGTCACCCAGCGCTTCCACGATCTCGAAGGCACCGGTTTTCTGACCCTGCAGGCGGTAGGGATTGATCGAATTGACGATCTCCACGGGTGCCTCACCGGCGACCTCCTTGACGAGTCGCATGCCGTCATCGAAGTTGCCGCGAATCTGCAGCACGACCGCACCGTGCGCGATTGCCTGCGCAAGCTTCCCCATCGGAATCTTGCCTTCCGGAATCAACACGAAAGCAGTCATGCCCGCACGTGCCGCGTAAGCCGCCGCTGCTGCCGAGGTGTTGCCCGTAGACGCGCATACGATCGCCTTGGCGCCTTTTTCCGCAGCCTTGCTGACGGCCATGGTCATGCCACGATCCTTGAATGAAC
Source organism: uncultured Granulosicoccaceae bacterium (assembly GCA_938006335.1). Taxonomy (GTDB): domain Bacteria; phylum Pseudomonadota; class Gammaproteobacteria; order Granulosicoccales; family Granulosicoccaceae; genus Granulosicoccus. The sequence goes on along the minus strand of CALLMF010000008.1, from coordinate 55,856 downwards.
CGGTGGGGTTGAGCCCCTCGTACTTCACGAAGATCTCGACGGGCGCACCGCCCGTTTCCTGCGCCAGCTCGCCGGGCAGATTGACCAGCTTGATCAGTGGGGTGTCGCCTTCGTTGAGTGACACTACTGGGGTGGACGCGTCCACCGGTAACCGGTCTCGGTAGCGTTCGATCAGGCCCTGATAGCGCATGCGGGTATTCGGTGTCAGTGGGTGGATCAGTCGAGTGTCTCAACGCGAAGCGTGACGACTGGTGAAAGCACATCATCGAGCGCTTCAAGACGAGTGGTGGCTTGTCGCATGCAGGCCTCGTCGACGTCACGTGTCAGCAGAATGATGGGCACGCTGCTCTCGTCCAATGCGGAAGGCTCTTTTTGCAGGATCGCTTCGAGGCTGATTTCCAGATCCCCGAAAATACCCGCGACCGAAGCCATGACGCCGGGACGGTCGCTGGCTTCCAATCGCAGATAGAACGGACAACGGAACTCTGCAGAAGTGAGTACGGGCAACGCTTTGGGTTCGTCGATCCCGGCACCGGCAGGATGCGCGCCTCCGCGCACCAGGTCGATGATGTCGGCGACCACGGCAGATCCCGTCGGCTCGGCGCCTGCACCCGGACCATAATGCAACGTTGGCCCGACCGCGTCACCGTGAATCACGACGGCGTTCATGACGCCATCCACGTTGGCGAGCAGGCGTTTTTCGGGTATCAGCGCGGGGTGCACACGCAGCTCAAGACCGGCATCGCGTCGTCGCGCGACACCCAGGTGCTTGATGCGATAGCCAAGCTCCGCGGCGTAGGCAACATCCTCGGGCTGGATCGAGCTGATGCCTTCGATATGCAGTGCGTCAAAGTCCACCGTCGTATCAAACGCGATCGAGGCAAGGATCGCGAGCTTGTGTGCGGCATCGATCCCCTCGACGTCAAAGGTGGGATCCGCCTCGGCGTAGCCAAGCGCCTGCGCTTCGGCGAGCACATCCGCAAACTCGCGCCCATGGCTGGCCATCTCCGAGAGGATGAAGTTGCCGGTACCGTTGATGATGCCTGCGAGCCAGTTGATGCGATTGGCGGAGAGCCCCTCTCGCAGTGCCTTGATGACGGGGATACCACCGGCCACGCCCGCCTCGAACCGGAGCCCGACGCCCTTGGACCTGGCCTTGGCAAACAGCGCATCGCCATGGGTAGCAATCAACGCCTTGTTGGCGGTCACCACGTGCTTGCCCGCATCGAGCGCGGCCTGAGTCCAACGAAGCGCGGGCTCTTCACCCCCAACGAGCTCACAGATGATGTCGATATCGGGATCGGCCACAAGCGCGTCGCCATCGCTGGTGATCGGAAAGCTCAGTCCTGCATCAGCCTGCCATGCCTGAGCGGCCGCCACATCGCGCACCACCGCACCGGCAACGCGAACCGGCACACCAGCGCGACGTAGGATCTCGGCCGCGTTGCGCTCCAGGATGGTCGCGGTGCCCTTGCCAACCGTGCCAAGGCCAAGCAGACCGATATTCACCGCATTCACTGGAGCAGATCCTTGATTCAGAACAAAATGTTGTCAGGGGCGGCCCGCGGTCAACGATTGCGTCAATTCCGGCAACCGGATCGTGAGCACCCCACGAGCGCCAGTATGATACGCGAATGAAGATGCATCTCGAATCACCAGAGCAGCGACTGATCAGTGGCTATGGACCGGGCACCCTGGCGGTCGACGGCAAGGACTACTCGACACCTATCCTGATCACGCCACAGCGCGTCATTGCTGACTGGTACACCCCGGATGTCGGCGATAACCCGTTGGCGTCACTGACGATCGCCGCGTTTGATGCCTTGCTCAATCCGCCGGAGGGCGAGGAGCTGGTGGAGATCTGCCTGCTCGGTACCGGCAAGGATCACCGCTTCCCGCCGATGCCCTTGATCGCGGAACTCGGCGAGGCCGGCATCGCTCTGGAAGCGATGCATACACGAGCCGCGTGTCGCACCTATAGCGTGTTGATCAACGAAGGGCGTCCGGTGGCGGCCGCCCTGCTACAGATCTGAAAGCCGCCCTTCCAAACGCAAGGACAGACATACGGGCTCAGGCAGAGAACAGCGTGTCAGCCGAGTAACCGCTGCCTTCGAGCGTACGTCGCAGGCGCTTCAGCGCCTCCATCTGGATCTGGCGTACACGTTCGCGAGTCACGCCGAGCTCCTTGCCGACTTCCTCGAGGGTATTCTTCTCGTGTCCGTGCAGACCAAAGCGGCGCACCAGCACTTCACGCTGCTTGTCCTCGAGAGACGACAGCCACTTGTCGATGTTGCCATTGACCCGCTCGTCCTGCAGCGCCTCTGACGGGTCGACGTTGTTCTCATCCGGAATGATGTCCAGCAACGACCGCTCGCCATCCTTGCCTACCGCCACATCGACCGACGTCACCCGGTCGCGCAGCCCCATCAGACGAATCACGTCCTCTACCGGCTTCTCGGTGATCTGGGCGATATCTTCGGCGGTGGGCTCGCGATCAAGTGTCTGCTGCAGACGACGCTCGGCCTTGATGTACACGTTCATCTCCTTGACCACGTGAATGGGCAGGCGGATCGTGCGGGTCTGGTTCATCAGTCCACGTTCGATGGTCTGGCGAATCCACCACGTCGCGTATGTAGAGAATCGGAAGCCTCGCTCGGGGTCGAATTTCTCGACCGAGTGGATCAGACCGAGATTGCCCTCTTCGATCAGATCGAGCAGTGCGAGACCGCGGTTCATGTAGCGTCGAGCGATCTTGACCACCAGCCGAAGGTTGCACTCGATCATCTTGGCGCGGGACTTCTCACACCCCTTTTGCGCCAAGCGCGTGTAGCTCTTCTCTTCGTCTGCGGTCAGCAGCTCCGAGTGCTCGATTTCCTTCAGATACAGACGCGTTGCGTCCATGTCCCGACGGGACGCATCCTTGAGCTGGCTCTTCGGGAGCTTTTCATCCGTTCGCTTCTCCGACGCACGTTCTCTCGGATCCGTCACGAGTGATCGGTTCCAGCTTTCTTGCGTCAAAGTTGCCATGTCGGGGGGTTCGCGAGTCAGTGAATCAGTGCGCAAGTGCGCGATAGGAAGAAGGTTATGACAAGTTACTTTAAGTTTCTCTTGTAACCCCGCGAAGTTAACGATTGTTTGGAAAACATCGGTCGACTTCGACGTACACTGGTCGATTAACTGTATAAATAGTCAGTTATCAGGATGCAGGACACGGCCACCCTCAGATGGCTCAAGGGCGATGCTGCAGCAACTAGCGAACGCTGACAAAACTCATGGGGTCCAGCGGTGCGCCATCCTTGCGAACTTCAAAGCTCAACACCGACTCGGAGGCTTCATTCCAGCCCAGGCTCGCAATCGGATCGCCCGCCTGGACGATGTCGTCTTCAGTGACAAACAGCTTGTCTGCATGCGAATACGTGGTCATCAGACCATCGGTGTGCCGGAGTATCACAAGACTCCCGCCCGAGCCTGATGGGTCCTTGCCGGAATACACCACTGTCCCCGTGGCAGCGGCGCGCACGTCCTGACCCGGCACGCCAGCAATATCGACGCCCTGCCCGCCGATGCTCTCCGGCGCATAGCCGCGGGCAACCTGCCCCGCGGTTGGCCACACCCAGGAATTGCCCGCGCTGGCGGCACCGGCGGTGACCACCGGCACGGGCGTATATCCGGTGGAGGGCGACACCAGATCAAGCTCGTCGACGATGACCTCCTCATTGGGGTGCCCGCCAGTGACCGGGTCATAAGACGCCTCGGTAATCACGATCTCGGACACGTGCGGTGCAGGCGGGGTAACCGGTGCGGCAACCGTCACTTCACGTACGGTGGTCGCTCGCTGAGCCGACGGTGTACTGCCCGCACCGGTCACGGCTACAAAACCTCCGGAACGCAATTCGGGCGACAGATCGGTCCCGGGTCGAACATTGATGCGCTCACCCGCGCGCAACAGCTTCCCCATGCCGGGATTGAGCGAAGTGAGCTCCTGCGTGGTCAGTTGATAGCGAAATGCCACTGTCTCGGGCGTGTCGCCCGCCTGTACCACATACATGTTCGGCTGGAAGGCCATGCTTTGCAAACGCGCTTCGACCTCGTCGGTCGATACGCTGGCGCACCCCGAGGCCGCCACCATGCACAACAACGCCAAGGCGCAACCCGTGCGCGGAATCTGCGGCTGAGCCGCGGTGTCACCAGTGCGTGAGCTCGTGTTCATTGAATCAAGTCTAGTCAGCCTCTCAGGACTTACCGGAAAGAAACGGCACGAAAGTCACGTCGCTTTCGTTGCGCTCGGTAAAGCCGCTGCGTGTACGCGTGATGACGGTCAGCGACTGCTTGCCGCGGCGCGTGCCCACCGGGCACACCAGACGACCACCGATCGCCAATTGGTCGAGCAGCGGCGCCGGCACCCGCTCCGGGGCCGCGGTCACCACGATGCCGTCAAACGGGCCTTGACTGCCCCATCCCCAACCACCGTCGCTGTGTCGGGTGTGTACGTTACGGTAATCCAGCGCCTTGAAAAGCCTGCGTGCTCGCTCGTGCAACATGCGGATGCGCTCGACACTGAACACGCTATCCACCAGTTCCGACAGGATCGCGGCCTGGTAGCCCGATCCCGTACCCACCTCGAGCACGCGAGAGACCGGCCCATCTTCGAGAAGGATTTCGGTCATGCGTGCAACCACCCAGGGACGCGAGATGGTTTGACCTTCGCCGATGGGTAGCGACACATCCTCGTAGGCGCGTGTCTGCAGCATGTCGTCCACGAACAGGTGACGCGGTACGCGGCCGAATACGTCCAATACATCCGGATGCGAGATCCCGTTGTGCTCGAGCCGCTCAACCATGCGGTCGCGCGTGCGTTGAGAGGTAAATCCGATTCCCCGGATATCCGCGGCTGTGGCAATCATGTTGCGAGTCCATTTAGCCGATGAAGCCATTCGGCTACTGGCGCAATGCTGTCCTTCAGGGTCAAGTCGATGGTCAGCGGTGTGATCGATACCCAGCCGTTTTCGGTGGCGTGGAAGTCGGTGCCTTCAGTGGCGTCCGAAATCTGGCCAGCCGCACCGAGCCAGTAGAGGACTTCGCCGCGCGGGCCGGTCAGTTGCGTGACACCCTCTGACGCATGGCGCGAGCCGAGGCGCGTGGCCTTGAAGCCTTTGAGCTGGTCGTAGGGCAGGTCCGGCACATTGATATTCAGGATGGTGTCGGACGGCAGTGGCACTTCACGAAGATGCATCACGAACTCCACGACCGCACGCGCCGCGCTGTCGAAGTGCTCAGGCTCGAAGGTGGCCATGGAGACCGCGACGGCAGGCCCGTCGAGGTGACGCCCCTCGATGGCAGCGGCGATGGTGCCCGAATAGAGCACGTCGTCGCCCATGTTGGGCCCATCGTTGATGCCACTGACCACCATGTGCGGCCGCTGTTTCAATACGCCAGCCAGTGCCACCAGCACACAGTCGGTTGGCGTACCCTCCACGGACCAGACCCGCTCGCCGTGGTCGCGCACCACCATCGGGTGGGACAGTGTCAGCGAATGGCTCGCGCCACTCTTGTTGCTCTCGGGAGCGACGGTGTCGACCTCGGCCACACGATCCAGCGCCGTTCGCAGGGCACGGATTCCCGGCGCCTGGTATCCATCATCATTGGCGAGCAGGATGTGCATGCGAACAGGCTCGGGAGGGCAACAAGTGCAGGGTGAGACCAGTGAATTTAGACCTCCGCGCTGGTTGCGCAACCCGCACGTGCAGACAATCCTCGCTTCACGCTTCTTCCTGCCCCCTGTTCCCGAGGTAACAAACGAGCGCCTGGAGCTCGCCGATGGCGACTTTCTGGACCTCGCTCATGCCGAACCCGAGGGCGCGGCCCGCGCCACCGTCTGCCTGTTTCACGGTCTGGCGGGCTGTGTGTCCTCGGCCTACGTGCGTGGTGCCATCGGCACACTGACCAGGGCGGGCTACCGAGTCACGCTGATGCACTGGCGCGGCTGTAGCGGTGAACCCAACCGGGTCGCTCGCTCCTATCATTCCGGTGCGACCGACGATGTCCAACGCATCGGCGAGTTGATGCGTGAGCGGTATCCGCAGCAGAAAGTCGCGGCCGTGGGTTGGTCGCTGGGTGGCAATGCCCTGCTGGTTCATCTCGGTCGGGCCGGTGAATCCACGCCATTTGACGCCGCACTGTCGGTCTGCCCGCCACTGGTGTTGTCGGTCGGCGCCGACAAGCTCGCCAGCGGCTTCACACGGGTATACCAGCGCTATCTCATTACCCGAATGCGTGCCCAGCACGAACTCAAGCGCCAGACGTATCCAGAGCTCGATCTGCCGCCCGCAGGCCCGGATCTCGACACGTTCTGGAAATTTGACGACGTGCTCACCGCCCCGCTCCACGGATTCAAGGACGTACACGACTACTACGAGCAGTGCAGCGCGAGACGATGGCTGTCCGATATTCGGCGACCGACGCACATTCTCTCTGCACTCGACGACCCCTTCTTCACGCCGGAAATCCTGCCTCTCGCAGACGAGATGGCAGCCGGCACGAGCCTGGAGGTCGCGCGCCACGGCGGACATGTCGGTTTTATCGGCGCGCGCGGTGAAGGCGACCTACCGAGCGACACCGATTCGGGATCGCGACGATGGCTGGATCAACGCGTAGTCACGATCATCGAACAACTGCTGATATGACCCGAGAGACGCGTGATTCTCCGTCTACACGGCTACACTTGGCGTCACGCGTCCCGGTAGCTCAGCTGGATAGAGCAGCCCCCTCCTAAGGGGCAGGTCGGGGGTTCGAATCCCTCCCGGGACGCCAGACTGAGGTTTCAGGCGGTCATATGGGTACACAGAGGATACCGAAAGCCTTTAGTTACGCGCTCTTCGGCGTCTAAGTGGCCATTCCCGTCAACCACATCTGATAGAGTTCGGTACACAGGCCGGTACACAGCCACTCCGGCGTTAATCCTGTGTACCACTTATGGCTCTATCAGACGTCAAGGTCCGCAACGCCAAGCCCCGTGAGCAGCGCTACAGGCTAGCCGACGCAGACGGACTCTATATAGAAGTCATGCCGACCGGTCGTCGCTACTGGCGGATGCGGTACACGTACCGAGGTAAGCGGCGATGGTTGACCGTCGGTGTGTACCCCGCCATGACTCTGGCTGCCGCCCGCCGCGAATGCCGCGAACGACGCGAGCTTTTGGATGCCGGTAAAGACCCGCTGGCGGAGCGCAAGGTGTCGGACGCTCGCACAGAGCTGACGTTCAGCAAGGTTGCCGAGCGTTGGCTTGACGCTCAGGAGCTAGGCACCCGAACGCGGCGGGACAAGGCCGCGAGGATCGAAAACCATCTAGCGCCACATCTAGGAGATCGGCCTGTCGGCGAACTGACTTCGCCTGAGGTGCTGGCTGTACTGCGAATCATGGAAAGCGCGGGGAAGCTCGAACAGGCGCGCAAGTGCCGCCAGATCATCGAGGGTGTCTGTACTTACGCAATCGGCGAGGGCCTTCTTGTCACGAATCCGGCGGTCGGACTCAGTAAGTTAATAAGGAGTCCCGCCAAGTCAAAAGGTCATCCGGCAGCAATCGAGGCGGACGCATTCGCAGGCGTCCTCCGCTCAATCGAAGGCTACACCGGCACAATGACGGTGCGCGCTGCAATGCTGTTCGTTTCCCTGGCCCCCGTCCGGTCGGCGGAGCTGCGGTGTCTGCGATGGGACTTCTACGATGCCGAAACAATGATGTTCAAGATTCCCGGCGACCTGATGAAGGGAACGCAAGGCGACGTGCCGAATCACTTGCTACCGGTATCGCGTCAGGCGTCCGAGGTCCTTGATGCAATGCGCCCATTGTCGGGACACGGCGTCTATGTGTTCCCCTCACCAACCACTCCGAGCGGGTCTGGCCGAGAAAAGACACTCTCGGAAAACACGATCAACTCCGCACTAAACGCCTTGGGCTTCAAAGGACTTCATACCTGTCACGGGTTCCGTTCGAGCTTCTCGACACTCGCAAACGAGAAACTGAACCTTGACCCGGACACCATCGAGCGGTGTCTCGCGCACTTGGTAGGAACTGAGGTCTCTCGCGCTTACAACCGAGGCGCTTACATCGACCAGATGCGAGACGTCCTCCAACGGTGGGCGGACTATTGCGACGTGTTGCGATCCGGCTCGAACGTTGTCTTGCTACGTTCGACGCGCGGTGTATGACGATGAAGGATCGCCCGCGTTATGACTTCCTACTCTTCGGGCCGCGCGAAGGCCACGAACTTGAATACAGCAGGTGCTTTTCAGAGCACATATCTCGGACGCTCGTCGCCGGAGAAAGACCTCACCACACCTGGACCTACTGGTGAGGACCCATGTTTCGTGCGCTACCGAGCGCTACAAGCCAGACAGATGGGTTCCGAGGCGTTGCACAGTTTTACGTTTCACGCGACTGATCATTGACACTATGACAGTGCCGCCAAGACTAACTAGACAATCAGCCAAATGAAGGCCACTCGGAAACTTTGCTTAGCCTTGACCATGTTTTTTCCCGTTCTGTCATTGGCAGACGAGGACAACAGCTGCGTCAAAGATTGCATTCTGCAAGGAGTTTTTGAATCCGTGTGCGAAGAGTCGTGTGAAAAATCCGCTGCCGACACATTCAAAACACTCGAAAGAATGCGCAGTAGTCCTCGACAGTGCGTCGAGTACAGCTGCCAACGCGACTGCATTGCTCAAGGCTATATGCTCCAGTACTGCAAACAAACTTGCAGCTACGACTGTTAGACGACGGGAGCAACCGACAGCCCGGTCTGCGGTAAAGCCTTCTGCCACTGGGCGCCGTCGCTACTGCTGTGTAGACGCGACTTTCCAGTTATTGGACCGACCCTTGTCCAGTTGACGGGAATGCTGTTCGGATAGACTGGGAACCAGATTCGACCGACGCCATCGAGCGCCATACTTGGACGTGAGCGACAGCTAAGCCGATAGTGCCGCAAGCAGAGCCGTAGCGGCCGCTTGTGATAGGCACCGAAAAGAGCGCTATTCGGAATCTAGTCTCCACTTCTCAACGATGGGCCAGAGATGAGCGAGCATATGCGTTCGCAGTGTGTCGTCGGATATTTCTCCGGCAGCGGCGCTTGTCATCATCTGTGCTAGGGGGGCGCCATCGAACTCAAAGGTGTAACCGTTTGCAGCGAGCGAAATACTCATACAAACCAAGGCGGTCCGCTTGTTCCCGTCAAAGAAACAATGACCCCTAGAAATGGCTGCTCCATATGCAGCGGCCAGAGAAATAGCGTCAAACTGCTGCCGTCCGTAAAGCAGTTGCGACTCAACACGATCAACTACGGCCTCGACGGGGCTGGTCGAAATTTCGCGGTCCAACTGCCCTGGGAGCAAAACGCTATTATGCGCAAGGCGAACATCGGCGGCCTCAAGCCACCAAAGCTGGTTCCCTAGATCACCCTCTAGCGAGAATCTCAAGCGCTTTCGCGTGGCGTGTGCGCGCTTCCCCTATCAGCCGCGCTGCGTCCGGTGGCTCTCTAAATTGGGACGCTGATATGCCGGTAGTACGCCCGCCACCACTCTGTGCACCCGACTGCTTGATCGTTCGAGCCTTCCCGCGATTTTCAGGTTTCTTAGTCATGGCTCTGTCTTCATTTCACTAACAGAATATCGGCAGGTTGTTCGCAGATTCAAGTCCACCGCCAGGGTGTCGACTGTGCCGACGGTACCAACTCCAGCACTGCTTTCAAAGCGAAGTTTCAATGTTTAGAGCTTAGCCGTAATCTTTCGAGCTTTTTCTACCATCATCGGACTGGTACACAAATAGGTATACAGAGCTGATTCTCTAACCAATATTTATAATTACAACAATAGCTTAGGTAGGATTTTCGAATCCCTCCCGGGACGCCATCGCTGCGACTGGCGCGCACATGACCTGAGGGCGCGGTCTAAGCAGACTCAGCGGCTCCGAAACCACATTTCCGCCCATCAAGTTGTTGCCTGCGTCTGCATTTGCAGAGCCCCTGCCTGAAAGTTGAGCTGTCTGTCACGCAACCGCGGATTTATCCCGGGAGTCAGCTGTGTCACTCTGAATTCACGGTATTTACCGTGCAACTCATTGGAAGACGAATGCAGACCTTGAAAAGGAGTTTGGCGCTGGCCGCCGTGCTGACACTGATCGCCTGTGGCGGCGGTGGTGGTGGTGGCGATGCACTGGATGATCCAGCCGACGACGACATCATCACACCCACACCCACACCCACACCCACACCCACACCCACACCCGCACCCGCACCAACGCCCAATCCGGATCCTGACCCAGAGCCGGGCCCCATCACATCTGATCCCATTGAGGCACTTGTTGGCGAAGCCTCGTTCTTCTGGCAGTTCACAGGCTCTGAGGCTGTGTTCAGACTGATTGCGCTCTACAGCCAGGATGACATCTTCATCACCGACTCTGGCTCGGCCGTGATCAGCAGAGTTTCGGACAGTTTCCAGGGTAACAACGGCGGCGAAATCTCCAACTTCAATCCGCTGCCGATGGCCTGCATTTGGGTCGATGCCAGCGGCGTGTACGTGTGCTTGTTGGCTGGAGCCGGCGACCCGGGAGAATCCTATTACTTCTTCGATCCTCTCGTTGCCGGACAAGCCGGAGGCGTATTCGAATTCTGCGACGGCTCGCCCGATTGTCTCGGTGACCTCAACGAACAGCCAGACGGCATCGCGGAGCTCTCAGTCGACCGCTCGGTTGCCTCTGTCGAAGCAGGCCGTTCACTGCACACCGGGCTCGATGCCACGCCATACCTCGCTTACGAAAAACAGGGCGTACCGGTCACCCTGCTCGAAGACGGAACGCTGTCTGACGGCACAGTCATCGACCAGGGCGTCATTGATTCGCTGAGGAGCGCAATCAGCCGCTAGCGTTTGGTGCCAATCTGAAAGACACCCGCCCTGGCTTTGTTGCCGGGGCGGGTGTGTTGAACCCGCGACGCAAACCGAACGCCCCGACCGGCGCTGGCCTAGTCGGTCTCGATCTTGTCGAACCCCTGATGCACCAACTCGGTAACCTCGTCCAGACGGGGATGCTCGGCGCGGAAAGCGGAACGGGGATCCTTCTCCTTGTCGAGTGCAAGGATGGTGTCCTTCAGCACATGGATGGCCGCCAGCACATCACCGGTATGCCCGGATTCTGAAATCGTGTGCATGTTGCGTGTCGGGAATCCGATTGATGTGGCTGCGCTATCGACACTGGCAAGCACCGCTGCCATGCCATCGGTACCCGTATCTCTTCCGCTCACATCGATCTGCATCGGAATGCCCGCGGCATGCGCCGCACGCTTGATGCGGGCATTCAGCGCTTCGCTGACGATGGCGCCGCAGGACAAGGTAAAACCCTTGCCCATCTCCAACGGTTGCATGTTGCGGTCGCCAATACCGGGGGCGGCAACGTAATCGTGATTGACGTCGACGCCAATCAGCACGTCTGGCTTCATCTCCCCGGCAAGCACTCGCGAACCGAAGCGCCCGATTTCCTCATGTGAAGCGATCGCAAATAGGCAGCGAACATTGTCGGTACCGCCTGCAGCCGCCACCAGCTTTGCAACCTCTGCGGTCACGAAGCAGCCAAGACCGTTGTCCAGATAGGCCCCAAAGAACGTATCCGGGCTGAACCCGCGCTTTATCGGTCGATTGAGCAGCAGGGGGTCACCCGGCTTGACGCCGAGGCGCTTGATCTGGTCTGCCTTGTTCTTGCCGTGAATCTGCAGGTCGAGGTACAGCGAGTTCGGACGAATGCCCTTCTCGCCCGTACGCTGCGCCGGGTCAGAGAAGTGGATGGCGCCGAGCGCCTCGATCGTGCCGCCTTCGAGCCGACGATACGTGCCGGGCTCGTCCGGGTCCTCACTGAACAGCGTGACCTCGTGACCGATGAGTGTGGTTGGCAGGAAGCTGTCGCTGTTGACCCAGATCTTGCCGTCAGCGCCGATCTTGCGCACCTGCAGTCGGATCTTGTCTGCATGACCCACGAGCATGACGCTAAACCGGTCGTCGTCGCCAGGGTGAGAGTCCCACACAGCGCCTGCGTTGCCGACAAAACGCTGTAGCGCCCATGACGAGGGCATGAAGGATTCGAAATACGGTTTGAGCACACCGATGGTCATCGCGGACTCGAGACCGATCGGGCTGGGTGCCGAGAGGATGTCGCGCATGATGCCGAACTGTTGTTCCGGCATCGGTTCGGTCCAGGGGCGGGGATCGGCCATGATTCAGCGAGTATCGTTGGATGAGCGAGAAGTATACGAGCGCAACTGGCTGACGGCGATGCCGCCAAGGATCAACACAAGGGCAAGCAAGGTGCGGAACCCGGGTTGCTCGCCCAGTAACGCCCATCCCCAGAATACCGCGAACAGGGGGATCAGATAACCGGCGGCAGACATGAACACCGGACCGTTGCGTTGCACCAGTCGCGTACGCATCACATAGGCAATACCGGTTGGGCCGATAGCCAGAAACAGTACGGCCGACAAGGCCGGCAAACCTGCAGACACCGCCCACGGCGGATGAAGTATCAACAGCGCGGGCAACAGCAGCACGCTTGCACCCACGACCGTTCCGGCAACGATAACGAGGTTGGGCACGTGTGCAAGCTTTCTGATCAGTACTGCAGACCACGCGTAACACGCAGCGGCAAGGCAGATCGCCAGCATGCGTAGCGGATCCGACACCCCGATATCGTCAGCGCCAAACAGGATCAGCACCCCGACGAACCCGAGCGCAAGGCCTGCAACGCGGTAGCGGGTAAAGCGCTCGTTACCCTTGGAAAAATGAGCGATGACCAGGGTGACGAACGGCGACGTGGCGATCAATATCCCGGTCACGGAACTCGCCACCTGCTCCTGACCCCAACCGATCAGCACGAATGGTACGGCACCGTTCAAGGCGCCGATGGCCAACAGCAACAGCAACAGCAAGGATCGACCATCACGCGGAAATGCAAGGCCTCCCAGACGCAGAATGAGCAGCATGCCGACACTGGCGAGTGACAAGCGCCAGGTAGCGACCTCCAGCGGACTGAGATCAACCAGCGCAATCGCATTGCACAAAAAGGCGGATCCCCAGATGGCGCTGACCACCACCAGCTCCAGATACGCAGCCGGACCGGCCGGTTGCACGTTGCCGGAAACTGCCGCAGGAATCGAGGGTGCCATTCAATACATGTGCGCAATGCCCCGAAAGCGTCGAAGCGGAGCGCTATCATATCGGTCATGAGCCAATTCAAACCATGCCGCGGCGCTACTGCGCGCTTCGCACTCCCTCTGGCTGCCTTGCTGGTGATCGCTGCCTGCGATTCCGGTGGCAGTGACAGTGGATCCAACGCGACTACCGGTGGTGGCGGTCAAACTACCGCCGGCGCCACGACCGGTGGCGACACGGGCGCAGGCAGCACTGCCGGCGGCACTACCAGCGGCACTACCGGCAGCGGCACTACCGGCGGCAGCTCCGGTGGTGACACGACGTCGGCGGATCTTTCGCAAGCGGGCACCCTGATCGCCCGCGTGGACGTGGACACCGCTAGCGCAGACCTGGTGTCTGCTGAAGGGCGCGCAAGGGCTGCGGCACTACCGGAGACCTTCGGCGTCATCTATGAAGTGATCGAGAACCACGGCGGCGACACGCCGTTCAACTGCGCCGAGATCGGCGCGCAGTACGCCTCCTGCAGCGTCACCAATCTGCACATCAAGGATGCGACCGGCGCGCTCAGCGGCAGCGACTGGCGCCTCTACTTCCATAGCCTGCGACGCATACTGCGCGCCGACAGCGATGACTTCGAGGTCTACTCGGTCAACGGCGATCTCAACTACCTGACCCCCGCAGCGGGCTACGACGGTTTTGATGGCAACGTCGAGAGCCTACGCTTCATCAGTGAGTACTCACAGCTGATGGACAGCGACTTCATGCCGCGTTACTGGTTGGTGCAGGGTATCGCCGACGGCACCCCGAGCGTCACGCTCGCCACCAATACCGACGAGAACACGAACGAGCTGGCCTACGCGATGCCGATCACCGGCAGCAATGCCACCGCCTACAATGGTGAGACGATTCCCGTGGCCACCACAACTACACGCTTTGCCGCCAACGCGGACACGACATCACGTGTTGCAAGCCTGTCACCCGCCGACATCCAATCCAGAATCGTGCCTCGCCCCAGCATGCAAACGTCGACAGGTGGGCAACTGGAGATCTCCGGAGGGGTGTCGTTTGCCGGTGGCCCACTGTCCAGTGCATCGGTAAGTGCCTTGAGCGCGCGCCAGGCAACGTTCATGTCGAGCGCCAACCAGACGCCCATCAGCATGAGTATCGATACGGCGCTGGGCGCCGAGGCGTACACACTGGACGTTGATACCAACGGCATCACCATCGTGGGCGGGGACGAATCAGGGGTGTTCTACGGCGCTCAGTCCGTGCTGTCGCTGGTGCAGCCCGGCGTCGGTACCATCCCTACCGTCAGCGTTGCGGACGCACCACGGTTCACCTATCGCGGTATGCACGTGGATTCGGCACGTAACTTTCGCACCGTTGACACCATCAAGCGCGTCATGGACCAGATGGCTGCCTATAAGCTCAACACCCTTCATCTGCACATGAGCGATGACGAGGGTTGGCGACTCGAGATCCCCTCCTTGCCGGAACTCACCAGCGTCGGTGCCACGCGGCAGTTCCAGCTCGATGCCAATGGCAATGTGTTCGAGGGCAACAGCCTGATGCCGCAACTGGGCTCCGGCCCGACCAGCAGCACGGCAGGTTCCGGTTTCTATTCCCGGGCCGAGTTCATCGATCTGCTCGAGTATGCGGCCGCACGCCACATCGACGTCATCCCCGCCTTCGACATGCCAGCGCATGCACGGGCAGCTGTCGTTGCGATGCGCGCACGCGCGAGTAATCTCGGTGATGCCACAAGCACCGACATCCGCATTGACGACCCTGCCGACGGCTCGCGCTACCGGACGGTGCAGAACTATGACGACGGCATCCTCAATCCCTGCATCGCTGGCACGTACAGCTTTGTGGACACGGTAGTGAGCGAGGTGCAGTCGATGTACAACGCAGCAGGTGCCACGCTTGATGTATGGCATATGGGCGGTGATGAAGCCTTCAACGTCTACAAAGGACCCGGATACACCTCGTCCGGGGCCAGCTACGATGTCAACGCCTGGGACTTCCCCTGGGAGTTGTCACCTGCCTGTGATAGCTATATCCAGAGTACCGCAGGTGTCAATTCCCGTGAAGATCTGCAAAGCCACTTCCTCGAGCGCGTGAGCGAGATCGTGGGCAATGCAGGCATCCCCGCCCTGTACGCCTACCACGACATCTTCGAAGATCGCCCCGCGAGCGATCTTGCCACTCAGCGCGTGGGCTCGACCGTGTGGGAAGTCATCCATCGCGGCAACCACGACCGGCCCGCCGACTACGTGAACCGCGGATACGAGACCATCATCACCTCGCCCGACTACCTCTATTTCGACTTTCCACAGGAAGTCGATCCTGAGGAGCGCGGGCAGTACTGGGCTGCGAGAGCGACCAACACGCGCAAGGTCTTCACCTTCTCTCCGACCAACCTCCCGCAGAATGCCGAGACCTCTACCACCGCCAACGGTGATCCGTGGACGGCAAGCGGAAGCGCCAATACGGCGGACTTCCTTGGTATGCAGGGCCAGCTCTGGAGCGAGACGGTCAGGACTCCGGCACAGGCGGACTACATGGTGTTTCCGCGCCTGCTGGCGCTCGCAGAGCGGGCGTGGCACCAGGCATCCTGGGAACTCGACTACTCACCCGGCACCACGTTCTCGGCGACAAGCAATCTGGTCAACAGTGAGTTGCTCGCCAACGACTGGGCATCCTTTGCTGCAGCGCTGGGCAACAAGGAACTCGCAAAGCTCGACGCGGCGGGCGTGCAATACCGCATCCCTGTCCCCGGCGTGCGAACCAGCACAGGGGTCCTCGAGATGAATATCGCCTACCCGGGGCTTCCACTCGAAGCCGGTAACGGTAGCAACCTGTCGGCCTTTGTGCCGGGATCCACGGCTGCGGGTGTCACCGACGTGCGTGCGCGCTCAGCCACGGGCTCCAGAAGCGGACGTACCGACAGCATCGAATGATTCTCGAGTCAGGGACCGAGCCCCGATGACGTCTTGCCCCGCCGGCAGCTGGCCTTCTCCGATCACCCCGGAGGCGCTCGTAGGCGGCGCCACCGGGATCAGCGAGCTGGTACTCAGTGGCAACGATGTGCTGTGGGCAGAGTCACGACCTGACGAAGGCGGCCGTGTTGTCATCATGCGCCGTGGTACCGCTGAAGGCGCATCGCCGCCTCACGAGCTAACGGCAGCAGACACCAACGTGCGCACACTCGTGCACGAGTACGGCGGCGGCGCCTGGTGGGCTGATGACTCCACCTTGTGGTACTGCAACCACAGGGACCAGCGCATCCATCAGCTGCCTCTGGATGCCGCGGCATCAGAACCACGTGCGCTGACACCAGAATCCTCGTACACCGGCGCATACCGATTTGCCGACATGCGCCCGGCCTTTGAGGGCGCATGGCTGATTGCCGTGATGGAGCGCCATCCTTTCCCAGAGGCCGAAAACGGCAACGACCCATCAACCGCTGATCAGCACGGCGGTCACGAGGAGCCAGAAAATCTGCTGGTAGCCATAGCGACCGATGGCAGTGAACGCATCCGTGAGCTCGCTATCGGTGCGGACTTCTATTCGTCGCCGCGTATTTCCCCGGACGGCCGTACACTCGCCTGGATCGAATGGTGGCACCCGAACATGCCGTGGGACGAGACGCACCTGCAGGTCGCCACGCTGAAACTCGTGGACGGTGAACCTGAGCTCACCGATCAGCGTCTGGTAGCGGGGGGTGCAGAATCCGGGATCGCAATCCTGCAGCCAGAATGGTCTGCCGACAACCGCTTGCACTATGTTTCCGACGCCGTTTCACCCGATCATGGAGACACCTGGCAGTTGTATGTCGAGGGCGAGTCGGCACCGGTGCATGTCGTGGCAGGCGAGCTTGGCTACCCACCGTGGGTATTCGGATTGTCTCGCTACGCCTTGCACGATGACGGCAGCATTGCCGCCGCACGTTTCGAGAGTGGGCTCGAGTTTCTTGACGGCACCCGCGGCAACACGGCGCGGCACAGCGCGTTTCACGCCGTGCGCTCGCGTGCCGGACACACGGCCTGGGTGGGCGCGTCATTCAAGCAGAGCGAGTCCGTCTACTTCGACGGGAGAATGATCTCGTCGCCGGTGGCCCTGGGCATTGACGAGGCGTTCTTCACTCCACCAGAATCACTGCACTTTCCCACCGGACCATCAGCAGCTCTGGACACTGGCAACGCAACAGAGCTGGCGCACGCCTTGTATTACGCCCCGGCCCATCCGGAATTCCAGCTGGCAGACAAGGAACTACCACCGCTTATTGTCATCGCTCATGGGGGCCCGACCTCGGCTGCACGTTCGCGCCTGAACCTCGGCATTCGCTTCTGGACCAGTCGTGGCTACGGTGTTGTCGACGTCAACTACCGCGGCAGCTCGGGTTTTGGCCGCGCCTACCGCAAGCGACTGGATGGCGAATGGGGCATCGTCGATGTGGAAGACTGTGTCGCAGTGGCTCGCTACCTGGTGGCGCGGGGCAGCGCAGACCCGAAGCGCCTGATCATTCGTGGTGGAAGCGCGGGCGGCTTCACCGTGCTCTGTGCACTGGCTTTTCACGACACTTTCACCGCTGGGGCCAGCCTGTATGGCGTGGCTGATCTCGAAGCCCTGGCAGGTGATACTCACAAGTTCGAAAGCCGCTATCTCGATTCGCTCGTGGGACCCTATCCGCAAGCGAGGGCGACGTATCGCGCGCGCTCACCGATTCATCATCTGGACAACTTCAACACGCCGATGATCGTACTGCAGGGAAGCGAGGACAAGATCGTGCCGCCCAACCAGTCGCGCGCGATCGTTGCAGCATTGGAGGCACGGGGTGTCACCGTCGAGTACCACGAATACGAAGGCGAGCAGCATGGCTTTCGCAAGGCTGACACCATCAAGCAGGCACTCGAATCGGAACTCGCGTTCTACACGCGATTGTTCAAAGACGATGAGTCGACCGGGGTGGCGTCAGCGCCAGGTGCGCTCGAGTAGATTGAGCCAGTTTTTGTGGCAGATCTTCTCGACCAGAGTGTCGCCGTAGCCGTGCGCACGCATGACATCGATCAACACCGGCAAACCCGACACGTCCTTGATTTGCGACGGTACAACCGCGCCGTCGAAGTCCGAGCCTATCGCGACACCGTCCTCGCCCAGATGATGGAGCAGATGATCAAGATGTCGCAGTATCACGCTGTCTGATACGTCGGATCGCATTCGGCCGTCCTCACGCAGAAATGCGCCGGCAAAATTCAAGCCTACGACCCCACCGCTCGCCGCAATGACGTCAAGTTGTCGATCGGTGAGGTTGCGCGCGTGCGGACAGACCGCATGTGCGTTCGAATGTGTGGCGACCAGCGGCGCATTGCTCAACGCGGCCGCATCATCAAACCCTCTTTCGTTGAGATGGGACAGGTCCACCATGATGCCGAGCTCATTGCACCGCTTGATCAAGCGAACACCGTCCTCGGTGAGTCCATTGCCGATATCCGGTGACGACGGAAAGCGAAACGGCACGCCGTCAGCAAAGCGTGTATTGCGACTCCACACGGGACCTAGCGAACGCAAGCCGGCCCGATAGAGCACGTCAAGCACATGAAGATCCCCGTCTATCGCCTCCGCACCTTCGAGGTGGAGAATCGCGGCGATCCTGCCTTCGGCAAGGCAGGATCGCAGTGCAGACACCGACGTGCAAATCGACAGCGCCCCGAGCTCCTCCAGCCGGATCAGAATGGAGATCTCTGCAAACACGTCGTCCAGTGCTTCCTCGGCAGAAAGCGGAGGCGGCAATGGCAGGTCGTAGCTGCCGTCCGCCATTGCCAGAAACGGATCACCGGCGCCGCTGGGCGACGCTACCCACACGGCAAAGAAGCCACCGCCGAATCCACCCTCGCGAGCTTTGGGCAAATCAACATGGAATGGGCTGCCATCAACAAACTGCTGCGCAGCAGGTAAACCGCCCGCCCGCATCAAACGGGTCAGCACATCGTTGTGGCCATCGAAAACAACGGGCCGTTCTGTACTCATGCAGGAAGCGTGTTTCGATGAGCGGCAAGCGAATGCGCGGCGAAGTCGCCGCCCACGTCAGCGTAGAGATAATAGGCAACACAACCGAGCGCTTCCAGCTCCTCGGCGTGATCGGGGAAACGTGCTGCGATGGCGAGGGTGCCGGTAAATCCCAACTCTCGAGCGAGTCGCGCCACCGCAAGGTGCTCCTGATGTCCACTCAGGCTCACCAGGATGAACTCGCGCCGGGCAAGTCCCGTACGTTCCCAGAAGTCCCGGTCCGAGGCATCTCCGTGGACGCAGTGATAACCCGCAGCACGCTGGCGCTCGAGTTGGGCGGTGTTCTCTTCCACCCCGACCACTGACGGCCATTCCTTGCGCAAGGAGTCGTAGGCCCCGCGACCTACACGCCCCATGCCGAGGACCACCGCACGCGCGCTGCCCAGCGAACCAATCCGCTCCTCGGGCAAACGCTCGGCACGCTCGTGCCGCGACAAGCGAGCCTCATGGCGGCGAAACATCTCGTGCGCAATCCGGTTGGCCGGAATGGACAAGCCGTAGGAAAACGCCAGCGCGAGCGCGAGTGTGGTCATCCACACTGGCTGCAAGACCTCGGATTCGATCGCGATAGCTGCCACGATCAAACCGAATTCGCTGTAGCTGAACAGGGACAGGGAACCCAGCCAGCTGGTCCTGGCGCGCAGACCGAAGCGGGTGAACAACGTGAAGTACACCAATGGGCGTAACAAGGTGAGCCCCGCAATCATCCCAGCGACCACGAGCACCTCCGATGATGGCAAGCCGTAGTAACCGATCTGAACAAAAAAACCGACCAACAGCAGGTCCTTGAGACCGGCCAGCTGCCGATACAGCTCGGCTGCCTTGCCAGAATGCCAATAGCGCACCAGCATGCCACCCACCAGCGCCCCCAGCCCGTCCTTGAGCCCGGCAACCTCGAACAAGGCACCAAACCCGAAGGTACACACCACGCCAGTGAGCAGGAGCAGCTCCCCATGTCCAACGGCTGGCAAGAGCCTGCGAGCAAGCGGACCTGCAAAGGGAACAGCAAACAAGGCGAGTGCCCAGGGTGACGGCCACTGCCCGGACGTGAAGACGATGTACACCACGGCAAGCACATCCTGGACAACCAGCACACCGATGGCGATACGTGCGTAGAAGCTCGAGTTCTCTTGCCGATCATCAAACAGCTTGATCGCAAGCACTGTGCTGGAGAACGACAAGGCGAAGGCCAGGGTCCATGCCGCCTCGGAGCTGCCGAGGCTCAATGGATGATACAAGGTGGACAGCAAGGCGAGCACAGCCGCTGTCAGCGGCACGACCACCACCACGTGGATCAGCGCTGATCCCCAGACGTAGCGAGGCTTGAGATCGCGCGGGTCCAGCTTCAGCCCGATGGTAAACAGCAGTAGCAGGATCCCCGCATCGGCGATCGGCGCCAGGCCCTCCAGGCTCCCGAAGCCGAGCGCGTGACCGGTAAACCCCGCCAGCATGAAGCCCAGCAAAGGCGGAAGCCCGACGTGGCGTGCGACAACACCAGCAACAAAGGCGAGCGCGATGACAACTGGATCCATGGAGGCGAGCGATCGGCAGGCGGCGGTGACGGGCCTAGTGTATGCAGATAACGTCACGGTACTTGCATCACATGGCGTAATTCACAAGTGGGCAGGGACAAGCCCCCCACGATCTACACTTATATTCCATGAGTCTTGATTCAGAAAGCGGTGCGGGCAACCAGCACGATGATCTCGGGCAGCTCGCGGCGACCTGCGGGATCGAACTCGACTGGTGGGACAGTCTTGGCAACCACCATGTGGTGAGCGAACAGAGCCTGCGACACCTGCTTGCTGCCCTCGGCGTGCTTGCACAGCTCGACGCAAGTGACGAGGACATCGCGCAGGCCCTTTGCCAAGAACAACAAGCCACCTGGCAGCGCGCTCTGCCTGCCGTTCGCGTGGTGTACGACGGTGAAGCATCGGGTATCGAGTACGTGGTCGAAGCAGCTCAGCTGAACACACCACTTGACTGGACAGTCACTCTGGAAAACGGCGAGCTGCTCCGCGGCAGTACAGCCGCTACCCACCTCGCAATGGCTGGCGTGGACGGCGGCGGCGTCGGAGACTCTCACGCTGTCATCGACGAACGCCGATTGCAGCTGCGCTGGCTGGGCCTGCCCGCCCTGCCCATCGGCTACCACCAGCTGGTGGTCACCAGCGGCGGCGCGTCCTGCGACGCCCATATGATCGTCGCGCCGCGACGCTGTCATGAATCCACAGCAGGAACCGGTGACGGTCGCGGCTGGGGCCTGTCCATCCAGCTGTATGCGATGCAGTCCGCACGCAATGCCGGCGCCGGAGATTTTGGAGATCTCTTGCAGGCGGTAAAGGCCACACATGCGCTCGGGGCAGACATCCTTGGCATCAACCCGCTGCATGCCCTGTTTGCACACGCCCCCGAGGAGGCAAGTCCTTACAGCCCGTCGAGCCGGGTGTTCCTGAACCCGCTGTATATCGATCTTGACCGCACCCCCGGACACGCTTTGATAGACCCGGCGGTAGCCGGAACGCGCCCGTCGACCGACAGCGAGCTGGTCGACTACTCGAGCATGGCGAACTACAAGCACCAGCGTCTCGAGGCGGCATTCGCGGTCTTCGACTCGCATCCTGATTGCGAGGCCGAGCGCAGCCGTTTTGATCACTGGCTGTCCGAGCAAGACAAGTCCCTGCACGACTATGCAAGCTTCGAGCTGCTGCGCGAGCTTGATACCAGCACCACCGACTCACCGAGATCGGACTGGCGCCGCTGGGATGCAGAATGGCGAGACCCGGGTTCGGCAACCGTTGCAGAGCTCGTTGCCAGCCACGCCACACGCGTGCGTTATTTCAGCTGGCTGCAATGGGTTGCCGCAAGCCAGCTGGATTCTGCGGCGGAGCTTGCTAGCGAACTTGACCTTGATGTCGGCTTGTATCGCGACCTTGCGGTGGGTATCGCGGCCAACGGGGCCGATGCGTGGATGGACCAGAGTGTCTACATGCATGGCGTACATGTGGGCGCACCACCGGACGATTTCAGCGTCAACGGGCAGGACTGGGGATTACCCCCGATGAACCCTCGTGAACTCTCGCAACGCGGCTACGCGCCATTTCGTACGATGCTGCGATCCAACATGAGCGCCGCAGGTGCATTGCGCATCGATCACGTCATGGGACTGGCCCGTCTGTTCTGCATCCCCGCTGGAGGCTTACCTACCGATGGCGCCTACGTTGGCAACAAGCTGGACGAGATGCTCGCTGTGCTTGCCATCGAGAGTGTACGCGCCGGCTGCATCATCATCGGGGAAGATCTGGGAACCGTCCCCGACGGCTTTCGCGAACGGCTCCAACAAGCCGGAGTGTTGTCCTATCGGCTGATGTACTTCGAAAAGCACTACGACGGCGATCATGGTTTCCGCAAGCCCCACGAGTACGCCGACACCGCATTGGTCGGAGCCAACACCCACGATCTGCCAACGCTCACCGGATTCTGGAACGGCGTGGACATCGATTGTAGAGCCGAGCGTAACCTCTTTCCCTCACAACAGATGCACGACCGACAACGCAACGACCGGGTTGCAGATCGGTATCGACTACTCGCGGCCCTGGCCGAAGAGGGCCTGCTACCCGAGGGCATCGATCCGACGCAACCAGACGCTGTCAGCATGGACCGGCGACTGATCGACGCAGTACACCAGTACCTGGCACGTACCGCGTCGCGCCTTCTGGTCATCAACGTCGAGGATCTGCTTGGCGCGACCGAGCAGATGAATCTTCCCGGCACTGACCGCGATCGCTACCCCAACTGGCGCAGGCGGCTTGAGCTACCGGTTGATCAATGGGTCTACGATCCTCGCTTCCTCGAGACCTCGCAGCTCATGCAACAGGAGCGGCCCTGAGTCTGGGTAGCGGTTGTTCATCAATCGGCAGATGGATGAGTGCTGCTGCAAGACCTAGTGCAACTCCGGCCCACCACATGCCATC
Organism: uncultured Granulosicoccaceae bacterium; assembly: GCA_938006335.1. GTDB lineage: Bacteria > Pseudomonadota > Gammaproteobacteria > Granulosicoccales > Granulosicoccaceae > Granulosicoccus. Next base: position 32,628 of record CALLMF010000008.1, on the reverse strand, counting down.
GTAGCTCCCCGTATTGTCGTACAGGGCACCCCCAAGCCATACGCCGAGAAAACTACCAAGCTGGTGGCTGAGAAACACGATGCCGAACAAGGTGGCCATGTAACGCACACCGAAGACATCGGCAATCAGGCCCGTGGTCAATGGCACCGTGGACAACCACAGCAGACCCATCATCGATGCAAAGGCAAGAATGGTGAACGTGGTCTTCGGTGCGAAGATCAGCGCCAGTATCGTCAAGGCGCGGAGGAAGTAAATACCCGAAAGCCCGAGCCGCTTGCTGAACCGCTGGCCGACGATGCCCGCACCCAGTGAACCGACAATGTTCAGCAGACCGATCAGGGACAGTGCCCAGGCACCCACGATCGGATCGAGACCCACATCACGCACGTACGCCGGGAAATGCACGGTGATGAAGGCCACATGAAATCCACACACGAAAAATCCGATGGTCAGCAGGACGTACCCGCGATGACGAGCCGCCTCGATCAGAGCATCGCGCAGCGTCTGCTCGGCCTGCGCTCGTCCTTGACTCGCCTGCGGCACGGACATGCGTGGCAGCACGAAGGCGAGCGGCGCCATGGCCAATACGATCAAGCCTAGCGACGACAAGGCCGTGGACCAACCAAGCGTCGCAATGAACCCCTGCGTGATCGGAGCAAAGACCACCTGCCCGGCAGACCCCGCTGCAGTACCCAGTCCAAGCACCATGGTGCGCCGCTCGGGCCCTACCACACGCACCATGGCGGCCAACGCCAGCGAAAACGCAGAGAACGCGACACCCAGACCCGCGAGCACTCCCGCAAACACGTGGAAGCTTGCTGCGGTGTCGGCCACGGACATCCCCCAGAGACCGAGAGCGTACATCAGCGCCCCTGCAGTGATGATCCATGTCGCACCGAACCGATCGGCCAGAGCCCCGGCAAGTGGCAGGCCAAGTCCCCAGAACAGGTTTTGCAGTGCCAGGGCCAGGCCGAAGGTCTGACGGGAGAATCCACGAGTTGCCGTGATGGGCTCGAGAAACAAGCCAAGCGCGGAGCGCGCACCAAACCCGATGGCCGCAATGAGGCATCCGGCAACGATCACCAGAAGAACCGCTCGGGCACTGCCAGACAATGGCGAGGCGCGCAGTGTATTCATTGACCGAGCGTGGGTACGGGAGGATGGCGGTAGACTAGCACTCGCGGCCCATGAGGCACTGCACGATTTTGCAGCCCAGGAGCCAAATGTCACCGTGGTGAGCGACAGTCCGCTCAGCGGCACGGCCACAGTGCACATTGTTGACTCCGATGCCGCCGTGCTGGATCGCTTGCGTGCCCTGCCATCCACCAAACGGGTCCGGAATACGAGCGCAGCGCTGCTCTGTCGGTAAGAAATCCCGACAGTTAAGCCTATTTGGCGTGCACTGGATCACAGACCGCGTTCACGTTACATCGCGTAACTCATGCTTTGCGAGACATGGTCTGCAAGCTGGCATTAGCCGATCCCGATAGCGTGAATTGTCACCAACAGGACACAATCAGCGCAGACGATACCTGTTGGGCAAGGACCTCGACGTCACTGCATAAAAACAATAATAAATAGTGAGAACGTCCATGAACCTGTCGCTTGCGTGCATAGACACGTTGCGCCCCGCTACCTACCTGAACTGTGTTCAGGCGGTAGACCGGATCAGTGCACCACTCGGTCGTAGCCTTGTTGTCGGTGCAGTTGCGTGTGCGCTGAGCACGGCGAGTGCAGCAAACGCATCAACACTGCAAGGCGCCGAAGAGTATCAGCCGCACGTCAATACGACGCGCACAACTACCGCTGACTCCAACGGCAGCACCGGCGACTTGTTCGTTATCGAGGGAGACATCATTGTTGCTCCAGCCAATACCGATGGTGGCAAGGCGGCATCGCTACGCGGTTTTGGCCACGATCGTCTTCTCGAGCGTTGGCCGAACGGCGTCATCCCTTACAGCTTCGACGCAGGCATCACCGATGAGCAACGCGAATCGGTTGCGCTTGCGATCGCGCACTATCACGACAAGACTCGCATCTTGTTTGTGGAAGCTGGCGCGGACGACGGTCATTCAACCCGGTTGATTTTTCGCCCCATAGGCGGCTGTGCATCCTACGTCGGACGGACCGACCTGGAAGAGCAGGACATCTTCATTGAGAACTGCTCCACCGGCAGCATCATCCACGAACTCGCTCATGTCATCGGTCTGTATCACGAGCACACCCGACGTGACCGCGACAACTTCATCACCGTCAAGTTCGACGACGTGATTGAAAGGAATCGTGGAAACTTCGAGATCCTGACAGCGAATACCGCACACTACGGTGACTACGACTACGGTTCTATCATGCACTACGGCGAGTACTTCTTCAGCCGTAATGGCAACAAGACGATCGAAGCTCCGGATGGCATCAACATCGGTCAACGCGATGGCTTGAGTGGGCTGGACATCGCGACCATCAACCGCATGTACGCCACCGATCTCGACCTTTCTGTGGGGGCCGTCAACCGCACACTGCAGACAGACGATGGAACGGCGTTCGATGGCATGGTGATCGATGTGGCCGTGACCAACTTGGGATCACTCGGTGCCAGCTTGCTGAACATCGAAGTTGAGCTGGCCAGCGACGCGCAATGGCTGACCATCAGCCAGAACAGCGGCTGGGATTGCTCGATCAGTGCAGCGATTCTGTCGTGTGACTCCAGCGTTCTCGGCGCAGGGGAAACCACGACATTCGAGCTGACCGCAAACCCGGGCAGCGCAACCATCGATGATCTGGCCGCAAACCTGACATCCAGAACCCAGGATCTCGACAGCACCAACAATCTCTACAACGACGGTGTTGAAGAGCAAGCATCACAATCGGATAGCGGCCAGAACAACACCGCCGCAAACGGTGGCAACAACACCACCCAGGATTCGGCCGACGAGCCAGAGGGCAACAAGGAGAGCATCACAAGCGAGCAAGCCAACACCGCTGATTCGTCAAGCCCGGCACTCGGCGCGGCCTTGGGCTCGAACGGTGGGGGCGGCGTTGCTGGCGGATGGCTGTTGGTCATGGCCGGTCTGGTCGCTGGTTTGCGTCGCCGCAATGCCGGTCGCCCGGCACTCGTACTGAACTAACAGGTCCGTAGGCTGTTAGCTCCAACCGGAGGTCGATGCGAGACACGCTCCGCGCAGTAGACTGTGGCTTCGCCCATCTCCGGTACCGGTGCAGTGTCACGAACCATCATGATTTCCGCTGGCGAGGCATCGGGTGATGCCCACGCCGCGCATGCCTTGCTCGCCCTTCAGGAGCAACTGTCGGAAACCGCTGAGTGCATCGACGCCTTCGGTATGGGCGGCACTCGTCTGCAAGCGGCAGGCTGTGATCTCGTGGTGGACAATCGTGACCTCTCGGTCATCGGATTTGTCGATGTACTGATCAACTACCCGAAATTTCTCAAGCGCCTCGAGGCACTGCGACAAGCGATGCGCGCGCGCCTGCCCGACGTGCTCTTGATCGCTGACTACCCTGACTTCAACCTCAAACTTGCCGATACCGCGAGGGGCCTGGGGATCCCGGTGGTGATGTATGTCGCTCCGCAGGTATGGGCGTGGCGACAGGGGCGTATTCCCGGCATCGCACGACGCGTCTCCCACATGGCCGTGCTGTTTCCTTTTGAAGTTCCGATCTGGGAAGGTGCGGGCGTACCGACCACCTACGTGGGTCATCCGATGGTACGAACGATAGACACCTCGATCAGCGTGGCCGATTCTCGCAAGGCTGTCGGCATCGCTACCGACGTCCCGCTGATTGCCCTGTTGCCAGGCAGTCGCCCCGGAGAAATCAAACGCTTGCTGCCGTTGATGCTACGGGCGGCACACCGTATCGCCAGGCAATCCCCGGACTGCCACTTTGTCCTGCCACTTGCACCGTCAATAGACATTGCCACAGTCGACAAACATCTCTCGGACGCTCAGCAGGCCGCCGAGCAAGGGGGCGAGGTGCCGACAATCACTGTCGTGCACGACAAGCAGGCACCCTCCACCGCCGCCATGCGTGCTGCCGACGTCGTACTGGTTGCCTCGGGCACCGCAACGCTCGAAACAGGCCTTGTCGGTACCCCGATGGTGGTGGTGTACGCCGTGTCACGCCTCAACGCGATGCTGATGCGCCGACTGGTCAAGCTAGTGGATCTTGCACTGGTCAATATCGTCGCAGGCCGACGCATTGTTCCCGAGTTCATTCAGGAAAAAGCCGAACCCCTTGCGGTGTCCGATGCCGTGATAGCTCTACTGAATGACAAGGCCGCACAAGACGACATGCGTAGCGACCTTGAGGAGGTCAAGCGCCAACTCGGTGATATCGATGCGTCAGACGCCGTGGCGCGGATTCTCAGGTCTCATGTGGGGAAGTGACGCTCAGCGAACAATACCGCGCTCGCTGGACTCGATGAAATCGATGAACCTGCGCACTTCGGTGTGACTCTCTGCCACGCTCTGCAGCCCGGCGACCGCGTCCTCGCGCTTGCCATGATGGCGGACCAGCGCCATGTACGCACGATGCAGCGCGGCAATCGTCAGATCGTCAAAACCACGTCGCCGCAGACCGGTCTTGTTGATCCCTTTTGCTTCGGCATAGCTGCCGACTGCCAGGGTAAACGGTGGCACATCCCTGTTCGCGACCGAGTTGAGACCCAGAAACGCGTGCTCCCCTACCTTGCAGAATTGATGCACGCAGGCAAAGCCTGCCAGGATCGCGTGATCCTCGACCGTGACATGACCCGCCAGGGATGACCCGTTGGCAAAGACCGTGTGGCACCCGACCTGACAATCGTGAGCAATATGGATGTAGGCCATGAACAGGTTGTCGTTACCGATACGAGTGACACCGCCTCCACCTTCGGTTCCGCGATTGATGGTTGCGTACTCGCGGATGCGATTGCGGTCACCGATGATCAACTCGGTGCGCTCACCGTCGTATTTCAAATCCTGGGGGTCGTCCCCGATCGACGCGAACTGGTGAATATGGTTGCCCTCACCAATACGAGTCGGCCCCTTGACCACGACGTGTGAGGCGATGCTGGTGCCGGCGCCGATGGTGACTTCCGGACCAATAACACTGTAGGGTCCGATGCTCGCACTGTCGGCAATGGTCGCCGACGCGTCGATGATCGCGGTGGCGTGAATCATTCTTCGTCGAGCTCGTTATGGGCCAGCATGACTTCGGCCGACGCTGCGAGCTCACCGTCTACCCGGGCTTCGCCGGAGAACTTCCAGATGCCTCGCCGCTCGCGTAGCAACGTGACATCAAGCACCAGCTTGTCACCCGGTATGACCTGGCGCTTGAACCGCGCACTGTCGATACCCGCAAGCAGATACAGGGTACGTTCGCTGGGATATCCCCCCATGCTCTTGAACGCCAGCAGCGCAGACGCCTGGGCAAAGGCCTCGAGGATGAGCACACCAGGGAACACCGGAGACTGCGGAAAATGGCCGGTGAACACCGGTTCGTTGTACGTGATGTTCTTGTAGGCGCTGAGCGATTCCCGGGGCACGAAAGCCGTGACCCGGTCGATCATGACGAACGGATACCGGTGAGGGAGGTATTTCAATACCTCTGAGATGTTATCCACGTTGTCATCCACCCCATCGTCAACCATTGGCACTCAACTCCCTTCGTTTGCTACTGCTTTCTCTAGACGTCGTACCCGGCGCAGCAGCTCGTTGAGTCGGGTAATCGCGGCAAAGGTTCGCCGCCATTCTGGCGAAGGCTGCATGGGAATGCCCGAGCCGTAGGTTCCTTTTTCTTCAATGGACCGCGATACGAAGGTGGTACCCGTGATGGTGACGCCGTCAGCAATAGTGATATGCCCGAGGATACTGCACGCGCCACCGATCAGGCAGTTCTTGCCAATACGAGTACTGCCGGCAATAGCGGTACAGGAGGCTACCGCGGTGTTTTCGCCGATGAATACGTTGTGCCCCAGCTGAATCAGGTTGTCGATGATGACTCCGTCCTCGACAACGGTGGGGTCCATGGCACCCGCGTCAATCGTGGTGTTGGCACCCACATGCACCCTGTCCCCAAGCATCACTCCACCGGTCTGGTGGATAGCGTTCCAGCCTTGCGAGGATGGCGCATACCCAAAACCCTCACCACCGATAACGACCCCGGGCTGCAGTCTGCACTCGCGGCCAATGACCACGCGGCGCCCGAGCACCACATTGGCGAACAATCGCGAACCGGCACCCACCTCGACCCCCACCTCTATCCGGCAGCCATCGCCGATTCTCGATTCATCGCCGATACGCGCCTTTTCGCCCACACTGACAAAAGCACCGATGCTCACATTTGCGCCCAGTTCTGCCGTAGGGGCGATATGTGCAGTTGGGTGGATTCCCGGTGGCGCAGCATCCTCCGGTATCAGTAACCAGGATGCCTTCGCATAGGACACGTACGGCGCAGGCGAGACGAGATGGTCGACCGGGCAATCAGCGGCCAGTGATTCCGGGACAATGAGGAGACCGGCACGCGACCCAAGCATGGCGGCCTTGTGGCGCGCGTCGGTCACGAAACTGAGCTCGCCGGTCGCGGCGCGATCCAGCGGCGCGAGCGCGTTTATGTCCGCGCCAGAGTCTCCACTGAGGGTGAGCCCAAGAGCCTCGGCCAGCGCTCCCGCCTTCACGCGCCGTCGTTCATTCAGTTGGCGTGTTCGCGAGTCAGGGATTCGAGGATTCGCTCCGTGACATCAATCCTGTTGTTCGCGTAGAGCACCCCATCGCTGACGATCAGGTCGTAGTCATGCAGCTTGCCAAAGCTTGCGATGGCTTCCAGCACCAGAATTCGGACCTGCTTGAACTCGTTGTTTTTCTGAATATTGAGCTCGTCCCTGAAGTCCTGCTCGCTGCGCTTGATGCGCCGCTCAAGGCCTCGGGTCTCGCGGTCCAGGCGAGCACGCTCCTCCTCGTTCGTGCCGAGCGCAGTATCGGCAAGCTGGGAGGCAAGGGTTGCAAGCTGGTCACGCTGTCGCTCGAGCTCGGCCTGCCGTGGCGCAAATTCGGCCTCCAGGCGCTGCTCCGCCTCGAGGGCCTGCGGCGCCTGATCGATCAGGTAGGGGATATCCACAAACCCGATACGTGCCTGGGCCTTGTCGTCATCAGCGTGCAGCTGCAGCGGAGCCCACAGCAGCACCAGCACCATGATCGCGCGCAACCCGGCGTCCACACCAGCGCAAAGAGCTCGCAAACACGTGCTTTGGGTTCTATCGAAGGTCACCAGATATTGCCTGTCGAAGCCCACGCATCAGAATATCGATCCGATCGTGAACTGAAAGTTGTCTATCTCGTCTTCACTGCGGTCGTTATAGGGTTCAGCGTAGCTGAATGTCAATGGTCCGACAGGTGAGAGCCACACAAATGCTACCCCGTATGAGCCCCGTATTTCGTCGGCATCAAAGCTGTTGACGTCCTCGAACACGTTGCCAAAGTCGCTGAAAAGGCTGAATCGCGTGGCGCCAGGCTCTTCGACGAACGGCGGCGGGAAAATGATTTCGGCCGTGCCGAGTGTGCGGAAGTCGCCACCGGAGGAATTATCGTTGGAGTCCCGAGGCCCGAGCGAGCCCGATCGGTAGCCTCGGAGCGTACGCACACCACCGGCGAAGTATCGCTTGAAGAATGGCAGGTTATCGAAGTCTCCGTACCCCTTGCCGCCCGCCACCCGCAGCGTGGTCGAAAAGGTATAGCGATCGGTTATCGGCGCGAAAAATTCGAGGTTGTAAGCCAACTTGTAGTAGGTCAGGTCAGACTCGGGTACGGCCGCCTCCAGCGTCAGACGGTTGATCGCACCACTGGTCGCGAAGACGGTGCGGTTGCGAGTGTCGTAGATGAATCCGAGATTCAGGTCGAACACATCGAAGGTTTCGCCGTTGTCATCGAGAAACGCATTGATGTCATCGGGTGTGCCTTCCGTGCGGCCGATTTCAGTGCGCTCGTAACCCAGACCGATGCGGAAGGTCGAGAACTCGGACAGCGGTACACCGAAGTTGATGTCAGCTCCACGAGTACTCGACAGAAAACGGCTCTGCGACTCGGTGTTACCCGTATCGGTTTCTCGAATGAACGCGCTGAGGGTCCGACTGATGCCGTCGTCGGTGAAGTAGGGATTGGTGAGCCGCAGTGACAGCTGCCGGGTCACGCTGGACGTATCGAACGAGAACTGCATGCTCTCGCCAGTACCAAACAGATTCTCCTGACTGAATGCAAGATTGCCGGAGACAGTGCCTTCGGAACCGTAGCCAATGCCTGCACTGAACGAGCCGGAGGGGCCCTCCTGCACCGTGATTTCGAGATCCACCTGGTCATCACTGCCGGGTACTCGCGGCGTGGCGATGCTCACGCTTTGCATGAACGCTAGCCGTTGCAGTCGGATCCGCGATCGCTCGACAAGCTGTGGACTGAAACGGCTGCCTTCCAGCTGACGCATTTCGCGACGCAGAACCTCATCACGCGTCTTGTACTGACCAGTAAAGACGATACGGCGCACGTACACCCTCTTTCCCGGATCGATACGAAAATCCAGCGCGACGGTGCGGTCTTCATCATTGATATCGGGTAGTACCTCGACTTCGGCAAAGGCGTATCCATCGTTACCCAGACGGTCGGTAATTCGGGTACTGCTACGCACGATATCCTTGCGCGCAAACACCACACCGGTATCCACGTCAATCAGCTGCAGGAGCTCTTCTTCGGGGATTCCAACCTCGCCGGACACATCGACTGAATCAACCGTGTAACGGTCACCTTCACGTACATTGATGACAATGAAGATCTCGGACAGGTCCTCGGAAATCGACACCTGCGTGGACTCGATATCAAACCGCAGATAGCCCCGGTCCTGATAATAGGACCGCAGGGTCTCGATGTCCGCTGCCAGCTTGACCTGCGAATATTCATCGGCAGAGCTGAAGGGGTTCCAGGGGTTGTCACGTGATTGCAGTAATCGAAGCAGCGTGCTTTCCTCGAAGGCCTCGTTGCCAACGATATTGATGTGTTCGATCTTGGCTATCGAACCCTCGACGATATTGATGTCAACGGCTACGCGGTTGCGCTCCAGTGGCTCGACGTCGATATCGATCCGACTGCCATAGTTACCCGCACTGAAGTAGACACGTCGCAGCTCACGCTCGATGGATTCAAGGATCGACCGATTGAAGACCCGGCCAGGCGCGATATCCGACTGTTGCAGCGTGCGCTCGAGATCCTCGGTTGCCACCTTTTCGTTGCCATCGATCTCGATGCTGCCGATGGCAGGACGCTCGATCACTTCGACCACGAGCGTATTGCCGCCGCGACGCTTGATCACGACATCGTCGAACAAGCCTGTCGCATGCAGGGCACGGAGCGCCCGAGGACCATCGGCTACCGGATCAAAGCGATCGCGAGTACGCACGGGCAGGTACGTAAGCACCGTACCGAGATCAATTCGATCGTTACCTTCGACAACGATGTCGGCGATGGTGAATGGCGCGGCGGCACTCGGCGAAAGATCAAGCGACTGGGCTGACGCCACACCAAGGCAGGCGATCAACGAGAGCGCCAACGCATATCCCATGCAGCGACGCGGGAGAGAAGCTGGCGTCACAAGCGCCATCAGGATGCCAGGACGCCTCATGCCATCAAACGCCATATGTCATTGTAGAAGGCAAGAAACATCAGCCCACCCAGCATCACGATGCCGACCTGTTGCCCGAGCAGCTGGATACGTTCAGACAAGGGTTTTCCACGGACTGCTTCAAACAGGAAGTACAAGAGATGTCCACCGTCGAGCATCGGTATGGGGAGCAGATTCAATACGGCAAGACTCACGCTGATCAAGGCAATGAAGTTCAGATAATGGGCGGGCCCGACGCTGGCCGACTGACCGGCGTACTGGGCGATGCTGATCGGCCCGGATATGTTGTCGAGTGATGCCTGACCGACAACGAGCTTGCCGAGCATGCGAAGCGTCAGCACCGACATGTTCCATGTCTGAGCGACCGCACCGCTCAGGGCTTCGACCACAGGCAGCTTGACGGTGACCCTCGCTTTGTCATACAGACCTTCGGCGGCAGTCTCTCGTACGCCAATCCGCCCGATCGTCTGCTCACCGACAGTGACCGATTCCGGCACGATCGCGAGGTTGATCAGGGAACCGTCCCGCTGCACGTCGACGTCGAGGGGCACCCCCGGGTTCTGCTGGACGATATTTACCAGGTCGCGCCATTCCGTCACTGCGATGCCGTCGATCGAGACCACAAGATCCCCCGCTTCGAGCCCCGCACTCGCCGCAGCGCCGCCAGCAATCACCTCGCCGGCCCGCGCCTCTACGCGCGGCCACCATTGACCGAAGCCCAGGTTCTCGACCGCATCGCCGCCCGTCTCGAGCACCGCTGCCGGGGGTACGGACAAGACACGCGTCAGCTCACCGCCCTGTTCTGTCCGCACATCCACATCGACCGAACCATCGCCATCCAGCGCCGCTTGCAACAAGGCGATGCGCGCATCCTGCCAGGTCTCGATTGCGTCGCCATCGACCGAGAGGATGCGGTCCTCATGCTGAAAGCCGGCAGCGGCGGCCGCGGTGTCGGGCCGAGGTTCACCGACCAGGGGCGCAAGGCCCTGGATACCGATGAGGTTGACGACCCACCAGACCAGCGCGGCGAGAATGAAATTGGCCACGGGCCCGGCGAGTACCACCGCAGTGCGCGCCCATAGCGGCTGCCGATTGAACGCTCGCTCGCGTTCGCCGGGCGGAACTGGAGCTTCGCGCTCGTCGAGCATTTTCACGTAGCCGCCGAGCGGGATCGCTGCGATGACGAATTCGGTGTTGTCCACCTTGCCGCGCCGTGTGTACAGCGCCTTGCCAAAGCCGACCGAGTACCGCAGCACCTTGATACCAACCCGGCGAGCGACCCAGAAGTGCCCGAACTCGTGGATGGCGACCAACAGCCCCAGTGCCACGACAAAGGCCAGCGCGCTAATGGCAACGTTGCTGAACATGCGTGTCGTGGGCTACGGCTGCAAGATGAATGTCAAGGAACACAACAGCGGGTCTGGGCGAGTCACGAATAGTGCAAATCTCAGCGGGGCACACCCATCCGGGCAAGCTCGTCAGTGGCGACGGCCCGGGCCTCCGCATCCGCCTGAATGATAGTTGCCAAATCCTGATCCGTGGCGGTTTTCACCCGATCCAGCGTGTTCTCGACGACCTCGGCGAGTTGCAAAAAAGCAACATCACCCGCAAGAAACGACTCAACGGCCACCTCGTTGGCAGCGTTGAGTACCGCAGGTGCACTGCCCCCACGATGGAGCGCTTCGAAGGCCAATCTCAAGGCGGGAAAGCGCTCCAGGTCCGGTTTTTCAAAATGCAAGCCCGACACTTGACTGAAATCAAGTGGCGCCACTCCGGCATCGATTCTCTCTGGCCATGCCAGCGAGTGCGCGATCGGTGTGCGCATGTCCGGCCTACCCAGCTGGGCCAGAACGGAACCATCGACATACCGAACCATCGAGTGGATGATGCTTTCCGGATGTACCACAACCTCGATCTGATCTGCCGAGATATCAAACAAGCGACAGGCCTCGATGACCTCAAGCCCCTTGTTCATCAGTGTTGCCGAGTCCACCGAAATCTTGGGACCCATCGACCAGTTCGGATGTGCCAGGGCCTGTTGCACGGTTGCAACACGCAGGTCCTCGAGCGATGTATTACGAAAGGGTCCACCCGAGGCCGTGAGCAGAATTTTTTCCACGCCGTCGGTGCAAACACCCCCTGACTCGGCAATGGGGAGGCTCTGAAAAATGGCATTGTGCTCACTGTCGACCGGCATGACGACAGCGCCAGACGCCCGCGCCTCGCTCATCACGAGGTCTCCACACATCACCAGCGCTTCCTTGTTGGCCAGCAAGATCCGCTTGCCACTGCTGGCGGCCGCCAAGGTCGGTAGCAACGCGGCCGCTCCGACAATCGCCGACACCACGATATCGATCTCTGCGGCCCGCGCCGCGCATTCGATCGCCTCATCACCCTGCTCGACCCGGGTCTGGCAACCAGAATTACGCAAGACCTGCCGGAGTTGCTCGGCCGCGTTGGCCTCGAGCATGATGGCGAGCGTCGGTTCGAACTCCCGACAGATATCGGCAAGGGCCCCGACATTCCTGCGCGCGCTTACCGTGTGGATCTGATACCGCTGCGGGTGGCGGCGCGCGACATCAAGGGTATTGAGCCCGATGGAGCCCGTGGCGCCCAATACGGCAAGTCGCTTGACGGACGTGTCGATCTCCCTGCCCGGTTGACGGCTTGCGCCAAGCTCCTCCATCAAACCCAGGCCCACAGAGCTGCCCATACCGCGGCAAACACGGGTGTCGCAGCGACGACCCCGTCTATGCGGTCAAGCACCCCACCATGACCTGGCAGCAGCTGGCTGGAATCCTTGCGCCCGGCAGCGCGCTTCATTCGGCTCTCGTAGAGATCACCGACGACGGATAGTGCCGCTGCCGGCAGACTCGCAACGACGAGCCGCCATCCGAATCCCTCGGGTAGATCCATCAGCACGATGACCAACAGCATGGCGAGCATCGTGACTGCCAGACCGCCCCACACGCCCTCCCAGGTCTTGCCTGGGCTGATTGACGGACTGAGCTTGCGACGCCCGAATCTGCGACCCGAAAAATACGCACCGATATCCATCAGCCATACGACACTCAACGCATACAACAACAGCGCCGGAGACGCGTGAGGCGCAACGCTTCGAAGGTACTGGATGGACAGCCCGGCAATCACCAGCAGGCACGCACCGATGATCAACAATGCCGGACTCATGCGGTCGATGGGCGGGTGCACCGGCCGCACACGAAACAGCAACGGAACCGACACCCAGAACAGCAACCCCAGGGCCAGCCCAACGCCTATCGCGAGAGAACTCAAGGGCAGAAACAGACTGACAAGCACAAGCACACCGACAGCACTTGCGTAAGCGACTTCCGCGCCGTCGGTGCCGATGCCGGCAAGGCGGCCCCACTCCCATGCGGCGGCCGCGCATAGCAGCCCGATGGTGAGGGCGAACAGGCCTTGACCCGCCAGGAACAGATCAAACATGGTCAGCACCAGCAAGACCAGTGCTGTAATGATGCGCTGTTTAAGCACTGCTGACCTGCTCGCCGGTTTTTCCGAAACGCCTTTGCCTACCGGCATAGAAGGTGATCGCGGCACCCAGCTCCTCGTCCGAAAAATCAGGCCACAAGACGTCCGTGAAGTACAACTCGGTGTACGCGAGATGCCACATCAGGTAATTGCTGATGCGCTTTTCACCGCCGGTTCGAATGAACAGGTCCGGGTCGGGTATGTCGGCAAGCGAGACGTAGGAAGCAAATGCCCGTTCGTCGACACTGTCGACGTCGAGCATCCCTGACTGCACGTCGCGGGCGATGGCCTTGGCAGCGTTGACGATATCCCAGCGACCACCATAGTTGACCGCAATCGCCAGCTTGAGCCCCTGATTGTTCGCTGTAAGCGCCTCGGCATTGTCCATTTCGGTCTGCAAGCGGGGCTTGAACGCCGAACGGTCACCGATGAAGCGGATCTGCACGTTGTTCTCGGACAACTTGCCAACCTCACTGTTCAGCGCGCGCAGAAACAGGTCCATGAGCAGACCGACTTCGGTTTGTGGGCGCCGCCAGTTTTCACTGGAAAATGCAAACAGCGTCAGCGCCTCCACACCGCGTCGCGCCGCGGACTCGACGATGTCACGCGTGGTGTGGAAACCGGCCTGATGACCCGCGGCGCGCGCCCGGCCGCGTTGCCGGGCCCACCGCCCGTTGCCGTCCATGATGATCGCGACGTGCCGCGGACGGGCAAGATCACCGCCTGGGGCCGGCGATGGTGGGAGAGAGGGATCCTGAACGCTCACGTCGCTATCGACCGCGGAGGTCAGACCTCCATCAGGTCGGCTTCCTTTTTCTGGAGAAGCTCGTCTACGCGGGCGATGGCTTCGTCGGTCGCTTTCTGTACTCGCTCTTCACCACGACGCAGATCGTCCTTGGAAATCTCCTTTTCCTTCTCGAGCTCCTTGAGGTCGCTGTTGGCATCACGGCGAATGTTGCGGATGGCAACGCGCGAACTCTCGGCCTCGCCACGGACCATCTTGACCATGTCACGCCGACGTTCTTCGGTCATCGGCGGAACTGGCACGCGAATGACCGTGCCTGCCGTGTTCGGGTTGAGACCGAGATCTGAGTCGATGATGGCCTTTTCGACCGCCTTCACCATGGACTGCTCCCACGGCGTTACCGTCAGCATGCGAGCATCCTCGGTGTTGATGTTGGCCACCTGCGACAAGGGTGACTCTGCGCCGTAGTAGTCCACCTTGACGTTCTCGAGCAAGCTGGGATGAGCGCGACCGGTGCGCATCCGGGCCAGATCGTTGTCGAGCGAATCGCAGCTCTTGCCCATGCGGGTACGTGCGTCTTCCAGAATGTCGTCGATCATCGTCTTGTTCCGGGTGTGTCGTGTGCGTTGGTCCGCGACCGTTCGCGTCACAGCGACGGTGCTGGCAAGGGATTATGCAGTGTGTATCAGGCCGAAGCGCTCGATTCGACATGCTGCATGACAGTCGTGCCGACGTTCTCGCCGAGCACGACGCGCATCAAGTCGCCTTCGTTGTTCATGTTGAATACCTTCACGGGGACATCGTTATCGCGGCACATGACGATCGCAGTCTGGTCCATGACGCCCAATCGTTTTTGTACCGCCTCGTCGAAACTGATGACCTCATAGCGCTTGGCGTCATCGAACTTCATCGGATCCTTGTCGTAGATCCCATCGACCTTGGTACCCTTGATCATGATGTCCGCGCCGATTTCCACAGCGCGAAGGCTGGCTGCAGAATCCGTGGTGAAAAAGGGGTTACCCGTACCGGCAGCGAACAGCACGATGCGTCCTTTCTCGAGGTGACGCACGGCACGACGACGAATGTAGTCCTCGCACACGGCGTTGATCGGCAATGCAGATAGCACTCGGCAATAGGCGCCCTGTTGCTCGAGCGCATCCTGCATTGAGAGACAGTTCATCACTGTGGCCAACATGCCCATGTGATCCCCGGTCACGCGATCCATGCCACCTTCGGCAAGCCCCGCGCCGCGGAAGATGTTGCCACCGCCAATGACCATTGCCACCTCTACGCCGATATCGGATACCGCCTTGACCTCGGCAGCAATGCGGCGAATGAAGTCGGGATCGATGCCGTAGTCGAGGCTACCCATCAACGCCTCGCCACTCAACTTCAGCAGAATGCGGCCAAAAGGCAACTTCTGCGAGTTCCTGATACCGGGCCTGGCGGCGTCTGTCATGTCAGATGTTTGTCAGAGAGCTGGGGGTGAAGGGGTGCGACCTCTAACTACCGCGAACCTGCGCCATGACTTCCTCGGCAAAGTTCTCCTCCTTCTTCTCGATACCCTCGCCCACCTCGAGGCGATGAAAGGCTCTCACCTTTGCACCGGCAGCCGAGAGCAGCTTGCCAACGGTCTGGTCGGGGTCCTTGACGAAGGGCTGACCCACCAGCGTCACTTCCGCGAGGTACTTGGCGATCCGGCCCTTGACCATCTTCTCGATGATCTCTTCGGGTTTACCGCTCTCGGATGCTTCAGCGACCAGGATGGCCTTCTCTTTTTCAAGGAGCTCCTGTGGAACACCGGTCTCGTCCACGCAGACCGGCTTGCTAGCCGCCACATGCATCGCGATATCACGCGCAAGATCGGCGTCGCCACCTTCGAGCTCGACAACCACTCCGATACGTCCGCCGTGCGAGTAGTCACCGAACGAGGCATCGGTGGTACCGGTCTCGAAGCGACGCACCTGGATGTTCTCACCGATCTTGGCGACCAGGGTCTTGCGCACTTCTTCGAGCGGCTCGCCACCGATGGTGATGTCGTCAACCGAACCCGGCTGGTCGGCCAGTACTGCGGCGGACACCTTGTCGGTGAAGGCGACGAAATCCTCGGCTTTTGCGGCAAAGTCGGTCTGGCTGTTGATTTCCACCATTGCAAAGCGCGACCGAGCATCGTCCATGACGATGTTCACGACACCCTCTGCAGCGGTGTTACCGGATTTCTTGTCTGCCTTGGCAAGACCCGAAATCCTCATTTGCTCTACAGCGGCTTCCATGTCGCCATCAGCGGCAGCGAGTGCTTTCTTGCACTCCATCATGCCTGCTCCGGTTCGCTCACGGAGCTCCTTGACCATGCTGGCGGAAATACTCATCGGATCTGTTTAGTCTCGTGCATGTCGGGGGCGGGCGACGCCGCTAGGGTCGTCGCCTCACCCGTTCGAGGGTTTGAAATACCGCCGCGACGAACTCAGGCCGCCGGCGACGAGTCGTCAGCGGCTGCTTCGGCAGGCGCTGCAGCTGCAGCCGCATCGGCAGCAGGCGCTGCGGCTGCAGGCTCGGCCGGTGCTTCGGCTGCAGGATCTGCAGGTGAGGCAACGGCTGCCGCGACTTCAGCCTCAGCGGCAGCCGTGGCGTCGGTTGCCCCCGCTGCCACAGGCGTCTCGGCGGCGGCTTGCTGCTCTTCGTCGAATCGTCCGGAGGAACGCTTGCCGTCAACGATAGCCTTGCAGATGGTCTCGCAGTAGACGTTGATGGCGCGGATGGCGTCGTCGTTGCCGGGAATGACGTAGTCGACGTCTTCCGGGGTGTTGTTTGAATCCACCACGGCGACCACCGGAATGCCAAGCTTCTTGGCTTCAGTGATGGCAATACGCTCGTGGCCGACGTCGATGACGAACAGGGCATCAGGCAGACGCTCCATACGCTTGATTCCGCCCATGCCACGGTCGAGCTTTTCCCACTCGCGGGTAAGACCGAGCGCTTCCTTCTTGCTCAGACGCTCCATGCTGCCGTCTTCCTTCATGGCCTCGAGCTCGAGCAGGCGCTTGACCGACTGCTTGACGGTCTTGAAGTTGGTCATCATGCCGCCGGACCAGCGACGGTTGACGAAAGGCATGCCGCACTGGTCGGCAAATGCCTTGATGGGGTCACGCGCAGCGCGCTTGGTGCCCACAAACAGGATGCGGCCGTTTTTCGCGGCGATCTTGCCGCAATAGTTGGCGGCGTCCTCGAGTGCCGGGAGGCTCTTCTCGAGGTTGAAGATGTGAATATTGTTGCGCTCGCCGTAAATGTACGGCGCCATGCGCGGGGACCAGTAACGGGTCTGGTGACCGAAGTGCACGCCAGCTTCAAGCATCTGGCGCATGGTGATATCGACCATGGGAATATCCTCATGTTGGGTTTGGCCTCCGTAAGCCGACAACAGAAGACCCGCGGTAACGGGCACCCGACCGTGTCTGGATGGCTTACGTGTGAAGTCGCCGGCATGAAATCACCCGGCGCAGCCCGTCTTTATATCACATGAGCGGACGGCAAGTTACACTAGGGCGTGGCAGCGCGGCGCCTGCGCTGGCCTCCATCGTTCACTCATACAGCACAGGTCCCGCCCACCATGGCCATCGTTTTGAAGTCTCCCGAGCAGATCGCACGGATGCGGGTGGCCGGGGTGCTAGCGAGCGAAGTCCTCGACATGATAGGCGAGCACGTCCAGCCCGGTGTCACCACCGCTCGGCTCGACGAAATCTGCCATCGCCACATGGTCGACGTCCAGGGCACCATTCCCGCGACCATCGGCTACAAGGGCTATCAGCACGCGACCTGCATCTCGATCAACCAGCAGATCTGCCACGGCATCCCTGGTGAGCGCAAGCTCAAACGCGGCGATATTGTCAACATCGACGTGACCGTGATCAAGGACGGCTGGTACGGCGACAACAGCCGAATGTACTACGTCGGCGAAGTGGCCCCCCACGCTCGCAGGCTCTGCGAGACTGCATACGAGGCGATGGTTCTCGGCATTCGTGCGGTCAAGCCCGGAGCCACGCTGGGCGACATCGGACACACCATCCAGACCTTTGCGCAGAGCCGCCGCTTCTCCGTGGTCGAGGAATACTGCGGGCACGGCATCGGGTCCAACTTCCATGAGGACCCCCAGATCCTGCACCACGGAAAACCCGGCAAAGGGGTCACGCTGCGCCCCGGCATGACCTTCACGATCGAGCCCATGATCAACCAGGGCAAAAGACACGCACGAGTGCTCGCCGACGGCTGGACAGTCGTCACCAAGGATCGCAGCCTGTCCGCCCAGTGGGAACACACCATCCATGTCACCGAAGACGGCTACGACGTATTGACGCTCGCCGAAGGCCGTTCGCTCTGAGCAGGCAGCCGGCACTGTGAACGCTGGACTCGCCCCGGCCACTCTGGATCTCACCCCCATCGCCGGCATCGTCGACGCCGGTGACGCGTCAGTCGCCGCCTGTCGCGAAGCGCTGCAGGCAGGAACCGAAGCGGTTCACGTGGCGTTCTCTCAGGACGTACCCGCCTCCAGCCTCATGGCGGGCCGAACGGCTGTGGTCGACCTGGTGCTCACGCGGCTCTGGTATCGCGCCGGTGCCGCCTTCGACGGCCTTGCCCTGGTGGCAGTGGGTGGCTATGGACGCGGTGAACTGGAGCCCGCGTCGGACATCGACCTCGCGATTCTGCTACCGGAACTTGGCAGCGACGATGACGACAAGGCGCGCGAGCGTGATGACACCTTGAGCGCATGGATAACCGCGCTCTGGGACCTTGAACTCCAGATCGGGCACAGCGTGCGCACGGTAGCGGAATCCGCCCGCGAAGCCGCAGCCGACCTGACCGTCATCACCAATCTGATGGACGCCCGGATCATCGCGGGAAATCCGGAACTCGTCGAGCAGATGCGCTCTGCCATCGCACCCGACCGAATGTGGCCCGCCGACGAGTTCTTCCACGCCAAGCTCGACGAGCAGGCCGAGCGGCGCGCCCGCTTCGGTTCCAGCGCCTACCGGCTTGAACCCAACATCAAGGAAAGCGAAGGCGGACTACGCGACTTTCAGACCATCGCCTGGGTATGCCAGCGCGCCTTTGCACAGCAACCCGGCGCGTTGACACCACTCGCCCCGTTGGTTGACCAAGGTCTGCTGGAGCCCACCGAACTCGACAATCTCAATGAAGGCCTCGAGCTGCTGTGGCGCATTCGCTATCTGCTGCACCGCTACTCGGGCCGCACCGAAGACAGGCTGTTGTTCGACTATCAACGCCGTATCGCCGAAGCGCTCGGGCACCAATCCTCCGACGATGCGGAGCCAACATCGAATCATGTGATCGAATCTCTCATGCAGGAGTTCTATCGCACGGTTCAGAGCCTGCAGCGGCTAGCGGAAATCTGCCTGCAAGGCATCGGCGGGATTCTCTCCGGCGTTACTGCCGCCTCGGACGTCGTTCCCCTCAACCGTCGCTTCCAACTACGCAACGGGTTTCTGGAAGCCACCGACGATGATGTGTTTCTGCACTACCCGGCCGCCTTGCTGGAACTGTTTCGTTTATATGCCGAAACACCCGGAGCGACGCTCATTCGCTCACACACGGTTCGCCTGGTGCGCAAACATCTGAAACTTATCAACGACCGGTTTCGCAGTGATCGAAATGTCCGCGCGCAGTTTGTCGCGCTGTTTGCACAAAACGACAACCTGACATCCACGCTGCGACTGATGAACCGTTACGGCGTTCTGGCAGCCTATATCCCGGCCTTTGATGCCATCGTCGGTCGAATGCAGTACGACCTGTTCCATATCTACACCGTGGACGAACACACCCTGCGCGTGATTCAGAATCTGCGCCGTTTTGCCATCCCTGAACACGCTGAAGAACTACCCATGTGCAGCGACGTCATGGCGCGTATCGAGCGACCGGAGCGCTTGTATCTGATCGCTCTGTTCCATGACATAGCCAAGGGCCGTAATGGCGACCATAGCGTGCTCGGCGCCCAAGACATGCAGGTGTTTGCCGAGGAACACGGCTTTTCCAACGCCGACACCGCACTGATGGTCTGGACGGTTCGCCACCATCTGGACATGTCGATGACCGCTCAACGCAAGGATATCGATGATCCCGACGTGCAACTCGCGTTTGCACAGTCGGTACGCACGCTGGAGCGCCTGGATTTCCTGTTTTTACTCACCGTCGCTGACATCCGGTCCACCAACCCGGAACTCTGGAACTCCTTCAAGCAAAGCCTGCTTCAGGCCTTGTATCACCACACGCGACTCATTCTGACCAACGGACTGGAACTGGCACCCGAGGCCGATCGAGTCATAGCCAACCGGCAAAAACAAACCGTGTCCATGCTCGACGATACCTTGACCGGAACACCGGAGCTGGAACAGTTGTGGTCCAACCTTGGCGACGACTACTTCCGCCAGTACCAGGCATCGGACATCGCAAGACACACCGAATTCCTACTGAAGAAACTCGGCGATATCGAACACACCGATTCACCACTGGTATCCATCCGACACTCGGTCTCGCGCGGGGCGTCTGAAATACTCATCTACACCAAGGATCACCACGCGCTGTTCGCGCGCATCACCACCGTTCTCGACAGTCTGGGTCTGGACGCGCTGTCAGCCACCATCTGCACGACCCTCGATGGCCATGCCCTGGATGCGTTCTATGTTCTGGAACACGACGGCAGTCTGATCCAGGACGGCAGGCGCGTCACCGAGATACGTGATGTTGTCCAGTCCTCACTGGAGGAAGCCAGACGCGCGCCGGGCGATATACCGACTGTCGTACCGCGGCGGCCCTCACGACAGCTGAAGCATTTCGACGTCGACACCAGGATCGAGTACACCGAGCTTGGCGAGGGTATGGTCGAGATGCGCATCACTGCAGGAAACGAACCCGGCATTCTCTCGCGGATCGGGCGATATCTGTCCAAGGCGGGTGTAGCCGTACATGCCGCACGCATCGCCACTCTCGGTGAACGCATCGACGACATTTTCTTCATTTCCGCCGTTGACGGAACCGAGCTCGACGCCGCTGCGCGTGCGCGCCTTGCTGAAAATCTGCAGGAACAACTGTGACGGCCACTTCTGCCAATAGTAATAACACAAGCCTGGCTCTAGCTCGCGAGCTATTGAAAAGGCCTTCGATAACACCACATGATGAGGGCTGCCAGGCGCTCATCGCGGCTAGGCTGGAAGCGGTCGGCTTCACGATCGAGCACATGCGTTTCGGGGATGTCGACAATCTATGGGCGAGGCTCGGTACGTCGGGGCCAGTGTTGGCTTTTGCCGGACATACCGATGTCGTACCCACTGGCGCTGTCAGCGACTGGTCTCATGATCCCTGGGGCGCAACGGTTGTTGATGGCACCCTGTTTGGTCGCGGCAGCGCAGACATGAAAGGCAGCGTAGCCGCCATGGTCACCGCCTGTGAGCGCCTTGCCAGCGAAAACACGGACAGCTGGAACGGCTCACTCGCCGTCCTGCTGACCAGCGACGAAGAAGGCCCTGCTCGCGACGGCACCAAACGGGTTGTCAACGCCTTGACACAGCGTGGCGAATGTATCGACTACTGCCTGCTTGGCGAACCCTCCAGTACGCAACAGCTTGGCGATGTGATGCGCGTGGGCCGACGCGGCTCGCTGGGCGCACGCGTGCAGATCCATGGCACGCAGGGACACGTCGCCTACCCTGACCTTGCCGACAATCCGATTCACCGCGCGGCGCGGTTCGTCAACGAGCTCATCGCTATCGAATGGGATCAGGGGGACGCCCACTTCCCACCGACCAGCCTGCAGGTCTCCAATCTCAACGCGGGCACGGGTGCTACCAACGTGATTCCAGGAACAGCGGTTGTCGAATTCAACCTGCGTTACAGCCCGGCGACACCCGCGGACGTCATTCAGACACGAGTTGAGGCCTTGATCGAGCAACACCAACTGAAGGTCGAGATCGAATGGCTCGACAGCGCCCGCCCCTTTCTGACGGGCAAGGGCGTGCTGGTCGACACGCTGCGCGAAGTCATCAAGGAACAGACCGGGCTTGATGTCGAGGCGAATACCGCTGGTGGCACCTCGGACGGGCGCTTCATCGTGCCATCCGGTGCGCAGCTCGTTGAGTTCGGCCCGATCAACGCCAGCATTCACGCCATTGACGAACACATTGACTGCGAGGATCTCCACTCGCTATCGTCAATCTACGAAACCGTCGCACGACGGATACTCACTCTAAAGGAACACTGACGCCATGAGCATGCTCACCGGTAAACGCATTCTCGTCCTCGGCTGTGCCAGCAAGCGATCGATCGCCTGGGGCATTGCGGAGGCCATGTACCGACAAGGCGCGTCCCTGGCGTTCACCTATCAGAATGAACGCCTCAAGGAGCGCGTGATCGAGATGGCCGCGGCCTGCGATTCGTCCATTGCCCTGCCCTGCGACGTGGCCGACGACGCCGAGATCGACGCACTTGCCTCTTCACTCGCCACCACCTGGCCAGAAGGCATAGATGGCGTCGTTCACGCCGTGGCCTTCGCACCTCGAGAGGCTCTTGACGGCGACTACCTCGATTCAGTGTCGCGCGAGTCCTTCCGGATCGCACACGACATCAGCTCCTACAGCTTCGCAGCGCTTGCCAAGGCATTGCGTCCCCAGCTCAACAAAGGCGCATCGCTCATTACCTTGTCGTATCTCGGGGCAGTACGTGCAATGCCCAACTACAACGTCATGGGACTCGCCAAGGCATCGCTCGAGGCCAACACCCGTTTCATGGCGCATGCTCTCGGTCCCCAGGGCATTCGAGTCAATGCAATCTCTGCCGGCCCGATCCGAACCTTGGCAGCCTCCGGTATCGGCGACTTCAAGAAGCTTCTCGGCCACGTGTCGGCTGTGGCGCCGCTGCGTGAGAACACCACCATCGAACAAGTCGGCGATACCGCCGCCTTTCTCGCCTCACCGATGTCCGGCGGCATCACCGGGCAGGTGATGTATGTGGATGGGGGCTTCAATATCGTGTCGATGCCCGACCTCAGCTGAATTGAAGTGCCCCAGTCTGCTGGGGATGGGTTGTTCTGGCGAAGAACATCCAGCGCCTCAAGTGCAAGCTCTGCGGGAAGAAATTCTCCTTTGCCACCGGTAAACCGACCTACCGGCAGAAGAAGCGGCGCATCAATTTCACGGTCAAACGGGCGCTGACATACAACATGTGCCAGCGCGATATCGCAGAGCTGGTGGACGTCAACGTAAAGACCATCGCCGCCCGCCTGATCTGGCAGGCAGAGCTCTCAAGGGAGAATCAGGCAATACTGATCGCGTTGGCGCTTCGTCCCCACTCTCATGGAGCATTTTAGACGGTATGCTCAGGCAGCAAAGCTTGACCGAAAGATCAGCGCTGCTTGAGCAGATCGCGGATCTCTGTCAGTAGCTCAACATCAGCGGCGACCTCTTCCGGCTCTTCCTCAGCCTCGGCGCCTGCGGCGGCTCTCATCTTGTTGATGGCCTTGAGAATCATGAAGATCACAAAAGCGATGATGAGGAAATTGATCATCGCCTGAATGAAAGCACCGTAGCCGATGTTTGCATCCCCGACGCTGTACGCCAGGCTCGAGAAGTCGATGCCGCCGAGAAAGATGCCCACGATGGGCATGATCACGCTATCCACAAGCGCACCGACCATCTGCGAAATCGCAGCACCTATCACGATACCCACCGCCATATCGACGAGGCTACCCTTGAGTGCAAACTCCTTGAATTCAGAAACGATACTCACCGCAAAACAGTCCTCTATACTTGTTATCCAGACATTAAAGGTCGACGTCGACATCCGCACGGCTGCGCAGCGCACCGACCAGCGCACCGAACTCGGCACTGCCTCGCTGAGGGTCGGCGCCAGTGGTTACCGCATCAGCGGCAGGTATTGCAAGCGTGGTTTCGCCTGACTCATCTGTGGATACCGCCTCGGGCGTATCGATCTCGACCACTTGCCACACGAGCCGATCACCATCACCCAGCACGGCAACACCCACTGAAGGTTCTTCGTCGCTCGGCGCTGGCGCGCGGTAGATTTCCTGCACAGCGGCACGGTCAAAGACGTCCGCCTGGCGAGTCAGCACTTCTGCGGCAAACGCCGTTGCGCCCGTATTCGCCGTGGCGATGACGTCCACGTCTTCACCTGCAAGCAGTGCGGCCTCCACAGTGGCGGCAGTCTTGTCGAGCATCTCACCGGCAAGCTCACTTCGTAACGTCTCGGTCAAGTCTTCGCGCACGTCATCGAGGGTTTTTGGTCGTTCATCTTCGTGGTCGACCACACGCAAGGCGACCACATGTCGCTCACCGACTTCAATCACGTCAGAGTTGTTGCCATCGTCGAGTACGTCTTCACTGAACATGGCTGCAAGCACGGCGGGGTGACTGAGCACCGGACCGGAATCGGTGTCTGCATCCAGCCAATCAGTGCTTTGCAGCTCCAACCCAGTTGCATCAGCGGCGGCCTGCAGGGAGTCCGGCTCATCGAATGCGACTTCGGCGAGTAGCTCGCGAAGTTCAAAATAGTCGCGGTCAGCCGCGTCACGGCGAGCGCCAGCAAGCGCTTCTTCCCGCACCTCATCAAAGCTCTGCCCTTGCTCAGCGGTGATCTTGTCGACCCTTATCAGGTGAACGCCGAACTCGGTTTCCACCGGGCCGCTCAGCTGACCCTCACCTTCCACAGCGTACGCCGCCTGCTCAAAAGCCGGAACCATCAATCCAGGTGAAATCGGCCCGAGACTGCCACCAAGACTCGCAGAGCCTGCGTCGTCTGATTCCTCGCGAGCGATGTCTTCAAAGCTTTCCCCGGCATCGATACGAGCGACGATGACCTCGATCTTTTCACGGGCCTCAGCGACGTCGTCGGCGTCGGCCACGTCGTCTACCGTGATCAGGATATGCGAGGCTTCGCGGAGCTCCGGCGTCATGTAGTTGGATCGGTTGCTTTCGTACCAGCTACGCGCCTCGTCTTCGGATACGTCAATCGAGTCCGCCAGGGATTCTGCAGAGAGCTCGATGTAACTGATCTTGGCCCGGGGCGGAAACCGGTAGTCGTCGGCTGTCTCGTCAAAACGCGCCTGCACACTCGCATCGTCAACCTCGGTTCCGTCCTTGACGGTGTCAAGATCGAGTTGAACGGCGTTGACTGTGCGCGTTTGGCGCGCGAGCTTGTCGAGACGTTCAGCCTCTGTGGGCAGGGTAAAACTGGACGACACAACGCCGTTGCGAAACTGATCGAGCGCCGCCTCATCGCGGTACTGGGCTTCGAAGGCAGCGACCTGCGCGCCACTGGCACCGAGCAGTTGACGATAGCGCTCGGCATCGAACACACCATCGGTCTGGAATTCCGGTCGCTGACGAATGGCACGGCCGAGCGTTTCGTCACCCACCGCAAAGCGCTGTTTGGCGACTTCGTCGACGATCACCTGCTGAGTGATGAGCTGCTCAAGCGCTTGTTGGCGCAGGAGTTCCTCGTCGCCAAAACCTTCCGGAATCTGACCGCCAAAAATCTGCGCCAGCTGTTGACGCTGTTGCTGATAAGCGAACTCCAGCGCTTGCTCGTTGATCTCCTCCCCGTTGACGGTTGCCACCGGTGCGTAGCCTCCACCGGAGAAATACGACCCTATGCCCACCAAAGCGAAGGGGATACAGATGAGACCGATCAAGGTGTACTTGAGCGGTTTCGAGTTGCGAATGGTCTCGCGGATGTCGAGAAGCATGGCGAATTTCGGGTAGCAGCCACAGTGGGGACTGAGGGGAAATCACACAGTCCTGGGCCAGTAGTGTAGACGGGAACGAAAAAAGGGTGCCGTAGCACCCTTGATCCTGCGGCAGGTACCCGAAGAGGCTAGCGCGGACCCGCGCGACTCTTGGGGAAGTCCTTGCATACCGGAGTCACCCGGCGATAAAAATGGCGGAGCGGACGGGACTCGAACCCGCGACCCCCGGCGTGACAGGCCGGTATTCTAACCAACTGAACTACCGCTCCATATGTGGTGGGTGCTGACGGGATCGAACCGCCGACCCTCGCCTTGTAAGGGCGATGCTCTCCCAGCTGAGCTAAGCACCCCAACCAGCCGGCCATGTTATACAATCCAACACAGCAATGGCAAGTTTTATTTTATTAAATTACTAATCCGCCGCAGGCACGAAAAACCTGCCGCATTCATCTATCAGACATCAGGCACTAACGACGCTGTACACAACCATAAAAGCGTGCCCCGGAGCCACCTCTTAACAACCGGATCAACAACTGTTGTGTCCTTAACGACGCAAGCCAGAGCTCCCATAAAGAAGCTGACGCTCAAATCACAGCGGCATTGGACAGCCTGCAAGGAAGTTATCGGGACATTCACAGCAGTAAACTCAGTCAATGAAGGCAGCAAAAAAATTTACCCTCACCCAGAGCCCGCCAAACGCGAGTGACCGGCCGTGATAAGAACTGACCGATGAATTAATCGCCTGGACCAGACAATACGTCGAGAGTGTTCACCGGGACGCACTTACCGGTAAACCTGCCAAAGCGTTAGCCGTCACCCGTAATTGAATGTTCAACGCGCCCCTTTTAAGTCAGCGCGAGCCTCACCAATGACTGCGCACGCCTCACCAATGACTGCGCAAGCCTGGTAAATATCAGCTACTATCGAACCAAAAATGGCCTATGGGTTTCTGCCACAGTAACGCTCCTTTCAGCCATCAGCTTGTGTTTTACCTTAAACCGAACAGCGAACCACAAATCATCGGAGATTCTTTTGCAGCACATAACCGTCGACCGAAATGAACGCCTGCGAGATGCACCCGGTAGCGGCCACAATCGCTGGCACCCGGCCATCGAACCTATAGCGGTTGTACAGCCGGGTGAGTTGATTCGACTCGACATGCGTGACGCTGCTGATGGTCAGATCAAACCGACCAGCCGTGTTGAAGATCTGGTACACCTGGACACCAAAGTCGCCCACCCGCTTACCGGTCCGATCCACATCGAAGGGGCTATGCCAGGTGATTTGCTGGAGGTTGAAATTGTAGAGATCAACGCCGAACCCTATGGCTGGACACGAATCATTCCCGGCGCCGGCTTGTTGCGTGAAGAGATCAGTGACCCCTACCTGGTGCACTGGCATGTGACCGACGGCTTTGCGCGCTCGGAACAGATTCCCGGTGTGGCTATTCCCGATAGTTCATTCATCGGTACCATTGGTCTGGCACCGTCGCAATTGCAATGTGAAGAATGGACTGCACGTGAAGCTGACCTGCTAAGCCGCGGTGGCATTGCACCTCTGCCTGATGCAGTCGATGCCGTGCCGGCTGAGGAACCCATCGCCAGTAGTGGCCTGCGAACGTTGCCACCCAGGGAGAATGGCGGCAATATGGATATTAAACAGCTCACCAGCGGATCGTTGCTGCAGATTCCGGTAGCGGTTGACGGGGCACTGTTTTCCGCCGGTGATTGTCACTTTGCACAAGGTGATTCTGAATGTTGTATCACCGCTATTGAGATGGCTGCAAGTGCTGTGTTCCGCTTCAAGATATACCCGCAGCTTGCGGCTGAAAACAATATTCGTTTTCCGCGAATTTCGCACCCCGGTTTTTTTATTCCACCGGCATGGGCCGCACCACACAACTTTACCGCCACCATGGGTATGCCCATCACCCCCGATGGAATACAACACGGTGAAGACCTTACGCTTGCTGCCAAAAACGCGGTCAGAGAAATGATTCAACTGCTTATGGAACGTGGCTATACCCGCGACCAGGCCTATGTGATTTGTTCAGTGGCCGTTGATTTGCGTATCAGCAACGCAGTTGATCTTCCCAATGTTACCGTCAGCGCGCTGTTACCGGAAGGTATTTTCGAATGACCTTATACCGATCTACTATTACGTATCTAGCCTTACGTTAAGCCTTGACTTGCTGTGACCGCAGGTCACATCACTACTCTGACTACTACCCGCCATTGATAAACCCGGACTCTACCGTTAACCGTAACCCCTCTGTTGCGATCGCTTTGATCGTGCTGCTGTTTTGTGTTTTCCTGACTGCTCTGAGTCGCGGTATGGGAGAGACATTCGGGGTATTTTTACTACCACTGAGCAACCAGTTTGCCTGGGAGCGTGCATCAGTCACCTCTATCTACTCGGTATACATGGTGTGTCTCGGCTGTGGCTCGTTGTTGTCCGGCATGGTGTTTGATCGCTTTGGAGCACGCTTTAATTATTGCGCCGGCGTTGCACTGCTTACTTGTGCCTACGGCATGGCGGGCTCCTACGACAGCCTTTGGCAATTCTATCTGTCGATCGGTATTTTCGGTGGTATCGGTGCTGCCATGATCGGTATTGTACCAACCCAAAGCCTGGTCTCTCGATGGTTTGATAAACGACTGGCCACCGCTTTATCAATCGGCTATGCAGGCCAGGGCCTGGGTACATTAATGATGGTGCCGCTGGCGCAAATTGCTATCGATCGCTTGCAATGGTCAGGCGCCTATAAGCTTGCAGGCTGGATGTTCGCGATCGTATTATTGGTTGTGATTGTGTTGCCCTGGAAAAAAATCGAACAAGGTGCCCACAACAACCCCCGCAATGCACCCGGAGGCAAATCAACAGGCGGCCTGAGTCTGTCAGAGGCACTTAAAACCCGGGCTTTCTGGGGGTTCTTTTTTATATTCACAACCACCGCGATTGGCATTTTCGGTATCAGCCTGCAAAGCGTCGCCTACCTTATCGAACGTGGTTACAGCGAAGTAGAAGCGGCCCTTGCATTCGGGATTGTTGGAAGTTTGAGCTTTGCCGGTATGGCACTGACCGGTCTGGCGGCCGATCGCTGGCCACGTCATCTGGTTGCCAGTTGCAGCTATGTTTTAAGCTTCATTGGCATTGGCGCGCTGGCTCTGCTGCAACTCTACCCGGGCTGGTTATTTTTAGGTATTTTCGTGATTACCTTTGGTTTATCTGCTGGCGCACGCGGACCTATAATCACTACACTGATGGCAGAGACCTTTGCCGGCAAGGGACTGGCGTCTATCTATGGGGCTTCTAATCTTGGGCAGGGATTTGGTGCCGCATTCGGCGCGCTTGGCGCCGGGCTGTTGTATGACCTGACTGGTGGTTACAACATCGGTTTTATATTGTGTTCCCTATTTACCTTCATTGGTGCTTCATTGTTCTGGCTGGTGCCTGAAATCAGGCACGCTGGAAAGTGACTTGAATCCTGTTGCTATAGTTTTGGTATTACGGATTTCTCCAGCTGGCGTTCACCAATCGCACATCACAGGCTCCACCGCAAATCACCGCTGCACCCAACCAGGTATAAAGGCTCACGTATTCGCCAGAAAACAGAAAGCCCGGCCTCGGTTGTTGCGCATAGCCCTAGCCCGCAGCGCGTAACCTGATTTGCGCTACACCGGGGTTTGTGGCGCTTTATTGGTGAGCCGGTAACAGTGGGTTATCATCATTACAGCATTGACTCATGGGTGTACTTTCCGGATGACTGCCCCGCTTGCGGTGATCTATGCCAGACTACTCGCGGTGTCGGATTACCCGGTTTAATTTCCGACCGGGAGGCTGCGCGGCAGAACCTCTGCTGACTATTTTATTTATCACATCAACTATCAGGGAGTGCAGATGTCAGATTCAATAGAGACCCGACCGTTTGGACGCACAGGTCACCACAGCAGTTTTGCACTGTTTGGCGCCGCGGCTCTTAAAAACGTTTCACAGTCCGTTGCAGACCGGACTCTGGATGTACTACTGGAATATGGTGTCAACCATATTGACACCGCACCGCGCTACGGCCTTGCCGAGGAACGCATCGGTCCGTGGATGAACGGCCATCGCAAAGACTTTTTTCTGGCGACCAAAACCGAGCAACGCACAGCCATTGGCGCAAAAGAAAGCTTACACCGATCACTGGAGAAGCTTCGTGCTGACTCGGTAGATCTTATACAAATGCATGCTCTTCACCATCCCGATGACTGGGATATAGCGATGGGCGATGACGGCGCACTTGCAGCACTTATCGATGCTCGGGATGAGGGCCTGGTAAAACATATTGGTGTTACCGGGCATGGCTGGACAATCGCTGCTATGCACAAACGCAGCCTGAACGCTTTTGATTTTGATTCTGTTTTGCTGCCGCTGAACTGGGTGTTTTACAGCAACGAGCGCTATCGTCGCGAGCTCAACGATGTGTTAGCGCAGTGCCGCGAACGCAATGTTGCTGTGCAAACTATTAAAGCAATTGCACGGGGCCCGTGGGCAACCAAACACGAAAACTATAATACCTGGTACGAACCGCTTGATCAGCAAAACGATATTAATCGTGCGGTACACTGGGTGCAGGCCTGGGACGGTGTTTTCATGAATACCGTTGGCGATGTCGAGCTATTGCCGAAAGTACTGGAAGCTGCGCGACAGTACACAGGGGTACAACCGGATTCTACAGCAATGGATAATCTACAACAGAACTCAACACTTACTTCATTGTTCGGGCTGGGTAGCTGACAGCTGCAATACAACGGGAGTCTGCACTCAAGCCCGAATTAAGCGGTTACACAATCACCTGATCAAGCGTAGACACAGCATCTGACACCGTGGTTCGACGCAAATCCCGCTGCACACTATGATCGTAGCGTCGCGCACGGTGCATGAGTACGCGGTTGTCCCACATCACCAGATCCCATTGTTTCCAGACGTGCGAATAGACAAACTGCGGTTGCGTTGCATGCTCGTTTAAATCCCCGATAAACAAACGCGCCTCCGGTACCGGCCAATTATCGATACCACCTATGTGTGATGAAAGGAATATCGACAAACGCTGTGTACGAGGATGGCGGCGCACCAGTCGTTGCTTAACCGGCGCCCATTTCTTACGTTCTTCATCAGTGAAATCATCAAACCCGAGCTTCCCGCGGGAATAGAGTTGACTGTGATTACATATCAGGTCGAGACACTCTTCTTTGAGTGCTTCATCTAGTGTGTCCCACGCTGCGCGCATATCGGCAAATTGGGTATTGCCGCCACTCTGCGGGACTACTCTTCCAGACAACAGTGAATAGCGTGCAGGCACCGTCTTAAACGAACTGTCTGAGTGCCATAACATGTTTCCCAATCCGAACAACCGCGCGCGATCATCACGCTTGAGCACTTTGCCATCTTTGTCCAGATTGGAGATATCGTTAATATTCATTGACAGGCGACGTTCTGATTTTTGGGCGATATCGCCGGTGGCCTGTTCCATAGGCCCGAAGTGTTCTGAAAACTGATATTGCTGTTCGTCATTGAGCTTCTGATCGGGGAAGATCAAAACACCGTACAAGTCGATCGCCTCTTCTATGGCTGCGGCCTGTTCTTTGGACACCCCAGCCGCGATATCCAGACCAGTGACAAGGCCGGCGAAACCCGGCCTGCTGGTGTCTGCCGGTTGAATCTTAAGTTGCATGGTCTCCCCTCGCTGCCACAGGCTGGCGGGTTGCATATTCAGATATAGAAAACCTTATATTAACCGGCTACAACAGGGAATCAACTGGTAATGTGTTAACGGAATCAGCGTTTTAAAAATCGAAATCCAACTCTACTTCTTTACCAGCCCGCTTTGAATCTCCCTCACCTGCTGTAGCGCGTCACCACCAAGCGGCCCGCGGTTTACCGCCTTGGCAGCCTGTTGTAACTGCTGCAAAGTAGCAATACCAATCTCTGTAGTGGGCAGCATCGGGTTTGATATCGCGTAGCGTACTGCTAACTCTGGCAGCGAATCTGCAGTTGCCCCTTCAACAAGCGGTGCAAATCGTTGTGCACGCTGTACGTCGGTTGCGTAATCGGTATCGGAACCGATAGGCACTACTTGTTCCATGCCGAGCGGATGGCGTTCTTCGCTACCAGACAATGCACCGCCTGCAAGCACCCGAACCCCTATTGCACCCACGCCATGAGCGGCCGCCTTGTGCAACAGCTGCTTGTAGTCTTCAGCAGGATAGTTGACCGGTGCCGGTTCTCCCGCCGACGGCACGAGCAGGTTATAGAAGACTTGCGCACTGTCAAAACGATCGGACTCTATAAGTTGATGCAGTTGGGTGACATCGCCTTTGGCGGTGAAGCCAAGGTAACGCGTCATTCCGGCATCGCGGAGTTTTTCAAATACCGGCAACACCTCGTTAAGCACTTGCCCGGCGGTTAAGATGCCGTGCCGGTCCGTTTGACCGATGGTATTGTGCAACTGAAAGAGATCTACGTGATCGAGCTTGAGTCGCTTCAGGCTTTCAGCCAATGACTGCTCTACGTTAGCGGCTACATTGGATAGATCATCGGTGATCACCCCGACTTTGGTACTGACAATAATCCCATCGGTATTGCCGGACAGCGCCCGGCCAAGATTATTCTCAGACGCACCATTGCCGTAGCTGGCAGCAGTGTCAAAGAAATTGATACCGTTGTCTCGCGCCCAGGCGACGGCACGATCCTGATCTTTTGCTGCGCCTTTGGTCATTAAGCCGCCGACAGCCCCGCAGCCGAACGTCAGCTTTGATACTTGCAGGTCGGTGCGACCGAAACTTGATTGTTCCAACGTTTATTCCTCCGTGTAGATCTCAATGTGTTAATTAGTGCCCATCCAGAAACAAGTGCTACTACGGACCACTCATGCACGCAATCTTTCGCCGACCACATGTAGTTACTTATG
>CALLMF010000007.1 GCA_938006335.1 uncultured Granulosicoccaceae bacterium | reverse complement strand
TGGCGATACTGATCGATGTGTTCTGCGAGTACCTTGCCGAGCGCTGGAAGTGTGGAAAGGGGGTGTGTCCGGTGCGGCCGATCGACACTCACGCATAGTTCGATCGCCGTGCGGCAGTGTCCCCAGCGTAGTGGAGCACTTTTGGCGGGGTATGATGGCGGTGCATGAGGTAAATCTGTCTATGCCCGACTCCGTCGTATACCCGATACAGCGCGTTCTTTCTCGTGTTCTGACTTTCTGGGTAAAGCCCGACGTTCTACCTGTGGATCCCGGCGGACTCATCGATCCTCAAAAGCCGATTCTCTATGTGCTGGAAGTCGGCGGCCTCGCAGATAGAACGGCGCTGGAAATCATCTGCAAGAACCACGGTATGCCGTCGCCGCATGCGGCCTTCACGTTTGGAAAGGTCAGTCTTGCGAATTCAGTTGATGTGCTGAAACAACGCAAGGGGATGATTTTCAAACGACACAGAAACGTCGTTTCCTCCCGGCTTGGCCAATTGGTCGAAGAGGGCGTCAAGGACGATCTTGGCGAGTTGCAGATTGTGCCGGTGTCCATCTACTGGGGTCGTGCACCCGACAAGGAGCAATCGCTGTGGAAACTGATGTTCACGGAGAATTGGCAAGTGGGCGGGCGTACCCGAAAGCTGATTACCACGCTGCTGCATGGACGTCACACCCTACTCAGTTTTAGCGAACCGCTATCGTTTGCGACGCTGAAAAGCTCTGGTGAGTCGTCGGAAATACTGCAGCGAAAGCTATCCCGGATTCTGCGTGTTCACTTCAGACAACGACGGATCGCAAGCCTGGGGCCGGATCAATCGCATCGGCGCATGCTTGTAGATCATGTGCTGTCGGACAGCGCTGTCAGAGCAGCGATTCAGAAGGAGGCAGTGGGAAAAGTATCGATAGAGCAGGCACGCGCGAAGGCGCAACAGTATGCATGTGAAATCGCAGCAGACGTATCGTATCCGACGGTGCGCATCCTGCATCGTGTGTTGACGTGGCTATGGACACAGCTCTACGAGGGTGTGGAGCTTTCTGGGGTCAAGCGATTGAAGTCTGTAGCGGATGGCAATGAGTTGGTGTACGTGCCTTGCCATCGAAGTCACATCGACTATCTGCTGTTGTCCTATATCCTGTACGTTCAGGGTTTTTCGTTGCCGCACATTGCGGCTGGCGTCAATCTCAATCTACCGATTGTCGGTGGATTACTGCGGCGAGGTGGAGCGTTTTTTCTCCGCCGAAGTTTTTCGGGGCAAGCGCTGTACGCGGCCGTGTTCAATGCGTATCTCAAGGAGATACTGCAACGCGGACATGCCCTGGAGTATTTCGTTGAAGGTGGCCGCAGCCGCACGGGGCGCCTGCTTCCCGCCAAGGGAGGGATGCTTGAAATGACGGTTCACGCATTTCTGCAAGACCCGAAGACCCCAGTTATGTTCGTGCCTGTCTACTTTGGCTACGAACGCCTGTTGGAAGGTGGCGCCTTCACCAGTGAACTTGCAGGAGGAAAAAAGCAGAAAGAAAGTATCCTGGGTCTTGTCAAAGCGTTGCGCACCTTGAAGGAAGACTACGGCCAGGTGCATGTCAACTTTGGCCAAGCCATAGAATTGGGCGCCTTGATATCCAAGCATCGTCCGGACTGGCAGTCGCTGGATATCGCCGAGCAACGACCCGAGTGGTTGAAGCCGATAGCCAATGATCTGGGCGATACGATCATGCGCTCGATCAATGAAGCCGCATGTGTCACGCCCATCAGTCTGCTGGCAACGGTTGTCCTCGCTACACCAAGAGGCTGCATGAGTCGGGCGGAGCTTGGCAAGCAAATCGATCTCTATCAAGAGCTTCTTCGAAAGGTCCATGCAGGCTCGCTGGTTGTCGTGCCTGATGTCAGTGCAGATCACTTGATCGAGCGCGGAAAACGTCTGGGATTTGTCGAGTCCGACCGTGATGCGGTAGGGGAGATCATTCAGGTCAAACAGGGGCAGGCCTCGCGGCTTACGTATTTCAGAAACAACATCCTTCACTTGCTGACCTTGCCGGCATTGGTTGCGGCGTCCGTGTCGCACAGCCGCTCACGTAGCGCGTCGGAAATTCACCGATCGGTTCGCTTGACGTTTCCATTCCTGCAGGGAGAGCTGTTTCTTGCGACCGATCTTGACACGCAGACGATCGACCAGACGCTTGAAGCCTTTCTTGCGGGAGGATTGCTCACGAAAACGGAGGATGGCTGGCGGCGTGCGTCGGCCGGATCGTTCGCAGATGTGACCTTGTTGCGGCTCGGGGAAGTGGTGATGCCCGCGCTGGAGCGCTACTACCTGTTCGCGTGCATCCTTGCGATGTCCGCTGACAAGTCGATGGCTACTGATACGTTGGCTCGGCATTGTGAGGCCTCTGCTGGGCGACTTTCCCGAACACACGGACGTCCTGCCAATGATCTGTACGACAAGCACCTGCACCAGGTGCTCGTCTCCAACATGATCGATCACGGATTCGTCGTGTGTGAAGATGACATGGTAAGCCCGACTCAGACGATGTTGGACATGGAAGTGGAAGCCCGCAATCTACTGGGTGAGCAGGCCCGACATGCCATCATCAATACGGCCCTGGCTATCCAGACGAACACACGTCAGGAAGTTCCCGGCCATTAGAAATCGACTATCGGAGAATCCCGGATGCGCTTACCGAGCATCCAAACGGTCGATCATTCTGCAAATCCTAGATGTTTGCCGGTGTTTACAATCCGGAAAATTGCAAACACCGGAGTGAGTGGCCGAAACCCCGAAGATACATAAACGCTTGCTACTGACAGGGATCTCGGTTGGTCTGGCCTACTATCAAGGGGTGATCTACTATTGAACCATTCGAACCTGCTCAGCTGTGGTGACATTCTCACGGTCCGACGGTCGGCGCGCACCAGAAACTGGCAGCGAAAGCTCATATTTGCTGCGCTGTTCATGGGCGCGATCGGCGGCGCCGATGCGCAAGATGACACGTTTGCCGCAAGCGCTTTTGCGACTTGTCCGAGTGAAGCCTTCCTTACGCAGGGCGCGGTCCCGCAGACGTTTGGCCTCGATCTGATCACTGGCGATTACACCGTCGAGGCCATGAGCCATGGCACGACTCGATCGTTGAACGCCTTGGGGTTCAACGAGAACGACCGTTTCTTCTATGGGTGGAGCTATGAGCACGGCCAGCCAGTTCGGGTCCACAACGATTGGGGCATGGAAGTACTCGGAGACATCAACGTCACCAACAACAACTTCTACGTAGGTGATGTCTCGACGACGGACAACACGTACTACATCTATCGGAGGGGAGCCGGTTACGGGCTGTATTCGATATCGCTTGATTCCGAGAGTTCTGACTACTTGAGTATGGTTCGCGTCATCGATGGGGCGAGTCTGAATCTCTCCATTGCGGATATGGCAGTAAATCCGATAGACGCATACCTTTACGCTGTCGATTCCAGGGGAAACCTGCATCGCATCGATCCTGCATCCGGCCGCTCAGTTCAGTTGAGCAACATTGGTGCAAGTGGTGGCTTCGGGGCTGCCTATTTCGATAGCGACGGCAATCTGTATGTCGGCAGAAACAGGGACGGTTCGATCTTCAAGGTCGCCCTGGGTAGCGGGAGCTACACCGCTGAGCTCTTCTCAAGCGGCCCGTCGTCCAACTTCAACGACGGCGCGAGATGTGCTTCGGGGGCAGTATCGGCAAGCAACAATGACATCGATTACGGGGATGCGCCGGACACTTACGCAACCTCGCTCGACAACAATGGCGCTCGACACGGCCTGACATCCAATCCGGGGCTGTATTTCGGCAAAGGTGTCGATGGTGAGTCCAATGCATACGCGTATCCCTTGTCGGACGATGCGGCTGGCGACGTGGACGACGAAGACGGGATCCAGATGGTCACCGACGTTGTCGAGCGCGAGAACGCGATCGCTCTTGTCACCGCATCCGAGCCAGGCTTTTTGAACGCCTGGATCGACATTCATCAGGATGGACGCTTTGATGCCGCTGACCAGGTGGCGTCGTCCGTGCCCTTACAGGCGGGTGAACAAGCGGTATATCTGCCGATCCCTGATGGTGTTTGGCCTGGCACGACCTGGGCGCGATTTCGACTCTCGTCAACCGCCGAGCTCGAACCCTACGGTGGTGCACCCGATGGCGAAGTGGAAGACATGCAGGTGCGCGTGAACCGCAACGAGGTAACGATCACCAGCTATCCCTCGTCAAACGGTTGGGCGACAGTGGCCTTCGAGGACAACTGGCCGCTGATGGTTGATTATGACATGAACGACCTGGTGGTCTACCTGCGCACCACAACACATCGCAGCTCCCAAGGCTTGCTTCAAGTGGATATCACAGGTGAGTTGGCTGCTGTTGGAGCTGGATACCACAACGGCTTCGGTATTCGCCTGCCGGGCGTCATGGCGACAGGGATCGATGCCAGTCAAACACGGTTTCGCGTCAATGGCCAGAACGTCACTGACCGCGCCCTGGTGGAGCCGGGTCGGCGTGAAGCAATATTGATCGTTACCGAAGATGTATTCAACTACGTCGGAACCGGCAACCATTGTGAGTACTACCGTACTGAACCCGGGTGTGGGTCTGATATCCAGATGAGCTTTGAGGCATCCGTGGTGTTTGATGCTCCGGTAGACGTAGAGATCGGAGGTGTGTTTGACCCCTTCTTGTTTGCCAGTGAAGGCGCCTGGCATGGAGCGCATTTCACCAGCCCGCCAGGCCGGTCCTATGAGATCCATCTGAAGAACCAGTCCCCGACCGAAGCCTTCAATCCTGCGCTGTTCAGCAATGCAGGGCAGGATGCCTCGAATCCTGATCAGGGGCATTACTTCCTGACCCACACCGGCATGCCGTGGGCGGTGGAAATCAGTGAACGTTGGGATTACCCGCTCGAGTACACCGACTTGTCTGATGCGTACCCCCAGTTCCCAACCTTTGCGAGTTCTGACGGCGAGCAGGCGGTTTATTGGTACGACCCGTCCAACGCTGTCAGTGACCTGCTGTTCTCGGAGTAAATGCGATGAAAATGAAAATCACGGTAGCTCTGCTGGCAGTGACCTTGGGCGCGTGCAGCGGCGGCGCTCAGCAAGCTGAAAATGCGCCAGACATTGGTGCTGCAAACGGATCAACGTCGGTACCGGTCGTCAGTACGGAGGCGGCTGAAACCGTTGAGAACCCTTACGATCAGTCAACGCTCGATTACTCCACCCAACAGGCCGAGGCACAGATCTCCGCGACGGATCAGGTCACAGCATCGCCTGACTTCGCTTTTAGAACGTCGGAATACGCACCGGTGGCCCTGGACTTTGTAGAAGCACGTGGCCAACGAGCTACCGTCATGGTCTGTACGTCTTATGAGCCAGTCGGGTCCGAGTTCAGTGTCGACTATGACAGCTGCCTGATGCGCGCCCCGCTGGTCGATGGCTACTTCGAGGATCGCATACTGGTGCCGACCCGGCATCAGTCAGGTATTGGCGTGGTGTGGTTTGCCGAACCCGGTCATGCGCCGCTGTATCGTGAAATTTCCTTTGCGGCGAGCTGACAACTCGCAATGATGATATTGCAGTTCGAGGTGCGGTTTCAGGTCCCACTCACCCATCGCTGAAGCACCAGCGTCATCGGACAACACAAGGCTGCAACGATCGCCAGCGCGATTGCGCCTGTCCCGGCAATGATCAAGGCATCAACAATCGAGACTCCAGAAATCAACAAACCGATCGCCTTGCCAAAGTTCGCAGGGATGTCATCACGCATCAACTGACGGGCTCGCGCGATGATGCCGATGCCTATCACGCTCAGAAGCACGGCCAGTGCATTTGCACCGACAAATCCGAGAACGATGACAAGCGGAGCGGCGAGCACCAGCAGCGGCCAGTCGGCTCGCCCCAGGGCCTGCACCTTGTTGGGTGAAGACTCGCGCTTGGCAAACGCGGTAAGCCCGATGATCCACGAAAAGGCCAGGGCTGCTGCAAGCAGCAGCAATACAGACGGTCGGGCGGCAAGTGTCAGCCCGACCGATAGGTAGAGAAACGCGCGACAGCCCGCCATCAAGAGCGGGCCGTAGGGATTACCCTTGTGGTGCTGGTTGTAGGCCACGATGCACGCGATCAACGCCAGCGGGCTGAGAATCCACAGCAGGGTCATCCATGCGCTTGTGCCATCCGGTACCAGGCCTACGGTCACGTGCCTTGCAGTGACAAAGCCTGCGACACCCAGTGTCAACCAGATAGCGCTATACCGGTACACCGATTGGCGCGAGATCAGTCCTGCCGGTATCGGTCTCTCCGACCGTTCGCGCGCATCGATTTCAGCATCACAGGCGTCATTCAAGTACATGCCGCCGATATACATCGCCGAGGCGGCCGCCATGACCACCATCAGGCTCGTCAGGTTCAGATCAAGCTGTGGCGTGAGGCCTGTCGCGATGGCCGCAGCCAGGACGTTGCTCCAGACGGTCGGCAGGTTGGAGATACGACCAAGGCGCAGGTGTACCGAGAGTGCTGCGCGCCCTGTCGAGGCGCGCGCGGGCTCCGGTACGTCGATGCTCATGCCGCCGACAGGCTTGATGCGACTCGCAGTTGCAGTTGTACCCAGTCGAGTTCACGTGCGATGGCATCAGCCATTGCAACGTTTCGATAGGCGTCCGGAAGTACATCCCAGGTGTAGGTTTCGACCTCCAGGTGCGTGGTGATCGGTTGGTTGGCCTGCGCTGCCAGTAAGTCGGCGAGTACGCCCTGTGTGGTACCGAATGCATTCATTGCATCAAGGAAGACCGGCACATGAAAGTGCACACGCCATTCAGCCGTCAGGTCGTGATCCTTCGACATCGCTTCATGGATGTCGGTGTATCGCTGAAGGTCTCCCTGTCCATTGCGGCGTACTACCTGATGCAGGTACACGGGTTCGTCGAATTCGGCAAGGGCCGCCCGTGCGCCCACATCGGCAGGGCTCAGCCTGAGCGCAGAGCTCAGCTGGATCTTCAATACAGGGATATTGGCAAGCTTGTACTTCTGAACGGCCTCAAGGGCCGGCTCGAACTCCACCGCTGAGTGGCACACGTCGTGGCATACGCCGAGATAGCGGGCAATGGCATCCGCAGCCTCTTGCTGCGAGACAGCGGCACGTCGGGCCACCTGCCTGCACGCTGCATCCGATTGAATCCAGCGCGCAAAGAACTCGACGAGTTCATCCGCCGTTTCCAGCAGGCAGCAGGGCTCCGGCTCGATCGCGATCGATACTTCCACGCCCGTGTCCTGCTGTACCTTCAGGCAGTGAACCACGCAGTCGAGCCAGTGGCTCGCGATCGCTTCTGATGCGCCGTCGGCCCATTCCTTGTAGGTGCCGGGCAGGGTGCTGATGGTGATCTTGTGTTCGGGGTTGTCGAGTTTTGCAGCAAGGCTCACCAGTCGACGCGTGTAGTCCAATCGCTCCGGTTCAGTCCAGTCCGGGCGGTAGACATCGGCCTTGACGGTCTCGCCGTGGAAGGCGCCGTAGGGGAATCCATTGATCGTGAAAACGTACAGGTTCTCCGCTTTCAGCCACGCATGAAAGCGCTCGAAGTGTGCGTGATCCTCGAGCGATTCCAGATGAGCAAAAGACAAGCGCAGGCCGAGGCCAAACGCATCATCGGCAGCGCGTGCTGTACAGGCGTCACGTACGGCGGGCACGTGCTCCTGCAACGCATCAAACGCCTCGGACCAGGTCTTACCTGCATGCACATTGGTGCAGTAGGAGAGGTGGACGGGTGTGGCGGTGTTCGAGTGGGTTACGTTCATGCAGCGCCTCCTGTACGTGAGTGCAGCCAGTCAATTGATTCAAGTACGCGTGATGCGTCCATCTCATGGACTTCAACTCCGCGGCCGAGAGCTTCAAGCAAGGTGATGGTGAGCTCGCCGCCCAAGTGCGTACGAAAATGCTCGAGTCCTATCAGAAGCTCTGACACGCCAGCCGTATCGGTCCGCTGCAGCGCCTCATCCCACAGCGTGAAGCCGAGCGCTTCGAGCAGCTCGGCAACCTGGTTTTCCAGCCCCTCGGCAAGCAAGCCGGTCGCGACCGAGTAACGTGTATCCAGCGCAATGCCGATGGCGACCGCCTCGCCGTGACGCAAGCTGTGCGCTGTCAAGGTCTCGAGCCGGTGTGCTGCCCAGTGACCAAAATCGAGCGGCCGTGCGCTACCGAGTTCGAACGGATCACCGCCACGACCGATCTGGTGCATGTGCAACTCGGCGCAGCGGCGCACCATGGTACTCACCGCATCGCGCTCGAATGCGGCGAGCGCACCAGCGTGATCTTGTA
Source organism: uncultured Granulosicoccaceae bacterium (assembly GCA_938006335.1). Taxonomy (GTDB): domain Bacteria; phylum Pseudomonadota; class Gammaproteobacteria; order Granulosicoccales; family Granulosicoccaceae; genus Granulosicoccus. The sequence continues at coordinate 64,483 of CALLMF010000007.1, read as the reverse complement.
GCCAGGTGAAGAACGCTGCATCTCTGATCAGCGCAACCTTGACCGCCTCTGCCATGCCGGCGCGCTGGTCTCGGGTAGAGAGCGTGTCCAGAAAGTCGGCATCGTTCACCACCGCCCAGGGGGGCGCGAAGGTCCCGAGGTAGTTCTTCTGACCATACTGGTTGATGCCGTTCTTCACGCCAACACCACTGTCGTTCTGTGCGAGCACGGTGGTGGGCAGGCGGATGTGTCGGATGCCCCGATGCGCTGTGGCGGCAACAAGGCCGACAGCATCGAGTAGAGCGCCACCGCCGATGGCGATGACATAACTGTGACGGTCGATGCCCTCGTCACGGACCAGGGCACGCATCGGCTCGAGCGCATCCCAGTCGTTCTTGATGGCCTCACCGGCGTCGATGGTCATGGGTGCCGTGGTCAGTTCCAACTGATCACTACGAGCCTCAAACCAGGCGTGGATCTTGTCGAGCAGCTCCGGGGTTGCGAACGTCACCGCAGCATCCACGAACATCAGCACGCGACGGCGTCTTTGTGAGCCCGTGTCGCTACCGGTGATAGCGGTGAGCAATGCGTCATTGTGCAGAGCAAAGACTCCGCGGGTGAACATCACGGGAAATTCGTAGCGCACGCTGAAACTCTGCGTCACCGTCTCGGTGCCCGGCGTGGCGACGGGGCCTGTGCGCCCGTCCATGCAGGTAACATTGGCAGGACCTGTGGTCATGCGTTCGATCTGGCTACGTTGATGTTGCGTCGTCATGGACAGGCAATTGTGTACGGCACGGGTTTTGCGCACCCCACTCATATCGTAGTCGTGATTGGCACGCGCGGGCCCAGGGCGATATCGATGATATATTCGTGCCACATCCGGCCCCGAAGGCGTGTCCTGTTTGCCACTGTCCGGACAAGCCCCCGAACACCGTGAAATTTCTCGCCGGCACACTCTTCATTGTCATGCTGTCCTTCGCGGGTGTTCAGTGGAATGACCCAGACGGGCCATTGTGGGCGATGATCTACGCCATCCCTGCGGTACTTATGGCACTTGTGATCCTGAGGCCTCGGTGGCTGGCCACTGCGGCCGGCAAGGCGGTGCTCGCTTGCGTGCTCATCGGCTTTGCCATCGCCACGATCATCGCGTGGCCGGAGCAGGCTGCCTTCTGGACGCGGGACGTGTGGTGGGAAGAGGAAACCGCTCGCGAGGGCATGGGCATGATGATCGCGCTGCTGGTCAGTGCCGTGGCGCTGCCTGCAGCCTTTGGCCGTCGACCGGACCACGACACCGCCGCCACGCAAACATCACGCATCATCCATGACTGACACCACCGCGCGCCTCGGCATCGTGATTTCGATGTTTCCCGAGTTACATGAAACCTTCATCCTGCGTGAGCTCGTGGCCCTTGAGCGTCGTGGTGTGGATTTCGACATCTACAGTCTGCAGTTTCCACGGGATCCGATCACCATCGACGATGCCATCAGGCTGACCCGAGAGCGTTCGCACTATGCGCCCTTGTTGGGTCTGCGCTGCTGGACGGCGCTTGCGAGAACGCTGTTGCGGCATCCGCTGCGCACGCTCTCATCGATCGTTGAGCTCGCGTGGCAAGGTCGTGATCGCCCGCGTGAAGTCGCCAAGAATCTCGCGATATTGCCGTTGGCGATGCATGTTGGTGAGCGCGGCCGTGCTCGCGGTATCACGCACTGGCACGGGCACTGGGCCAACATCCCGACCACCGCTTGCTGGTACCTGCACAAGATCCACGATGCACACTTTTCGGCTGCAATTCACGGCGAGGACATCTTCACGCGTAACCGCTTTCTCGCGACAAAGCTTGATGCGGCCTCATTTACTGTGGTGTGCAGCGGTCTGTTTCGGGACCATTTGAAGAACGCACTGGGCCTTGCAAGGCCAGAGAAGGTGCATCTCAACTATCACGGCCTGGATCCTCGGATTCTCGAGCGCGCGTCCGAGCGTACCGATGCGACGGCGCACCCGGAGCCGGGTGCGCCGTTGAAGCTCGTGTCCATCGGGCGCCTGGTGCCCACCAAGGGTCATGACACCGTGTTTCGCGCGGTGAAGTTGCTGGCCGAATCGGGGCAGGCCGTGCAGCTCGATTTGATCGGGTCGGGACCTGATGACGCCACCCTGCGTGCGCTCGCGACAGCGCTCGGCGTGGACGCGCATGTCAACTTCCGTGGAGGCCTCGCCTTTGACGAGGTCATCGACACCCTGATTGCCGCTGATGTGTTTTGTCTTGCACCTCGCTTGTTGCCGGGACACCCGCCCGATGGCATTCCCAACGTGATTGCCGAAGCGATGGCGCTCGGGGTACCGGTCGCAACGACGCGCGTCAGTGCTATTCCAGAGCTGGTGGAGGACGGCGAGTCCGGCTTGCTCGTGGAGGTTGACGATGCGGCCGCGCTCGCCGATGCAATGGCTCGCCTCGCCCGGGATTCGGCCCTGTATTCGCGTATTTCGATGGGCGCACGGCAACGCGTGGCAGGTCTGTTTGATCAGGACGCCAACATCGACGAGCTGATCGAGCACTTCCAGCACTACGTGCCGGATACCGCCATCGCGCTGGGGTCACCGCCACCGAGAGACGCCGCTGATGCGCCATCGCGTGGTCCGGGGGCGCTCCTCTCATCCGGGGATGCGGCGTGACTCAGCGCGCTGTATTCGTCATCGAAGAGCTGACGGTCGGGGGCGCCGAGCAGATGCTCGTGGCGATGGCCAACGCCTTCCTTGCACGTGGCCATGAGGTACACCTGATCTGCTTGCGTGCAGCGGGTGAACTTGCACCGCGCCTATCCAGTGACGTGACCGTGCACGTGCTCGACAAGAAGCCCGGCATCGACTTCGCGATGGCGCGTCGACTACGTCGCCTGATCAGACGCCTTGATCCGGATGCCATCAACGCCCACTTGTGGGTCGCCAATCTATGGACACGCATTGCGGCCCTGGGCCTCGGTATGCACATTGTGGTGACCGAGCACAGTCGTGATAACTGGAAGTCCTCGCACTACCGCCGTATCGATCGATGGCTGGCGCGCGGCACGCAGATGCTGGTGGCCGTATCCGAGGACACGGCCGACTTCTACCGCAACGAGGTCGGCATCCCGCACGCTCAGGTGCAGGTCATCAACAACGGTATCGACACCCAGCGCTATCTGTCCGGCAATGGAGCCGCGTTGCGTGAGCAATGGGTCAGTGGCAAGACGGTCCTGGTAGGCACCGTCGGGCGCATGGTCGCTGCCAAGAACCACTTGCGACTGATCGAGGTTGCCGCTCAACTGAAGGCGCGTGCTGTCGATGTGCATTTCGTTATCGCCGGTGACGGCCCGGAGCGTGAGAGCATCGAACACGCGATATGCACTCACGATGTGGAAGAAACAGTGACACTCCTGGGTGCGCGCAGTGATGTGCCGGATATCCTCGACGCGCTCGATCTTTTCGTGTTGTCGAGCGACCGGGAGGGGCATCCGCTCACCGCGCTGGAAGCGCAGGCGGCTGGCACGCCGGTGGTGCTCACCGAGGCGGGTGGCAGCGCCGATGCCATCGCACGCTCCGACCAGCAGTGTGGCGGATTGCTGGTGCCAAAGACGGCGGACGCGCTCGCTACGGCGATTGAAACACTCGCGCATGACAGTACGCGACGCGAAGCCATGGCAGCCTTCGGCCAATCGTATGCGCAAGCGCATTTCGGGCTCGATACCATGATCGACCGCTACGAAGCGGTGCTGTTCTTCCCGCGGCACTGACCGGTCATCTGCTGACCCTTTTTTGCTCACTTTCTGAATCTGCTTGTCATTCGACGCGATTTTCTTTACTAATGGGGCTCGTTTCCTACCTGCTTGGAAGAGGTCAAAAAAATGAAAAGAATCATTCAGTCGCTGGGCGCAGTATCCGCACTTGCGTTCGCCGTAGGCATGGCGGCGCCCGCCGCAGCCCAGGACACCGTGGGTGCCTGTCTTATCACCAAGACCGACATCAACCCTTTTTTCGTCAAGATGAAAGAAGGCGCAACTGCCAAGGCAGAGGAGCTCGGAATTGAACTCTCGACCTACGCCGGCAAGGTCGATGGCGACCACGAAACGCAGGTACAGGCTATCGAGACATGCATTGCGTCTGGTGCCAAGGGCATACTGATCACCGCCTCTGATACCAAGGCGATCGTGCCCGTCGTGCAACAGGCACGTGATGCGGGCCTGCTGGTCATTGCACTGGATACGCCGCTCGAGCCGATCGACTCCGCTGACGCCACCTTTGCTACCGATAACTTCCTTGCCGGTGAGCTGATCGGTCAATGGGCGGCGGCCACGATGGGTGACGATGCGGCGAATGCAAAGATTGCCATGCTCGATCTTGCCGAGAGCCAGCCGTCAGTTGGCGTACTGCGCGACCAGGGGTTTCTCACTGGCTTTGGCATCGACATCAAGGACCCGTCACGCTGGGGCGACGAAGATGATCCACGTATCGTCGGTAATGAAGTTACCAGTGGTAACGAAGAGGGCGGGCGTACCGCCATCGAGTCACTGATGATCCAGGAGCCGGGCATCAACGTGATCTACACCATCAACGAGCCCGCCGCGGCAGGTGCCTACGAAGCGCTCAAGGCGTTTGGGCGTGAGGACGACGTACTCATCGTGTCCGTCGACGGTGGTTGCCCCGGCGTGCAGAACGTCGCTGACGGCGTCATCGGCGCCACCAGTCAGCAGTACCCCTTGCTGATGGCGTCATTGGGTGTGGAAGCCATTGCCGCATGGGCAAAGGACGGCACCAAGCCCGAGCCGACCGAAGGCAAGGATTTCTTTGACACGGGTGTTGCTCTGGTAACGGGTGAGCCGGCTGATGGCGTCGAGTCCATTGATGTTGCCGAAGGCATGGACAAGTGCTGGGGCTGAGTTCGCCTGAATGACGTCTACCGACTCGGTGGCCACGACAGCGAACGACAGCAAGGACGCTGTCGCACGCTTTTCCATCAAGCGCAATCCGCTGCAGCATCTGCAGCATTTTCTGCACGGCAACCCGGCCATGGTGCCGGTCATCATTCTGTGCGTGTCTGTGCTGGCCTTCGGTCAGATTGCGGGGGACCGGTTTTTTACCGCGTTCAATCTGTCGCTGATCATCCAGCAGGTCACGATCATCGGGATTCTTGCTTGTGCACAGACACTGATCATCCTGACCGCAGGCATAGACCTCTCGGTGGCGGCCATCATGGTGTTGTCGTCGGTCGTGATGGGAAAGCTTGCCGTGACGCTCGGCGTACCGGTGGGTATCGCGCTGCCAGCAGGCATGATCGTGGCGACGCTCTGCGGTTTCGTGAACGGGATGCTGGTGACACGCCTGCGTCTGCCGCCGTTCATCGTGACGCTGGGCACCTGGAACATGTTCTTCGCCCTGAACATCTGGTACTCCGGGTCGCAGTCGGTCCGTAGCCAGGACCTCGATGCCGTCGCTCCCTTGCTCAAGTTCTTTGGCGAGCGGGTCAACATCGGTGGTGCGGTGTTCACCTACGGCAGCTTTCTCATGCTCGTGCTGTTCGTGATCGTCTGGTACATGCTCAACAAGACCGCGTGGGGAAGACACGTCTATGCGGTGGGCGACGACAAGGAAGCGGCAGAACTCGCGGGCATTCGCACCGACAGACTGTTGGTGTCGGTGTATGCACTTGCTGGATTCATCTGTGGCATCGGCGCCTGGGCATCCATCGGGCGTGTGGGGTCGGTAAGTCCGCAGAGTTTTTATGAGGCGAATCTGGACTCGATCACCGCAGTGGTCATCGGTGGTACCTCACTGTTTGGCGGGCGCGGTTCCATTCTTGGTGCCTTGTTCGGTGCGCTCATCGTTGGCGTGTTCAGCTCAGGTCTCAAGATCGCAGGTGTGGACGTGCTGTGGCAACGTTTTGCCATCGGCTGCCTGATCATCATTGCGGTGGGTATCGATCAATGGATACGGCGGGTGTCACAATGAGCGACTCAGACGTGGTCAACGTGATCGAGGCCCGTGGGCTGATCAAGCGCTATGGGCAGGTCACCGCGTTGGACAGCGCGGATTTTGATTTGCGCGCCGGCGAGATCCTCGCGGTCATCGGCGACAATGGCGCGGGCAAGTCCACGATGATCAAGGCCCTGTCGGGCGCCGTGATTCCCGATGCCGGTTCGGTGTTGCTCGACGGCGCTCCGGTGCAGTTCCAGTCGCCGATGGAAGCGCGTGCTGCGGGCATCGAAACGGTGTACCAGAACCTCGCCTTGTCTCCCGCCTTGTCGATCGCTGACAACTTGTTTCTTGGACGCGAGCTTCGTCACAAGGGCGGCCTGCGTGGAGCCTTGCGCATGCTCGACAGGCGCGAGATGGAGCGTCAGGCGCGTGACAAGCTATCCGAGCTGGGCCTGATGACCATTCAGAACATCTCGCAAGCCGTGGAGACCTTGTCGGGTGGTCAGCGTCAGGGTGTTGCAGTCGCGCGCGCCGCAGCATTCGGATCTCGCGTGATCATCATGGACGAGCCTACGGCCGCTCTCGGAGTCAAGGAATCCCGACGAGTGCTTGAACTGATACTCGATGTGAAGTCGCGTGGTCTGCCCATCGTGCTGATCTCGCACAACATGCCACACGTGTTCGAGGTCGCTGACCGCATTCACGTGCATCGGCTGGGACGCAGGCTTTGCGTCATCAAACCGAAGGACTACAGCATGAGTGATGCGGTAGCCCTGATGACGGGCGCCGTCGAGCCCCCCAGCGGGACGTCAGCCGCCGCGTGAGCACGCGGTCGTGTCCTCGACATCAGTGATCACCGTCGATTCCATCGATGCCTTGTTGCAGGAGATCGAGAACCGCCTTGGCGCACTCGACCCCGATCGTCGGCGTCTGATTGCCGTTGCAGGGCCGCCTGCCGCGGGAAAATCCACACTTGCCGAGTCCTTGCGAAAACGCTTGCCCGGTAGTGAGATCGTGCCGATGGACGGTTTCCATCTGGACAATGCACTGCTCGACCTGGCTGGAATGCGCGCCGTCAAGGGAGCTCCGCAGACCTTTGACAGTGACGGGCTGCTGGCCTTGTTGCCACGTCTGGTCGATCGGCACAAGACGGTCCATGTTCCGGTGTTTGACCGTCAGGCAGACCTCTCCCGAGCGTCCGCGTGCGCCATTCAACCGCAGCACCACACCCTGTGGATCGAGGGCAACTATCTGTTGCTGGACGAAGCGCCGTGGTCGTCGATGATGGCGGCATTTGATCTGAGCGTCTCGGTGCACGTGCCGGAGGACGAACTACATCGCAGGCTCGTCCAGCGCTGGGTGGATCACGGGCTGAGTGAGAAGGCAGCGCTCGAGCGCGCCGAGCAGAACGATATGGTCAACGCACTGCGCGTTGTCAGGGGCTCCCGTTCGGCAGATATTGTCTACGACCTTTGCGCGACGTAGCGATTGGATCAGTTGACGCTCGAAGACGTGAGACAATTGGTGCATGAGCGAGCACAGACAAGGTGACAGCGCCCCTTCCGACGCGGCCACTGCAGACAGGAACACTGAGTCGTTTTCCGTGGCTGAGCCGAATGCGAAAACGACGGTGGGTTGGCGAGAATGGGTCGCGTTGCCTGAGCTCGGCCTGACGGCCATCAAGGCCAAGATCGATACGGGTGCGCGCACCTCGGCCTTGCACGCGATCGACATCGTTGAGGAAACCGCCGACGATGGTAAGGTCTTTGTCAATTTCACCACCCAACCGGTGCAGAACAACGACGCGATTCAGCTGCGCTGCCGGGCGCCACTGGTCGACAAGCGCAAAGTGACTGACTCCGGTGGGCACGCCTCGGAGCGACTGATCGTGAGCACTTCGCTGGCAATCGGGGGAAGGGTGATGGACGTTGAAGTGTCCTTGACCGACCGAACCGGCTTGTTGCTGCGAATGCTCGTCGGGCGCACATCGCTGGTGCCCAACTTCAAGGTAGATCCTTCACAGTCCTATGTGTTCGGCAAACAGAACGTACGCGATCACTATATGGCCCACCTCCCAAATGGAGACCAGCCCGAATGAAACTCGCCATTCTGTCGCGCAACCGCAATCTTTACTCGACGCGACGGCTCATCGAGGCTGCTGAAAACCGGGGTCACGAAGTCCATGTGATCGATGTTCTGCGTTGTTACATGAACATCATGTCGCGCAAGCCCGGCGTGCATCTGGAAGGCAACGCGCTCACAGGCTTCGATGCCGTGATCCCGCGTATCGGGGCATCGGTCACTGCGTATGGGACGGCGGTGTTGCGCCAGTTCGAGATGATGGGCGTGTATACGCTGATCGAGTCGGTTGCACTGGCGCGCTCGCGGGACAAGCTCAGGTCGCTGCAGCTGTTGTCGCGCAAGGGCGTTGGTCTGCCGGTGACCGGTTTTGCCAACAAGCCGGGTGACACCAAGGATCTGATCAAGATGGTCGGCGGCGCGCCTCTGGTGATCAAGCTTCTCGAAGGCACTCAAGGTATCGGAGTCGTGCTTGCAGAGACCAACACGGCGGCCGAGAGTGTCATCGAGGCTTTCATGGGTCTGCGTGCGAATATTCTCGTTCAGGAATTCATTGCCGAGGCCGGAGGTTCGGATATCCGATGCCTCGTGGTCGGTGGCAAGGTCGTCGCTGCCATGAAGCGGCAGGCTGCAGAAGGGGAGTTTCGTTCCAATCTCCACCGTGGGGGGTCCGCAAGTCTTGTGAAGATCAGCCCGGATGAGCGCCAGACGGCGGTTCAGGCGGCCAAGATTCTCGGACTGTCGGTCGCCGGTGTCGATCTGCTTCGATCGGAGCGCGGTCCTCTGGTAATGGAGGTGAATTCCTCACCCGGCCTCGAAGGTATCGAAAACGCCAGTGGCAAGGACGTCGCGGGCATCATCATCGAACAACTCGAACGCAACGCAAGGCCCGGTAACACGGCAACACGCGGCAGCAAGGGATGATTGCACGAACCGCGGGTGCAAGCGCCCGTCAGGAAGCGATCGAGTTTGGCGGAGTCACGATCAAACCCGGTACCCGCCACACCATCGAGTTGCCGCTACCTCGTCTGTACACGCACGCCACGGTCGGCATGCCGGTGCATGTCATTCATGGTCGGCAGCAAGGGCCGCAGTTCCTGCTGACCGCCGCCGTTCACGGCGACGAAATCAATGGTATCGAGATCATCCGGCGAGTGCTGGCAACCAAGGCGGTGAGCCGCCTGGCGGGCACGCTCTTCGCCGTGCCGGTCGTCAATACCTACGGGTTCTTGTCGCAGTCGCGCTATCTGCCGGACCGGCGTGATCTGAATCGCTCGTTTCCCGGTTCGGACAAGGGATCGATGGCGGCACGGCTGGCGGACACATTCATGACCGAAGTCGCCAGTCGTTGTACCCACGGCATCGACCTTCATACCGCGGCCGCCGGCAGGACCAACCTGCCGCAGATTCGTGCAGACCTGGACCGTTACCCGCAGTTGAGCGAACTGGCAGAAGCTTTTGCTGCGCCCATCGTGCTCGACTCGGCGACGCGTCCGGGGACCCTTCGTGAGGCTATCGGCGACAAGCCTGTATTACTATACGAGGCTGGAGAGGCGCTGCGATTCGATGACCTCGCCATTCGTGTCGGGGTCAAAGGTGTATTGAGAGTAATGCGCCACCTTGGCATGTTGCCACCCGTAAAGACGCGCGACGCCGAAAAGGAAACCGGGCGACGTCCGTGGTTTGCCAACAACAGTGTCTGGGTGCGAGCATCGCAAAGCGGTATCCTGAGGGCGCGAATCAAACTCGGTGGCATCGTCGAGGAAGGCGATATCCTTGGCTATATTGCAGATCCTTTCGGACATTCCGAGCAGCCGATCATCAGCGATGTTGCAGGCTTGATGATCGGGCTGACCAAACTACCCTTGGTACACGAGGGCGAGGCCATATTTCATGTGGCCACCACCGCGTCGACCGCGAGTGTCGCGAAAGCGGTGGATCAGTTCCATCAGGAATACGAACAACCTGTCATCAAACGCCTACAGTGAGCCAACACCACACATGCTGAAGCGGAGTATTGGAACCAGCGGTATCGAGTCTTCAGCGGTCGCGTTTGGCGCCTGGGCCATCGGTGGCTGGAAGTGGGGAGGGTCCGACGCCGAAGCTTCTGTTGCAGCGATTCGCGCATCGCTCGACAGCGGCGTCAACCTGATCGATACGGCCCCGGTGTATGGCTTTGGACTGTCCGAAGAACTGGTCGGCAAAGCGATTGCCGGGCGACCGCGTGAAGACATCATCGTGGCAACCAAATGCGGACTCGTCTGGGACCGTGAAACACCAACCCTGCATGCCAACAGCGAAGGGCGCGATATCTACCGTACCCTGGAGCCGCAATCGATACGAGCAGAATTGCTGGCATCGTTCAAGCGACTCGGCGTCGACTATGTGGATCTCTATCAGACCCACTGGCCAGACCCGGAAGCGGACATGCGTGCCGTGGCCGAGGCGATGCATGCGTTGAAAGCCGAAGGGCTGGTACGCGCCATCGGGTTCTGCAATGCGTCGCTTGACCAACTCACAGCCTCAGCCGATCTTCTCGATTGTGATCAGGAGCGTTACAGCCTGCTGGACCGTAAACGCGACAGCGACAATCTGCCGGTCTGTCAATCCGAAGAGCTTGCCTTTCTCGCGTACTCGCCGATTGCGCAAGGTTTGCTGACCGGGCGTATCGACAGCAAGCGGGAATTTCCGGAATCTGATCTCAGACATGGCAACCCGCGGTTCGCTCCGCGTGTGCTGGACGCGGTTCAAGCGGTACTTGCGCCGGTCAAGGCGCTGGCGCGGGATCGAGGCGTACCGACTGAACGCTTGGTGCTCGCATGGACACTGGCGCAACCGGGCGTGAGCCACGTACTGGCAGGCACACGCAACGTCGAGCAGGCAGAGGCGAACGCAGCAGCCGGAGAGCTCGTCCTCCACGCAGAAGAACTCGACGTGATCGACCACGCGGCGGCCGCGTGGCCAGGGTTCGAGTCTCTGTTGCAGGCCTGAGGTTCGCCGCTCTTGTCGCGAGGTGTGCGCGAGCGTCGCAATCAACGACGGTGCTGAAACGTTGTATCCAGCGAGCACATGTTTCCGCAATGGCCGCCGATGTCCGAAACCGTCAACGTTCCATCCAACGCGTGGTGTCGTCCCCGGGACGTCAAACCGCCGCTTGCCGAACCTGGCCGCCGGCACCTGTTGGCTGCCTCCGGTGCAGCCGTCGGATTGCTTGCGCTCGGCAGCAGGGCATTCGCTCAGTCCGAGCCTGGCATTGTCAACCAGGACGCCCCGGAGCTCGAGATCTCACAGTGGACCGATGCCGTCGGAGACGCCACGACGTTTTCAGTGGCTGAGTCGCGTGGCAAATGGGTCTTCCTGAAGTGCTTTCAGTCGTGGTGCCCCGGTTGTCACTCTTCTGGTTTTCCGACGCTGGTAAAGGTGCAAGAGGCCCTCGGCGACAACGACGGGCTTGCCATCGCCGCGATCCAGACCACCTTCGAAGGGTTTCAGACCAACACCGCCGACAAGATTCCGGACATTCGCGTGCGCTATGGGCTCACCGTACCGATCGGGCACGATGCAGGAGACCCGGAGGGCGAGCGTCTCCCCCAGACAATGCGCGACTACCGTACGGGCGGTACGCCTTGGCTGATCCTGATCAATCCGGCGGGTGTGGTCGCCTTCAATGGTTTCCATGCTGACGCAGGTCGACTGATCGCGTTTCTTGAGTCGGAAATCGGCTGACGACGTTACACCCCCGTGTTTCTTGCGTTTTTTCTCGTTTCGCGGCGATTCGAGGCAATCAATACGAACTCTCATTCGTCTTTGGTTTCAGAAGCCATGCGCACAGCGACTGCAACCGGTCGCCCAGGGCGCTTGGTCACCCCTCTTTTTTCAGGAATCCAGAAATCCATGACGCGTTCAGACACCATCCGTTCCGATAGGCAAGCAGACCGTGCGCGGCGCCGGTTCATCGCCGCCAGTGGTGCGTTTGGCGGCGCCCTCGCGCTCGGCGTGGTGCCCGATGCTCATGCACAGGCGGTCGGCTACCAGACGCTCCCGAGCGCGCTTCCAACACGAGATCCTTCCAGCATCGAGGTGCTTGAGTTCTTCTGGTTCGGTTGCCCGCATTGCTATCGCTTCGAACCCACCATCAATGCCTGGGCCGCTCAGCGACCGGACGACACGTCGTTTGTCAGAGAGGCACCCCCGTTCAACCCGGGTTGGGAAAACCACTCGCGCACTTTCTACGCTGCGGAGGCGCTCGGTATCACCGACGGCATGTTCGACCAGATGTTTCACGAAATCCACGAGAAGCGTCAGGCCATGCGTTCCCCCGATGCGGTCGGCAAGCTCGTGGAGAGTCTGGATCTCGGTGTCGATGCCGAGACCTTCGAGAAGGCGATGGTTTCGTTCAGCGTGGAGACCGGAATGCGCCGGGGACTGCAACTCGCTCGGGATGCAAAGATTTCCGGCGTACCGGCACTGCTGATCAACGGAAAATACACCACGAGCGCCTCACTTGCCGGTGGCAATGAAGGCATGATCCGGGTAGTCAACCGGCTCATTGAGCAGGAGCGTGACGCCGCATAAGCGATCAGGCGCGGGCCGCAACTCTGTCCTGCCACGTGACCAGCATGACACTCGAAAGCCTGCTTGCCGATGCGTATCGCTATGCGCTCAGCCTGTGCTCAAAGGCCGTGTTGGCTGAGGATCTGGTGCAGGAGGCCTGGCTGCGTGTCGTCGAGCGTTACGGGTCGGACTTCTCCAAGCCACTGCTGTACCGAACCATCCGAAATCTGTACGTGGACCGCTGGCGGCACGAATCGCGGTTTCCAACCGAGACGTTTGACGAGAATCTCGCGGTAGCTGCCCCATCCGGGTTTTCTCACGATCCGGCGCTGGAGGCGGCACTGCGTACGCTCGGTGACGTTGAGCGAGAAACCTTGTTTCTGTCGGTGATCGAGGGCTACAGCAGTTCGGAAATCGCATCCTTGACCGAATGCCCGCGCGGCTCGGTGCTCAGCCGCTTACACCGAGCAAAGCAGAAACTTGCGGCGTTGCTCGACGACGCGTCGGTCGAGTCCGGTCAAACGGCCAGCGCTGATGCGCGCGTGGCTGTATTTCGCCCGCGCTCGGTTCGTCGCAACTCTCGAAGTGGAGGTGGCTCGTGACCGATCTGGACGGACGACTGCGTGAACTGTACGCAAAGCAGCAACCCGCAGCGGAGTTCAGCGAAACGCTGCTCGCCGTGAGTGATGTTGTCGCCTCGGAGCCACCAGCGCCGATGGTAGAAAAGGTGTTTGCTCATTGGCGACGATCCGCGTTGATCAAATTTGCGAGTGCTGGCGTGGCCTTGGTCGCAGTGATGCTGCTGAGTGTCGGATTGCATGAACGTGGATCGCTGGTCGAGCGCAACAAGCGTGTCGTGCAGGAGATCGCGATGACCCACACCACACGGCTGGAGCTCGAATACCACGAGAACGATCTCGACGTACTCAATGAGCAGATGGCGCAGCTGTCGTTTCCTCTCAGCGTGCCTGCCGGTATCGAGCAGAACCATGTGCTGGTCGGTTCGCGGTATTGCACGCTGGCCGGACACCTTGCCGCGCAGCTTAAATTCAAGGACGTGGAGTCAGGTGAATTCGTGAGTGTCTTTGTCACGCAGGCTGATGAAGATCTCGAATCAATGAGCGGAAAAAGCAGTTCCGTCGCAGGTCTCGACGTCGCTTTCTGGGAAGAAAACGGCCTGTTTTTCGCCAAAGCGCAGCGCTAGTTGCTCTGCATCACCGGAACCTACGCGTCATGATCGACCTGGCCAGCATCCGTACTCTCCCTCGGGCGATTGCACTGTGCGCGTGTCTGTCAAGCGCCGCGTTGTCGGCGCAAGAGCACATTGTGGCGCCGGGGGCAGAGCCTGCCTTGCAGCAACAACTGCTTGACGCCTGGCAGTCACTCGGCGCGGACTACAAGCCACGGACAGAACACCTTCTGGATGATGGCTCACCGGTCTACATCAATCGTCTGATACTCGAAGCGTCGCCGTATTTGCATCAGCACGCGCACAACCCGGTGAATTGGTATCCCTGGGGTGAGGAGGCATTTGCGCGCGCCAAGGCAGAGAACAAGCCGGTGTTTCTCTCGATCGGGTATTCAACGTGCCACTGGTGCCACGTGATGGAGCGAGAAAGCTTCGAGAATGAAGCGATTGCTGAATTCATGAACGAGCACTTCATCTCCGTCAAGGTCGATCGCGAGCAACTCCCCGATGTGGATGCCCTGTACATGACGGCGGTCCAGATGCTGACGGGGCGTGGCGGCTGGCCGATGTCGTCATTCCTCGATACCGAAGCACGACCATTTTTTGGTGGCACCTATTTTCCGCCGGATACCTTCCAGGATCTTTTGCAGCGCGTGCACACGGTATGGACCACCCGGCCGGAAGCGCTCATGGACGAGGCAGACCGAATTACCGAGGCGCTCGAGTCGTCGAACGCGCTCGCCAACAGCAGCGCATCGGTTGGCACGCCGCAGCTGCGGATGGCCACTCGTGAACTGTTATCCGGACACGACACAACCTACGGTGGATTTGGTCGAGCACCCAAGTTCCCTCAGGAGTCGAACTTGATGTTTCTGCTCGAGCAGGCAAGGGATCATGCCGACAAGGCCGCACTCGATGCCGCAGACCTTACGCTGCAACGGATGACTGCGGGCGGTATCCACGATCAGATCGGCGGCGGATTTCACCGCTACTCGGTGGACCATCTCTGGCTGGTACCCCACTTCGAGAAGATGCTCTACAACCAGGCAGGGCTCGCTCGTGCGTACACGCTTGCATGGCAATTGACCGGTAAGCCGGTTCACGCCGACACGGCTCGCGGCATCCTCGACTACGTGCTTCGTGAAATGACCAGTAGCGAGGGCTTGTTCTACTCCGCAACAGACGCTGACTCCGAAGGGCGTGAAGGCGCGTTTTTTACGTGGACGCCAGACCAGCTGGCCGACGTGCTCAATGATGCGGATGCGCAGATCGCTGCGCAACTCTGGGGTATCGATCACGTTGGAAACTTCGAGGGTGAGTCGATTCCGCACCGACCCCTGGAGCTCGACTTGTTGGCACACAGACTCGATCTGTCGGTCGATGCACTGCAGGTCAAGCGCGGCGAGCTGGCAACACAGCTGCTTGAGGCGCGAGCCGAGCGCGAGCCACCGCTACGCGACGACAAGGTGCTGACCGGGTGGAACGGCATGATGATCGCGGCGTTCGCTGAGGCAGGCCTCGCCTTCGGCGATGATACTTACGTCGATGCGGCCGTGCGTGCAGCTCACGCGCTCTGGGATACGGCATGGTCGGACGCGGGCGGGCTGACGCGATCGCGCTACCTTGGCGTGTCGTCTCTGGATGCACGTCAAACTGATTACGCTTGGCTGGCTGACGGCTATGTCGCCCTGTATGACGCTTCCGGCGACAGTCAGTGGCTGGATCGTGCGTCCACGATCATGAGGCACATGCAAGCGACGTTCACGGCCGAGCAGGGTGGTTACTATCTGGGTAACGCGTCGGTTGCGGGTACCGTGCTGGTCTCGCGTCCCAGAAATATCCACGATGCGTCGACCCCCTCCGGCAATGGGGTGGCACTGTCGGTCTTTGCCAAGCTCCACGATAGAACCGGCGAGCGCGAATTCGATCAGGCAGCGAAACAGTTGATCGCGGATTTTTCCGCACTGCTCGCTGAGCGAAGAGGCGGACTGGGGGCACTGCTATCGGGGCTCGGTGTCCATGCATCAGCCACGCGCTCGGCCGTGCAGTTTGCCGGGCGCGGGAAAGCCCGGCTCGCGGCCCGGGCCATGGACGACGGGCGCGTGCATGTGGACATCACGCTTGCGGACGGCTGGCACCTGAACGCATCCGAACCACTCCAGGACTATCTGATCGGCACAGACCTCACCGACGCGGCCGGCCAGACGCTCGTGGGCGTGAGTTATCCGGAGCCCCACATCCGTACGCTCGCGTTCCAGTCCGAGGCCTTGGCGCTCCATGAGGGAGACATCACACTCGAAGGGGATCTGCCCGGCACGCTCGACGCGATAGGGCACAGCACCGTCAAACTGCGCTTGCAGGTGTGTAGTGACGAGGTCTGTCTTGCTCCGGAAACCGTGGAGTGGGCGGTGTTGCCCGCCAATGGCTGAAGCGGTGTGACGCGGTCGCGGTGACCTTAAACCGCCCGGGTCTGTAAAATGATGGGCTGCCCTCCTTGCGCTCATCGGTTCGATGCTTACCACCTCCGAGATTCGATCACGATTTCTCGACTATTTCGCCTCCCACGGCCATACGGTAGTGCCGTCAAGTCCGCTGGTTCCCGGCAACGACAAGACCCTGCTTTTCACCAACGCGGGCATGGTCCAGTTCAAGGACGTCTTCACGGGCGAAGACCAGCGCGACTACGTGCGGGCCACGACGAGCCAACGTTGTGTGCGAGCGGGCGGCAAGCACAACGACCTTGATAACGTGGGCTACACCGCGCGGCATCACACGTTCTTCGAGATGCTCGGCAATTTCAGTTTTGGCGACTATTTCAAGTCTGATGCGGTCCGCTTTGCCTGGGGTTTTCTGATCGAGGAGCTGGGTCTGCCCGCCGACAAGCTCTGGGTGACCGTATTCGAGGAAGACGACGAAGCGGAGAAGATCTGGATAGAAGAAATCGGTGTTCCAGCCGAGCGAGTGATTCGGATTGGTGCCAAGGACAATTTCTGGGCCATGGGTGATACCGGTCCCTGCGGGCCCTGTTCCGAGATCTTCTACGACCATGGGCCGGACGTGGCTGGAGGGCCGCCGGGCTCCCCGGACGAAGACGGCGATCGATACATCGAGATCTGGAATCTGGTCTTCATGCAATTCGATCGTTCTGCTGACGGTACCTTGACCCCGCTCCCAAAGCCCTCGATCGATACCGGCATGGGGCTGGAACGTGTGGCCGCGGTTCTGCAACATGTTCATTCGAACTACGAGATCGATCTGTTTGATCGATTGATCAAGGCATCGGCGCAAGCCATCGGTACGTCCGAACTGACATCCCCATCACTGAAGGTGGTTGCGGACCATATCCGCAGCTGCGCGTTCATGATCGTTGATGGCGTGGTGCCCAGTAATGAAGGGCGCGGTTATGTCCTTCGCCGAATCATTCGACGTGCGGCCAGGCACGGGCACAAGCTTGGTGCCACAGGCGAATTCTTCCACACGCTCGTCGCACCTCTGGTCGCCGAGATGGGCACGGCATTTCCCGAGCTCGCAGCTGCAGCCACCAAGGTCGAGCAGGAGCTTCTCGCCGAGGAACAGCGATTCTCGAAGACGCTCGCATCCGGACTTGCAATACTCGATGCAGAAACCGCTGGTATTGCCGACGCCGGTACGATTCCCGGCGCGCTCATGTTCAAGCTCTACGATACCTATGGTTTCCCCGCTGACCTGACGGCCGACATTGCGCGAGAGCGAGGGCTTGCCGTGGATGACGCCGGATTCAAGCTCGCGATGGAAGAGCAGCGCAGTCGCGCACGGGCTGCGAGCAAATTCGCCGATAGTGCAGAGTTGCCCGCAAGCGAGACAGTTACCGAGTTCCTTGGCTACGACACGCTGGAGACCAGCGCGACTGTCGTCGAGCTCTGGCGCGAGGGCGCGACCTGCGATGCGCTGGAGCAGGGCGAGGCAGGCTGGGCTGTTCTCGACCGCACGCCGTTTTACGGTGAGTCGGGCGGTCAGGTTGGGGACAGTGGCACCTTGTCGTCGCTCGATGGCGTAACCGTTGACGTCGCTGATACACAAAAGCGTCGCGGAGCATTCCTGCACGCGGTACGCGTGACATCAGGGCGCCTGAGCCTCAATCAATCGGTCACGGCAACGGTCGACGCGGTACGCCGGTCTCGCATTACGCAACATCACTCGGCAACCCATTTGTTGCATTCGGCCCTGCGTGAAGTGCTTGGCTCGCACGTCGAGCAACGAGGTTCTCTGGTCAATGATGAACGCCTGCGTTTTGATTTCTCTCATCAGAGCGCCATCGACGGCGACACGCTGCGCACCATAGAGCAGCGTATCGACCAACAGATCAGAGCCAATCAAGCGTGCGAGATCGTCGAAACCTCGATGGACGAGGCGCAGGCCATGGGCGCGATGGCCTTGTTCGGCGAAAAATACGGTAGCCGCGTAAGGGTGGTGACGCTTGGAGAAAAGTCGATTGAACTTTGTGGCGGCACGCACGTGCGTCGTACGGGCGAATTGGGGGCTGTTCGTCTGGTATCCGAAGGCGGCGTTGCAGCGGGTATTCGTCGAGTCGAGGCGGTGGCCGGGCAACAGGCTCTCGCGGTAACCCAGCAGGAGTCGTCGCAGCTGGATGCCCTGGCCGAAGTGATGAAGTCACCACGCAGCGAGCTCGTGATGAGCGTAAAGGCATTGCAACAGCAGATTCGAGAGCAGCGACGTGCGCTCGAGCAGCTGGAGGCCAAGGTATCTTCCAACGCGGGCAAGGCGCTCGCCGACAAGGCAGAGACGATCGGTACAGCGAGACTGTTGTTGCAGCGCGTTCCGGACGGAGATGCCAAGACGCTGCGAAGCCTTGCTGACAGTCTGCGGCAGGAGCTCGGTGAATCGATGATCGTGCTTGCCGGCGAGAAGGCGGGCAAGGTGGCGCTGGTTGCGGCCGTTACCGACGGGCTGCAGGATCGCGTCAAGGCGGGTGAGTTGCTCGCTGAGGTGGCCGGGTGTCTCGGTGGCCGAGGCGGTGGCCGTGCTGACCTTGCGCAAGGGGGTGCGCCGTCTCTGGACGCATTGGACAGTGCGTTCGCGCGTGCACGCGCGTTTGCCTCGGAGCGTGTTGGCTGATGGCCTTGTATGTCATGAAATTCGGCGGTACCTCGGTCGGCACCGTCGAGCGCATCCGCAAGGTGGCCGAGAAGGTCGACGGCATGTTGAACGAGGGCCACCAGGTGGTCGTTGTGGTGTCGGCGATGTCTGGAGAGACCAACCGATTGGTCGACATGGCGCGCGAGATCATGCCCGCCGTGGTCGACACCCGGGAGTTGGACGTACTCTTGTCCACAGGAGAGCAAGTCACCATCGCGTTGCTGTCCATGGCCCTGAAATCGCTGGGCCGCGAAGCCAGATCCTGGACGGGTGGACAGATACGCGTACTCACCGATAGCGCGCATTCCAAGGCGCGCATCGTGAGCATCGACACAGAACGTCTGCGGGCCGACATCGATGCCGGTTGTACACCGGTGGTCGCAGGTTTTCAGGGTGTGGACGATGCGGGAAACATCACCACGCTCGGGCGCGGAGGTTCAGATACCTCGGCGGTTGCATTTGCCGCCGCGCTCGGGGCTGACGAGTGCCAGATCTACACCGATGTGGATGGTGTTTACACCACGGATCCCCGGGTGGAAGCCCGAGCACAGCGCCTTGACCAGATCACCTTCGAGGAAATGCTGGAAATGGCGAGCCTGGGTTCCAAGGTGCTGCAGATCCGCGCCGTGGAATTTGCCGGCAACTACAACGTGCCCCTGCGCGTGCTCTCGAGCTTTGAGCCAGGTCCCGGCACCTTGATTACCTATGACAACGAAGAGGATGACATGGAGCAAGCAGTCGTATCCGGTATCGCGTTTGCGCGCGACGAAGCCCAGGTGACAATCACCGGCGTACCCGATCGGCCGGGCATCGCCTACTCGATACTCGGCCCGATCTCCGACCTCAACATCGTGGTCGACATGATCATCCAGAACGTTGGCGCTGACGGTTCCACCGACTTCACGTTCACCGTGAACAGGGACGACTACCAGCGTGTGATCACCCACTTGCAGTCCACGTCGGATGAACTGGGCGGTGCTGCTGTCAGCGGTGATGATCGTGTTGCCAAGCTTTCCGTTGTTGGAGTGGGCATGCGATCACACGCCGGTATCGCGAGTCGAATGTTTCGCGCCTTGTCTGAAGCGGGTATCAATCTTCGACTGATCAGCACGTCCGAAATCAAGGTATCGGTGGTGATCGAAGAGAAGTATCTCGAACTTGGCGTGCGCTCACTGCATGAAGAGTTTGGCCTGCACGAATCCAAGGGAGTCGCCTGACGGGTAGTTCACGTTTTTTGTTGTGTTTTTTTGTTGTGTTTTTTTTGTAGTGAATGTCGTCGGATGCCGCTGAAAAGTAACGCACTGTAAACTCTGTCGGCTTCCGCAGGTCGGCTGACGTACGCATTGCCGGTATCTGCCACACTTCGTAACAGTGAGGAGTGGAGCTCCTTTTTCTAGCGCCCGTTACCAGAATGCATTGCCATATCGATGCACTCTGTTCAGCAAGAACCACAGGTAGGTGGTTGCGGTAACACCGTACTGTGCGAGCGTCGTTTCTAAAACGGGGAAAAGCGATGTTGATCTTGACAAGAAGGGTCGGCGAGACCTTGATGATCGGTGACGAAGTGACAGTCACCGTATTAGGCGTAAAAGGAAATCAGGTGCGTATCGGTGTGGATGCTCCAAAGCACGTGACTGTGCACCGAGAGGAGATTTACGCGCGTATTCAGCAGGAGCACGACGGGGCCGCTGAGGGAGGGGCAGCCGTCTCGGATGTCGCTGCCAAGTCGTAGCGTCGAAGTACAGTCGCCGAGGCGTGGCGGCTGGTTGAAAAAAGGCTGGATATTTGGCCGTAGTGTGGTTGACGCCTAGTCGGACACACACCATACTTGCGCTGGTAGCAAAACGCCGCGCCCGTAGCTCAGTTGGATAGAGTACCTGGCTACGAACCAGGCGGTCGGAGGTTCGAATCCTTCCGGGCGCGCCATTTTGCTATCACTCTCCTACCACTCGTGGCACGTTTGCGTGGTGCAGGTTTTTTCGCTGCGAGCTACCGCCTTCATGGCGTTTGCCTCGCCCGGAATGTACCGTCACACAACGTGGCAGCCCCATGGGAAATAGCGCCCATGGTCGCTGCACAGTCGCCGAAAGGCAATGGTTGGGCCAAGGGTTGGAGTGAGGGCGTGGTTAGGTAGGCAAGGCTGTATGCGAGTGCACGTCAGGAGCAGTCGCTCGACAGCCGTGATACGGAGAGGTGGCCGAGTGGCTGAAGGCGCTCCCCTGCTAAGGGAGTATACGTTTTATCGCGTATCGAGGGTTCGAATCCCTCTCTCTCCGCCATACTCTGTCCCGTCTCCCATTTACCGTCGATCGGCATCTGTGCGCGGTACCATGGCGCCATCAGGAGAACAGGAAGGCACTACAAGTACATGGCGATCCGACGTCAGTTGGTAGGTGACATAGGCGGTACCAACGCGCGCTTTGCCCTGCTCGATGAAAGTGGGGCTCCAAGTGGTCCGGTCACCTATCGATGTGACAGTGAGGACGGCCTGGTCAGCGCCATTCGGCGTTTCATCGGCGAGTGCGGTGCGGATGTGGCACTCGACGCGGCGGCCATCGCGGTGGCCACACCGATTATCGGTGACCACGTCAAGCTCACCAACAGCTCCTGGTCATTCTCGATCCGGGAGGTCCAGGAAGATCTGGATCTCGACACGCTCGAGGTCGTCAACGACTTTACAGCGCTCGCCTTGTCAGTTCCGCACCTGTCCATGAGTGAGACCGTGCAAGTGGGTCCGGGCACGGCAAAACCGGACCAGGCGATCGCGGTTATCGGACCGGGAACAGGGCTTGGTGTCTCGGGAATGGTCCGATGCGGTAGCACGTGGGTCGCGCTGCGTGGAGAGGGTGGGCATGTGACGCTCGGTGGCACGACCGCTCGCGAAAAAGAGGTACACGCCCGACTGGCAATGCTGTGGCCGCATGTCAGCGCTGAGCGATTCCTGTCGGGACCTGGCCTGGTCAACATCGCCAATGCCTTGCGCAACATCGACGGCCTCGACCCGGTGTCCTATACGCCTGCCGACGTGTCCCGGCTGGGTATTGCTGAAGAGGATCCGGTGTGCGTGGAAACGCTGCAGCATTTCTGCCGATTGCTGGGTGATTGCGCGGGTAACCTCGTGCTGACCCTGGGCGCAGAAGGTGGCTGCTTCATCGGTGGGGGCATCGTTCCGCAACTCGGCAAGGTGTTCGCAGAGTCTGACTTTCGAGCGGCCTTCGAGTCAAAAGGGCGTATGCGGTACTACCTCGAGCAAATCCCTACATCTGTCATACACGCGAAATACCCAGCGTTGACCGGCGCGGCGCATCTGCTTGCTTGAGAGCGTCAGCTCGGCGACTCACGCCGGGTCAGTCAGGAGTGGGTGTCGGCTTTCGACTGCGTCTGCATTTTTCCGAGCAGTAGACGATGGTTGGCCACAAACCGCGGGACTCCCATTTCTTCCGATTGGAGAATGGCAGCCCACATACCGGGCAAGTCTTGGTCTGCGTCAGTGCGTTTTTCATTTCAAGCCGAGAGCCGGGCGGACCTGCTTCCAGAAGCGCGAAAAGCTGGGGTAGGGCGCCTGCGGCATGGGATACAACCAGTCTCTGGCGTCCACCTGCCCGGGCCACTCCGTGCAGGATGGGCGTTCCTGATGAATCACATCAGCGCCAGCGAGTGAAGAGTTCAATTCGTCGAGGCTTCCGTGGTATATCGGGGCTCCGCATTGTCCGGCCCAGTGCTCGATGAATTCCCAACGTTTGCGAGACAGCGGCCACTGCATCAGGTAGTCCGTGTCGACAAACACGATGTGCTGCTGCAGGTCAGCCTGCCACAAAGGGTCCAGACACCAGATGGACCTGAGCGCAAGCCGCTCGCTCGTGTCGACCTGAAAGGATGAAATGGACAGGCCTGAAGGCGCATCAGGCTCGTCAAACACGTTTGGCGCACCACGTTCTTCGAAGCGCGCTGGCGCACGCAAAGCGGGCAACTCCTCATAGCTCACGTCCAACCAGCTGCCTTTTTGTTCTGAGCGAGAGTAACGATTGATGTTGTCCTGATTGGCGCGATACTGCTTGTCGCTGAAGGTGCCAGCCGTCCATTGCCACGACAGAGTGTTGCTGGCGAGGTCCCCATCCAGCAAGTGAGCGTGAAACCAGCGTGCAGGTTCCAGCCAGTGCGTGTCGGCCTGGTTACACGCTAGCGCTGCGACCCACATGCGCGCATGGTTGTGCATCAAGCCGTGAGACAGCAGATGCTCGATGGCCGCATCCACACTGTCAATACCCGTCTCGGCCATGAGCACAGGCGTCGGTATCTCGCTCTTGCGCCCGGGCGCAATATCCTCGCGCATGTCACTGAAAATGGCATTGCCATGTTGCTGCCAGGTGCGGTGAAAGAACTCCCTCCACGCCAGCTCGAACAGAAATCGGTAGCAGGATGACGTCTTGTGTTTCAACAATACTGACTGGGAGAGTTCAACCGTGGTGGTGATTCCGTGAGTCAGAAAGGGACTCAGCCACGTAACAGAGCCATCGAGATAATTTCGCGTCTTGTCGTAGGCACGGGGATCGATGTATTCCAGCCGCGCTGTCACCTCGGCTCTGTCAACCAGGTAGTGCTCAAGGCGTGGCGGTAGCATGTAGGCTTGGGGGGCGATGTTTTCGAATGGTTCTACTACGTACAAACCCCGTATGTCGATTGCTGCCCTTGTTTTTCCACATCAACTGTTTCGCGATCAGCCTGTACTGCGCGCAGAGCCCGACACCGTTTTACTGCTGGAAGATCCGCTGTTTTTTGGTGACGCCCGATACCCTGCACGCTTTCACAAACAGAAGCTTGCGTACCACAGGGCCACGATGGCGAGCTATGCCCGTTGTTTGCAAGAGCTTGGCGTTCATCATCGTATCGCTCGGTATCGCAGTGGCCAGGATCTGCTGCCAGACCTCTGCCGGGTGTTGGCCGAGGAGGGGCATACGCAGTTGGTGGTGAGCGACGTACATGACTTCACGCTGCAAAGGCGACTGCGAGCTGCCGCCGCCGATGTGCTGGAACTGACAGAGATGCCAACACCAGGGTTCATCAACAGCGCTGCACAGAACGCGGAGTATCGCTCGGGTCGCAAGCGCTGGTTCATGGCTGACTTTTACGAGTGGCAACGACGCCGCCTCGATGTACTCATGGAAGCAGATTCCCCGGTCGGTGGGAAATTCAGCTTCGACGAAGACAACCGGCGCAAGCTACCCAAGAAGGAGCGGGCACTGTTACCGGCGCTCCCCGTCGTTGAGACTACTGCCGATATGGAAACCGCCATCGCCTCGGTGCACAAGGATTTTCCGGACAATCCCGGTTGTCTCGATGAATGGTATTACCCGATCGACCACGCAGCAGCCGATCGATGGCTGGAGAAATTTCTTGAAGAACGCTTCTGCAAGTTTGGACCCTATGAGGACGCGATCGTGCAGGGGGAGTCCTGGCTGTATCACAGTATTCTCACACCCTTGCTGAACCACGGACTACTCACACCAGGCGAGGTGATCGACAAGGCCCTCAACTACGCAAGGAGTCACGATATACCTCTGAATAGCGTCGAGGGCTTTGTTCGACAGATCATAGGCTGGCGTGAATTCATGCGGGCAACCTATGAAGACCTGGGTGTTGCCATGCGCACCACCAATCACTGGGGGCATACGCGCAGGATGCCCGCATGCTTCTACGACGGCAGCACGGGTATCGATCCGATAGATGACGTCATAGGACGACTACTCAAGACCGGTTACTGCCATCACATCGAGCGACTGATGGTATTGGGTGGATTCATGTTCTTGTGCGAAATCGACCCAGACGACATCTACACATGGTTCATGGAACTATTCATAGACTCGGCAGACTGGGTCATGGTGCCGAACGTGTATGCGATGAGTCAGCACGCTGACGGTGGTGCGATCACGACCAAGCCATACTTCTCCGGCTCCAACTACATCTTGAAGATGAGCGACCATCCCAAGGGAGAGTGGTGTGAGGTATGGGATGCGCTGTTCTGGCGCTGGATCATCAACCACGCCGATGAGCTGGCCGGCAACCGGCGGTGGTCAATGATGGTCGCGAACGCGCGGCGCATGCCTGACGACAAGAAGGCGGCACATCTGACACGTGCCAACGCCTTTCTCGAACAACTGGACAAGCGCTGACTCCGGAGTCGGCGCTGAGTTGGCCCTGAGTTGGCCCTGAGTTGGTCCTGAGTCGGACACTCGTGAATCAGATCGAGGTTCCGCTTCGGTCGCTCTGGCCGAGAGGGACCACCGCTTCAGTCATCCACATGTTGTCGTACTCGCCGCCGGATTGCTGCCCAAGCTGGAATGCATAGGCAAGCTCGCGCCCGTCGTCCTGTACCAACCACACAATTTGTACGGCCTTACGCCCGGTGATCTCGAGGTCGCCGTAACGGCTGGACCTGAAGCCAAGCATGTCAGGGAATCCGCCCTTAATCATCATGGTGAAGCGCTCCAGCGGCCCGGTGAATGCACGGTTGCCTGGAGACGCAAACGCCCAGACGGTCTTTATCCCGGCGTCATCCTCAGTGTCGGGATTGGTCTGCAAGGCATCGACCACGATCCGCACGACCTCCGCCGGCGTGTGATCCTCGTTGGGGAGTAGGGATGCAGAAGCGGCCAGTTGGCTGAATCCCAGCGCCAGGGCGAAAAAGACGGTGCGTACCAACGTTGCAGTCATGGAATCACTCTCTCTGATGCAGGTCCGTCACTGTGACCGGAGGAGACAGGTTTTCAGTCCCGATAATGCCTCCTACGATGAAATTCCGCCACTGGAGGCGGTTAGTGCGTCAAATTTCCCCATTCCGCGGCGCCGGAACGGTAAGCGTGGCGGTGGCGGCGACAGGAAATTGGCTAGACTTGTGAGGATGAAACAGCACACATGAGGGGGCACCCGGGCCAGCCGACGGTGCCGCGTCAGATCATCGCGCTGAGCCGCTGGCCACGGTACTCCTCGTCGAAGATGAGGAGGCACTTCGGGAAAACTACGCGTTGGCACTCAACCGAGCTGGCTATGAAATCCTGGGCGCAAGCTCGGTCGATCACGCTTTGCAGCAGGTGGAGCAAGCGCTGCCGGACGTTGCCGTGATCGATATTGGACTAGGTCGGGACGCAGATGCAGGTTTTGAGCTCTGCCGGAAGCTTCGCTCGCGCTCCTCCCGATTGCCAATACTGTTCTTGACGGCACGCGACGACGAGATCGATGTCATCTCCGGCCTGAGGCTGGGCGCTGATGACTACCTCAGCAAGAACATCAGCTTGTCGGAACTCGTGGCCAGAGTCCAGACAGTCTTGCGCCGAGTCGATGCCTATGCGGCGGAGGATATCGAGATGGCTCTGCATCGCGTGGGCCAGCTCGAGCTGGATACCGAACGTTTGCTAGCACGCTGGAGTGGGCAAACCGTTCAACTTACCGTGACCGAATTCCAGATGATTGTTTGTCTTGCCTCAAGGCCTGGGCAAGTGAAAAGTCGCGCGCAGTTGATGCAAGCGGCGGGCGTGGTGCTGGATGATCAGACCATCACAGCGCATATCAAGCGCATGCGGCGAAAATTCGAAGCACTGGATTCGAGCTTCGATGCCATTGCTACCGAGTACGGCCTCGGCTATCGATGGATCGATCACTCGTGACGGTGCCTTCGGTTCGCTACCGCGCCAGCTCGGAGCGAGTGCTGAGGTGAATCTACGCCTGCAAATGCTGCTGGCAGGAGCGATGACACTCGTTGTACCTGTTGTGGGATGGCAGAGCGTTGGACAACTGCATGACTCACTCTTGCAGTCGCGTATGGACGCGCAGCAATTGACCGTGGCGAACCTTCGCTTGTCGATGGCACAGGCAAGTGTCGACGACGAGTTACGGTCCGTTCTGGACTGGGGAAGTACAGCGCCTGCGCCGGGTGAGTTGTACGTGGAGGTGTCACCGGCGCCATTGACGGTTGATGGATACGCGAGTGATTGGCAGGCACTGGCGCATGCGCCAATCAGGTATTCCGAGTCACGCGTTGACTCGATCAGCATTCGGATGGCCGAGCGCGACCAAAGACTCCACGTACTTGTTGATGTGGACGATGATGAACTTGTGTGGCACCGACCGCCGCGCCTCATCGTGGATGCGGGTGAGAACGAGGGCCCTGACCCCGAGCAGCTTCTCTCCAACGGTGATGCCGTTGAAGTGTTGCTGGTGCACGGAGACAAAATAGCGCGACACGTCTTGTTGCGTGCGCTGGCTCCCGGACCGTTACAGCCTTTGGCTGCGAGCATGGCCAACTCGCGCCGTGGCACGCAGCGAGCGATACGGTCACGCGGGGAACGACTGACGGATATCCGCGCGGCCTGGCAGCAGCGTTCTGGCGGCTACCGGGTTGAGATGTCGTTTGCCTCCGGCACCGCTGGCGTTCCCTTGCGCCTTGGGATCGCGGTGCTGGATGTGGATGATCGAACGAGTGAGGCGTCGTCCACTACGGTGGGTTCCCTGTCGCTTGACGATATGCAAGGCATGGTCCGCGGACACGCCGAGCTGGACGCGGTGCCTGCCGTATTTCGTACCAGTAGTACGGCACAAGAGTTATTGCGATCGCGCGTTCCGCCTGGCCACCGCGCGCGGGTTTTTGACCGGGTAGGGCGTCTTGTTGCCGACGTGGATCGACTCAATGATCGTCGTGAAGATGCGATTGGCCAACCACTGTTCGAAAATCTGTGGGATGCCGTGTTGTTCCGTGTATTCGCATGGTTGGTTGCTGGTGATCTTCCGTTGCCAGAAGCGGAAGCTGATCCGGCCGGGCCGCTGGAGCTTGAGTTGGATGCGGTGATCGTTGACGGCGAAACGCACCGTTACGTCACGCCAGCCCGGGACCGTGTGCTGGGCACCGTCGTGCCTGTGGAACAGAACACGCGTGACGACACGCCAACAGCCTGGCTCTGGTACGAATCCAACGAAGAGCATTCTTCGGCGTATACGGGTAGTCATCTTGCTCGACTGCTCAGCCTGCTGATTCTGGCGAGTCTGGTCGCAGCACTGGTCTTGTTCTCGTGGGGCGCGTGGCTGTCATTGAGGATTCGCCGCCTTTCACAAGCGGCGGGCCAAGCGGTTGCCGACGATGGTCGACCCCGCAAACAACCGATGAAGGCGAGTGCGGCGCAAGATGAACTCGGCAGCCTGTCGCGAGATCTGGCATCGCTACTGGGGCGTTCAGCCGACTACAACCGCTACCTGGAAACACTGTCTCGCTATCTGTCGCATGAACTGAGAACGCCGTTGTCCGTGGTGCGCTCTTCGCTCGAAAACCTTCAGCACGCAGAACTCGAAGAAAGCGCGAGAACGTTGGTGATGCGGGCGGCCGGTGGTACCCGGGAGCTCAACCGAATCATCAGCGCCATTGTCGAGTCGACGCGGTTGGAACACACCATTGAACACGCCGAGTACCTGCCGATCGACCTGACGGAATTTCTCGATGATTGCGTGGAACGATTTCGACACGTCTATCCAGACCACCAGATCATCCATAGAGCGCTTGTAAAGCCAGCAACCATGGTTTGTTCCCCTGCGCTGATGGTGCAAGCGCTCGACAAGCTGGTGGACAACGCGGTGACCTATTCGGCGCAAGGCACATCAATCACCCTGGTGCTCAGGCCCGCCCCGAGCGACTGTCGTGGCAACTACCTGCTTGCGGTCGAGAGTGAAAGTAGCGACGCGAGTCCGTCCGAGCAGCGGGAACCGACGCAAAATGATGCCAGCGAACGCCATATGGGGCTGGGCCTGCACATGGTCGCGATGATTGCAGAGGCTCATGGCGGACGTCTGTACCGGCACGAGCAGAATGGGCGCTTTAGTGCCGGGATGACCTTTGGCGATGACTATCCAGTCGGTTGATCCGGAGGCCCTTCATCGGTCGGTGCCAGGCAATGCGGTCGGTCGCCGTCGCGAGGACCTCGACCATCGCTCACTGAGGCATCACTTACGCCATCAGGATCGGCTTGCAAGGCGCACCCGTATTGCCATGCCGTCTGGCTTGGGTCAGGCTTGGGTGGTCCTGCTGGACCGCGCGACGGCATTGCGAAGACGGGTTTGTTGACGATACTCGCGTGGAGTAACTTGTTTCAACTCACGAAAACGCCGATTGAAGTTCGCGACGTTGTTGAAGCCCACTGAGAAGCATATGTCGGTAATGGGCTCTTCGGTGTCCCGAAGTAGCTCACAGGCCTTGGCGACGCGTACCCGGTTGAGAAAACGGGTGAATCCGTTGCCTGTTGCCTTGGTAAAGAAACGCGAGAACGTACTTTCGCTCATGCCAACGATATTGGCGACGGTGGATAGCGGGATGTCACTTGCGTAGTTTTGCGTCACATAGGACGTCACTCGTTCCACCTTGTCCAACGCGGCTGCATCGTCATCAGAGCGGATGGGCATGGTCGACAGCAGGCGATAGTCTGTTTGGCGCGACAGTGTGAGCAGAAAGTCGAGTAACAAGGTGACGCGTGCGGCATCGTCTGCGGCGATCATATTTTCAAACCACTCGCGCGCACGAGACGGCGCCATCTTGCTGAACTCTATGCCGCGGTGAGAGCGCTCCAGCAACACCAGCAAGGGTTTGAGTTCGGGAGCCGAGGCCGCAATCGCAGGGATCAGTTCCTGACGAAATTGCACCACCATGTCTCTTATCGGAATGACATCGTGGTCGTTGGTATGACTGATCCAGTTATGCGGCAGTCGCGGTCCGGTCATGACCAGCTGACCTGCCGAAAAAGCCCCTACGTAGTCGCCAATGAACACCTTGCCATCGCTTTCTGCGATGTAGTGGAGTTCGTATTCATCGTGGCAATGCCAGCGGACAAGTTCACTTGGAAATCCGTGTTGGAATGCCAATACGGAGCGCTCGTCCACCTCGGTGGATTCGAGTTCCGGCGGCAGGGGTTGGCGAGCAGCAACAGACACGGCATCGGGCCTCAACTCTGGCTGAAGCGCTTCAGTACCGCTTCCGTTCCGTCTGCCCATATCGCGTTCAGCGCTGCTTCAAACGTGGCAGCAAACGCAGCGTTCTCGCCCAGATCGCCGTAGATATCCGGCTGTTCCAACCAGGTTGCAGGTCGCGCGCGCGCAGCGAGTGCTGCCGGTTGCAGAATGGCGTGGGAGGTGTCATTGGGTGTGATGGAGTTACCTTGCTCATCGGTCCCTGCGCAGTAACGGCACCAGAAGGCACAACCGAGGGCGAGTCCGCTAACACTGTGACCCTCGGCCAGTCGATCAGCAATTGTCGGGACAATGAACTTGGGTTGCCGGTTGGAACCATCATGGCACAGGCGTTGTATGGTATCGCCAATTGCCGGATTCGCAAAACGTCTGACGATGGTTTCGTAATATTGGGCCTTGTCGGTGTTCGGCACTGGAGGCACCGTCGGTATGACTTCCTCGCGCTCTACCCGGTCCAGGAACCCGCTGATGAGCGGGTTGCCCATCGCATCGTGGGCAAATTCGATCCCCAGCAGGGCTGCGGGGTAGGCGATCAAGGCATGGCCTCCGTTGAGCACCCGAATCTTGAGCATTTCAAACGGCGTGACGTCCGGGACGATCTGTACACCGGCCAACTCGAACGGCGGTCGCCCATTTGAAAAGTTGTCCTCGAGTACCCACTGCATGAATTTTTCGCAAAACACGGGAGCTTGGTCGTCGATGCCGTGATCGTCGACGATGCTGCCGAGTTCTCTTTCTCCGGTCGCAGGTGTTATCCGGTCGACCATGGCGTTCGGAAAACTGACGTTTTCATCGATCCAGTCAGCGAGTGACTCGTCGATCAGGCGCGCGGTCCCGACGGTTGCTTCACGGGCGATACGTCCGTTGTGGGGCAGGTTGTCGCAACTCATCACCGTGAAGGGTGGAGTGCCAGCGGCGCGGCGCTCACGAAGGGCGACGACGAGCAGGCCGAATACCGTGCCAGGTGTGTCTGCGTTGGCTTCACCCGCGATCGCCGGATGTGTCGGGTCAAAGTGACCGGTGCTGGCACTCAGGAAATAGCCACCTTCGGTAATGGTCATCGAGACGATACGCGTGTCAGGAGAACACATGGCAGCAAGGATGGCGTCGGTGTCTGCCACCGGCAGATAGTCAATCATGCAGCCTGTGACCTGAGCGCTGCTTGCACCGTCAACCTGTTCGACAACCGTTGTCAGGTAGTCCTGTTCGACAAGAATGTCGCGTAACCTTTGGTCGCTCGGCATGATGCTCGCACCGACGATTGCCCAATCATGCGCATGGCCATCGTTCATCAGGCGATCGAGGTACACAGCCTGATGCGAACGATGGAAGTTTCCCGGACCTATGTGCAGGATCCCCGCACTCAAACTGGCACGTTCGTAGTGTGGGCGAGCCACCGCCGCAGGAAGATCCTGCAGGGTATTCAGTCGCAAGGCAACTGCCGACGAACTTGTTTGGGCGGTCACGGAGTCAAGGTTTCCTGCAAGAAAAAGCGCTTTCCGGTGCCAGAGTGGCCACCCGGATATCGTTCGAGAGTAGTGTGCATTCAGCGAACCATGCGCAGCCCGCTGGCGTCGAACCGGTGCATCCGTTCGCCGTCCGGCGTCAGGTAGACCGTATCGCCCAGCGAGGCAGGGAATTCGCCGTCGGCGCGGGCAGTCAGCGTCCCGATGCCATCGACTTCCACCCGAAGAAATGTGTCCGAGCCGAGGTTTTCCGACACACCCACGGTGCCTTGCCACTTGCCTTCGCTCATCGACAGGTGAAAGTGTTCGGGGCGGACGCCGATCGTGGTCGCACCCTCTTCGGTGGCTGCGTTGCCGGTGATCAGGTTCATTGACGGGCTTCCGATGAATCCCGCAACAAAGACGTTCGCGGGTTCACGGTACAAGTCCATCGGTGAGCCCACCTGCTCGATGCGACCGGAGTTGAGCACGACGATCTTGTCGGCCATGGTCATCGCTTCGACCTGGTCGTGAGTAACGTAAATCATCGTGGTGTCGAGCTTGTGGTGCAGCTCGGAAATCTCGATGCGCATGTTGCCGCGCAGCGCAGCATCGAGGTTGGATAGAGGCTCGT
This sequence comes from uncultured Granulosicoccaceae bacterium, assembly GCA_938006335.1. Lineage (GTDB taxonomy): Bacteria > Pseudomonadota > Gammaproteobacteria > Granulosicoccales > Granulosicoccaceae > Granulosicoccus. The sequence continues at coordinate 32,519 of CALLMF010000007.1, read as the reverse complement.
CAAACAGAAAGGCCGCAGGTTCACGAACGATGGCACGACCGATAGCGACGCGCTGACGCTGACCACCTGACAGTTGTCCTGGGCGACGATCAATGTAACTTGCAAGGTTCAGCGTCTCGGCGGCCTTGTTGACCTTTTCGTCGATGCTTGCCTTGTCCATGCCCGCCATCTTCAACGGAAATGCGATGTTCTTGCGTACGGACATGTGCGGATACAGCGCATAGGACTGAAAGACCATGGCCAAGGCGCGTTTGGCGGGGGGAAGACTCGTCGCATCCGCTCCATCGATTTCGATGACACCGCCAGAGACGTCCTCCAGCCCTGCGATCAGTCGCAACAGGGTGGACTTGCCACAACCTGACGGGCCGACGAATACGACGAACTCGCCTTCGTTGATGGCGAGGTCGAGCGGAGGAATGACTTCGATATCACCAAAGCGCTTTGCGACTTTCTTGAGTGTGATGCTGCCCATAACTAGTGTTTTTCGTGTCCGAATTGCGCGTGAGCGCGTATTGGCTTTCCGCCGTCTGATTACGTACAGCGCGCTATTTGACGGCACCGAAAGTCAGGCCTCTGACAAGCTGCTTCTGACTGAACCAGCCTAGAATGAGGACTGGTGCGATCGCCATGGTCGATGCAGCGGAAAGCTTGGCGTAAAACAGTCCTTCTGGGCTTGAGTAACTGGCAATGAACTGGGTGAGAGGCGCGGCTTTGGTGGTCGTCAATACCAATGTCCAGAACGCTTCGTTCCAGGCGAGGATGACGTTCAACAACATCGTGGATGCAATGCCCGGTAGCGCCATTGGCGTCAGGACGTACAGAATCTCTGACTTCATGCTGGCTCCATCCATCCGCGCCGCCTCGAGAATCTCGCCGGGAATTTCCCTGAAGTAGGTGAACAGCATCCAGACGATGATCGGCAGGTTGACCATCATCAGCACAAACACCAGACCGATACGCGAGTCGAGCAGACCGCTATCGCGAAAAAGCAGGTAGATCGGCACGAGTACACCGACGGGCGGAAGCATCTTGGTCGATAGCATCCACATGAGGATGCCGCGCGTTCGCTTGGATGGGACGAATGCCATTGCCCAAGCAGCGGGGACCGCTATGAGCAGGCCGAGCAATGTGGAGCCGAGCGCGATGATCACGGAATTCATGAAGAACCGCGGGTAGTTCGAACGGGAGTTGACCTCCTGGTAGTTCGCGAGCGTCCATTCGAAGTCGAACAGAGCCGGTTGTAGTGCAATGGCCTCGGCTTCTGTCTTGAAGCTGGTGAGTATCGTCCAGAGAATCGGGAAGAAAATCAGCAGACCGAGGGTCCAGGCGAGTCCGGTGTTGAACAACCGCCGATTGAGTGTGACTGCGCGTGCCATGGTTATCTCCTACAGGTCCAGATTCTTGCCGACCATGCGCATCAGGAAGATGGCGACGATATTGGCGAGGATCACGGCAACGATGCCTCCTGCAGATCCGACACCTACGTCGTAACTCAGGAGAGATTGTCGGTAGACCAGCCAAGGAATGTTGGTAGATGCGTTACCGGGCCCGCCACCGGTGGTGACGAAGATCTCGGCATAGATCGATAGCAGGAAAATCGTCTGGATGAGAATGACAACGGTGGCCGCTCGCGCCAGGTGCGGTACGACGATGTGGAAGAAGCGACTGATCGAGCTGGCGCCATCCATCTCCGCCGCTTCGATCTGTTCGCTGTCAAGCGATTGGAGAGCGGTAAGTAGGATCAAGGTGGCGAAGGGCAGCCAGGCCCACGACACCATCAGAATGATCGACAGCAGTGGGTGGTGTCCCAACCAGTCGATCGGGGTGACCCCGAGGCTTTTCGCGAAGAACGCAAACAACCCGTTGGTCGGATTCATGAACATGTTCTTCCACACCAATGCGGACACGGTCGGCATGACGAAGAACGGAGCGATGACAAGTAGTCGCACGATGCCTTGACCAAACATGGGTTGATCAAGCAGCAGGGCGAGCAGGGTGCCACCAATGACGGTAATGCAAAGCACACCGCCAACAAGCAAAAGGGTATTCACGAGTGCTTCCGAGAACGCCGGGTCCGTCAGGAAGTACTTGTAGTTATTGAATCCAGCCCAACTTTCGTTGCCCGGACTCAGGAGGCTGTAGTTCTGGAAGGAGAACCACAACGTCATGGCGAGTGGCACGAGCATCCAGGCAAGCAGCAGGATGACAGCCGGCGACATCATCGTGCGCGCAGCGTTACGGGTATGCGTAGTCGACATGATGTGCCTGAATCAATGGGCCAGAGACATATGTGTCAGGTAAGCGGGGCCAAAAGGCCCCGCACCCTGACAGACCGGTTGAGACGCGTGCGCCTCAACCGATCAGTACGGACAGAACTACTCGACTACTTGGGGTAGCCGGCCTTGTCCATCTCACGGACCGTCAACGCTTGAGCGTTGGCAAGCGCATCTTCAACGCTTGTCTGACCCGCGAGGGCAGCAGAGAACTGCTGGCCGGTAGCGGTGGCGATTCCCTGGAACTCGGGGATAGCTACGAACTGAACACCGACGTACGGTACCGGTTGTACCGTCGGGTTGGTCGGATCCGCCTCGTTGATGCTGTCGAGCGTCATCGCCGCGAAGGGGACCTTCTGGTACTCGGGGTTTTCGTACAGTGAAGTACGAGTGCCCGGAGGTACGTTAGCCCAACCTTCGTTCTCGGCTACGAGTTCCAGGTATGCCTTGGAAGTCGCCCATGCAACGAATTTCTTCGCAGCTTCTTCTTGCTGGGTGCCAGCCGGGACCGCGAGCGACCATGCCCACAACCAGTTGCTGCGCTTGCCAAGACCGTTGTCCGGAGCGAGTGCAAAACCAACACTGTCAGCAACCTTGGAATCGTTGGGGTTGGTTACAAATGAAGCCGCAACCGTAGCATCGATCCACATGCCGCACTGGCCGTTCTGGAACAAGGTCAGGTTTTCGTTGAAGCCGTTCGAAGATGCTCCTGGCGGACCAGCATCGTTCATCAGGTCGACATAGAAATTGAGCGTCTCTGCCCACTCTGGGCTGTCGAACTGGGCATTCCAATCTTCGTCGAACCAACGAGCGCCGAAGGAATTGGACATGGCGGTCAGGAATGCCATGTTCTCACCCCAGCCGGCCTTGCCACGCAGGCAGACACCGTAGATTTCGTTGTCGCGGTCGGTCATGGCGCGAGCAGCTTCGCCGATAAACTCCCAGGTGGGAGCGTCAGGCATTTCCATGCCGGCAGCTTCCATGAGGTCGGTGCGGTACATGACCATTGATGATTCGCCGTAGAACGGTGCAGCGTAGAGACTACCGTCAACAGACAAGCCGCCGCGAATAGCCGGTAGCAGGTCGTCGACATCGTAGTCGTCGCCCAAATCGTCAAGTGCTACGAGCCAACCCTGGGAGGCCCAGATTGGTACTTCGTAGGTGCCGATGGTCATTACATCGAACTGCCCGCCTTTGGTGGCGATGTCGGTGGTGACCTTCTGACGGAGCGCGTTCTCTTCCAGGGTTACCCACTCAAGCTCGATATCAGGGTTCTGGCTGGTGAAATCGTCTGTCAGCCCTTGCATGCGAACCATATCGCCGTTGTTAACGGTTGCGATGGTCACAGTTTCAGCTTGCGCTGTGCCAGCGGCCAGTACGGCGCCGGTGGCGACGGCGAGAGCCGCCTTCTTGAAATACGTCATCTGTGCGGAATCCTCCGATGCGGTTAATTGTTGCTGCTGGGCAACAACATCACGGTAAATTATTCACAAATGACGGAACAGTACAAGATCGGCGATTTTCTGTACCTGATTGCACAGAAATCGCGTTTTGGTACGTACTTGCACAGATTCGTTCAGGTTGAACTCATTGAGGTCAGGAAAGTGACATCAATGACTACAGCGTCACGGACAACCCGAGTGAAACGTCACGTGCGCTTGTAAACCCGTGAACATTGACCGCCGGCACGCTGAGCGTCCCTGAGCGCGTCACGCGACCGCGACAGGATGTCGGAACCGGTCGTCTCTGAGTCGCTCTCGGACTTTACAGCGATCCCGATACTGGCGCCAACCTGCACCAGCTGCCGGTCAAGACGAAACGGACGCTCGAACAACGAAATCAGGCGTTCTGCCATGCTGATGGGTGGCGTATCGTTTTCGTTGTCCAGCTCGGTCGGATGGAGTATCACGAACTCATCTCCATCGGTGCGGTACACCTTGTCGCCGGCACGCGAGGCGCGGGTCAACCGGTCTGCGACGAGCTGCAGCAGTCGGTCAGCGTCGGCTCGACCGAGCGATTCGTTGACGTCGCCAAAGCCGTCCACGTCGAGGCACAGCAGCGAATATTCCTGCTGGAACGGCCAATTTTCGAGCTGACGCAGCAGTTGCGGGAGATTTCCCAGACGCGTCAAGGGATCGATCATCGTGTTGCCAGCGACGTGACTGCCGAAGACCGATGGCGCGATCTCGTCGGACATCGCGACGACAACGCGGGTTTCTCCATCAAGAGCGGCGATGTGCAGCGTCACCTTGGAGTCATCACGGCCCTGGCTGAGATTCAAGGTAGTGACATTGTCCTGGGCCAGTGCCTGGGCTGCCTCGCCATCGGCAAGACGAAAATGCAGATCGAGTTCCTCGTCAAGTCTGACGCCGACCGGAGAGCTGCGCATGCACGTGAGCGTGGCAAAGGCGGCGTTGGCCCAGATCACACAGGCATCTTCCCGTACCAGTGCAAACCCGGTGGTGGAGCTGGACGCTGCCTGAGCGAAGGGCATGCCAAGGGCGTGATAGACCAGCGAGTCGGCCGGCCCCTGAAGCTGGTCGATCACGTGGAGGTTGGAAGCAGCCATCATTTGTGCCTTGCGAAGTTGGACCGGTAGAGAAGGAATCGGCCGCCAGACGGCGCGCTTTAATCAAGGTCTTCTACAACGAGAGTCTTGCGCCGCGTCGCTACCGCACGACACGGCGCGAGTTCAACGCACGCCCTGATAGACCCAGGCGTTGATGTTCGCAAGCTGCATGAGCTGATCGTCAAGCTCGGGGGGAGTGCGTGCTTCTTCGCGCAAGTAACCACAGAGATGCGCCACTGAATCGGTGTCGGTAGTCGTCATCAGTCGATTGACCTGATCCTCTCGCAGCCTGAGAGCCTGCGCCTCGCGTCCCAGTATGGCTGCGGCGTTACGGCTCATTCGTAGAGTCAGGCTTGAACCAGAGCCCGCATTGGCGATCTCGTCGTTGAGCGTCTGGCCGAGGATTTCTGCCAGTGCGCTGCCAGCAACATGTCCACTCGAGACTCCAGCGTGAGTGGGGGACTGGGCACCGAGATCTCGAGGCAGGTCATTGGTCTTCAGATGTGCCGGGCGACCGAGAAGCTGGGCGAGTGCATCCCGCTCGAGACTTTCACAGATGCGGCCTGTGAGCGCGAGGGCCAACGAGGGCTCCGTTGCATGGCGTGCACCCTGTTGCAAGGCGATGACAGCCCAACGCAAATGAGCGAACACTTCCCAGAATGCGATGCGTTCGTGGTCCAGCTCGATGCTGCTGACCTCTGCGTAGCCTTCGTAGAGAGCCTGTCGGTCACCCAGGCCACCGGCTTCGAGATCCGGCCGTGAGAATCGCCAGCACCGGGCACAAAACCAACCGATATCGCTCAACGGATCACCACAGCCTGCAAACTCCCAATCCAGTACTGCCTCGAGCCCGTCGGTTCCCAGCAGAAGGTTCCCGGTGCGAAAATCGCGGTGCACCAGCGCGGGTGCCAGCGCTCGCCCTGACCAGCGATCGCTTCTCCGTCTCATCAGCCGAATACCACGCTCGAGTACGGGCCGCTCGGCCCCCAGGGCGTCAAGCGCAGAACACAAGCTGTCGAGTTGCTCCTGTATCAGCGTGTGCAGGGGACGCTCATCGAACGAGAGCCCGAGAGAGCTCGCTTCGCCGGCTGACAATTCGATCGCGTGAATTCGGCCGAGCTGACGTCCGAGTTCCCGAACCAGCTTGTCGCGATCACCGCCAAGTGCTGTGTCGCGGACAACGCGCGGTCCAAGCGCCATACCGTCAAGTCGCTCAACCACGGAAAACTCGCGGCCGTCATCGAAGGTACCGATGGCTATCGGACGCGGCACCCTGACACCTGCCTGCCAGGCTGCGGTCAGCAGCGCATGTTCCTCGTGACGGGACCGGCTTTCACCAATGGTGGAAGCGCTGTCGCATCGAAGCACCCACTGGTGCCGCCCGGCGTGTAAACCTCCGTCGACGTCTGCATCAAGGGCGAGCGTGCTCTGAATAGCGCCTCCCTCGAGCCTTGAATATTCAAGAATGGTGACTCGCTGCGCACCGAGCGCGTGGCTCAGCACTGCGGCCATTTCCTCGCTCTGCGGCGGCGTACGTGAATCAGGCATGTTTGTCTGCTTGCTCCGCCACTTCGTAGGGGATCGTGCCACGGGTGTTGCCATCAATGCGCAGGCTCTGTCGCATGGGTGGTACCGCGCGTTGATGGCAGCCCGTGCGTTCGCAAATGCGACAGGACACACCGATGAGTTCGAAGCCTCTCTTGTTGAGTTGATCCAGACCGTCGGCATAGACCACATCACCGACATGCTGGATCTCGCACCCGATCGAGATGGCGTAGCGTTGAACAGGATCGCCAAACCCGCCGCTTCGCTTGCTCACTGCCGTGGCAAGACACAGGTATCGGACACCGTCCGGTGTTTCTGCCAGTTGCCTCAGAATGCGTCCCGGCATTTCGAAGGCCCGATGTACGTTCCATAACGGACAAGCAGAGCCAAAGCGAGCAAACCTCAAACGCGTGGCGCTGTGCCGTTTGGTGATGTTGCCAGCCTGATCCACCCGCGCAAAAAAGAAGGGGATCCCCTTGGCCCCCGGACGTTGCAAGCTGCTGAGCCGATGCGCAACTTGTTCGATGCTGGCACCAAACTGATCAGCAAGACGTTCGAGATCATGGCGTTCATGACGCGCCGCATCGGCAAAGCGCGTGTACGGCAGCAAGACTCCCCCAGCAAATGCGTTGGCAAAACCGATGCGAGCGATGGCGGCTGCGTCCGCGCTTCGAAACTGTGCGTCGTCGACCAGCGAGTGAATCAGTTCGGCATGTTCCAGCAGGGCCAACTGGTGGGCCATCTGAAAATTGCGGGTGGACTGCGCTGCGGCGCGGTTGAGTGAAAGGGTCTTTACGCGGGCGTCGTAGTGTCGAAGCGGGCCGCTCGACGTCTCGGTTGTGGTGACGCCATGAACATCCTGCAGCCAGTCACGCAAGGTCTTGTCCACTGGCAGGTCCTGGGCACTGAGCGCCTCGGAAAACTCCTCGGCCACAACGTCCAGTGCATGCACGTAGTTGTCCATGTAATGAAAATGATCACGCACTTCATCCCACGCCGATGGCGTGTTGCTCGCCCCTGATCGCTCGAGACTATCGTCAAGAGCGATGAGCTCGTCGCTGACTCGACGCAGGCTCTGGTGAGCCAGAAGAAACACCCGTGCCATGGCTGGGGCGGTGCGCGCAACGTGCTGGATATCGTGATGACTGGGCGCTTGACTCGAGAACAAGGGATCGGCCAGCGCCTCGGCCATGTCAGCCATCAGGCGGTCGGCCTCGCTGTCCGACAAGGTCGCGATGTCGATAGAAAAGCGTTCGGCCAATGCAAGCAGCACGGATGCGCTTGCGTGCCGGTGGTTGTTCTCGAGCTGGTTGAGATAGCTCGTCGACAGACCCAGCTGCTCGGCAAAGACAGCCTGGGTCAGCGCAAGACCCGTGCGGATATCACGCAGCCGTTTGCCGATGAACAGCTTCCTGGGGCGCGTCGCCATCGCTCGATTTACGCAACTTCGCAGATCATGAATCTCGAGTTTACAATAATGACCTCATTGCGTGAATGCACTTGCACGGACACCTCAAGCGGTCCACGCTGTATGGCGCGACAGTTTTCACAGGAGTCCACCGGGCGCCACGATGCAAAGCAACATCAACGATCAGCTGGAGGCCCGCAGGGCCGAGGCCCGCGCAGGTGGCGGTGAGCGCCGCATTGCGGCGCAGCACGACAAGGGCAAACTCACCGCTCGCGAGCGTCTGGACGTGCTACTCGATGCCGAGTCCTTCGAGGAATACGACATCTACAAGACGCATCGCTGTGTCGACTTCGGAATGCAGGAACAAGTCATCCCGGGCGACGGTGTGGTCACCGGCTGGGGGCTCATTGACGGGCGGCCGGTGTACGTGTTCAGCCAGGATTTCACGGTGTTCGGTGGCAGCCTCTCGGAAACTCATGCCGAGAAGATCTGCAAGGTGATGGACCTTGCGGTCCAGAACGGTGTACCGCTGATCGGTCTGAATGATTCTGGTGGCGCACGTATCCAGGAGGGCGTGGCCTCGCTTGGGGGTTATGCCGAGGTGTTCTGGCGCAACGTGCAGGCGTCGGGCGTCATACCGCAGATTTCAGTCGTCATGGGACCTTGCGCCGGCGGCGCGGTCTACTCACCGGCGATGACCGACTTCATCTACATGGTTCGCGATACCAGCTACATGTTTGTCACTGGTCCTGATGTGGTCAAGACAGTTACGAACGAGATCGTGACGGCAGAGGAGCTTGGTGGTGCCGCGACACACACGCGTCGATCGTCGGTTGCCGACAACGCCTTTGACAATGACGTGGAAACCCTGCTCGAAGTGCGCCGCTTGTTCTCGTTCCTGCCGCAGTCGGCACGCGAGGCGCCGCCGTGCGTGCCCACACCTGACCCGGCTACCCGTGTGTGCAACGCACTCGACACGCTGGTCCCCGCATCGGCCAACCAGGCCTACGACATGCGCGAGTTGGTCATGGCAGTGGCTGATGAAGGCGACTTTCACGAAATACAACCCGAGCACGCGGGAAACATCCTGTGCGGTTTCATCCGCCTTGCCGGAGAGAGTGTTGGGGTGATCGCCAATCAGCCGATGGTGCTGGCTGGTGTGCTCGACATCGACAGCGCCAGGAAGGCTGCGCGATTCGTGCGCTTTTGCGACGCCTTTGGTATCCCGGTGGTTACCTTTGTCGATGTGCCTGGATTTCTGCCCGGCACGGATCAGGAGTACGGCGGCATTATCAAGCACGGCGCCAAACTGCTGTTTGCTTACGCAGAGGCCACGGTGCCGAAGGTCACGGTCATCACGCGCAAGGCCTACGGAGGGGCTTACGATGTCATGGCGTCCAAGCACATCCGTGCTGATGTCAACTACGCATGGCCATCAGCTGAAATTGCCGTGATGGGTGCCAAGGGCGCGACCGAGATCCTGTATCGCAAGGATCTGGGTGACCCTGACAAGATTGCGGCGCATACCGCTGAGTACGAGGAACGTTTTGCCAACCCCTTCATTGCTGCACAACGCGGATTTGTTGATGAAGTGATACAGCCGCGGTCCACGCGTCGGCGCCTGATTCGTGCACTTGCCTTGCTGAAGACCAAGTCCGTCACGCCTCCTGCGCGCAAGCATTCGAATATTCCCCTGTGAACGATTCAGTGAGCGACACCTTGACTAGCCCTCCGTTCAAGAAGGTCCTGGTTGCCAACCGCGGTGAAATCGCATGCCGCGTATTCCGTACGGCACGTCGCCTCGGCATGAAGACCGTGGCGGTCTACTCCGAGGCCGATGCGCGTGCCTTGCACGTGCAGGAGGCAGATGAGGCGGTGTTGATCGGACCGGCACCAGCGACCGAAAGTTACCTCGTTATCGAAAAGATCATCGAGGCGTGTAAATCAACCGGTGCGGATGCAGTACATCCGGGTTACGGCTTCCTGTCTGAACGCGCGGCCTTCGCCGAAGCTCTCGCCGCCGAAAGCATAGCTTTTGTCGGGCCTCCGGTGGGCGCGATCGAGTCCATGGGTGACAAGATCACCTCGAAGGACATCGCAGAAAAAGCGGGCGTGTCCACGGTACCGGGTGAGCCGGGTCTGATCGAGGATGCCGATACGGCGGTCACCGTGTCGACGCGTATCGGCTACCCGGTAATGATCAAGGCCTCAGCGGGTGGCGGAGGCAAGGGTATGCGCATCGCCTGGAACGATGTCGAAGCGCGTGAAGGCTTTGACCGTGCGCGTTCCGAGGCTGCATCCAGCTTCGGCGATGATCGGATCTTTATCGAAAAGTTCGTCACCGAGCCACGACATATCGAGATTCAGGTGCTCTGTGACACGCATGGCAATGGCATCTATCTCGGCGAGCGAGAGTGCTCGATACAACGCCGCAACCAGAAGGTGATCGAGGAGGCCCCGTCGCCGTTCCTCGACGAGGCAACCCGCAAGGCCATGGGCGAACAATCGCTGATGCTGGCAAAGGCGGTGGGATACGCCAGCGCTGGCACCGTCGAGTTCATCGTGGATGCGGATCGTAACTTCTACTTCCTTGAAATGAACACCCGCCTGCAGGTCGAGCACCCGGTGACGGAGCTCATCACGGGTGTGGATCTGGTGGAGCAGATGTTCCGCGTAGCGGCTGGCGAAAAACTCAGCCTCAGGCAGGAAGATATCTCGCTCGACGGTTGGGCTATCGAAAGCCGCCTCTACGCAGAGGACCCCTACCGCAACTTCATGCCATCAACAGGCCGACTGAAACGCTACTCACCGCCGCCTTCCTCGATCGGTGAAGGGATTACCGTACGCAACGATACGGGTGTGGCCGAAGGCGGCGAGATTTCTGTGTACTACGATCCCATGATCGCAAAGCTGTGCACGTATGCGCCGACTCGCGAGTCGGCCGTACACGCGATGACCACGGCGCTCGACACCTTCGAGCTCGAAGGGATTGCCCACAATCTGCCTTTTCTCTCGGCAGTGATGCGCCATCCGCGTTTTCAAGCCGGACGTCTTACCACCGCCTTCATTGATGATGAGTATCCGGATGGTTTTGCGGGTGTGATCCCGGACGAGGCCGCCGCCAGGGTATTGATCGCGGCGGTCGGAGTCATGTCGTCTCGCGAAGCGCAGCGGCGCCGCTCAAGCGACTATCAGCGATTCTCCCAGACAACGAATGAGGATCAGGTTGTTACCGTAGCCTCGGATTCGCATGCCACGCGAGTACTGGCTGACGCAGACCATTGCATTGTTGAGGTCGACGAGGTAAGCACCACCTTCGATCTGCTTTGGCAGCCTGGCGAGCGCCTTGCAGCCGTAACGGCAGATCAGCTGCATCTGGATCTTCAGGTTGCCCCCGTCACGGGTGGTTGGCGCTTGCGCGGGGCAGGACTGGATGCCGTGTACCTTGTGGGTACACAGCGCCTTGCAGAACTCAGAATGCTGATGCCCGAGAAACTCGATGGCGCGGGCGGCAATGCATTGGTCTGTCCCATGCCGGGTCTGTTGACACGGGTACTGGTATCCGAGGGCGATGTCGTTGAGGAAGGACAGTCACTCGCGGTGGTAGAAGCGATGAAAATGGAAAACATGTTGACTGCACCACGCGCTGCGACCATCAAGATGATAGTCGCCGCCGAAGGTGCCAGCCTTGGAGTAGACGACATCATCATGGAATTTGGCACCGATGAGACGTCAACCTGAACATGGCTGACGCACTCGATACCTGGCGACAGCTCGCGCAAAAAGAGTTGCGAGATCGCCCGCTGGATTCGCTGACGCGAACAACGCCCTCAGGCGTTTCTGTCAAACCGCTTTACGGCCCTGAGGACGTCAGTGCTTCAGCACAGGCCGAGGTGCCCGGTGTCGCGCCATTTACCCGCGGTATTCGCGCCACGATGTACGCCGGGCGACCATGGACCATCCGCCAGTACGCAGGCTTCTCGACCGCACAGGCGTCCAACGCGTTCTACCGACGTAACCTTGCTGCCGGCCAAAAGGGACTATCCGTCGCGTTTGATCTCGCCACTCATCGCGGTTACGACTCGGACCACGTGCGCGTAACCGGCGATGTCGGGAAGGCTGGTGTCGCTATCGACACCGTCGAGGACATGAAAATCCTTTTCGACGGCATACCGCTCGACAGCATGAGTGTCTCGATGACGATGAACGGTGCGGTGATCCCTGTGCTTGCGATGTTCATCGTCGCGGGTGAAGAGCAGGGTGTGAGTCCCGCGCAACTCTCCGGCACGATCCAGAACGACATTCTGAAGGAGTTCATGGTCCGCAACACCTATATCTACCCGCCTGCGCCCTCCATGCGCATCGTGGCGGACATCATCGATTACACCGCGCGCAAGATGCCTGCGTTCAACTCGATCAGTATCTCCGGATACCACATGCAGGAAGCCGGTGCGACGCTGGCGCAGGAACTCGCCTACACCCTTGCTGACGGGATGGAATACGTCCGGGCAGCCCTTGCACAAGGGCTCGATGTCGAGGACTTTGCGCCACGCTTGTCCTTCTTCTTCTGCATTGGCATGGACTTCTTCATGGAGGTCGCCAAACTTCGCGCAGCAAGACGCCTCTGGTGTCGCATCATGGACGACTTTGGCGCGACGTCGGATCGCTCGCGCATGTTACGCACGCATTGTCAGACCAGCGGTGTCTCGCTGACAGAAAAGGACCCGTACAACAATGTGATGCGCACAACGGTCGAGGCCATGGCAGCAACACTCGGCGGCACGCAGTCCCTGCACACGAATGCCTTTGACGAAGCCATGGCCTTGCCTACCGAAGACTCGGCTCGCATTGCCCGTAACACCCAGCTGGTTCTGCAGCATGAAACGCGAATAACTCATGTTGTTGACCCGCTTGGCGGTAGCTACTACGTCGAGTCCTTGACTGATGCATTGGCAGACGAAGCATGGGCTCTTATTGAAGAGGTGGAGGCACTCGGCGGCATGACACAGGCGGTCGCCACAGGTTTGCCGAAGCGCCGTATCGAGGAGAGCGCACTGCGTCGACAAGCGCGAATCGACAGAGGAGAAGATGTCATCGTCGGTGTCAATCGCTACGAGCTTGAAGATGAACCTCCCGTCGATATCCTATCCATTGACAATGCCGAGGTGCGTCGTGCGCAAGTCGCGAGCCTTGAGACGGTGCGAGCAGCGCGCAACTCCGTCGAGTGCGAGCAAGCACTGATAGATCTCGAGTCCGCCGCACGTGGTGGGAGCAACCTGCTTGAGGCCGCCGTTGTCGCGGCACGCGCGCGCGCCAGTCTCGGAGAGATATCCGATGCGATGGAACGCGTCTTCGGCCGCCATCAAGCCGTGGCGACAGTCGGAGAAGGCACCTTTGCCGAGGCCTACGAAGGAGACGCGGCCTTCGATGCGCTGAAGGCGCGTGTCGAGGCCGTGGCCGCAAGACGTGGTACTCCGCCACACCTGCTGCTTGCCAAGATGGGACAAGACGGGCACGACCGCGGTGCCAAGGTCATCGCGGGTGGCTTTGGCGACATCGGTTTTCGCATTGATCTATCCGAGCTGTTTGAAACACCGGAAGAGATCGCCACACGAGCAATTGCCGCTGGCGTCGACGTGGTGGGCGTGTCGTCGCTGGCAGCGGGTCACCTGACGCTGGTACCTGCGCTGATCGACGCGCTGCGTCGCGAAGGGTCGGACATACGCGTTGTCTGCGGGGGGGTGATTCCCGAAAAGGACCACGAGCCGCTGTATGCAGCCGGGGTCGACCGGATTTTCGGCCCGGGCACCGCCGTCCTGGAGGCAGCGAGTGCCGTCCTATCGTCCATCGATGGGGGCGGACGTAACCGCTGATAGAACGGATCAATACCGAGCCTACCCGTAGGTGAGCAGTGTGAATTGCTTCACTGTGATCGATCTTGCACCTCAATTTGTCCGAGTCCACGACGCCATGACTTGCTATCGACGGCAATCAATCAAGCGCCATGGACAAGGGATCGACCGCGACCGTCTCCCAGCCAGGACTCGGGCTGTGCTCACTTGCGGCCATCGCATTGACCGTTGCCTACGTCTGGCAATCCGACCGCAGTACCTCCTCGCAAGACTCGGGTGACGCGGTGCCACTGGGCGCTGCAAACCCGTCCGCGTGGACGGCGTTGGCACCAGCAAGGCACGCGCGCTCCGAAGCCAATTTCGTGGTTCATGACGGTGGCGCATTCCACTTCAATGGTTTCAATGAGAACCTTGGCATCGAAAACACCGTGGAGCGATATGACCTTGAGGACGGTACCTGGGAGACCGTTGCCGAGACCACCGACTCGCCCGGCTTCCCGACTGCGTTGACCCACAACGGCGTGGTCGTCATTGATGGCGAGGCCTGGCTGATCGGTGGGCGGATTGGGCGTCACCCCGGAGATGTCAGCAATCAGGTCGTGATCTTCGATCTCGAGACGTATGCGTGGCGCGACGGGCCAGAGCTACCGGTTCCGTTTGCCGGCGGTGGGGCGGCCGTGGTGGACAAGCAGATTCATGTTTTCGGTGGGCTCGATGACGAAGCCCGTTGTGATGTCGAGACGTACCTGGTGTATGACTTGAACTCGCCGGGCAATGGTTGGCAGGATCACACTGACACATCGCCGTTTCCACTCGCACGCAATCACTTTGCAACCGCGGTTCTGGACGATCAGATCTATGTGATCGGCGGTCAGATCGGACATGACAACTGTGCACGTTACGCGCAGCAGCGTACGCAAACGGCCTTCGTGCACAAGTTGGATCCGGACACACATGACTGGGACCGCGTCGAAGATCTGCCGTGGACCCAATCCCATGCGGAACCATCGACGTTTACTCACATGGGCAAGATCTGGTCAATGGGTGGTGTTCGATTGGCTGACAGGATTCTGAGTTATGACGCGTCCGATGACGAATGGACGTGGCACAAGGAGCTTGAATTGCCGCGCTCACTGCTCGCGCCGGGCGCTCGCATCTTCGGTGGCAATCAGCTCGTGCTTTTTGGCGGCGGAGGCCCGCACACCCGCGCTCCGAGAAAGGAAACCTGGTTGTCGACCCTGCCGGGCTTGCCTCCCTCCGACGATGATGTCGTGTCCACCGACGGCACTCATGTGGATACCGAAGCTGATGACTCTGATTCTGATGAGCTTGAGTCTGTCGATGAGCAGCCGGACTCTTCGGAGTCGACCTCGACCGCTGATGAATCCACACAAGCCGAAGAGCCAGCCGAAGAGCCAGCCGACGAGGAGACAACAGCCGATGATGTCGAGATAGATGACACCAATGACGCCGCTGACGAGATCACGTTGCAATCGAGTGAATCCGGGAACGACTCGCATGTGGAAGTCGAGACGATGGACGACACGCTATCAGTGGACGAAGCAGATGCCGATGCGCCGCCGCCCGAGGTGATCGTGATTGCCGCTGACGGGGATGCACCTGTCGATGAATCTACGGATGAGCCCCCTCGTGAGGTAGACGCTGATACGACCGGCTCCAACGTTGATATCGTATCCAACGACGATACGCAGGCTTCCCGTACGACGAAGTCTTCAGGAGGGGGAGCGGCGATCTGGCTGTGGTTGTTCGTCTTGCCAGGACTGGTCAGCCAGGCGTATTCGAACACGCTGTCGCTCAGGAAACGCATCGCCAACTAGGCCTGCGCGCATGCAGTACCTTATCCGGGTTCAGGCATTCAACGGATCTGTGCTCGAGCCTTGAAATATCCCGTTACCGCAAAGCCACGTTCAGTTGTCCTCGTAGTTGTTGCCCTGGGTGTTGCGTGTCTGGTTTCAGGGGAGCTGTTCGCTCGATTTTATCTGGGGCTAGGCACGCCGGCTCTGAGCGAACCGCATCCGACCATCGAATACCTGTTCAGCCCCGGCCAGTCGGTATCACGATTTCGAAATCGCATCCACATCAACGAGTACGGCATGCGATCGGATGCCGTAGCTGTGCCGAAAGCCGATACCGAGACACGCATACTCGTGTTTGGTGACTCGGTGATAAACGGCGGCAATACCATCGACCAGTCTGAGCTCGCCACGACAATCGTTGCGAACGAGCAGCATGGCGCGGGGCACGATGCGTACGTCGGGAATGTATCGGCGATCAGTTGGGGACCGGGAAACTGGTTGGCCTATGCGAGAGAATTCGGGTTCATTGATGCGGATATCGTGGTGTTGGTACTGTCGGGTCACGACAGGCACGACAACCCCACATTCGCACCGTTGAGCCCATCGACTCACCCGACCAAAGCACCGCCATCAGCGCTGCTCGAAGCACTGGCACGCTACAGAGCGGCATCAGTTTCTTCGGCGCGTGTGGAGGGGCAGGTGACCTACGAAGACTTGGCACAAGAGGCTGACGCGGACACGAGACAAGGCCTGGAGGATCTCGAAAGGTTCTTGTCGCTTGCCATGGCATCAAGCCAACACGTCCGGGTGTTTTATCATCCGGACAGATCCGAGTTTGATGCGGGCAACGTTGGAGAGGATTTCGACGTGATCAGGAAGACTGTTGAATCCGGTGGGCAGACACTCGTATCACTGCTACCCCATTACCGAATTCTGAGTGGTGACTCCGACGCGCTCTATGCCGATGTCATTCATCCCACGGGACTGGGGCAACGCGGTATTGCCAATGCCATCATCAAGTCGATTGCCACACTGGAATAGCTGTGCTGAAATTGCAGCAGGGCGCGTTCATTACTGGATATCGACAGATGCAAGGTCGCGGGCCTCGCGCAGCACAGGAGGAGGCAGGGCGCACGACAAGTGCGCCCTGCCTCCTCCCTCCGCTCAGTTATCGCTCAAGCGCACCAACACCTGAGAATCGAAACGCTTCTTTTTCCAGGCTGTCGAGTTCTTCGAGACTCATCTGATCATGGGCCACCGTGATCCGACCCAGAAACACGAGTGGTAGCTCGTCTTCCCGGCCCTCCAGGTGCGCCTTGATAGCTTCGGCGGTAGCTGCGCCGACATCATCACCCATGCGCATTGGCGTGGCGTCAAGCTCACCGTTTCTGATAGCGTCAAGCTCGAGCCCTGTGCCACCCCAGCCGGTTGAGAATATCTCGCCTTCCTTGCCGACGGCTCGTTGTGCCTCGACCGAGCCCATGGCCATTGCCGTGTTCGCGTTATGGATGACGGTGGCCTCCGGGTAGCCCTGGATGATCAACTGGGTACCTTCATAGCCACCTTCCTGCTGGTATTCGCCGTAGTGTTCATATACCGCGTTCCAGTTTCCATTTTCGGCGACGCAATCCTTGAAGTCCCCGGATCGTTGATTGTCCGTGATGCCTGGAATCCCCCGGTTCATCGCGTAGGTAACATCGTTACCAAGACGTTCGAGCATGTACTCGCAGATTTCCAGAGCACCGTAGGCAGATGAAAAGTCAAACCATCCTGCCGGTTGAGGATCGAGAAACTTGAGCGGTGTGTGGAAGGCCCAGACGAAGGTCGTAAGGTCCGGATTTTTCGCAAGCTTCTCTATGTTGTCACCCTGTATTGCAAGCTCTGATGGCCCAAATACGACAAAATCATAGATGTCGGCATCCTGGTCGACTTGCGATGCGTAGGTTGCTTGCAGTGAATGCTCGACCTGACGACTGGCAAATTCGGTTGCCTCGTAGGGAATCTCCAGTTCATCCAGGCGTTTGGTCAACGCCAGGTAGTTGCGAGCCCAGAAGTCGGATGTGTCCGATGATGGGTAGATCAGCGCAATCTGTATCGGTTCTTCGAGTGGGTTCGCCAATGGCGTTGCCACTTCAGCCGTTGCGGCCTGCAGTGCCTCCAGGGCTCCTTCCTCGTTGACCTCGCCGGGTAACCAATGATCGCGATCCGCCAGGCCGTCCATCTCTCTGAGCGGTAGATCTGCAGCGGACGCGACTCCCTGCAACGCGAGCGTTGTCGCTAGCGCTATGAACACGTGACATGATTTCATGCTTGATTCTCCTCCGTTTTCCGGGCGTGGTGGTTGGTGGCGCAACCGACGTTCAACTAGCCACTCGGCCCTGTATTGCCCGCGAATATGAGGCCGATGGTCATCAGAAGAGCCAGGGCGCCCAGGATCGCGCCAGCCAGTTTGTAGGTTCGGGACAGGCGCGCTGAGCCGAGAATTCCAGCCATGCCGCTGCTTCCGTCGCGGTCCTTCTTTTGTAGCCAGGTGTAGAGCGCGACCGACAGGATGATCACCGCGCCGGAGGCGACGGACTGCCAGAAAAACTCGATCCGAAGCGTGACGAGGGCGTTGATCATCATCGACAACAACAACACGCCTGCAAGGGATCCAAGTATCGAGGCCCGGCCGCCGAACAAGGACGTGCCTCCGACGACAACGGCTGCGATGACGTGAAGGTTGAAGTAGGGCGCTGACGTCGCCTGGATCGCGTTGAGTTTTCCGGTCAACATGACGCCAGCCAGTGCAGCCATCGTTCCCATGAACACGTAGGCATACACCTTGTGCCGGTCGACATCGATGCCAGTCATGGTTGACGCTTCCGGGTTTGATCCGATGGCGATGGTGTATCTGCCGAAGTGTGTTCTGGTCAGCACGAGATACCCGACAATCATGGTGACCAGTCCGATGATCACCGGAGTGGGTAGGTACACCAGGGATTGCCCTCGTCCGATTTCGGTTATGAGCTCCGGAAAACGCGCCAGCACCAGCCCTTTGGCGATGACCAAAGCTATGCCGCGGTACACCAGATCCATCGCAAGTGTTCCGATAAGGTCAGGAACCTTCAGTCTTGTGATCACAAGTCCGTTGACAAGGCCCATGAGTGCGCCGAGTATCAGTGCGATGGCCACGGCAATGGGCGCAGAAAATCCATACTGCTTCATCAGAAAGGCCATGCAGATGCCCGACAAGGCTGCGACAGAGCCTATGGACAAATCGATGCCGCGTTGGGTAATGACGAAGGTCATTGCCATGGCCATCGGCATGTAAAGCGCAGCGTCCAGAAGTATCTGGTTGAGATTGGACGTGCGGAAGTAGCGTGCAGGTTCAACGATGGCCATGAACAACAGGATGGCGATGATCATGGCCATCGGTCCGATGAAACTGACGTAGGGCTCGAGCCGTTGCGTCAGCGTCATCCCTTTTACGGGTACCTCTGGGGACGTATCGATCATGATGTTCCTGGTACTCTAACGTAGACGGCTGAACTCAGCGCGATGAATCTATCGATACACCACAAGTTTGTTTGAAACGAGCCCGATCGCGGCCCGAACACGCGTCTCACTCGTGTGTTTCAGCTCCGACAATCAAGCTGAGTACTTCCTCGGTCGTGGTGTCAGCAGTCCTGACGACGCCGGCACAGCGACCGCGTCGCTGAACATGAATGCGATCTGATATCTCGAACACATCGTCGAGCGAGTGCGAGATCACGATTACTGCCAGACCTTGCTGACGCAAGGTCTTGATCAGCTCGAGCGTGCGCGCTGTCTCTTGCGGACCAAGCGCGGCGGTGGGCTCGTCCATGACCAGTACACGAAGATTCTCGTGGCGCACTGCGCGGGCAATCGCGACCGCCTGACGCTGTCCGCCCGACAAGCTCTCGGTCAGTACGTCCATGTTCTTCAATTGCACGCCCAACCGATCGCGCAAGGTGTCTGTCGCAATCTTTTTCATGCGCCGGTTGTCGAGCCATTGGATTCCAAGAAACGACCGTGACAGTTCGGCGCCGAGAAACAGGTTCTCAGCAGGTGTCAGATGGTCCGCGATCGCGAGATTCTGGTAGACCGCATCGACTCCCGCCGCTATCGCGTCGGAGTGGCTGAACATGGAGAAAGGTTGTCCGTCCAGGGTCATCGAGCCTTGCGTCGGCTGATAAACGCCGGTGAGAATCTTGATCAGCGTCGACTTGCCTGCGCCGTTGTCTCCCACAATGGCCAGTACCTCTTCGGCATAGGCATCGAGGTCCACGTCATCCAGGGCAACGACGCCACCAAAGCGCTTGCTGATGCCGCGCATGCGAATCATTGGCTGCACGCCGTCGGCGGCCTCGGTGCGCTCGTCGACTACTTCACTTGTTGCCGTTGCAACCATATCGACACTCCATCAAGTGTGGAGGTGCCATCGCTGAAGCCGCATGGGCATCCAACGCAACACCGACTGAAAGGGAGCAGCCATCGATAGTCGACCAGCTGCTCCCCTGCGCTTACTTGCCCCAGATCGCGCTGTAGGCTTCGCGGTAGCCGTTGTCGGGATCAAATACCGGGCTGTCACCCATGTTGGTCGCGCCTGCCATGTCGACAACCGCGGGCGATGTCACGTAGCCGGAACACGCTTCGTCCTGCATGGCGCGATTCAGCTCGTCGACCAATTGCCAGCCCTGTAGGTTCAACGGCTCCGCGACCGTAATGACCTGGTACTGGTTGGTCTTGATGCGCTGGAAGGCGGACTCTGATCCGTCGCCCGCGGCGACAGCCTTCGGAGAGCCATCTCCCTTGATACCTGCGGCAGCCAGTGCCGGCCCCATGAAATCGAAGTACACGTCATTGATGGCAAGTGCGTGTGTCCATTTAGCGCCGTACTTCTGCAACAAGCTGGTTGTCAGTGGTCCCATTCGGCTGGAGGTGTCTGCAATCGGCGTATCCACGTACTCGAGCACTTCGCCACCCATCGCTTCGATGGTCTCCTTGATCCTGTCTGCCTTGTCGATGGCAATCTGGTAAGTGGAGTCGGTGAAGATAACGACACCCGGAGCACCACCGGCATCATCAACAGCCCATTTGGCGGCTTTCTCGGAAACCGTCATGGCATCGGTGGACACATTGGCGAATATGCCACCCGGTGCGTCGCAACCGATCTTCGGGCCCGAGTGCCAGGACACCATCGGGATACCGGCAGCCGCTACCTGATCGAGTGCGGCTTGTTGTTCCACTGCATCAAAGCCGTTCACGATCAAGCCGTCAGGCTGGAGTGCGATGGCTTGACCGAAGGCGGCGGTACGTCCCTGAACAGACCCGGCGCCGTCGAGCACACGCACGGTCCAGCCGACTACACCGGCTGCTTCCTCGACACCGTTGGTCACGCCGAGTATGCCGCCGTTCTTGAGGTCAGCGGCGAGTACAACGATCGTCTTGTCTGCGACCGCCTCCGGTCCACTGGTCGGGCCGTCGAACTCTTGTGCGTGAGCCACCGCACTGACAAGGCTACCGCCAAGCAGAGTTATCGCAGCCGTAACGTACGCCGCCGTGGTTGTCTTGATGAACGTTCTTCTCAACATGATATGTGTTCTCCAGGTGATGAGATATTCAGGGACGTGTTGTTCGTCAACTTGACGCGCCCTTTCTGCGTTGTGCGTATCCCGCTATGCCGATGGCGACGAGCAGGGTGACGCCGTTGAACATGGGTTCGACCCAGAATGAGCCGCCAAATTGCTGTATCCCGGAAATGCCGATCGCAAGAATCGCAACGCCGACCATCGTTCCCCAGACGTTGACGCGCCCGGGCTTGATCGTCGTGGAGCCCAGAAACGCGCCGACCAGTGCTGGCAACAGGAACTCGAGTCCGACACTGGCTTGCCCGATACGAAGCTTGGAGGCGAGCAACACGCCCGCCAGGGCGGTCAGCACACCCGAGACGATGAACGCACCGACCACAAATTTTCTGGTCGGGATGCCATTGAGTTCGGCAGCTCGTGGATTGGCACCAATCGCGTAGAGAAAGCGCCCGATGGGCGTGAACTCGAGGATCAGCCACAAGGCGAGGGCGATGAACAGGATGTAGTACGCCGTGATCGGAAGACCGAACACGAAGGTGCCATTGACGGCGTAGAAGCCTTCTGGCAAAAGCCCCACCATCTGTCGCCCACCGGTGTGCCATAGCGCCAGCGCGTACAGGATGGTGCCGGTGCCGAGCGTGGCGATGAAGCTGTCGATTTTCGCGACTTCAACGAGCAATCCATTGAGAAATCCGACGAGCGCGCCAAGCACGAGTACGACAACGATGGCGATGGGCCAGGGAAATCCGTACAGCGTTTGCAAGGAGATCGCGAGGATGTGCCAGATCACGATTCCGTACCCGACCGTCAAATCAATACGACCGGCAGCCATCGGTACCATGGCAGCGAGACTCAACAGCGCGATGATCGATTTGTCCGACAGGATCGCCCGCAGATTGAGCATCGTGGGAAAGGTCTCAGGCAGCAGCACAGAGAACAGCAGCAGCAAGCACAACGCAAGAATCACCAGACCGTATACCGGTATCAGACGTCCCACGCGTCCCATAAAGCTCAGTTGTCTGAGTTCAGCGCGGGTCGGTTCTAACGCATCTGACTCAATCGACTGCATGGAAGTCTGTCCCGGGTGAGGTTGCTTCGCCAGCGGAGGCTTTCTGGATCAGATTCTCGGTGGAGAGCTCGATGCCACTGAGCTCCCCAACGGTGACACCGCGACTCATGACGACCGCGCGGTGGCAGATGTTCGCGACTTCTTCAAAATCCGTCGAGACCACGAGCACGCCCATACCTGCGCGTGTTGCGTCAAACAGCAGCTGATAGATTTCCGCCTTTGCGCCGACGTCGACGCCGGCGGTCGGATCCTCCGCGATAAGGATCTTGCGGCCGGTGTCGAGCCATCGTCCGACGACCACCTTCTGCTGATTGCCCCCGGATAGGGCTTCGATGGCAAGCGCAGGATCGTTTGGGCTCAGACCGACCTTCTGTCCAAGTTCGCATGCGGCCGACGATTCACTCGATGACGTACGTAGTTGCATCAAGCGACGACCCCGAACCAGAGGATTCAGGAAGGCGTTTTCTGCAATGGTCAAAGAGGGAGCGATCGACTCGACGATACGATCGCCGGCAATGAATCCGATACCAGTAGACATGGCCTGACGAGGGCTTTGCATGGAGACAGGCTCGCCCTCGACCAGCAACTCACCGGAATATTCCTTGATGCCATAGAGCGCACGGCCGATGTCCTCATGCCCTGAGCCTCTCAGACCGACCAGGCCAAGCATCTCACCACGCAATAATGAGAGATCGACCGGGCCGACGCGACTGGTTTGTAGTCGATTGACGCGGAGCACTTCCGCGCCGACATCCAGAACCGGCTTGTTGATCTCGCGAGACTTGCGACCGACGATCAACGTGACCAGCTCTTCTGGCGTCGTATGCTCGATATCGCGCACACCTACCATCTCGCCATCGCGCAACACCGCGACCCGATCCGCAATCTGGAAAATCTCGTCGAGGCGGTGAGAGACGTAGATCATGCCAACGCCGCGCTCACGCAAGGGGCGTATGGCCTTGAACAACCTGTCGACCTCATCCGCGGGGAGGCTGGCAGTCGGTTCATCGAGCACCAGATAGTCGCATCGGACCGCAAGGGAGCGTGCTATCGCGACCAGGGACTTTTCCGTGCGCGATAATGAGGAGACGCGCGTCGATGGGTCGAAATCGCAGTCAACGTGCGAGAGTGCGCGCGCCGCTACTTCGTCGCAGCCGCGCCACGAGATCAGCCCACCGGACTTGCGGTATCCGATGGCGAGCGCAATGTTCTCCGCGATGCTCATCCATTCGATCAGACCGAGATCCTGGTGGATGAAAGAAACCTTTTTGCCTGAACCCTCCTTGGCGATCCCGTGGTGGTACTCCTCGCCATCGAGCAGAACGTGTCCCTGGTCCGGGGTGTGAAGGCCGCCGAGGGTCTTGATCAGGGTGGATTTGCCGGCGCCGTTTTCGCCGAGCAGGGCGACGATCTCACCGCGCTCCACGTGCAGGGACACGTCGCGCAACGCCTGGGTTCCTCCAAAGTTCTTGGAGATCCGATCGAAAAACAGGCCTTCCCTGTCGTGCAACGCTCACTCCTGCCGATATCGTTGTCGGGAACACTAACGTTACCGGTACCGTAAGTAAAGCTAATCTGAGTGTCAAGATAAACTTACTCCTCGCTCAGGCGCCCATTCTGCCGGCTTTGTGAGGCCGAGTGTGCCCGGCGATGCCCCACGGAGGTTAGGATTCGCGTTACCCGGTAACGTTACTCTGCGTAACTACAGGCTGCATGATCACAAAACACGACAAGAAGCCGCACGTCAGCCTGAGCGAAATCGCCGAGGCAGCCGGCGTCTCGAAGATGACTGTCTCGCGTGTGCTGCGCGACGCGGATGGTTTTTCCGAGGCGACGCGCGCGCGCGTGCTCGCGGAAGTCGAGCGACAAGGCTATGTGCCGAATCGCCTCGCAGCAGCGTTCGGTACCACGCAAACCTCGACACTCGTCGGCGTGTGTGTCCCGCAGTTATCCGGCTACCTCGTGACTCAGGCGTTGGACGCGCTTGATAGAACCCTGGCCAGACTGGGTTATCAGATGATCATTGGCAGCCACAACCATCAGCAGTCCCAGGAAGAGATCTGGTTGAAAAACATCCTCTCCTGGCGCCCGGCCGGTGTGCTGCTGTCACACCGGTATCACAGCAAAAACACGCTCAAGATCCTGCGCGAGGCGTCGGTGCCGGTGCTTGAGTTCTGGAACCTGAACACCAGTCCGATCGGTATGTCGGTAGGATTCAACGAGTACGATGCGGGCCTTGAGTTGAGCCAGCATGCGTTGCTCAATGGGTACTCTCGACCGGCATTGCTGCTGGCCGCAACTGATGATCACACCGTGGCGCCTGAGCGTATCGACGGATTCACAAGCGGATTTGCACGCGCGGGACACAGCATTGTGCACACCGAGATACTCAAGGACGAACCGGGCTTCTACGCCGGATACTACGGTACCGAGAACCTGCTCAACCACACGCAGGATGTCGACATGATCTATTACATGGACGATGCCATGGCGATCGGCGGTCTGGCATGGTGTCAAAAGAAGGGGATTCGAGTACCCGAAGAAATCGGTATTGCCGGCTGGGGTGGCTATGAAGCCAACTCGATACTGCCGCAGCGTCTGACAACCACGGCCATCCCTGTGCTGATGATCGGCAAGTTGGCAGCCGAACAGATGGCGCGAGCGCTGACCGGGGAACCGATTGACAGCGTTACCGCCGTTCGCGCTCGTCTGGTCGAAGGCGATACCTTGTAGTCGAGTCCGCCAGCCCGCACAGGATCTGACTCGCACACCACCAACGATATAAAGGATTGGATATGCCTGAACCGCACCTGCTCTGCTTTGGCGACTACGACCCATGGGATATCGATGCCATGAGTCAGGACTTCGAGCTACACTGGCTGTCGGCGAGCCATGACCCACTGGACATGAGTGCCGATGAGCGCGCACTGATTCAGGCCTTTGCGTTCAAGGGCCATGATCCGATGAGTGCAGAGATCATGGATGCGTTTCCCAATCTCGAGATCATCGCGAACTTCGGCGTTGGCTACGACTCCATCGATGTGGCGCATGCGCTGTCGCGTGGCATCAAGCTCAGCAACACGCCGGATGTGCTCACCGACGATGTCGCGGATCTTGCTGTTGGCATGCTACTCGGCCTGAGCCGAGACATTCCCGGAGCCTCCCACTGGGTCACCAGCGGGCAGTGGGGGCAGGAAGGTGCTTATCCCTTGCAGCGCACGGTGTCTGGCCAGAAGGTGGGCATTGTCGGTCTGGGACGCATCGGCCGCGCGATCGCCGAGCGCATGGTGCCGTTTCAATCCGAGCTGCATTACTACGCACGGTCCGCCAAGGACACGCCAGGATGGACGTACCACGACTCTCCCGCCACACTTGCCGCCCACGTCGATATTCTTGTCGTTGCTGTGTCAGCAAATCCTGAAACGGCTGGCATCGTATCAAGGGAAGTGCTGGACGCGTTGGGCCCGGACGGCGTGCTGGTCAATATCTCGCGGGGCATCACCGTCGACGAAGAGGGCTTGATCAGCGCACTCCAGCACAAGCGAATCCGTGGTGCCGCGCTTGATGTGTTTTATTCCGAGCCGAATATCGACGAACGATTTCTGGAACTGGACAACGTGTTGCTTCAGCCACATCAGTCGTCTGCGACGGTAGAAACCCGTAAGAAGATGGGGCAGCTGCAGCGCGACAATCTCCATGCCCACTTTGCAGGCACGCCATTGCTGACCCCCGTGACGGGCTGAGCGAGACGCGGACGGCAGTGCAGGTGCCCGTCCGCGTGCGTCTGTCAGTTACCGGTCACTGGCAGCCAGACAGGCCTCGAGTTCGTCCTCCAATCGAGCGATGGTGCTGGCGTCTTCGGCAGCACGCGCTTCGAGCTCGCTGATTTCCTCATCCTGTGCGGCAATTTCGTTTGCCTGCGCGTCAATGATGACATTCGCTTCGTTCAGCTCGAGAATCAGCTCGCCGTTGTCCGTGTCATCCACGAGCATGGCCATCAGTGTCTCGATCTGTTCTTCGCGCTCCGCCAGTGTCAGGGCCAGCTCTGCATTCTCGGCATCGAGAGTCCACCTGTGATTCGAGTTCGGCGATGCGATTCAGTGCAACGGCAAGCTCGTCGGTGCCGGCATCCGGGTCGCCGGCGGCGACCGCGGGAAGTGACATGCCGGGGTGGGTGATCTTTGCATCAGGGATATGAGCGCTAATCTGGTAGGACGAATTGATATCGAACTCGTCGATGTCGAAGCTGGTACCTGCCTCCGAATAGCCGACATACCCTCGATTGATGTGCAGCAGGTAGCCGATGGCGCCGACCACCGGTTCGAAGTTGATCGTCGCGCCGCCGTTGGTGTCCAGCGTGTACGTTACCGCTTGTGGTACCGATGGGTCACCGTCGATGCCGTTCGAGACAAGGCTACCTGCAGGGCGCACGCTTCCACCCGGACTCGAGCACAGCCGGATGGCTTCACAAGAGACCGCGAAGTAGCCAGCGGGTGTGGCAGGCGCCGTGTCGAGATACTGGGTCTCAACCAGACCTTCAGCAATGCGCTGCCCGGAGTCGAGTGCATAGACGTCGTAGTAAGCTGCCCCAGCGACCGCGTCCCAGGTGACCAGCACGCCGGCGTCTGTGATCCGCGCCTCGAGGTTGGGTGGTGATTGCAGGTTGCTCGACTGAGCGAGCGCGGCCGATGAAAAACCGACAACAGTCGCCATCCAGAGGATGCTGACAGCGAGTAGACGTGTATTCATGAGGGGCTCTCCTTGATCGCGGGGCGATTGGCGCCGCCGTATGGTCCGACGGTACCGCGCGGGTCTGACGCATTGTAGATTACCCGCGGAAACTCCAGTGGATTTCAATATGGACAGAAGCGTTTGACCCGAGTCGCCACTGCGAGCTGCCTGTGCCGTTCAGCGTGTACGTTTACGGCTGAAGGGCCGCATACCTGTGCCACACTCCATGGATGAACCCAACGTCAGAACCCATCATTCGCGTGCGCGGCCTTGGCAAGCGCTACGCCAATGGCTTTACCGCTCTCAGCAATGTCGATCTCGATATCAAGGAGGGTGAGATTCTCGCCTTGCTCGGTCCGAACGGCGCTGGAAAGACGACTCTTATCTCGACGATCTGTGGTCTTGTCGAACCCACCTCGGGGAGCGTCACGGTCGGCGGACACGACATACACAAGAACTTTCGTGAGGCACGGTCACTGATCGGTCTGGTGCCTCAGGAGCTTGCGATCGCGCCGTTCGATGTCGTTGCCAATACCGTGCGCCTGAGTCGAGGCTTGTTCGGCCTGGCGCGTAACGATGTCTACATCGAGGAGTTGTTGGGTCGATTGTCGCTGGGTGACAAGATGGGCAACATCATGCAGCAGCTTTCAGGAGGCATGAAGCGCCGGGTGCTGATTGCCAAGGCGCTGGCCCACGAGCCGCGCATCCTGTTTCTGGATGAACCTACCGCGGGTGTGGATGTCGAGTTGCGCAAGGACATGTGGGCCATCGTGGAGCAGTTGCGTGCCGACGGCGTGACGATCATTCTCACCACACACTACATCGAGGAAGCTGAAGAGATTGCGGATCGTGTGGGTGTGATCGCCAAGGGCCGGATCATCGCCATTGATGACAAGGTCAATCTGATGTCGAGATTCGGGCGCAAGCAATTGACCATCGAGTTGCGTGATCCCTGTGATTCCGTGCCAGCTACGCTCGAGCCTTTCAGCCTTGAGCGTAGCTCCGATGGTCGCCGTCTGGTGTACAGCTATGACACCCGTGCGGACAGGACAGGAATTACGTCCCTGCTACAAGCCTTGAATTCGGCGGGCCTGCAGCTCAAGGACCTCTCTACCACCCAGAGCTCCCTGGAGGACATCTTCGTCGACATGGTGGCAAGTGACAACGACGGAGCTGTGGAATGAACGTTGAAGGCATCAAGGCCATCTACTTCAACGAGATGCGCCGAACAAGAAATACCCTGTTGCAGAGCATTGTGTCGCCAGTACTGTCCACGGCCTTGTATTTCGTGGTCTTCGGTGGGGCGATCGGTTCGCGCATTCAATCGGTCGAAGGCGTGGACTACGGACTGTTCATCGTTCCGGGTCTGATGATGCTGTCGCTGCTGACACAGAGCATCAGCAACGCCTCCTTCGGCATCTTCTTCCCCAAGTTTACCGGCACGATCTACGAGGTCATGAGCGCGCCGATGTCGTTTTTCGAGGTGATCGTCGGCTATGTGGGTGCAGCCGCTACCAAGTCGTTGATCATCGGCACGATTATCCTGATCACCGCTGCCTTTTTCGTGGACCTGCGTATCGCTCACCCGGTGTGGATGGTCGCCTTCCTGGTACTGACGTGTATCGCTTTCAGTCTGTTCGGATTCATCATCGGCCTGTGGGCCGACAATTTCGAGAAGCTGCAACTGATACCGTTGATCGTCATCACGCCACTGGTGTTTCTGGGCGGCAGCTTTTATTCCATCGACATGCTTCCGGAGTTCTGGCAAAAGGTCACCTTGTTCAATCCGGTGGTGTATCTGATTTCGGGCTTTCGCTGGAGCTTCTTTGAAGTGGCCGATGTCCCGGTGGGACTGTCACTGGCGATGATTGCAGGCTTTCTGGTGCTGTGTCTCGGCATTGTCTGGTGGATGTTCAAGACGGGCTACAAGCTGCGCTCCTGATCTGCCAATACATCACATTCATCGCAACTCCTTGTCATGGGTAAGTCACTTCAGGATCAACTCAAGCAGGCCGGGCTGGCCAATGCCAAGCAAGCGGCCAAGGCCAAGCGCGCTCAAAACCACAAGCACCGCGAGGCCCAGCGTGGCGTCATCGTCGAAGATGAAGCGACCAAGCTGGCGCGTGAAGCCCACGCGGCCAAGGTCGAGCGAGACCGCGCGCTCAATCGCGAGCGTCAGGAGGCGGCGGAGGCGCGCGCGCTGCAAGCCCAGATCGTGCAGCTGGTCGACATGAATCGAATCGAGGAACGTGGGGAAGCGGAATTCGGCTTCACTGCCGACGGGCGTATCCGGACTCTACACGTCACAGCGGATGATCGCGCGGCCCTGGTAGCCGGACGCCTGGCCATCGTTCGCCTCGGTGGGGACTCGGATGCGCGGTTCGAGATCGTGCCACGGCCAGTCGCCAGGAAAGTGGCCGAACGAGATGCGCAACGCGTGGTGTTGATGAACAGCAAGGCGGATGGTGAGACGGTCGAGGACGATGATCCGTATGCTGAATTTCAGGTACCTGACGACTTGATGTGGTGACGTCCTGATGGCTGGGCAGTAGCCAGCGGTGCAACCGGAGCGTTCAGGTCGGCGGATGTTTTTCCCGCCAGTGCCTGGCAATGTCGATACGCCGAGCCATCCAGACCCGCTCGTGGGAGGCCACGTGGTCGAGAAATCGCACCAGTCCGGCCGCTCGACCGGGACGCCCGACCAGTCTGGAGTGCAGCCCGATTGACATCATCTTTGGCGCACCCGCGATCCCTTCGGCATACAGGGTATCGAAGGAGTCGATCAGGTGTTGCTCGAACTCCCGGCCTGTATTGAAGCCCTGTCCGCTCGAGAATCTCATGTCGTTGGCGTCCATGGTGTACGGCACCAACAACTGCGGGCCGGTAGCCGACGCGCGCCAGTAGGGCAGCTCGTCCGCGTAGCTGTCCGCCGAGTATTCGATGTGTGCGCGTTCTGCCACCAGATCCTGGCTATGCACGGATGTTCTGCCGATGTAGGCACCGGTGGGCAGGCTGCCCGTGACGGCCTCGTGCAGCTCCACGGCCATGTCCAGGTGCGCGCGCTCTTCGTCTTCGGTGAAGTCCTTGTAGTCGATCCACTTGTACCCGTGGGTTGCGATCTCCCATTGCGCCTCGTTCATCGCAGCGACCGCGTCGGGTACACGGGCCAGAGCCGTTGCAACACCGAATACGGTGATCGGGATGCGGCGTTCTGTAAACAAGCGGTACAAGCGCCAGAACCCTGCGCGCGAGCCGTACTCGTAGATGGACTCCATGTTCATGTGGCGTTGCCCGGGCCATGGTGCCGCGCCAATGATCTCGGACAGAAAGGCCTCGGAGGCAGCGTCGCCGTGCAGAATGTTGTTCTCGCCCCCTTCCTCGACGTTCAGCACGATCTGCACGGCGATGGCCGCGTTGTCGGGCCACTGCGGGTCGGGGGGAGTACTGCCGTAGCCGACAAGATCGCGCGGGTAGTCGTTGTTCATGAGGGAGTGCCCTGGAGGACAAGACCGTGCGCGTCAACCACACGAAACGAGGGATTCAGCGTGACTTCCTCGAGGTTGGCGCCGTCGCCGATACGATCGATCACGGTAAACAAGGCGGGCTCACGCAGCGGTGTGAGTACCCCGTGCCATGTGCCGCGATGATAGTTGACCCCCTGGCGGCCGTTGCTCAGCCAGGCACGAGGCCTTGTGGGGGATCCGCTATCGTCTTCTGCGACGATCACCAGAAACGGGATGTCGGACATCGGTATGAAGGCCTGACTGCCGAGGGGATGACGTTCGACGAGATCAAGCGTGAGCGGTAGCGCGTAGGCCGTTCCCTCGAACAGACTGATTCCGGTTTTTCCATCCTCGATGTCGAGCGTCGCAAGGTCAGTGAAGCGGCGGCACTTGCCACGATTGATGAGCGCACTGGGCGTGCCCGCTATCTCGATGACATCACCAAACGGCGCGAACGCACCGGCGGTCAGTGGTTCGATGATGATGTCCGTCGCCATCAGTTGCCACCGACCGTGTTCGCCAGAAACCACCGATCTATCGTGGCGCGTTCGTCATCGGTGATGCCGGTGAGGTTGCCGATCGGCATTGCCCGCGTGACGACCACTTGCTGGTGAATCGTGGATGCCTGCGCCTGCGTTTGTTCGGGTGTTTCCAGTACCACGCCGGCAGGTGGCGCCGAGAAGCCGGCTTGGGTCGGAACATCGGCATGACAGGAGGTGCAGCGCGCCTCGACAATGGCGTGAGCTTCTGCCAACGAGACCGTCGGCACCGATGCGTCCGGTGCAGGGCGAGGGCGCGGCGCGATTGCCGTGATGATGCCAAGCAGGAGCAAGGCCGCAACACTCGCCGGCACCGGAGAAGGTTTGCCCTTGTGTGCTTGGACGAAGTGCACGCGAATGAGCGCACCGGCGACCGACATGGCAATGAGAACAAGCCAGTTGTACTCGTGTCCCCACGTCATCGCGTAGTGATTGCTGATCATCACGAACAGCACGGGCAGGGTGAAGTAGGTGTTGTGTACCGAGCGCTGCTTGGCTCGCTTACCATGCATGGGGTCCGGTTGCACGCCTTCCGAACTTGCTGCGACCATCGCACGCTGGCCGGGCATGATCACGAAATACACATTGGCGACCATGATGGTGCCGAGCATCGCACCGAAGTGCATATACGCTCCACGGCCACTGAACACCTGGCACAGCGCCCAGGCAATGACCGTCAAGGCAACGAGAAGCACCAGCGCCATCAGGTTTTCACGTTGTCCAAGCCGGGACTTGCAGAGAGCATCGTAGCCAAGCCAGCCACCGACGAGCGTAAGAATACCCAGAGCAACAGCTATGGGTTTGGACAGCGACATCACTCCGGGGTCGATCAGGTAGATCTCTGCCTGGTACCAATAGATCAGCGCCATCAGAAAGGCGCCGGTGATCAGTGTTGTGTAGGCCTCCCACTTGAACCAGTGCAAGGTCGGTGGAATCGCGGGGACACCGTTGGTGTATTTCTGAGCGTTGTAGAAGCCTCCGCCGTGTACCGCCCAGAGCTCTCCACCGACACCTTGCGCACGATCTTCTTCCTTGGCTGGAATCTCCAGATGATTATCCAGCCAGACGAAATAGAACGACGCGCCGATCCAGGCAATGCCCGTGACCAGGTGCACCCACCGACCCAGCAGGTTCAGCCATTCCAGAACGTAGCCTTCCACCTTCAGCTACCCCGATAGGTGGAATAGGCGAAGGGTGAAATCAGCAGCGGCACGTGATAGTGCTCATCGGCATTGGACACGCCAAAGCGGATGACAACCGTATCGAGAAAACGCGGCTCGTTGGTGCTGTTCGGCTCACCAGCTTGCGGCTTTGAGGCTGTTGCATTCAGGTAGTCACCGACTGCAAACTGAAGCTCGTACTCACCGACCGAGAACGCATCCCCTTCGAGAAGAGGATGATCGCAACGACCATCGGCATTGGTCGTGGCAGTGGCTACAACATGCCGATCGCCGTCACTCAGCCGCTCGACGGTCAAGTGGATTCCTGCACCGGGCAGACCTCTCGTGGTGTCCAGTACATGTGTCGACAGGTGTCCCATGTCAGGTCTCTTCATCCCAAGGTCTGGTATCCGGAAACCGCATTGTTTCACAGGATGCTTGAATGTTGCGTGCGCTTGC
>CALLMF010000006.1 GCA_938006335.1 uncultured Granulosicoccaceae bacterium | reverse complement strand
CGGGCCTATGCCTGGCTCTGGCGTGTCAGACGCGAGCATCCCGCTCTGTTCCATCACTGGACACCGGGCGGGTCGTTCACGGTTGGAGCAATGGGAGCCCGGTGACGCGAGAGTGTCACGCCGGGTTCTGCGAGAGGCTGAGGGGGCAGTTCCCTCGGCCTACTCACCACACCACACTATCCGAGCCGTAACCACGCGGCCGCTCGCCGGGCAGTGATTACGCACAGCGAACCGGGGATAATCGTGCCGCTGTGCTTCCGGTTGCGACAGTGGCCCTGTCCTTGATGATCGACGCTTTGCGGAAAACGCTGAGGGTGTGCAATGGCACCCCGGCGCACGCCATCCTGCCCGTACTACTTGCAAGCCTCAGCGCAGGAGCCGGTGCGCAGGACTTGCCCGCGCGCCTGGACGACGGCTGGCAGACGCGTGTCAAGTTTGCGGGTGAGGCGTCGGCCGGGGCTTCACGATCCTCCAGCATCTCCTTGCACGCGACCGGCGCGTATCGCCGCGGCTGGTTCGGGACCGAGTTGGAAGCGCGCTTTCTGCGTCGTTCCACCAAGCTCGACATCGAGCGCACCGACGCGGATGGGCAGCCCGTGCTGGATGAGGATGGTGATCCGTCAGTGGAACGTGTCAGTGAGCGTCTCAATGACCGGCGGTTTGTTTCTGCCGAGCCGCGGTGGTACCTGATGAACGATGTCGTGTTCCTGTTCGGGCTACTCGATTTTGACCGCGATCGCCCGACGGGTCTGGACCGGTCGACGCGTACGGTCCTGGGTATCGGCTATCGCTTGTGGGACGACAAGCGCAATTTTCTTGTCGCCGGCGTGGGTGCCGGCTACAAGCACCTCGTGACAACGGATGAGGAGAGCATCGAAAGTGGCATTGGCTATCTCGGTGTCAAGCTGTCTCTCGATACGTCTGAACGTACCCGGGTACGCAGTGAGCTCGTCTCCGACTTTGGCAGCGAAACGGGTTCGACCGATGTGTCGCTGTCCCTCGGTGTCGACGTCGTTGAAGCGGTAGAACTCCTGTTGAGTTACGAAGCGCGAGTCTACGACGACGATCTTGACGAAGACATGCCGCGAACCGACAGTCTCGATGCTCGATTCATTGTGGGTCTCGAGATCGAGCTGCCGTAAGTCTGCGACGACGCCTTACGCGTCTACGATATTGGCGTCCGGCCCGAACGGGAATCCGGTAATGTTCTCGGCGTCGTTTTCGCCCACGACAAGGATATCGTGCTCTCGATACCCGCCGGCGCCCGGTGTGCCTTGAGGCACCCACAGCATCGGCTCCATCGAGACCACCATGCCGGGCTCCAGCACGGTGTCGATATCCTCGCGCAGTTCCAGCCCTGCCTCGCGTCCGTAGTAGTGGCTCAGCACACCGAAGGAATGGCCGTATCCGAAGGAGCGGTACTGCAACAGGTCTTTCTCGATCAGGAAGCGGTTGAGCTCGTCACAGATGCTCGAACAGCTTACGCCGGGACGAATCAACGATAGACCGAGCTCGTGGGCTTCGACATTGGCCTCCCAAAGTGCAAGGCTGGGTGCATCCGGTTGACCGAGAAACAGGGTGCGTTCCAGCGCCGTGTAGTAGCCCGAGATCATCGGGAAGGTGTTCATGCTCAGGATGTCGCCGTGCTGCAGGGCACGCGTTGTCACCGGGTTGTGTGCGCCATCGGTGTTCAGTCCGGACTGGAACCAGACCCAGCTGTCCCGCAGCTCACTGTTCGGGTGGCTACGTGCGATTTCGAGTTCCATGGCGTCGCGGCCAGCAATGGCGACATCGATTTCGCGCACACCGGCCGCGATGGCTTGACGGATGGCTTCGCCACCGTGATCGGCCACTCGAGCGCCCTCGCGTATGAGGGCGATCTCCTCGTCCGACTTGATCATGCGCGCGCTCATCGTGGCGGGCGCAACATCGACCAGGTCGCGGCTAGCGAGCAGGGTCTCAAGTGTTGCGCGACCGGCCAGTGTCAAATGATCCGCCTCGATGCCGAGGCGCTTGTGGTTACCGACCAGCTGCTTGACGGCGCGCCAGTAGTTGTCGCGCCGCCAATCGGTATAGATGACACAGTCGCTGACTGACCGTCGCCAAGGTTGGCTGCCATCGATGTTAGCCGACACAACGGTACAGGCGTCCGCGGTGACGACACAGGCATAGGGCCGCCCGAAGCTGCAGTACAAAAAGCCCGAGTAATAGGCCACGTTGTGCATCGAGGTGAGCACGGTCGCCCCGATATCCTGTTCGGCCATGATGTGCCGAAGTGCTGTGAGCCGGCGCTTGTACTCGGCGTTTGAAAACGGCAGGGACTTTTCGCCGTCGTGGCGCGAAAAGAAGTCCGGTCGGCTGGCGTGTTGTTCCATCGTGGAATGATCCTGATCAGTGCCGGGGGCACTGCGGCTCCCGGTTAGTATCCGGGCGTACAGGACAGAGTCCGTCGGTAGACGGGTCTAATGGTCGGTCTGAATCGCGACGACGCCATCGCCGCTCACCACCGGGCGCAAGCTAACCGGTCCGTGCAGTGGCGTCAAGCCGCTTCAGGTAACTGATACGCCTGCAGGTGTTGCGATCGAGTCAAATTATTGCAGGGGCTCAGAACGAGGGTGACAATCGCCAAGCGTCTGCCGCCGCACGCCAACCATTGCTCCAATCAACCCCAGCAACATCCAGCCGGTACCCCCCAATAGCCCGCCGCTATCGTCGCCTTCGGAAGCCTCATCGGCGTCAGCTACCTGAATCGGACCTCCCTCGAGACGCTCCACGTCCATGTTGACCGGAGACAAGGTAAATCCGTCCCAATGCGTATGCATGTGCTCGCGGTCTTCGTTTCGCGGTACGTGGTGGAAGGACACGCGCTTCCACAGCACAAGATCCGTTGTCAGCAACGATTCGTCGTTGGCAAAGTCCGCCACATCGTCTGCACAGTCCGGTTCGAAGCGTGAATTCTGACTGGCGAAACGTTCGCAGTCATTCACTACTGTGACGAACAGATCATCACCGCTCCAGTCTTCGACCTCGAGTCTTTCGAAGTCGTGACCGCCACCGCTCGTATCAATGCGGTAACCGCGTGGAAGATCAACTGAGGTATCTACCCGGGCGGGTGCCCGGTCCCACACATGCCAATCCTGCAAGCCGGTGCGGTCGATATTCAGCGCTTCTTCCTGGTCCAGTTCGCGGGTGTTGCGGACGAGCGAACCATCCTCGGACTTGCGCCAGAAAGTTTCGGTGAAGGCGTCGTCGAGGGCGTCTGCACCGAGGTCGAAGTCCAGTCGCCAGTAGTAGTTGTGGGTATGCGACAGCCACAACGTTTGCTCATCATCGCCGAGGGTTCTGCCAAAGGGCTCGACCGGATCGGGCCCGGCACGTTGCAGGGCCCCACTGGCACCGACCACCGGTTCGATACTGCCGTCGTCATGCAGGCGCCAGGTGACAAGGTAGGTGTAGGCCCCGACCTGGGAGATGGCATAGAGCTCGATACGCTGTCGCACCGTGGCGTCACCGTAGCTTGTATCACTCAGTCGTCTCAGGCAGGCGATGCTACGTTCATCAGCAAAGAGTAAATCCCCGTCAGGGCAATCTTCAGCGGTGAGGTCGGTGGAGCTGGATCCACCCAAGCCGAATTCCGTGATGTCGTTATAGGTGATGGCGCTGTCGTCGTAGGCCACATGCAGTTGTGCCAGCTGCCCACTGGCCAGCACCGTAAACGGTTCACGCTCCGGTGCCGTGTAGGTCAGGCCTTCGACAACAAGACCTTCGCGCTGCCTGGAAGACCAGCACAGAGACCATGCGGCGCCATTGTCGAAACGTTCCTCGACAAGCGCTGCAGCAGTACACGCCGGCGCTTGTTGCCTACTCGAGTAGACAAATCCAGAAGACGCTGCCGAAGTCGTGGCATGTTGATCGTGCGCAGCCGCGTACGCGCTTGCAAGCACCAATACGAGTATCGCTGTGCGCGCCGTAAGCGTTCGGGCACTCATGATCCGCTGTCGAGATCGAGCGGAAAGGGTGATGTTTCATTCCAGTCGAAAGGCAGCAGCTCGAATGACACGGAACGCGCACCGCGTATACCGTCGCTCGACTCGGCAGGCAGTGTTTGTGAGTACCACACGACGGGCGAGGTGCTCTGCAGGTCGTCACCGCTCACCCAGATATCGAGCGAAGCCTCTTCAGTAGACGTGCTCGCTGCATACAGCTCATCATCCGATGCACGCGTGATCGCGATATCGAATCGAGACCAGTTCGGTTGCGCCGGTAGCCATCCTCTGACACTTCTCTGGCTATCAAGGTAATAGCCGGGCCCTGCGGGGTCGTAGATGCGCCAGCCGCGAAAGCGCTGGTGATCGACCTGACGTAACGTTTCGGTGTTGATGGGTCGCACGCTCATCAAGCGACGTGAGCCAAGGCTTGCATCCAGCGAGAAATCGAATTCCTCGACTCGATCGGGCAAGCCTGCGTCGATCGCGGGGTCTATGCGCCAGGTAACGCGGGCGCTGGTGGCGACGGTCGGCA
The DNA here is from genome assembly GCA_938006335.1 of uncultured Granulosicoccaceae bacterium. Taxonomy (GTDB): domain Bacteria; phylum Pseudomonadota; class Gammaproteobacteria; order Granulosicoccales; family Granulosicoccaceae; genus Granulosicoccus. Next base: position 9,866 of record CALLMF010000006.1, on the reverse strand, counting down.
CGCCACTCGCGGCATCAGCGTAGGCAGAATGCACCGCGTTGGCTGTCGTGTCGGCGGTGGTGCTGTCGGTGGGTAGCTGATGTGTGAGTTCGGCGCCGATGCGTCCGTCTTCGCTGAGCAGATACCGCGTGCTGATCACCGTGTTGCCGTGGCGACGCGATGAGGCGATACGCCAATGTGCACCGCGCACTCCGCGAATGTCGCCAAATTTCTTGAGTAGCTGACTCGCGACGGCAGTGACACACAGGCTGCCGTGCTCACCGTCGTGTCGCTCGCCACCGCACATGCCGGGCAAAACGTCGTCGGAGGTTTCAACAAGCAGCGATTCGACCTCGGTGTCATCGTGTGCTTGCACCAATATCGCCGCGGGATTCAAGCGGGCGAGGACGCTGCGATCCGCATCACCCGGGGCGCGCCATGAGAGCGACTGAAGCTCGAGCCCGTGTTGTTTGTCGATTCGGGCGCAGGTCAGCCAGCTCGATCCGGAATCGAACCCCAGCGTGAGTGCGGCGCCGTCGACGCAGCTGGGGTCGGCGGTTTGCGCATCGGCTGTCGATAGCGCGCATAGCAGCGGCAGCAAGCGTCCGACGTGTCTCATCGGGAGAATCCCAGAGTCACAACACCACTGGCAAACTCGACGACCGCTTCGGTGGTGTACGCGCGCTGTCGATCGTCAAACAGCGATACCGCCGCGCAGCGACGCGTCGCGCACCTCGCCGTGTTGTCAGACGGTTCGAAGATGATGATCTTTGCATCCAGAGTGTCGAGCGATGCCAGTGGCACCTGACCCAGACGCTCGCGTTCCTTGTTGACGCCTGCAAGCACATGCGTGTCGGTCGCTATCATGGCATTGACCCATGCCTCTTCTAGCTCGTTCAACGGCAGGTGTGGCGAGCCGATGGTGCGCTGCTCGAGTACCCGCGCGTCGTCAAGATCGATCAGCAAGCGACGACTGAGCTGTGCGCCGTGGTGGAATTGCCACACGTGGACGAGCCGTTGCGCTGGTCCAGACTTGTGGGTGTGGGCATCGACGGCGAGTTCTTGAATGCCGAGAGTACTCGAGACCGATGGCGTCAGCCGCAAGCTGGCCTGTGCATGGGTCTGCGACGCGGTCGCATCCCAGGGCGTACTCGCCGCCACACGGCTGGCCATGCGCCGCTCGGCATCGTTCAGTGTCGTGGCCTGGGCTGGCGCGATCAGCGCCGCGAACGCGCACAGTACAACGACAACACGCGGCAGAAACCATAAAACGGATACGCTCATGAGGGGAGTCTACGCAACGGCGCGTGCGCTGGCAGCTGCGCGTGCCACACTCATCACGGCATGAATACCGAACTGATCCACTATTTTGGCTACGGCTCGCTCGTGAACCGTAATACCCGCCCGACCGACGAGCCGTCCTGGAATGCCCGATTGGCGGGCTGGGCGCGCGCGTGGGAGCATCGGGTCGAAGGTGATGCCGGCAGGCCGGGCTGCACCAGCCTGACCGTCACCGAGGACTCTCGCCGCGGCGCTGGGATCGATGGGGTGGTGGTGCCGCTGGCGCTCAGCGATCTTCCGGAGCTCGATGCGCGGGAAGCCGGTTACGAACGGATCGAACTGCCAGTCAGTGATTTTCAGCTGCACGCGGGGCCGGACAACATCACGTCGGTGCACGTGTACCGATCCATTTCTGCGATCCCGGCCGACGCCGAGCATCCGATACTGCAGTCCTACGTCGATTGCGTGATGGCGGGCTACCAGCGGCAGTTCGGCGTCGGCGGTTTGCAACGCTTTCTGTCGACCACGCGTGGTTGGGACGGTGCCTTGCTGAACGACCGTACAGCGCCACGCTATCCGCGTGCCGTCAGTCTCGACGCTGCCACCCTCGATGGCTTCGACGCTCAGCTGGCATCGCTGATCGGTGCATGACATCATGCCCGGCTCAACCACTGGAGCTCCGATGACCCCTGGCGCTTATTTGAACGGACTTGATGGGCCGCAAGGCGACTTTTCGGTTGATCCTGGCGAGCATGCAGAGGAGACCACGCTGACCTTTGACGAGACGCGTGCCAGTGACTTTGCCAAGTCGGTGGCAGGGGATTTCAATCCGCTGCACGACGTCGGACATTCGCGGTTCTGTGTACCGGGAGATCTGTTGTTCGCCGCATTGGTGTCACGTTACGGTCTACACGCCGAGACCAGCGTCAACTTCACCAACATGGTGCCGGCGCGGGCGCAGCTGCGACTACCGTCGAGCTTTGACAGCCGCCTGCAGCTCGTCGACGAGCGCGATCGCGAAGTGCTCAGCTGGTTCCGCGGCGGCGAGCCTGTTCCCGGGCGGGCGTTTGCGCGTGACCTGGTCACCGAATACGTCCGTTTCTCTGGCCGGACCTTTCCGGATCTACTCGTGCCGATGATGCGCGAGGCGGGCTCGATGGTGAACCCGGCGCGTCCGCTGGTCATGTACAAGGACATGGTCATTCGACTCGACGCGGCGGCCGTGGCCAGTGGGCTCGCCGATGGGTGTGCTGTCGCTCTGGTCGCCGGAGAACGACACCTCAGCGTCACTGACAAGAAAGGCGCTGCGCGTCTGCAGTTTGGAGTCACACTCAATGGGCTGCCCGTCGGCGATGGAGAAAAGCAGTTTGTCGTTGGCGGCCTGCGCCCCTTCGATGAGGACGCGGTCGCCGGCCTGGTCGACCACTACGAGACACGAAAAAAAGCGTGGGTGAGCACGGATACGCCTGCTCCCGCTGCTTGAGCCACCTCTTCCACCATGACTCTGGAGATCACGCACATGGATAGTGCACACGACCGGACTGCCCTGTCGGTCCTGCAGACCATCTACGGCTACGACGGCTTTCGTGGCGATCAAGCTGCCATCATCGATACCGTGATTGGCGGTGATGATGCGCTGGTGCTGATGCCGACCGGTGGCGGCAAGTCCTTGTGTTATCAGGTCCCGTCACTTGTGCGTCGTGGCTTCGGGGTCGTCGTGTCGCCACTGATCGCCCTGATGCAGGACCAGGTCGATGCACTGCGTGCGCTCGATCTCGACGCGGCTTTCATCAATTCGTCACTCACGCACAACGAGATCCGTGACACCGAAGCGCGCTTGCGCCGGGGTGACATCGATCTCTTGTACGTGGCACCCGAGCGCTTGCTGATGCCGGACATGCTGGCCTTGCTCGACGACTGTGCCGATGCCGGCAACATCGCGCTGTTCGCCATCGATGAGGCGCACTGCGTATCGCAGTGGGGCCATGACTTTCGCAAGGAGTACATGGGCCTGTCGATTCTTGCCGAACGATTCCCGGAAGTGCCGCGCATCGCCTTGACCGCGACGGCCGATGAAAGAACGCGCGAGGAGATCGCCACGAACCTCGGCCTGACCGAGGCTGCGCGTTTCATATCCGGCTTTGATCGGCCCAACATCCGCTATGCCATCGGTGAGCCTGACAATGCCCGCGAGGCGATGTACGCCTTCCTCAAGGAGAACCACCCCGGCAGTGCCGGTATCGTCTACTGCCTGTCGCGTCGCAAGGTCGAGCAAACGGCCGAGTGGCTTTGCAAGCAGGGCTGCGACGCCGTGCCCTATCACGCAGGTCTGGATGCCGCGACACGCGAGTTGCATCAGCGGCGCTTCCTGCGCGAAGACGGACTGATCGTGGTGGCCACCATCGCCTTCGGCATGGGTATCGATAAACCGGATGTACGGTTCGTTTGTCACCTGAATCTGCCAAAGAGTGTCGAGGCCTACTATCAGGAAACCGGCCGTGCCGGTCGTGATGGACAGCCCGCTGATGCCTGGATGGCCTATGGCCTGCAGGATGTCATCAACCTGCGATCGATGATGTCGCAGTCAGAGGCGGATGAACAACACAAGCGTGTCGAGCATCAGAAGCTCGAGTCCATGCTGGGTCTTGCGGAGCTCACCACCTGCAGACGCCAGGCCCTGCTGAGCTATTTTGGTGAGAGCGGGGCGGCTGCCTGCGGCAATTGCGATAACTGCCTGAATCCGCCTGATACCTGGGATGCAACGATTGATGCGCAGAAGGCATTGTCCTGCGTTGGCAGAACCGGGCAACGCTTCGGCGTCAACTACCTGGTCGACGTGTTGCGTGGGGCAGGCAGCGAGCGAATTCAGCGATTTGGCCACGATGAGCTTGCGGTGTTTGGCCTTGGCAAGGAGCGCTCCGCCAACGAGTGGCGGCACCTCTATCGGCAGCTCATCGCCAAGGGCCTGCTCGCCGTTGACGTCGACGGTCATGGTTCTGTCGTGCTGACCGAACAGGCACGCCCGGTGCTTCGTGGCGAGGTGGAACTGCAACTGCGGCACCTGCGCAAGGGCAATGGAAAATCCAGAGACTCCTCGCGCAGGAGCAAGGCGCCGGTAGCGGCCGAGGACCGCCCGTTGTTCGAGGCGCTGCGAGGCTTGCGCAAGCAGCTGAGCGACGCGGCAGGGGTGCCGGCCTATGTGGTCTTCAATGATGCAACACTCGCCGATATGGTCGCCATCAAACCGGAGAACTCGGACCAGATGCGCATGGTGTCCGGTGTCGGTGAGGCCAAGTTGGAGCGCTACGGCGAGGAGTTCATTGCGGCCATACAGGCGTATACCGAAGAACAGGCGTGATGCAGGCCTGGTTCAAGCCTGTTCAAGCCTAGTGCAGGTAGTTTCCACCCTCGGCGGCTGGGGCGTCGCCGCGGGCGTACCGCACTTCGCGCACAAGTAGCTCGCCTTCCGGCGAGTATCGTTCCCAGCCGAGTTGCTGACGCCAGGGGGCGTCCATAGCGCAATTGAACCAGGTGCGGTAACGGGCTACCAGACGCTGCTGCGCGTCGTGCTCGGTAAACCAGCGCGTCTCGTAGCGCGTGCGGGCGCGTTCCTCGATGTTCTCGCGCTGCTGTTCGAGCGTGTGGCCGCTCTGGATTTCCAGCAGGCGTGGGTAGTGGGTGTCCAGCAGCACGAGCTAGCGTGCCGTGCTGGACGCCTGTCGGGCGGCGTCGCTGACCTCGATATCGCCGGCAGGCTTGTTTCGACGCAGAAAGGACAGCCGCTCGCTTCGAAGCAACCAGTTGTCCACCAGCAAGTGGGTGACGATACCTGCGACGATGCAAACGACACAGGAGATCAAGACGAACAACCACGCGGCCACGGCACTGTCACCGAGCAGCGGCGGCAGGATCTTGCGCAATACACCCAACACAAAGATGTGCGATAGATACAAGGCGTAGGACGAGTCGCCCAACAACAGGCCGAGTCGATTTTCCGGCAGGTTCAGGTTCACGCAGCCGATCACGATCAGCCACGCAGGTATTCCGAAGCGAAAGATATGCGGCACTTGCGGGTCTAGCATGAAGATGCAGATGCCGAGCACGATCAGGCAGGCGCCTGTCGACGACGGCAGCCGCAGTCCGCGCTTGAAGCTGATGGCCAGTAGCATGCCCAGAATGAACTCGAAGACGATCGACTCACTGAACAACGCCGTGGTGGCAGATCCATCGCCCGAGGCACTCGCCAGCAGGAACACCGCCGAGATCACGAGCGTGATGATTGCCACGCGCCACGCGGGCCGAGCGAACAAGGCTAGTGCAAACACCAGGTAGAAATACATCTCGTAGATGAGTGACCAGCCGGGCGGCACAAGCGGCCAGAACTCCCCGGGGTGCGCAAGGCTCCAATGAGGAATGAAGCCGAGACTCAGCAACAATGACGGCAGATCGAACGACGCGTTGCGAAACGCTGACGGCATGGCGAACATGATCGCGACCATCAGCAAGGTAAAGAACCAGTACATCGGCACCACGCGACGTACGCGGTTCACGAAGAAGCTGGCTGGCCGATCAGTATCTCGTGCGATCCAGACCATGATGAAGCCCGAGATCACGAAAAATATGTCGACACCGAAGGCGCCCGTGTACGGCAGCACCGTCTTGTAAGCGTCGTACTGCATGGTCGAGTGGCTGTACACCACGGCGAGCGCAGCCACCGCGCGCAAGTATTGCAGCGCGTGCAGTCGTACTCGAGGGCTGTTGGTCGCGTTTGTCACCGGTCGAGTCTAGATCAGGGTCGGCGACTGGGTGACAAAGCGATGACGGCGTTCACGAGCCGTCACTGACACTGAGGTCGCCATCGGACTGCTCGAAGGCCGCGTCGCGAAGGGCAGCGTAGTAGCGACGACCCATCTCTCGATACGCTTCGGGCCCGAAGTGAATGCAACCGCCATTGCCGCACGGGTAGGCCGGTGGGACGAGATCGTCGTGCAGCGACAAACCCACGTGCCGCGCCTGGTTGGGCATGTCACGCAAGGTCTGGTCGATCTGCAGCTTGGGTGCGGTGTATTCCGCGACATCGCCACCGACCGACAGGGTCCCGACGACGAAGGGGATATTGACATCGGGTCCGCGTGCCGCGGCGCCACGGGCATCCACGGCAATGTCCGAACGCATCGATTCGATCAGTCGAACCAGGTTGTCCCGGTAGAGCGGCGCGCAGATCTCGTTGGCATCACTCTCGCCCTGATGCCAGAGAATGCCGCGCAGGATGCCACCGGTTTCTGCCAAGGCGTTGTCTACTCGGGTGATCGCACGGTCGTACAGCAGGGTGTTGCCCAGAGCAGGATTGGTCGTGGGACCTGCATTCCACTGTCCAGTCGGGCCATCGTCGTTGGCACAGAATGCGGAACCGGACCAGGCGGCAGGCACGAGCACCACCTCACGCGTGGTGTCGTTGAGGGCCTGTTTGCCGAAGGTCAGACCGAGGCCGATGTAGGAGTCACTCTTGGCAGCGCCATCATCGGCGAATTCGCCACGGGGCACGTGCAAGGGATCTTCGGCAACCGTGATCGCGGGCTCGCGGATGTTGGCTGACGGATCGGTGTACGCGTCAGCGGTGGCAAAGGTGCCGAACATGTCGTTGTAGGTCACATTCAATTGCTTGACCCGTACGTTGCTCTCGTCAGGGCCGCCGGGATAGGCCTCGCGGGTGCCTTCGCCGGAGGAGCCCACCATGTTGCTCTGGCCGATCAGCAGGTAGACGTCAGGTGCGTTGACCGGCTCGACCGAGACCTCGATGGGGTAGCGGTGCTCGTCGACGCCGTCGCTCGCGATGAGCACGAGGCTGCGCGTGTGGGGCATCAGCGCCAGATCGGCAATGGCAAGGTTGAGAAGCACGCCGCCGGAATCGTTATCGGGCGTGAACGCCTCGTTCGGGTATCGAGCGGTCAGCTCGGCGACGTCGTCTCTGGTTTGTCCTTCCACCCGGAGCGTGACGCTGCCGGAGTAGCCATTGCTGCGCTCGATGTTCACCGGGATGAACAGCGCATCGCTACTGCCCTCGATCAGCTCGCCCACGGCCCCGACGTCCATGGCGAAGTCGCCGCTAGGGTCGGTGGCGCTGCCGGAGGAGCCACCACCGGAATTGCACGCACCGAGAAAAATGACCGCCGCGATCAGCGATGCGCAGATCGTGTTGCGGCGCATGTGCAAGGGTCTGGGCATGGTGGTTTGGAGAGCTCGGTTTGTTAGGTGTCCCAACGGCGACGACCTGCATGTTTGATGCCGACGGCGTTTCGATGACGCTCGACCGGCCCAAATGGCCATGGACGAGGTGTCAGCTGTGTCCCCAGGCACCGAAGAAGGTTCCGGCGGCGTACGCGACCTGTCGACGCGTTCTCCAAAGGAAGGCCGGGGAGAAAAAATTCACATGGCAAGCGGGGCGTCAGCGATAGCGTTATCTTGTCGAATCGGTTTTCTGGTGGGCGCGTCTACCGGTTCCCGCCGCTACCAGAGCCTATCAACTACCTACCTGGCGCGTTGTGACATGCGATTAACACTGTTGGTTGAGGCGTCGGAGCAACGACGTGGAACAATCTGGCCAAAAGCTCGGTTGGCTGGGCTTTGGCGCGGGTCTGTCCGAGCCGATGCGGTGTGCTCGTGGTAAAATTGGCGGTTTGGTTCAAGACGCCCACGGCATGAGCAAACCACTGACGCTCGCCCTCATCCTCATCCTCTGTGCAACCTGGTTGCTGCTGTCCGGCTATTTCAAGGTGCAGCTGCTCCTGCTGGGCCTCCTGTCGGTTGCCGTGGTCACCTGGCTTGCCGTGCGCCTGCGCGTACTCACCCATCGTGGTCAGCCGCTGTACTTTCGTCCGTTCAGGTTACTCAACTACTGGCGATGGCTGCTGGTCGAGATCATGCGATCGAACATCGGCGTCGTGCGCCGAGTGCTCTCGCCCTCGATGAACCTGAACCCGGCCATCGGTGCGGTCGATGCGACCCCGGACAGTGAGCTCGGCGACGTGATCTATGCCAATTCCATCACGCTGACCCCGGGCACGACGGCCATCTCGTTCACACCTGACGGCCAGGTGCTGGTCCACGCACTCGATGCGTCGTCGTTGGCCGGGCTCGCCGAAGGCGCCATGGCTCGCCAGGTGGCTCGGATCGAACCCGACATCACCGCCAGGACGCCGAGTGGTCGGATTCTGCCGGGGAGATCCCGATGACCTTGTATGCCGTGATCTTGATCGCCGTACTCGTGGCCATGTTGATGACACTGATCAGGGCTCTGCTTGGACCAAGCCTCTTTGATCGGGTGCTCGCGGTCAATTCACTCGGCACCAAAACGGTGCTTCTGATCGCCGCCACCGGATTCCTGATGGGGCGTCCGGAGTTTCTGGACATCGCTCTGGCCTACGCGCTGATCAACTTCATCGGAACGGTCGCCATACTCAAGTTCTTCGAGCTGCCTGATCCGGGAACCAGCCACTACTCCGAAGACGACTACTGACTCTCACGCTGATGACTGATTTCCTGTTAGCCGTTGTCAGTTGGCCACTCGCCATTGTCGGCATCGTTTTTCTGGTCTCGGGTGCGGTAGGCCTGGTGCGCCTGCCAGACCTCTACACGCGTCTGCACTCGGCCAGCGTGACCGATACCGGGGCGACCCTCGTGCTCGGGTTTGTGCTGATCCTGCAAGCGCTCGTCGTTTTTGGCAGTTTCATGGCGGCTATCAAGCTCCTGATGATCGTCGTGTTCACGCTGCTTACTGCACCGACCGCTTCTCACGTACTCGCCAAGACTGCGCTGTTGACCGGTCAGGTCCCTGTCGATGGCCAGGGCAAACCGTTGCTCGAATCGTCGGAGGCGGCCACACGACTGGCGCGTTCACGCGTCGACGCGACCGACGCTGAGGACGCCTGACATGGAAACCCTCGTCGTCTGCGTACTGCTGAGCTTTCTCGTGATCAGCGCCATCGGCATCATCGTGCTGCGGGATCTGCTTGCGGCGGTCATTCTGCTTGGCATCTACAGTCTGATTGCGGCGGGTGCATTCATCGTCATGGACGCGGTCGATGTGGCCTTCACCGAGGCGGCGGTTGGTGCGGGTATCTCCACCATTCTTTATCTCGGCACGCTGCGTCTTACGACCGATCGCCAGAAGCCGCGTGGGCACGACAGTCTTGTCGCGCTCTTGTTTGTGGTCATTTCGGGCGGTCTGCTGATCTACGGTACGTTGGACATGCCGTTCTACGGGAGCGCCGATTCGCCTGCGCATACCCACCCGGAGGTGGGCGCGCGCTACGTCGAGCAATCCCCTGATGAGGTTGGTCCGCCCAACATGGTGACATCGGTGCTGGCGAGCTACCGCGGCTACGACACGCTCGGAGAAGTGGTCGTTGTGTTTTCCGCCGGCGTGGCCGTGCTCGGCATCCTCGGCCTGCGTCGGCGGCGTCCCGTGGACGACGCACAAGTGATCGACAAGGCAGACACATGAAGCGCTACCCGCGACAAACCCACCGCGTCCTGCAGGTCATCACACGACTGCTGGTGCCGTTCATCATCCTGTTCGCCTTGTACGTGCAGTTTCATGGTGACTA